>CANCER010000026.1 GCA_947375135.1 Comamonadaceae bacterium | reverse complement strand
TCTATCTGGCGCTGAACAACATCAGTCAGAAATGGACCATGCCGATACGAGATTGGAAGGCTGCCCTGAATCGCTTTACTATCCAGTTTGACGAGCGCATGCCGCGCGTCTAACTCAACCGCCGTTTACACAAAATTCGGGACACCCTCCTAAACGATAGAACTTTATTAAAAAGTCGCGACTTTTTTGCATTGCTATTCATAAAAGTCGCAATTTTCCGGCTCCCAGAGCCTTTTGGCCCCGCCCGCAGACCAGCACCTTCTGCAAGAAACGATAATCAGCGTCTAACCGCCTCCGGCGCCCGTAGACCCCGCACGAAAAAGCCAAGACATGACACAGCCCGTAATGAGCGTTGCCGACATCCGCAAGACCTTCCTCGACTTCTTTGCCTCCAAGGGCCACACCATCGTGGCCAGCAGCCCCTTGGTGCCGGGCAACGACCCGACGCTGATGTTCACCAACTCCGGCATGGTGCAGTTCAAGGACGTGTTCCTGGGCTCCGACAAGCGCTCCTATGTGCGCGCAACCTCGGTCCAGGCCTGCCTGCGCGCCGGCGGCAAGCACAACGACCTGGAAAACGTGGGCTACACCGCGCGCCACCACACCTTCTTCGAAATGCTGGGCAACTGGAGCTTTGGCGACTACTTCAAGAAGGAAAGTCTGCTCTGGGCCTGGGAACTGCTGACCGAGGTCTACAAACTGCCCAAAGAGCGCCTGCTGGCCACCGTGTACGAGGAAGACGACGAAGCCTATGACATCTGGACCAAGGTCATCGGCCTGCCACCCGAGCGCGTGATCCGCATCGGCGACAACAAGGGCGGGCGCTACAAGAGCGACAACTTCTGGATGATGGCCGACACCGGCCCCTGCGGCCCCTGCTCGGAAATCTTTTACGACCACGGCGACCACATCCCTGGCGGCCCTCCCGGTTCCCCCGAGGAAGACGGTGACCGCTTCATCGAGATCTGGAACAACGTGTTCATGCAGTTCAACATGGACGAAACCGGTGCCGTCACACCGCTGCCGGCCCCTTGTGTGGACACCGGCATGGGCCTGGAGCGCCTGGCTGCCATCCTGCAGCATGTGCACAGCAACTACGAGATCGACCTGTTTGACCAGCTGATCAAGGCCGCGTCGCGCGAGACCGGCGAGGCCGACCTGGGCAACAAATCCTTGCGCGTGATTGCCGACCACATCCGCGCAACCGCCTTTCTGGTGAGCGACGGTGTCATCCCCAGCAACGAAGGCCGCGGCTATGTGCAGCGCCGCATCGTGCGCCGCGCCATCCGCCATGGCTACAAGCTGGGCAAGAAGACACCGTTCTTCCACAAGCTGGTGGCCGATCTGGTTGTGCTGATGGGCGACGCCTATCCCAAGCTGCGCGCCGACGAGAAGCGCATCACCGAGGTGTTGAAGGTGGAGGAAGAACGCTTCTTCGAGACCCTGGCCACCGGCATGGAAATTCTGGAAGAGGCCCTGAAGGACGGCGCCAAAGTGCTGCCCGGCGATGTGGCCTTCAAGCTGCATGACACCTATGGCTTCCCGCTCGACCTGTCGGCCGACGTTTGCCGCGAAGCCGGTGTGGAAGTGGACGCCGCAGGTTTCCATGCCGCCATGGAAGCGCAAAAGGCCAAGGGCCGCGCGGCCGGCAAGTTCAAGATGGACAAGGCGCTGGACTACACCGGCGCGGGCAACACCTTCGTCGGTTACGACCACCTGACGCAAAGCGCCAAGGTGCTGGCGCTGTACGCGGAAGGCACGCCCGTGGCCGAACTCAAGGCCGGCCAGACCGGCATCGTGGTGCTGGACACCACGCCCTTCTACGCCGAGAGCGGCGGCCAGGTCGGCGACGTGGGAGCCATCTTCACGGATGTGGCGCTGTTTGAAGTGGCCGACACCCAAAAGATCAAGTCCGATGTCTTCGGCCACCATGGCGCCATCAAGAGCGGCACCCTGGCCGTGGGCGACAGCGTCACCGCCCATGTGGACGCCGCCATCCGTGCTGCCTCCATGCGCAACCACTCGGTCACCCACCTGATGCACAAGGCCCTGCGCCTGGTGCTGGGCGACCATGTGCAGCAAAAGGGTAGTCTGGTGGATGCAGAGAAGACCCGCTTCGACTTCACCCACAACGCACCCGTCACCGACGCGCAGATCCGCGAGATCGAGGCCCTGGTGAACACCGAAATCCTGGCCAATGCGCCCACAAAGGCGCGCCTGATGGGCATTGAAGACGCCAAGCAGACCGGCGCCATGATGCTGTTCGGCGAGAAGTACGGCGAGATCGTGCGCGTGCTCGACATCGGCACCACCACCGAGCTGTGCGGCGGCACCCACGTGAAGGCCACCGGCGATATCGGCTTCTTCAGCATCACCTCTGAGGGCGGCGTGGCCGCAGGTGTGCGCCGCGTGGAAGCCGTCACCGGCATGGTGGCGCTGGACTATGTGCAGGGCATGGAAACCACCCTGGGTGGTGTGGCCGGTACCCTGCGCGTGACCAACAACGAAGTGCCTGGCCGTGTGGCCAGCCTGATGGCCCTGGTGCGCGATCTGGAAAAAGAGCTGACAGCTGCCAAGGGCAAGCTGGCCTCGGTCAAGGGTGACGAACTGGTCAACAGCGCGCTGTTGATCAACGGCGTCAAGGTGCTGGTGGCGCGCCTGCCGGGGGCAGACACCAAGACATTGCGCGACACCATGGACAAGCTCAAGGACAAGCTCAAGACCGCCGTGATCCTGCTGGCCAGCGTGGACGGCGACAAGGTGCAGATCGCCGCCGGCGTCACTGCCGACACCACGGCTAAGGTCAAGGCCGGCGAACTCGCCAACTTTGTCGCAGCCCAGGTGGGCGGCAAGGGCGGCGGCAAGCCCGACATGGCCATGGCTGGCGGCACCGAGCCGGCCAAGCTGGGCGATGCGCTGGACAGCGTGTTGGCCTGGGTGACGGCCAAGCTTTGATGTAAGTCACGTAGGACCTGTAAATGGGGCCTGCGAGGCCCCGTTTACGTTGGGGCGGGGCCTAATTCCGTGCAATGCCGTGGTGAAAAGCGCAGAATGCGCGGGTAGATGCCTTGGGAGTCCATTTGAAAAAACAAACTGCTGGAAGTGTATTTCCTTGATGAGTACAAGGTTGCGTGTTGTCTTTTTCATGGCGGCCTGCACACTGCCCGTGGCGTCTTTTGCCAGTGGGCATACGGCATGCATAAGTGGCAAAAAGACCCTGCATCAAGCCCGAGTGGGGTGTGCGTCTGCATCCAAAAGCAAAACCAAGACCCGATCCCGGGCCGGTGCGCAGGCCCACGCCGCGCTGGCCCCGGGCGTCATCACGGTGGACTGCGAAAGTACCCAGACCCTGCTTCAGGGCGGGGCTGCGCAATGTTCGCCCACTGCCGCTGCCAAAGGTTCCAGCAAGCCGGTAAATGCGCCTGCCAATTCCGGCGCGGCCTGCTTTGCTGCGTTGGCAGGGTCCAAGGCCGCCAGACAGCTCTCCTCCAGGGTTCCCTTCCTGACCGACAGCACGGCCAGCCCCCAAGTGCTGGCGAACCAGGCCGTTCCGGGCAAGCGGGACAAAGAGCAACTTCGCAGCGTGGTCGCAGGCTATGGCATGTGCCTGGACATGGCGGCTTCATGGCGTAGCGCCAGCTACGCACCCGCCGTCGTCAGCACATTGAATGATTTCTGGATAGGGGTTCAAGCCGTCCTGCTAGAACTTGCCAGCGGCAATCGAACCTTTGGGGACGCGGCCCGGCTGATTGCTGAACAAGACAAGGCCTACAAGATCCGCATAGGTATCCTCTCGGGCGAGCAGCCGTCGGTCGCTGACACCCAAGCACAGAGTCCGGTCCAATAAGCAAGCCCGTTGCCGCTTGGGCACGGGCCCAATCGCGCTTGGCGCTCCATCGCTTGCCGCAACACCGCGCGACCACCGCCCGTGCGCGACATGCAGGGCTGCAGGAAGGGACTACGCACCCTCCATGGCCAGCCGCTGGGCCAAGGCCTGCACGGTAGCAGGCAATTTACCGGGCCCGCTGGTGGCCTCGTGTGATCGGATCAGCCGTTTCAGTGTCTCTATATGCGGCGTGAGGGTGCCGAAAAATCGCGCCTGCCCGCCGGTAACGATCAACAGGGTGGGAAAGTTTTCCACCTCGATCGGGTCTACCAACTCCGACTCGTCTTCAATGTCAATCCAACGGAATACCGCCGCCGGAAATTCAGCCTGCAGCCCGTTAAACAAAGGCGCGTAATCCTTGCAGGTGCCGCACCATTGGGCGCACAGGCAGGCTACCAGCAGAGGCTCGGGGGGGAGGGCGTTGGATGTGGACATGTCGCAAGGCGGAGTCAAATTTGTTGTGTGTCTAAGCTTATGTCAGATCGTGACAATCCGACCTTTTACACTATGGGGTTTGCTGCAGCGCAGCTTTGAACCATCACAAGGCCCCCATGAGTGCATTTCTGGACGAGACCGTACTAAGCGTACACCACTGGACTGACCGTTTGTTCAGTTTCACCACCACCCGTGATCCCGCGCTGCGGTTTTCCAACGGCCACTTCACCATGATTGGCCTGCGCCAGCCCAACGGCAAACCGCTGCTGCGCGCCTACAGCATTGCCAGCGCCAATTACGAAGAGCATCTGGAGTTCCTCAGCATCAAGGTGCAGGACGGCCCGCTCACCTCGCAGTTGCAGCACATCCAGGTGGGCGACAAGATCGTGGTCGGCAAAAAGCCCACCGGCACGCTGTTGATCGACTACCTGCTGCCGGGCAAGAACCTGTACCTGCTGGGCAGCGGCACCGGACTGGCCCCGTTCCTGAGCGTGGCGCGCGATCCGGCCACCTACGAGCGCTTTGAAAAGGTGATCGTGGTGCACGGTGTGCGCGAGGTCAAGGAACTGGCCTACCACGACTACTTCATGCACGAGTTGCCCGACCACGAATTCCTGGGCGAGATGGTGAGCGAGCAGATGCTGTACTACCCCACGGTCACGCGCGAACCCTTCCGCAACCAGGGCCGCATTACCGACCTGATTGAGTCCGGCAAGATGCAGGCCGACCTGGGCTTGCCCAAGCTCGACCCCCTGACCGACCGCGTCATGATCTGCGGCTCCCCCGGTTTGCTCAAAGACCTGAAGGTGATTCTGGAGAAGCGCGGCTACTCCGAAGGCAGCACCACCTCGCCCGGCGACTTTGTTGTCGAGCGCGCCTTCGTCGAACAGTAATCCGAACCACAGCCCAGGAAATCCATGTCCCATTACGACCTCTACGCCATTGGCAACGCGCTGGTGGACTCCGAATACGAAGTCTCTGACGCGCAACTGCAGGCATTGGGTGTGGAAAAGCGCCATATGACGCTGATCGACGCCGAGCGCCGCGCCCATTTGCTGGCTGGCGTGCATGGCCTGCACAGCCGCCGCACCGGTGGCGGATCGGCCGGCAACACGGCAGTGGCTTTGGCGCAGCTGGGCGGCAAGGCCTTCTATTCCTGCCGCGTGGCGGACGATGAGCTGGGTGCTTTTTTCCACCAGGATCTGCTGGGTAACAGTGTGCACACCAATCTGTCGCACACACCGTTCCCCGAGGGCCAGACTGGCATCTGCATGGTGATGGTCACGCCCGATGCCGAGCGCAGCATGAGCACCTTTCTGGGGGCCACGGCCGACATTGACCACACCGCCTTGCACCCCAAGGACATTGCCAAGTCCAAGGTCTATTACATGGAAGGTTATCTGTCGGCATCAATCACCGGGCTGGACGCCGCGCTCAAGGGCCGCGCGATGGCCAAGGAGGCTGGCGTCAAGCTGGCCACCACGCTGAGCGACATGAGCATGATTACCTTCTGCCGTGCGGGCCTGGAAGCCATGGTCGGTGACGATCTGGACTACCTGTTCTGCAACGAGGAAGAGGCGCAGGTCTGGTGCGGCAGCAAGGACATCGATACGGTGGTTGCAGCTATGGCCAAGCTGGCCAAGGTGGTTTGCCTGACGCGCGGTGCCAAGGGCTGCCTGGTGATTGAAGGGGACTTGCAAACCGCGGTACCCGCAGCGCCGGTCAAGGCGATTGACACCAACGGTGCGGGTGACATGTTTGCCGGCGCCTTCCTGTTTGCCGTGACCCACGGCCACAGCCACGCCGAGGCTGCACGCCTGGCCAATCAGGCTGCCGGCACCGTGGTGGCGCAGTACGGCAACCGCCTTACGCCCGAGCAGTTGCAGGAAATTCGCCGCGAGTTTGAGGCTTTGGTCTAGGTCCTCCATAAATTCCCGCTCGGGAATTTATTCGATTTGTACGCATGTTCATGAACGAATATTCCCAATCGGGAATATTCGTTTTGTTTTTGGTTGATAGGGTGCATAATTTCCCGATCGGGAATTTATGATGGCATTCACCCCCACCTCCACACCTCCAGAACTGGGCGCTGCTGTACTGGCATCCCGCTCCAAACTGCGACTCACCCAAGCCCAACTGGCCATGGCGGCAGGCGTGGGCGTGCGCTTCGTCGTGGAGTTGGAGGCCGGCAAGCCCACCATCCGCTTGGACAGCCTGCTCAAAGTGTTGCACGCGTTGGGCGGCACGCTGGCAGTGGAAGGGCTTGCCTGATATGGCGCGCCAACTCAGTGTCTGGCTGCTGGGCGCACAGGTGGGCACTCTGACGCAGGTGGACGGTCGTCTGCAATTTACCTATCTGCCCACTGCTGCCGTGCCGCTGTCCCAGTCCCTGCCGCTCAGGGTTGAATCCTTTGATGACCGCGCCAGTCGACCTTTTTTTGCCGGGCTCCTGCCCGAGGGCGGCAAACGCAGACAAATCGCCAAGACCCTTCAGGTTTCCGCACAAAACGACTTCGCCCTGCTCGACAGCCTGGGCGGTGAGTGCGCGGGTGCTGTCACTTTGCTGGAGGCCGGCCAGACGCCGCCAGTCGCCACCAGCAGCGAAGCCGTGCAGTGGCTTTCGGATGAACAGCTTTGCCAGGTGTGGGACGAGATGCCTTTGCGCCCCATGCGCGCGGGCGATCAGGGGCTGCGCCTTTCCCTTGCGGGGGCGCAGGACAAGTTACCGGTGGTGCTGGGGCAGGGCGGACGCATTCGCCTGCCGCTGGATGGCGCACCCAGCACCCATATTCTCAAACCGCCTATTCCTTCTGTGGACGGCAGCGTCTTCAACGAAGCCTTCTGCATGGCGTTGGCTGCTGCCTTAAAGCTCGATGTTGCGCCTGCCCGCATTCACCATGTGCAGATTTCGGGTGCGGACGATCCTGCACGCCCTTATTTGCTGGTGACCCGCTATGACCGCCTGCTGTCGCCAGACGGCGCCACCCTGCGCCTGCACCAGGAAGACTTTTGTCAGGCGCTGGGCATGTTCACTGAGCACAAATACCAGAACGAAGGTGGCCCGGGCTTGGCGCAGGCCTTCGCCCTGCTGCGCAGCGCCACGCGGCCCAGCGCGCCGCATGTTCTGAAACTGCTGGATGCCGTGGTGTTCAACGCGCTCATTGGCAACCACGATGCCCATGGCAAAAATTTATCACTGCTCTATTCGGCGCAGGGCGCCGTGCTGGCGCCCTTGTACGACGCCCTGTGCACGGCGGTCTATCCCGCTCTGACCGACAAGATGGCGATGAAGATCGGCGGCAAATACAAGTTCTCGGAGGTGTTCCCGCGCCACTGGGACGCCTTTGCCAAAGAGGCCGGGCTGACGCCCGCCCCGGTCAGAAGGCGGATTCTGGAGATTGCACAGCGCTTGCCCGCCTTGGCGCAGGCCACGCAGACCAACTTGGAGGCGCAAGGCCACGGGCATCCGATATTGGGCGCAATCGTCGGTTTAGTTGAGCAGCGCTGCGCGCTCACGATCCGGCGTTTTACGGAGCCTGATCTATCTGAATAGGTGGGCGATGCAGCGAAATTTCAACGATCGTGTGCATGCATGCCTTCGCCCATACCCGGACGGAAGTGGGGTTTGTGCAGTGGGCTGCTGGACAATTGCCCTGACGGAACGACCTGGTGTTGCCCACCAGATGTGAAGCTGACGCCCCCGTCAAGTTCATTGCCCCGCGCTACCGACCCGCCTGCCGCGTCTTGACCGTATACGGCGGCAAACCGTTGAGCATGCGCTTTCCATAGCTCTGCAGCTGCAGGCGTTTGTCGTAGCAGATTACATGGGCCTGGTCTTCCTCGGTGCGGATGGCGCGGCCGGTCCATTGCAGTAGCTTGATGGCGGTGGCGGGGATCACCAGTTCGCTGAACGGGTCGCGTCCCATTTTGCGCAGCCATTCGGCACGCGCCTCGTCCACCGGCTCGCTGGGCGGGGCAAAGGGCAGTTTGCAGATGAACACCGTCTCGCACAGCAGGCCCGGCAGGTCCAGGCCTTCGCCAAAGGACTGCAGGCCAAACAAGATGCTGGGCAGGCCGGCCTCCACGCGCGCACTGTGGCTGGCCAGCAGGCGGGTGCGGGACAGCGTGCCCTGCACCAGCACGGCGTCCAGCAGTTCCACCGGCAGGGCCAGGGTGGCGGTGCGCATCTGGGCGCGGGAGGTGAACAGGGCCAGGGCGCCGTGCTGCACGTCTTTCAGGTCGGCCATCAAGAGCGACACCATTTCGGCGGTGTAGGCCTCGGCCTGCTTGGGCTCTGCCCGGGTGTGGACCACGGTCAGCGTGCCCTGCTTGGCGTAGTCGAAGGGGCTGGAGACTTCCAGCGTGGTCACATTGCGGTTGCCGCTCAGGCCCGCTTCCTGCAAAAAGTAATCGAAGCTGCCGCAGCTGGTCAGTGACGCCGAAGTGATGATGGCGCCGCGCACCTGGCTCCAGAGGAATTGGCGCAGCAGGTCGCCCGGCACCATGGGGCTGGCGTGGGCCGTCAGGTTCAGGAAGCCGCCCTCGGTCTCAGCCTTGAGCCACTTGGCCAGCGGCTGCTCGCCATGCTCCAGCAGCAGCTGCGCGGTGCTGGCCACGCTGTTCAGGCGCGGGGCGATGGCCCCGAGTTTGGCGTAGAGCTGCGCGCACAGCACGGCTTGCGAGGGGTCATCCTTGGCGATGGCCTTGACATCCACGCCCAGCGCTTCCAGCGTCTTGGACAGGCCGGTGGCCTGGGCGCTGATCTGCGTCATCGGGTCGATCAATGTGTCGGGCAGCTCGCCGTTGGGAAAGCGCAGCGTGCCGTCGCGTCCCTCGGTGCTGTCGTGCACCATGTCCAGCACCAGCTTTTGGGTTTGCGTGAGCACCGTGCGCAGCTGCGCGCAGACGGTGGTGACGTCCTCGCCCAGGTGCAAATGCAGCTTGCCCGCCACGTCCTGCATGGCTTTGGGCAGCTTGTCCAGCCAGCGCATATTGCTCAGGTCCATGGCGCTGGAGAACTGGTCCAGGGCCACGGCGGGCAGGTGGTGGCCCTCGTCAAACACCACCAGGCAGTTGTCCAGATCGGGCAATGTCTTCAGACCCAAGGTGGCCAGCACCAGATCGTGGTTGGCCACAATGACATTGGCCTCGGCCAGGCGGGTGCGGGCGTTGTAGTAGCTGCATTCCTTGTACTTGGGGCAGTGGCGCGCGGTGCAGGTATGGCGCTCGGCCGCCACGCCGGCCCAGTCGCTGCCGTCCGGGGCTTGGGCCAGCATGTCGCGGTCGCCGTTCCAGCTGCCGCTGGCCAGCACATTGGCCATGTGTTCGTAGAGATGGATGCGGCGCTCTTCAATCGCCTGTTGTGAGGCGGTGGACAGGGCAGCCACCGGAAAGTCCTCTTCGAACATGTCTTCCTCGCCGCTGCCGGTTCCGGCCAGCCGGTCGAGCTTGACCTTACAGACATAGCGCCCGCGCCCCTTGGCCAGGGCGAAGACAAAGGGCTTGTCCATGGCTGCCGCCAGGGCCGGCAGGTCCTTGCTCATCAGCTGCTCTTGCAGGGCCACGGTGGCGGTGGAGATCAGCACGCGCGTCTTGCGCTCCAGCGCCATGCTGACAGCGGTGCTGAGGTAGGCGGCGCTCTTGCCCACGCCGGTGCCGGCTTGGATGACTGCTATTGCCTTGTCCGGTGCTGCGCATTCGCCCAGGTCGGCCTTTGAGAGCGTGTCGGCCACGCACTGGGCCATGGCGTGCTGGCCCTCGCGGATCTTGAAGGTTGGTGTGGTCTGCAGCATCTTCTCGAAGGTGTGCAGTGCGTGGGCCGACAGGTCGGCGGGGGTGGGGATGCTAAAGGTCACGGTGAATCTTTTGTTGGTGTCAGCTCTGGGGCTGGCTTTCAGGCGGGGTTGCGCGCGGCGCGTTGCGGCTGGACGCAGGGCATTGTGGGGTCGGTGCTGGGGCTCTGGAGAATAGCCGGTTCGTGCGCGATGCCGTCCGCCTGGATAGCGGCCAGTTCGCTCAATGGCAGCGCGCTTACAAAGCGGCGTGGCTCACCACTCAGCGGGTCTGTGAACGCAATGGATTGCGCCAGCAGTTGCAGCGGCTTCTCAAAATTCTGGCTGCCCTCGGGCGTGAGCTCCGGGTAAATGCCGTCGTTCAAAATCGGCAGGCCCAGGGCGTTCATGTGCACGCGCAACTGGTGGCGCTGGCCGTTCACCGGCTTGAGTTCGTACAGCGCCAGCACATCGTCATGCAGCAGCGGGCGTATGGTGGTCAGCGCGTTGGGCACGCCTTCGACCTCGGCCTGCTGCATGAAATGGCTGCTGACCGCAATGCGGGTGTGGCGCTGGATCGGCCAGGGCAGGTCCGGGTTCCAGCGAGCAATCGCGTGGTAGGTCTTATGCACCACATGGTCGCGAAACAGCTTGCTGTAGGCGTTACGGGTGGCGGGGTTGAGGGAGAACAGCACGATGCCGGCGGTGTCGCGGTCTATGCGGTGAATCGGCGCCAGGGTGCTGCTGTTCAGGGTCTTGCCCAGACGCACCAGCAGCGTCTCGCGCACGTACTTGCCGCTCGGGATGACTGGCAGAAAGTGCGGCTTGTCCACTACCAGCAGATCATCGTCCTGGTAGAGGATTCGTTCCTGAAACGGGATAGTCGGCTCGTCGGGGACGTTGCGGAAGTAGTACAGCCGTTGCCCTTTGTTCAACAGCGAATCGGCGCGCAGCAGCACGCCGTCCTCATCCACCACATCACCCGCAGCAAAGCGTGCGACCCAATCGCTGCGTGCCACCTTGTCAAAGCGCCAGTCGAAAAAATCCAGCGCCGTGGCCCAAGCGCCCGCAGGCACCACCACACAGCTGGGGTTGAGCCCATCGCGTGCCGGGGGCGGGTTGGGGCGGTAGCGGGCCATGGAGGATTTTTAAACGCGCTCGAACACCACATCCCAGACGCCATGGCCCAGGCGGATGCCGCGGTTTTCGAACTTGGTGAGCGGCCGGTACAGCGGCTTGGGGGCGTAGCCGTCCAGCTGCGGGTGGCTGAGGAGCGCGCGGTTGCGCAGCATCGGTTCGGCCGTCAGCACTTCCAGGATCTGTTCGGCATAAGGCTGCCAGTCGGTGGCGCAGTGCAGGTAGCCACCCGGTTTCAGGCGTGCCACCAGCTTGGCCACCAGACCGGCCTGGATCAGGCGGCGCTTGTTGTGCTTGGTCTTGTGCCAGGGGTCGGGGAAGAAGATGTGCACGCCGTCCAGGCTGGCCAGCGGCAGCATGTGGTCGATGACTTCCACGGCGTCATGGGCGCAGATGCGGATGTTGGTGATGCCGTTCTCGCCTATGCGCTTGAGCAGGGCGCCCACGCCGGGCTCGTGCACCTCGCAGCACAGGAAGTTGGTGTCCGGCAGCACGGTGGCGATGTGCGCTGTGGCCTCGCCCATGCCAAAGCCGATTTCCAGCACGGTGGGCCGTGCCGCCTGTGCTGCTGCCTCTTCGGGTGTGGCCGCATTGCTGGCAAAGGGCGCATGCAGATCCAGCAGGGTGGTCTGGTAGGGCACTAGGTATTGCGGTCCCAGCACCTCAAAAGCCTTGGCCTGTCCGGCCGTGGTGCGGCCGGCGCGGCGGATAAAGCTCTTGATGGTGCGCATGAAGGGCTTGGGCGTCTCCATACCGTCGCTGGGGCTGGTGACAGGAAGGGCGCCTTCAGCGCTTTCGGATGGTGTGGTGTTCTCGGTGTTCATCATGGGTTTCCAGCGTCGCAGGACAGGCGCGGGCCGACGGTTTCGGCCGTGCGCGCAGTGCAGGCGACTTCAGTGTTTCAGGTGGTGGCAGATTGCAGCGTGGCGCGCCATTGTTCAACCCAGGCGGCCAGTGCAGTACCCCTATTGTCGCGTGTTCCGCAGGGCTGCAGGCCCAGGCACTGTGCGGCCTGGTTCAAGGCGGTGTGTGTGGCTTCGGGGGTGCGGGTGTCCAGGGCTTGCGCGCCGTTCTGTTTGCTCAGCTTTTGCCCGTCTGCCGCCAGCACCAAGGGGGTGTGTAGGTACTGTGGCGTTGGGTAAGCCAGAGCCTGCTGCAACAGCATTTGGCGCGCCGTGTTGTCGGTCAGGTCTTCACCGCGCACGATATGGCTGATGCCCTGGGCTGCATCGTCCACCACCACGGCCAACTGGTAGGCAAACAGGCCGTCGGCCCGTTTCAAGACAAAGTCGCCGACCTCGTTGGCGACGTCCTGTTGCTGCGGCCCGAGTCGGCGGTCGCGCCAGTGGGTGGCAGTGCCGGCGTCGGTGCGAAAACGCCAGGCCCGGCCTTGCTTGCCATGCAGACCCTCGCGGCAGGTGCCGGGATAGACTAGTTCGCCATGGCGCGGCTTGTCCAGGCCCTGGGCGTGCAGTGCCATTTCAATGTCCTTGCGCGAGCAGGCACAGGGGTAAGCCAGTTGCCTGGAGATGAGGGGGGCCAACGCCTGCTGGTAGAGGCTGCTGCGCTGGCTTTGCCAGACCGGCGCTTCGTCGGGGATGAGTCCGCAAGCTGCCAGTTGCTGCAGGATGGTTTGGTCCGCGCCAGCAATGCAACGCGGCAGGTCCACGTCTTCGATCCGCACCAACCATTGCCCGCCGTGGGCACGGGCATCCAGCCAACTGGCCAGTGCTGCAACCAGGGAGCCCGCATGCAGGGGGCCGGTAGGGGAGGGAGCGAAGCGCCCTCTGTACGTTCTTGCCCCCACGCTTGCCACTTCGTGCGCTGCGCTGCCCCCCCAGGGGGCCTTCGCGCCTTGGGGCGGCCCTGCGGCGCTCATGCTGCCCCCACGGTCGATTACGCGACGGCCAGCGCCAGTTCCAGACCCGACACAAACGCGTCTTCCACCCGGTGCCCCAGGCACCAGTCGCCGCAAACGCCCAGGCCGGTCTTGGCATCCCACAGGTGCGACACGCCCAAGGCCTTTTCGGTCTTGGCGTAAAGCCAGCGGTGTACTTCGGCGTGCGCTGGCTCGGCGCGGATGCCAGTGACCTCGGCAAAGGCCTTCATCAGCTTGGCGGTGACGCGCGCGTCGTCGTCCTGCAAATGCTCTTGCGACCAGGCGGCGCTGGCCTGCACGGTCCAGCGCTCGATGGCGCCGCGTCCGGGCTTGCTGGATTCGCGTGCCAGCCAGGCAATGCGGTGGTGGGTACTGCGCGCCGCATTCCACTGCGGGCCCAGGGTCGTCAGGCCGGGCTGTACTGCCTGGGGGAAGGCCAGCATCAAGGTCCAGCAGGGGGCTACCGTAGATTTGGCAGCCTTTTTGGCCAGGGCTGCTGCCTTGGGTTGGGTGTTCAGCAAAGCCAGGGCTTGCGGGCCGGGGATGGCCAGCACCACGGCATCGAAGCCGCTGAAGACGTGGGTGCTGTCGCCGGCACCGGTGGTGCGCAATTGCCACTGTTTGCTGTTGAGCGGGTCTTTTTCGATGGCCCGCACGCAGGTTTGCAGCTCCACCGAATTGCTCTCGACCAGGGGCTTGGCCCAGCCACGCACCAGTGCATTCATGCCGGGTTTGGCCACCCAATGGGGCTCACGCGCGGGCAGGCCTGCTTCGGCTACCAGGCCGTGCGAGTCCAGCACCTGCACGGTGTTGGCGCTCCATGGGCGGCACAGGCCGGGCACAGTGGCCAGGGCTTGCTGAAAGCGGGCATCGCGCACGGTGAAGTACTGTGCGCCGTGGTCAAAAGTGCCAAAGTCGCTGCTGCGGGTGGACATGCGTCCGCCCATGCCGTGGCTTTTCTCGAAGACGGTGACGTTGTGTCCGGCTTGCACCAGGGTACGGGCGCAGGTGATGGCGGCGATGCCTGCTCCAACGATGGCGATGCGTCTGGAATTACTCATGCACTACTTCTCCGGTTGTTAATGGGTCTGCATCCTTTATACACGCACCATGCGGGGCCAAAGCGTTCGCGGGCCGCTCAATTTGGAAAGGACTGCGCCTGCATCAAGGACTGCGCAATCGGACATGGCCACAGGGCGTGCACCACAGCGGCCTACGGCCTCGTGCTTGCGGGAAAAAACGCCGCCCTGCCATACCACAGTCGCGAAAACGATCTGCATCATTTTTGGGCATCGTCTGCCAGCCCAATAGGCATGCGGGTTTACCCTGTCTGTCCCCTAGTTATCCCCAGCTCAGTTCACAGGAACTGGGGATGGATCCACGCGCCGTTTGGGCTTGGTTTCAATAACTGGCGTGGTTTTCCAAAAGGGCCGCGCGTGTGGTGGCGCTTTCCAATTGGGCCAGCCACCACTGCATGGCGCGGCCCTGGGTCTTGGCCTGGCCGCCGCGCCAGGCGTAATGCACGGTAACCAGCCGTTTGGCGCGTTCGGTCTTCTTCACCACCAGGCGCCCGGCCTCCACGTAGCGGCTGGCCATACCACTGGGCAGGTTGCCGCCACCGAGTCCGCGCAACTGCGCCTCCAGTTTGTCCTTCATGCTGGCCACGGTAAACACTTCCTGGCCGCTGAAGATGCCAAAGGTCAGGCCATCGCCGCGCTGTACCGAGTCGGCTACGGCCACGGCGCGGTGCTTCTGGATCAGTTCGTCGCCCAGAGGTTCCGGTGCATGGGCCAGCGGGTGGTGCGGTGCCACGGCATACACGAAATGCACCGTGCCCAGGGGTTTGCTGTGCACGCCGCCCAGGGTGCTGGAGTCCGGGCCCACGCCTATGGCCAGATCCGCCTGGCCGGAGGTGAGTGCGCCTATCACCCCGGACAAGGTTTCATCGCGCAGCCGGATTTGCGTAGGGGGTGACAGTGCGTAAAAGGCCTCGCACAGTTCCATCATGGTGGTCTTGGAAATAATCGTGTCCACGGCGATGGTGAACTGCGACTCCCAGCCCGTGGCGACGCGTTTGACGCGGTTGGCCACGGCGTCAATCTCGTTGAGCAGGCGGCCACCCTCGCGCAGCAGTTCCGCGCCCGCTTCCGTCATCCTGGCCTGGCGCGAGCTGCGGTCAAACAGCAGCACATCGAGCGCGTTTTCAATTTGCCGCACACGGTAGGTCAGGGCACTGGGCACCATGCCCATGTCCCGCGCAGCCGCCGCAAAACTGCCGGCTTTGGCAATTTTTTGTAGCATGGAGAGTGCATCCGGCGTCAGAACATCACGAGGTGTTTGCATGAAAGTACCGCTTAAGGTGAAACTGTTTGCATGATGCCGTCAATCGCCGTGCACCACAACGGGGTTGCGCGGAAATACAGTTGTCCGCATGTTAATCATTCGCAAATCCTCAGAGCGCGGCTATGCCGACCACGGCTGGCTCAAGTCTTTCCACAGCTTCTCGTTCGCCGGCTATTACGACCCCAAGCACATGGGTTGGGGCAACCTGCGCGTGATCAACGAGGACCGCATTGCGCCGGGCACCGGCTTTGGCACGCACGGCCACCGCGACATGGAGATCATCAGTTACGTGGTGTCGGGCAACCTGGCCCACAAGGACAGCATGGGCAACGTCAAGGGCATTCCGCCCGGCGATGTGCAACGCATGAGTGCCGGCACGGGTGTGCAGCACAGCGAGTTCAACCACGCGCCCAACGAGACCACGCACTTCTTTCAAATCTGGATTGAGCCCCGCAAAAACGGCATCACGCCCGGCTACGAGCAAAAAACCTTTGCTGTTGCCGACAAGCAGGGGGTACTGTGCCTGCTGGTTTCACCCGATGGCGCGAGCGGCTCCGTGCAAATTAACGCCGATGCCAAGCTCTACAGCGGCCTGTTGGATGCCAGCCAATCTGCTACGCTGGAACTGGAAGGCCAACGCAAAGCCTATGTGCACCTGGTGCGTGGCCAGCTGAGCGTCAACGGCCAGGCCTTGACGGCTGGCGATGCGGCCTTGCTGGAGGGTGAGACCCGCATCGCGTTGACACAGGGAGTGGGGGCCGAGGTGTTGGTCTTCGATTTGGCCCCCTGATTCAACAAAATCAACCGTCCGTTCTTTCTGTCGACTCCCCACCGTCCGTGGGCCTGTTTATCTGTTTTATTGAGGAGTGTTGTGATGGCAAAAGTAGCAGTGGTTTTTCATTCCGGATACGGTCACACCCAGCGCCTGGCGCAATCGGTGGCCAGCGGCGCCGGCGCCGACCTGATCGCCATTGATGCCGACGGCAACCTCCCCGAGGGCGGCTGGGAGACCCTGGCCGAGGCCGATGCCATCGTCTTCGGCTCGCCCACCTACATGGGCTCGGTGAGCTGGCAGTTCAAGAAGTTTGCCGATGCCACTTCCAAGCCCTGGTACACCCAAGCCTGGAAAGACAAGATATTCGGGGGCTTTACCGCCAGCGCCAATATGAACGGCGACAAGCACAGCACCATCCACTACTTCATGACCCTGGCCATGCAACATGGCGGCGTGTGGGCTGGCACCGGCATCAATTACAACAACACCAAGGCCTCGCAGCGCAGCGACCTCAATTACCTGGCCTCCAGCGCCGGCCCCATGGCCCAGACGCCCGGCGACTCCGGTGCCGATGAAATGAATGCCGGGGATCTGGAAACCGGTCGTTTGTTTGGCCAGCGCATTGCCGCGCTGGCAGCCAAGTTCAGCGGCTGAGTTTTACCGATTAACGGATCACTTCGCTGGTGCTGGCGCCGTCCACTTGCTTGATGTAGGTGGCTATGGATTCCACTGTCACGGTATCGATCAGGTCGGCAAATCTGCGCGCATCAGGGTGGTCGTCAAAAGTTACATTGGCCTTGAACACGCGCGCACCCAGCCTTGTCAAGGCGTTCAGCTTGAGTGTGCTGGGCACGTAGTTGGTGAGCTTGAGCCATTGCTGGGCCTGTTGGCGGGTGGTGACCGGCGGGTTGATGCCTGCCTGCTGCGACAGGGCCATGGCAAACAACTCCAAGGCCCATTGGTTTGAGTTCTCGTACTTCTCCGAGAACGGATACGCCAGCATGTTGTACAGCGGCTGGTGCATGGACTTGATGCGCTCGTTGTTGCCCACGATAGCCTGCAATTTTTCCTGGATGGCAGCGGATGGAATGATCAATAGCGCTTCATAAGCGAACAGATCGTCCAGGAAGAAGTTGGCCAGCCCCTCCTGCCACAACGCAGACTGGTTGCTGTTGCAGGCGTTGAGCAAATGGGTGGTGCGCCACTGCCCGCTGGCTGCGTCCTTTTGTACAAAGGCGATGTGCGAATAGCGCAGACCGTATTTGGACAGGTCCTGTCCCACGCGGCCTATCAGCGCAATCCGGGGCTGCAGCACTTCCAGTCGCTGGTGCATTCTGTAGGCTGCTTGGAAGGCCTGTTGAACGGATGCCGGCTTGGGTGGCGCGTCCGAGCAGGCCGTACCCGCCAGTGCGGACCCGGCCAGCCCAGCGCACAGCACCAGTGCGCCCATGCTTCGCAGCGCGGCACGCATCTACTTCACCTGCGCCTGGTAGAGCAGCGCCTGGCCGATGGCGTTGGGTATGAAGGCCAGCAATTGCCCGGATGCCATCAGCGCGTAGCCAGTGGACTCTGCGACCACACGCAGACTGCTGCCAACCACCACAGCCGAGGCTTTTACGGCGGCCGTAGAGGCCTTGACGATGAAGGTGCTGCCGGCCTCCACGCCCCGGATGCTCAGTGAGACGGCCTCACCGGCCCCCTCTGCCACGGCTACCACCATAAACACGCCACCCAGCCCCAACGCAGTGGAGGCCTCGAGCGGCTTGCCCTCTACGGAAAGGACGGGCGAGGCCAGGATGCTGGTAGCAGCCAAGCCGGACGCTTCGCTGGCTTTGGTGCTTTGTGCCAGCGCCGGGGCGCACAGGGCAGTGGCCAGGACGAGAGCAGGGATCAGGCGTTTCATGAAGGGGTCCTCTGGGTCAAAAGAATGGGTGGCAACAGACTAGCACTGTCCTGCGCCACGCATCAGTTTATGCACTCGGCGATGTTGGCTGTCGCTGCTGTTAAAAATAATTTTAAAAACTCTTTATTTTTTGATTGATTGCAATTTGTGCTGTTTGTTCGCGCACTAGGCTTGCTCCCATGACAACAAAGGACAGTGTGCATTCCATGGCAATCCTGCTCGGCCCGGTTCTCCAATTCCTCGGCATACAAGCCAATCGCTGGTGCGTCAGCGTGCTGGTGGTGACTGACGCTGCGGCAGCACCCAAGCTGCAATGCACCGCGTTGGCAGCACCTTTGACGCTGCTGTGCACGCTGCAAAGCGGCGCCAGTGTGTGGCGCGCGGCATTGTCCGTGCTGCAAGGCGCCGCGCCGCAGCGCGTCACCTACAGCGTGGATGGCAAAAGCAACGCGATCCATGTGCCGGCGGCCGGCGAATCGCCGCGCATGGCCTATGCGTCTTGCAATGGGTTTTCCAGCCCCTCGCTGATGAAGGGCGTGGTCGACAAGAACGCCTTGTGGACCCGGTTGATGAATTTGCACCTGGGGCGTGAGCGCATCAACGGACGCAGCTTCGGCCCCTACCATGTGCTGATGCTGGGCGGTGACCAGGTGTACACCGACACCTTTTGGCAAGACCCTACCTGCCCGGACATCGCCGCCTGGAGCCAACTGCCGCGCGACCAGCGGCGCAAAACCCCATGGTCTGCGGCCATGCAGACACAGGTGACTGCATTTTTTGAAAACCTCTACCTCACCAAGTGGTCACAGCTGGAAGTGGCGCAGACCCTGGCCAGCCTGCCCGGCGTGATGATGTGGGACGACCACGATATTTTTGACGGCTGGGGCTCCTACCCGCTGGAAGACCATGACTGCCCGGTTTACCAGGGCGTGTTTGCCATTGCCAAAACCTGTTTTGCCGTGTTTCAGCGGCAGAGCCTGGTGGGCACGCCGCTGCCATCCACCTTGGCGGGGCAAGGGGCCTTCACAGCCGGGTACCGCATGGGGCCGGTGGGCTTGCTGGCGCTGGACATGCGCAGCGAGCGCAGCCCGGAGCGCAAGCGTGCCGGCAACCTGCAAAGCGCACAGGTCATGAGCGAGGCCAGTTGGACGGCGGCTTACCAGTGGCTGGATGCGCAAAAGGACATGCGGCATCTGGTGCTGATGAGCAGCATTCCGGTGGTGCATCCCAGCTTCGAGTTGTTGGAAAAGATGCTGGGCGTGTTGCCCGGGCAGCAGGAACTCGAAGACGACCTGCGGGACCACTGGACCAGTGCCGCACACCGTGCCGAGCGCTTGCGGCTGATTCACCGGTTGTTTGCCTGTAGCAAGGACCAGTCCTGCCGCGTCACCGTCGTCAGCGGCGATGTGCATGTGGCGGCCGTCGGTGTGCTGGAGTCGCGGCGCGACCGTGCCGACAGCAATGCCCAGGTGATCAACCAGGTCACCAGCAGCGGTATCGTGCATACGCCGTCCGTGGCCATGGCGCGCTATTTTCTGGAGCAGGCCTGTTTGCAGGTGGAGACGGTAGACCGGGGCATTACAGCCGCCATGTACGAGTTCCCCACGACCTCGCGCCGCATCATCGGTGCACGCAATTTTCTGACCCTTGAGCCTGACGCCATGGACGACCCGGCGCAGCGTCTGTGGGTGAACTGGTGGGTGGAAAACGAGGCCGAGCCCAGCAGCAAGGTCATTCACCCGGTTCGATAGCACCTTGTGAGGCGCCTCTGCGCAGCACCTGCCATGCACCTTGCGCCGGGGCATGGCCTTTGCCGCCTTGGCGTTGGTTGGACGGCCCGGCCGGCCGGATGGGTCATCTACGAAGTGGCCCAGGCCTTCGCGTTGTTCTCGATCAACTGCAGTGCAATGTCGAAATCGAAGTGGTGGATGGCGGTTTCTATGTCGGCTGCGTTGGTCAGCATGGCATGCAGCGCAGCGGCATGGTTTTGCCAGACATACAGCACGCCGGCATCGCTTTGTTGCAGCAGCACCTGAATCTGTTCCAGTGTGCGCCGGGTGGCGTCGCGCTGTGTGTCGGAGAGCGCCTGCGCCGCTTGGGGCGCACGGGCAATCAAGCCCGGAACGGATTGCAGGGATTGGATCAAGCGGTCCAGCACCACTTCGGTATGGGCGATGGCGCGTTGTGTGTCTGACGCCGCACGCGTGCTCAAAGCGTTTTCCAGCGCGCCCGCGCTGGACTGCAGCGACGATGCGCCCAGAGTTCCGGAAAGTCCTTTGAGCGTGCGCGCCACACGCTCGGCCTTGCTGGCATCCTTGGCTTGCAGGGCCAGACGGAGGGTGGCGATGGCCTTGGCTTGGGAACTGACGAATTTACGGACCATGTTGACGTAGAACGCCGGCTTATGGTTGGCGCACAGCAAACCCACATCCACATCCAGGCCGTCAATGGTGCGCAGCGCGGGCAGCACCTGAGCGGCGTTGTCCGGGGCGCTGAACGGCAGCAGCCGTGCGCCCCAGAGCGGACGCAACTGCCCGGGCATGGGATCGGCCTCGGCCACATGCGGGGCCATGCGGATGGCTTGGACTTGCGGCGCCGCAGGATGCGGGGACGCAAGCCCCAGGCTGACATCAAAAATGAAGGTGGAGCCGCTCCCGTATGCGCTGTGCACGCCCACAGAACCGCCCATGGCTTCGGCCAGCTTTTTGCAGATGGCCAGCCCCAGCCCGTTGCCGCCATGGCGCCGGGTGCTGGAACTGTCGGCCTGCGTGAAGCTGGTAAACAGGCGGCTGATCTGCTCCTGCCGCAGGCCAATGCCGGTATCGGTGACTGCAAAGCGGATGTCCACCTGCGTGTCCGTGGTGGCGCGCATGCTGGCAGTGATGTGGATATCGCCGGCGTCGGTGAATTTCACGGCATTGTTGGCGTAATGAATGAGAATTTGCGCGATACGCAGCGGGTCACCCACCAGCGTGCGGCCGAGGTCAGGGTCCATCCGGCACAGCAGGGCAAGGCCTTTTTGAGCGGCTGTTTCGCGCACGGCATCGAGTACCTTGTCCAGCAGGCCTTGCAAATGGAACGTGGTTGGCTCCATGGCCAGTTTGCCCGACTGTATGGCGGAAAAATCCAGTATGTCGGTGAGCGCATTCAGCAGGTGCTGGGCGGATTGTCTGATTTTCTTCAGGTACTGTTGCTGCGTGGTGTCCTTGGTGCCTTTCAACGCCAGGACGGCGAGGCCCATGACGGCATTCAAGGGCGTTCGCAGTTCATGGCTCATATTGGCCAGGAAGTCGCGCTGGGTACGCACGGCGCTTTCCACCGTTTCCCGGGCCCGCACTAACTGCAATTCGTACTCTTTTTCCTGGGTCACATCCCGCATCACGCCGACCAATTCGACCAAGCGGCCCTGCGCATCGCGCCGCACCTGGGCTGTGGTTTGCGTCCAGACAATGGCGCCATTGTCGGGCCGGCGCCAGGCAGAAACCGTGTTGAAAACATCGGCTGCGCCGGAGTGCACCGCTTCATACTGCCGCGCCACTTCCGCGATGCACTCCGGGTAGCCTGCCGCAGCACGGTTGTTGCGCATTTCCTGCAAGCTGTAGTGTTGGTTCGGGTGCAGGTCCAAGCCCAGGACCGCCTGCGCCTGTCTGGACAGGTGCAATGACTCTTTGTCCTTCAGGAAGTCCACACTCCATTCGCCCGATCGGGTAATTTCCAGGGCCTGCTGCAGCGCGGACGTGCTGCGGTACAAGGCCGCGTCTTGCTGCTTTTGTGCGGTGATGTCGATCACCTGGCCCAGCAGTTCCAGCGGCCGTCCGGCGGTATCACGCCTGATCTGTCCGTAGTCGCGCAGCCACAGCTGCCGGCCATCGGCCGGCCGTTGGAACGGGTAGGTGGTGTCGTAGACCAAGGAATTACCCGCCAGCAGGCATTGCAGCGCTTCCTGTGCGCTCGCGTTCGTGGTGGCGTCGGCGTTTACCGGTAGGTGCGATAGCCATTGCTGTGCGGGCCATGTGACCGAGTTGGCACCGAGGCCATAAATGCGCTGCGCATATTTTGACAATTCCAGTTGCGGCGCGGGGCGTGTCAGGTCCATGCGCCAGGAACCTGCGTGTGCCGTGTCCAGCGCACATTGCAGCAGGGCGCGGGTGCGGCGCAGGGCGTCGTCGGACGCGTGACTGCTCAGACGCAAGCGCCTGTATGCCAGGATCGCCGCCAAACCAGGCAGCAGGGTCATGCCGAGGGCCAGGGCCCAGATCAGGTTGTTGTTTTGCATCGTTCAACCCTTGTTGTGGCAGCGCACGGTCGCGGTATTTATGCGCCTTCCGGCCAATGAATTTACTGTCTTTGCACAGCATAAGGTCACCTGCTGGCGCGCTGTAATTTTGTGTAAGGGACCTGCGCAATCGGCACGCAGTGGCGGGCGCGGAAGGGCTTACGAAACGAAAGAAATTGAATGCTTTGTATGCACGATGGAGAGCATGTGGCATGGGCTGCTGCACGCACCGGGGCCGCGCCGGCAAGTCAGGCGCAAGGTAACTGCTTAGCTGTGCACCAGCTCGGGCGCCGCCTTGAGTTCTGCGTCCACCGCACGCCGCTCGTCAAACACAAAGCAGCCGCCGCTGTAGTGGGCGCCGCCCACTTCCTCAAAGTATTTCAGGATGCCGCCTTCTATCTGGTAGACATGCTCCAGACCCAGTTCGTGCATCAGGATGGCAGCCTTTTCGCAGCGGATGCCGCCGGTGCAGAAGCTCACCACGGTCTTGTCTTCCAACTCCGCTTTATGGTCGCGTACGGCCTGTGGAAACTCGGTGAACTTGGTCAGGCGCCAGTCGATCGCGCCGTTGAATGTGCCGGCGTCTACCTCATAGTCGTTGCGCGTGTCCAGCGTCACCACCGGGCGGCCATTGTCGTCATGGCCCTGGTCCAGCCAGCGCTTGACGGTAGCGGGTGCCACGGCGGGAGCGCGGCCGCGCGCGGGCTGGATGGTGGGGTGGTCCATGCGGATTATTTCGCGCTTGACCTTGCACAGCATTTTCTTGAAGGGCTGTGTGTCAGACCAGCTTTCTTTGGGAGCTATGTCAGCAAAGCGCGCGTCGCCGTGCAACTGCGCGACAAAGCCGCGTACATACCATTCGGGCCCGGCCAGAAACAGGTTGATGCCTTCCTCCGCCAGCAGGATGGTGCCCTTGAGGTGCAGGGCGTTGGCGCGTTGCAGCAGCCGTTCGCGCAGCGCAGCGGCATCGGGCAGGGGGACGAATTTGTAGGTGGAGATGTTGAGGATGGAGTTCACGCTGTTGATTTTACGGAGTTGTCTGTGCTGGTCATTCGTGCTTCGTGGACTGGCGAATGACTTTGCGGTGTGGGTGGTGGTGTTGGATTTTCGGCGCAAGCGTGTGGGCGTGCCGGCGCCATGGCTGTCCTAGCGTGTGGGCGGGGCTGGCGGACCGGGTATCCGTTCTCTGGCCCACGCTCGCCGGCGGCTGGTTGCGGTTCGCCGACTTGGTTTCGTTAACCAGGCTGCTGGTGCGCCCGCTCTGTGGCAACGGCGAATGGGGCCGACGCCCGGACACCCGATCCACCATCCCAGGGGTGGCGGTTGGTGCGCCGACCTGGGGATAACCCGGTGACACTGACGCCCACAACCTTGGCCTTTTGCGATGCCCACGTACAAAGGCCAAACCCAACCCAGGCCCGCCGCCCGGCGCTCGAAATTGCAGCCCGGAGCTGTGGGCACACAACAGCAGTGGCAACCTCCCGCCGGTAATTCCGCAACCGGCGCGAAGCAGCCAAATCGGCTGTCCGCACTGGCTCCCCTTTCGCCCCGGCGGGGGTGAAAGGGGCTGGGGGATAGGGGGGGCTACAAAAGCCCCGCAGGGAACCACACCACCACGGCAGTGAACCCCTCACAAACCTACAATCAACAGATGTTTGTACACCTGCGCCTTCACACCGAATTTTCCGTGGTTGACTCCACCTGCCGCATTGACGAAGTCGTCAAAGCCGCGGCCAAAGACTGCCAACCCGCCCTGGCCATCACCGACCTTTCCAACCTGTTCGGGGCGCTCAAGCTCTACAAGGAAGCCCGCGGCAAGGGCGTGAAACCCATTCTGGGCGCCGAAGTGGTGCTGGAGGGCCTGGGCGGCGACCTGCTGGCGGTGTCGCGCATGGTGCTGCTGGTGCAAAACAAGCAGGGCTATTTGAATATGTCCGAGCTGATCGCCCGGGCCTACACGCAAAACGTGGTCACCACCGGCGGCAAGCAGCTGGCCGTGGTCAAGCTGGCCTGGTTGAAAGAACTGAACGAGGGCCTGATTGCCCTTTCCGGCGCCCAGGCCGGCCCGGTCGGGCAGGCGCTGGTGCAGGGCGATACCGCGCGTGCTCACGACGTGGCGCTGCAGATGGCAGCCATCTTTACCCACCGCTATTACCTGGAGTTGCAGCGCGCCGGCCGCCCGGAGGATGAAGCCCATGTGATCGCCGCCGTGCAACTTGCCGCGCGCATGAAGCTGCCGGTGGTGGCCACGCACCCGATTCAGTTCACCGAGCCCGACGACTTTGAGGCGCACGAAGCGCGCGTCTGCATTGCCGATGGCGAAATCCTGGGCAACGCCAAGCGCGTGCGGCGCTTCACCCGCGAGCAGTATTTCAAGTCCATGGCCGAGATGGAGGCGCTGTTTGCCGACATTCCCTCAGCCATCGCCAACACGCTGGAAATTGCCAAGCGCTGCAGCCTGAGTCTGGTGCTGGGCAAGCCGCAGCTGCCTGAGTTCCCCACGCCGTTGGTGGACGGTGTGCGCATGACGCCGGATGATTACTTCCGCTACACCTCGCACGAGGGTCTGAAGGAACGCATGCTGCATCTCTTCCCGAAGGAGGCCGAACGCGAGGCCGCCATGCCGGAATACGTGGAGCGGCTGGAGTTCGAGATCGGCACCATCCTGAAGATGGGTTTCCCCGGTTACTTTCTGATCGTGGGCGACTTCATCAACTGGGCCAAGAAGAACGGTTGCCCGGTAGGGCCGGGACGGGGCTCCGGCGCTGGCTCTCTGGTGGCCTATGCGCTGAAGATTACCGACCTCGACCCGATCAAATACAAGCTGCTGTTCGAGCGCTTTTTGAATCCGGAGCGGGTGTCCATGCCCGACTTCGACATCGACTTCTGCCAGACCAACCGCAATCTGGTGATCGATTATGTGAAGGACAAATACGGCAAGGACGCCGTCAGCCAGATCGCGACCTTCGGCACTATGGCCGCGCGCGGCGTGGTGCGCGACGTGGGCCGGGTGCTGGACATGAGCTACACCTTTTGCGATGGCATCAGCAAGCTCATTCCCAACAAGCCGGGCACCAGCGTCACCCTGCAGCTGCCGCCCACGGACGGCAAGAAGAACGACAAATACGTTTACGCCAGCGAGGCCGAACCCATCCTGGCCGAGCGCGAGGCCAAGGAGGAAGACGTCAAGACGCTGCTGGAACTGGCGCGTAAACTCGAAGGCCTGACCCGCAACATCGGCATGCACGCCGGGGGTGTGCTGATTGCGCCGGGCAAGCTGACCGACTTCTGCCCGCTCTACCAGCAACCCGGCAGCGAATCGGCGGTGAGCCAGTACGACAAGGACGACGTGGAGGCCATCGGCCTGGTGAAGTTCGACTTTTTGGGCCTGGCCACGCTGACGATTCTGGAAATCGCACGCGAGTTCATCATCAAGCGCCATCCGGGCCAGGAGAACTTTGCCTACGAGAACCTGCCGCTGGACGATGCCAAGGTCTACCGCCTGTTCCAGGAGGGCACGACCGAGGCTGTGTTCCAGTTTGAAAGCTCGGGCATGCAACGCATGTTGCGCGACGCCAAGCCCACGCGCCTGGAAGACCTGATCGCCCTGAACGCCCTGTACCGCCCCGGCCCCATGGACCTGATCCCCAGCTTTGTGGCGCGCAAGCACGGGCGCGAGGTGATTGAGTATCCGCACCCGCTGGTGGCAGACATGCTCTCCGAGACCTACGGCATCATGGTCTACCAGGAGCAGGTGATGCAGACCGCGCAGATTCTGGGCGGCTACTCGCTGGGCGGCGCCGACATGCTGCGCCGGGCCATGGGCAAGAAGAAGGCCGAAGAGATGGCCGAGCACCGCGCCATCTTTCGCGCCGGTGCCGCCAAAAAAGACATCAGCGAGCAAAAGGCCGACGAAGTCTTTGACTTGATGGAAAAGTTCGCCGGCTACGGCTTCAACAAGTCGCATGCTGCCGCCTACTCGCTGCTGGCATACCACACGGCCTGGATCAAGGTGCACTACACGGCCGAGTTCTTCTGCGCCAATATGACGGTGGAAATGGACGACACCGACAAGCTCAAGGTTTTGTTCCAGGACGCCGAAAAAATGGGCCTGAGCTTTGAGCCGCCGAATGTGAACCGCGGCTTTCACCGCTTCGAGCCCATCTCCGACAAGCAGATCCGCTATGGCCTGGGTGCCGTCAAGGGGACTGGTCAGCAGGCGATTGAGGCCATTGTGGCGGCGCGCGAGGGCCGGGGGCCGACAGCCGAAGCGGGCCCGTTCACCAGCCTGTTTGACTTTGCACGGCGCGTGGAGCGCGGACGCATCAACAAACGCTGCGTGGAAGCCTTGATCAAGGCTGGCGCCTTTGACACCCTGCAACTCAACCGCGCGAGCCTGGTGGCCTCCATCGACCTGGCCTTTGACTTTGCCTCCGCCTCGGTAGCCAATGCCAACCAGTGCGGCCTGTTTGACATGGGCGATGACGACCATGGATCGAGCACGCAGGAGCCCGATCTGGTGGAGGTCACGCCCTGGGGTGTGAAAGAGCGGCTGACGTTTGAGAAAACGGCGATCGGCTTCTACCTCTCCGGCCATTTGTTTGATGAGGTGGAGACCGAGGTGCGCAAGTTTGCCAAGCGCCCGATTGAAGAGCTGCTGGACACGCGCGAGCCGCAGTTGCTGGCCGGCATCGTCAATGACCTGCGCGTGATTAACGGCCAGCGCGGCAAGCTCGGCCTGTTCAAGCTGGACGACAAGTCCGCCACGATTGAGGCGCGGGCCGACGAGGCGCTGCTGAATGCGCACAAGAACCTGCTCAAGGACGACGAACTCATCATCGTGATGGGCAAGGCGCAGCCGGACCGTTTTTCCGGCGGCATGCAGTTCACCATCCAGCAGATATGGAGTCTGGAGCAGGCGCGTTGCCGCTTTGGCAAGTACCTGCGTGTGACGGTCAATGGCCGCGCGCCCGACATTGCGCGGCTGGTGAAGGAATTCCCGGCGCAGCGCGAGCAGTCGGAGCAGGGCGAATTGGTGCGGGGCCTAGGCATCCGATTGCAACTGGCGCGCACGGTGGAGGAGCCGGTGGACGGTTGCAAGGGTGCCGAGGTAGTTCTGGCGCTGGGTGAAGACGCGAAGTTCTACCCGACGGATGCTGCGCTGGCGAGCTGGCGCGCGCAGGCGGACCAGGGGCGGGCGGTGATTGCGTATGACTGAGCTATGCGGCCGGCCTCTGGTCAAATCAATCGATAGGTAACTTAGGGTGACAGAAAGAAGTTGGCGATGCCGCGGTTCGCTTCGCTGATGAATGGCACCCTATTGAACCCCGGCGGATCGATGGCGATTGGAATCGCTTCTTGATCGGTCAGCCATTTGGGGAAGGGCGTGATGAAGCCAAAGTGGTGTCCCACGAGCTTGGTGTTGAACTGCACGTGGCTGCCCTTGAGTGCATCTCGCAAGTACTCAGAGTGAAACGGCGCGCGCAGTATTTGATCTCCCTGAATGGGGAGCAGCAAAACCTTGCTGTGAATCGTCCCCAAGCTCTGCGGTGTGAGCCCTTGCCCCAGCGGTGCCACCAATGCGATCTTGTCAAAACGCACTGCGGCAGTCGCAAAGTTGGATTGTTTTTGCAACTGGGGTTGGCTGGAAAAAATGCCGCGCACACGCTCCAGCCAGCGTGCCCACCAAGGCGCAGCGGCGCAATAGTCCGGGTCTAACGCAGCGTTTTTGGCGCAATGCGCATCGGCCAGGGCCCGGTCGACCTCGGCACCCGCCGTGGCCAAAACCGTGGCCCCGCCCAGCGAATAGCCGATGGCGTAAGTCTTTTGCGCGTCGATGCTGTTCCGGAGCGGAGCATTGCTGCGTGCAGCGGCCAAAGCCGCTTTGACTTCATCCACCCGGCTTTGCATTGCCGCAATGGTTTGCTCGCCGCCGATGAACTGGTCTTGCGTATGCTGCGGAGCGACCACCACCAAGCCAAGCTCCGCCAGCGCCGCGGCGGTCAAGTGGTGGTTGCGAAAGCGGCCACTGTTGCCGTGTGACAAGACCACCAAGGGAAAGAGGCCGGTCTTTGGGGCTGCAGGTTTGCCGTTGTGCGCGTAACTGACCTCAAACGGTCCCAAGCGCTTCATATCGGGTGCCGCATCGCTGGGGTACCAAAGCCCGTAGGACAGCCCTTTTCCTGCAGGCACTTCGGTTTGTGAATAGCCAATGCCAAAAGCCCCAGCTTGGACACACCAGACTGCTATGACGGAGCCAAGCGCCAGGCGCAAGACGGCGGAAATGCGAGCTGGAGCACAAGGGCAGGGCATTGATTCAGACACAGTCACAGCAGCCAATGCGTGCCCTGCATAGGCTTGTCACGTACCGTCCACACCGGGCACAGCATGTGAACAACCTCCATCAAGCTCAACCATTCGGCGAAGGCGTCTGTTTCGGATAGAAGGCTAATTGTTGGTTGAAAGGGAATCCCTGCTTCGTGCGCCAGTACAGCACTGGGTGCCGTGCCCATATGCGTTGCATCCAGTTCAGCGTTTGTGTCGAACTTATCCGAGTAGTTCATGGAGCAGGTCCGTCCTGTTGAAAAGGGCAAAGTACGCCTGCAGTTCGTCCATGTTGAGGGAAGCACGGTGTATTTTCAATAGGGCGCGAATGTCGTCTATGTCGCGCATTCGCGTGGCATCGTTCACAAAGGCTTGCAGCTTGAATCCAATGAGTCCTTCGACGTTGATGATGCGCATGCGGCCCATGGGCGTGTTGCGCTCCGATGCCTGCGCCAGCAGACGACGCGCGAGGGGCCGATGCGCATAGAGCAAATCCAGGCCTTCTGTTGCACGCACCACCTGGTGTGCAACCACCGCCAGACCGCCAATCAAAGCCGGTTCAGTGCCGATGCGTGCAAACATCGACAGCGCTTCGCGAATTTGTTCGGCCAAGTTGGACATGTCGGCGGCTTGAAAGGGTGGTTGCGGGCATCATAGCGCCCGCTTGGGAGTGGTGGGGCATCGTGATCGACTTGTGATCGTTTACCAATAGATCGGTTGCTGCGGTTTACGGCACTTCTCGACGCAGGCCGACGTAGCATTCAGGCCGGTTAAGTTACTGCTACTTCTTGAAGCGGGCCGCTTTGGCACTGATGCAATAAGGCACGCGGGACGCAGGCCGCTATGGCCCTCCGCTTCGTCCGTGTCCCCCGCCCCTGCGGGGCTCCTCCTTTTACCTACCGAAGCGGAGCGCCACACCGTCCTGTGTCTGCCCGCATGGTGGGTACTCGACGGTAGAAATGCATCGGGTGTTGGGTATCTGGTAGTCGGTCCTTGCACGCCAACAATGCAGGCTGCCGATGACAGTGGGGTGGATGGTTCCGGTAGGTAGAGGAGGAGCCCGCAGGGCGGGGGACACGGACGGAACCATCTACCCCGCTGGCAGCGGCGTACACAAAGCAGCGACTGCAAGGGCGACACGGACGGAAGCATCTACCCCACTGTCATCGGCGTACACAAAGCAGGGACTGCAAGGGCGACACGGACGGAACCATCTACCCCGCTGGCAGCGGCACACACCAAGACTGCGCCAGTGTTTGCGCTAGCGCAAAGGCCCTTCTTTTGGCGGGAAATGACTGAGCAAGTGGATTTCTAAATGAGATAGACTCTCATTTAGAACGCGCGCCTTCGGGTTTTCCGGGAGTGCGCCAAACAGGATATTCCATGCTTTTGTCAGAGTTGCCCAACGGTGCCCACGCGCTGGTGGAGCGGGTTTTTAGCGGTGCGCCGGAAGTGGACAGCATCACGGTGCAGCGGCTCGAAGAGTTGGGTTTTATTGCCGGCGAGCCGGTGCGCATGCTACGCCGCGGCCCCGGTGGGCGCGAACCGCTGGCGGTGCAGATTGGCGAAACGCTGTTTGCCCTGCGCCTGGTGGAGGCACAAAGCGTCGAGGTCACATACACCGAAACGGTGGGGGCCTGAGCCATGACCGTGACCCTCACAGCCAACCCCAAGATCATCGCCCTGGTCGGCAACCCCAATTGCGGCAAGACCGCGCTTTTCAATCTGCTCACCGGCGCACGCCAGAAGGTCGCCAACTACGCCGGCGTGACGGTGGAGCGCAAAGTCGGCACGGCCCGCCTGCATACCGGTCAGACCATCTCCGTGGTGGATCTGCCCGGCTCCTACAGCCTGAATCCTTCCACCCCCGATGAGCAGGTGATGCTGGAGGTGATTGAAGGCCGCCGCGCCGGCGAAGCCGCACCCGATGCCATCGTGGCCGTGGTGGACGCCACCAATCTGCGCATGAACCTGCGCCTGGTGCTGGAACTCACGCGCCTAGACAAGCCGCTGATCGTCGCGTTGAACATGGCCGATGTGGCCCGTGAAAACGGCCTGAAGATTGATGTGCAATTGCTCTCCAAAGAGTTGGGTTGCCCGGTAGTGGAAACCGTGGCGGTGCAAAAAAACGGCCACGCCGCCTTGCTGGCGCAATTGGACCTTCAGCTGGCCGCCTTGGCGCAGGCGCCGGGCCCGGTCAGCAGTGCCGCAGCGACCCTGGCCGGTTCTGAGTCCGTGCCTGAAGCCCCGGCGCACCTGAGCTCGGCCGAACTGCAGGCCCGCGTGCGCCGCATTCTGGCGCTGGTGTCGCCCCAGGTGCCCAAGCTCGGGCGCTTCCAGTACAAGCTGGACGCGGTGGTGATGCACCCGGTGTGGGGACTGGTGCTGCTGGCCACCGTGCTGTTTCTGATTTTTCAGGCAGTGTTTTCCTGGGCCAATGTCCCCATGGATGTGATCAAGACCACGGTGGCTGCGGCGGGTGCGTGGACCACCAGCCATATGCCGGACGGCCCGCTGCGCAGCCTGCTGGTGGATGGCGTGATTGCCGGCGTGGGTGGCGTGCTGGTGTTTCTGCCGCAAATCCTGATCCTGTTTTTCTTCATCCTGCTGCTGGAAGACTCGGGCTACCTGCCGCGTGCCGCCTTTCTGCTGGATAACCTGATGGGCAAGGTCGGGCTGTCCGGCCGTGCGTTCATCCCGCTGCTGTCCAGCTTTGCCTGCGCCATTCCCGGCATCATGGCCACGCGCACCATCGCCAACTGGAAGGACCGCCTGGCCACCATCATGGTCGCGCCGCTGATGACCTGCTCGGCACGGCTGCCGGTGTACGCACTCTTGATAGGTGCCTTTGTGCCGGCGCGCCAGGTGGGCTGGTTTGACCTGCGCGGCCTGACCCTGTTCGGCCTGTATGTCGCCGGTGTGGTGAGCGCCATGGCGGTGGCCTGGCTCTTCAAGCGGGTGTGGATGAAGTCGCACTACCAGCCGCTGATGCTGGAACTGCCGCCCTACCGCAAGCCCAGCCTGCGCAACCTGGGCCTGGGCCTGTGGGAACGCGCCCGCATTTTCCTGAGCCGGGTGGGCGGCATCATCTTTTCGCTGATGGTGGTCTTGTGGTTCTTCTCCACCTTCCCCGGCCCGCCGGCGGGTTGGGATGCATCCCAGGGCCCTGCCATCCAATACAGCCTGGCCGGCATGCTGGGTCATGCGCTGGAATATGTGTTCGCACCGATTGGTTTTAACTGGCAGATCAGCATTGCGCTGGTGCCCGGCATGGCCGCGCGTGAAGTGGCCGTGGGTGCGCTGGGCACGGTGTATTCGCTCTCAGCGGCCGACAGCGGTGTGGCCGAGTCGCTGGCGCCGGTGATTGCGCAGGGCTGGTCGTTGGCCACGGCCTATGCGCTGCTGGCCTGGTTTGTGTTCGCGCCGCAGTGCCTGTCGACCCTGGCCGTGGTGCGGCGCGAGACCAACTCCTGGAAGTACCCGCTGATCATGGCCGGCTACCTGTTTGCCCTGGCTTATGCGGCGGCCTTTGCCACCTTCCGCATCACCCAGGCCATGGGCGGCTAAAGGCGATGGTCCAGTCCCTTACTGTGACGCTCATCGTGGGCTGCTGCTTTGTCTATGCGCTGTGGACGCTGGCACCCAAGGCGCTGCGCAGTCGCCTGGCAACAGCGCTTCTGAAATTACCGCTGCCTGTGCTGTTGCAAAAGCCCTTGACCGCTGCGGCGCGTCAGCAGGGCGGTTGTGGCTGCGACGGCTGTGATCGGTCGGACAGCCAAAATACCAAGCCTGGTCAGGCCCTGGCTGCTTCACTGGACGCTCAAGGGTTGAAGCCCGTCACCCTGGTGCGCGGCCACTACAGCAAGAAAACGCCGCATCAAGCGCTGCGCTAAATCCTCAGCGTGCCAACTCCTGCGCCGACCAGATGATGGTCATCGGCGAGGGAGATCGGCCGTTTTCATCCAGCGGCAGCTTCTCCGCCTTGTCGATGGCATTCAGTGCCGCATCGTCCCAGGACTTGGTGCCGCTGGGCTTGGTGATTTTGCGGCTCGTGATGCTGCCATCCGAGGACGTGCGCACCTCGATCTCTGTGGTCGGGTTGCCGCTGACGTTTTCGGTGTAGGTGTGGAAGCGCTTGATATAGGCCCGTATGCGGCCCTGGTAGCTGACCGACAGGGACTTCGCTTCCAATGACGTGCTGGTAGAGCCCGGTGCACCATTGCCGCCCGCACCGGCCAGACCGGGCATGCGTTTGATGGTCTTCTGGCGTTGTTCTTCGATTTGCTGGGCGTCTTTCAAGTCCTGCTTGCGCTGCGTGTCGTCCCGGGCTTTGGTCAACTTGTCGGCCTGTTCTTTCTTCTGCTTGTCGGCCAGCTCTTTCTTTTGCTTCTCAAGCTTGTCCTTTTTATCCTGCTCCAGCTGGGCCAGCTTCTGTTGTTCGCGCTCGGCCAGTTTCTTCTGCTCCAGCTCGGCTTTTTCCCGTGCCCGCTTCTCTTTTTTCAACTGTTTGGCTTGGGACTTCTTCAGCGCGATGTCAGCCTCTGCAGTGGATGTATCGGGTGGCACGGGCTTGGCCGGCGGTTGGGGGGCCGGCTTGGGCTCGGGGGGACGTGGCTTGCGCGGCTCGGGAACGGGCTCCAATTCGGGGGCCGGTGGCGCTGCCTGAACCGGCACGCTGGCCCACAGCTCGGCTTCAAAGGTTTCCTGCACGGCGTCGCGCTTCCATTGCACACCCATGGACAACCCGGCCAGCAGCAGCAGATGGGCCAGGATGGCCAGCCCCAGGGCACGCAAGAGCCCCGGTGTGGGCGGCGGTGCAAATTCCAGGTGGCGCGGTACGGTTGCCATGCGTTGCAAGAAGCCCTAACGCCTTAGTTAACCAGCTGCACGGACAGGCCGACGCGTTGAATGCCCGCGCGTTGCAAGGTGTCCATCACGCGCACCACGCTCTCGTATTTCACGTTCTTGTCGGCACTGATCACAACCGCCGTGCCGACTGCTGCGGCGCTGCCCTTGGCACCTTGGGCGCGCTGAACCGCTGCGGCCAGATCCTTCAGCGCGATGGGCGCGGTCTGGGCGTCGGTTTTGAGCTCGAGTTTTTCGTTTTTACCCACGATGACCTGAATGATCTGGTCCGGCTGGCGCGCGGCCTTGCCCACACTGGGCAGGTCGATCAGGCTGGGCGTGATCAGGGGCGCGGTCACCATGAAGATGATGAGCAGCACCAGCATCACGTCGATAAAGGGCACCATGTTGATTTCGTTGATGGTGCGGCGTCCGCGACCATGTCCCCGACTGGCTACAGCTGGCATGTGGTTCTCCTGGCGCTTGCGTTTTAACGGGCAGCCGGTGGCGGTTTTTGTGCGCCGACGTTGCGTTGCAGGATGTTGGAGAACTCCTCAATGAAGGTCTCCTGCTGGATGGCGATGCGGTCCAGGTCGCGGGCGAAGCGGTTGTAGGCCACCACAGCCGGGATGGCGGCAAACAGGCCGATGGCGGTAGCCACCAGCGCCTCGGCAATGCCGGGGGCCACGGTGGCCAGCGTCACCTGCGTCAGTGCTGCCAGGCCGACGAAGGCGTGCATGATGCCCCACACGGTGCCGAACAGACCGACGTAGGGCGAGACGGAGCCCACCGAAGCCAGAAACGACAGGTTGGTTTCCACCACGTCCATCTCGCGCTGGAAGCTGGCGCGCATGGCGCGGCGCGCGCCGTCCATCAGGGTACCGGCGTCGGTGATGCGGCGCTCACGCAGCTTCTGGTACTCGCGCATGCCGCTGGCAAAAATGCGTTCCATGGGGCCGCAATGGTTGGCACGTTTGGTGGCGGCGCTGAACAAGTCATTGAGGCTGGAGCCGGACCAGAATTCGCGCTCGAACTCCTCGTTCTGGCTCTTGACCTTTTTGAGTGAAAACAGTTTGCGGAAGATGGCTGCCCAGCTGGAAATGGATACCACCATCAGCAGCAGCATGACGGCTTGCACCACGGCGCTGGCGTTGAGGACCAGGTGGAGGATGGAGAGGTCTTGGTTCATGGTGTGGTGGGGTTCAATCAGGCCAGCAGGGTACGCAGCCGCGCGACTGCGGTGTGCAATTGCACCATGGAGCTGGCGGTGGAGAAACGGATGAAGTGGGCTGTTTGGGCGGTTCCGAAATCGCGTCCGGGGGTCACGGCCAGATGGGCGCGGTTCATCACCTCGAACGCGAAATCCCAGCTGCCATTGATACCGAGCTTGGCACAGGCGGCAGAACAGTCGGCCCAGGCATAAAAAGCGCCGTCCGGCATGACTGGCACGCTCAGGCCCAGGGCGTTGAGCGCCGGGATGAAATAGTCGCGCCGGGTTTTGAATTCTTCACGGCGCTGCTCGTAAATGGCAATGCTTGCGGGCTCGAAACAGGCCAGGGCGGCGTGCTGGGCAACGGTGCTGGGGCAGATAAACAGGTTTTGCGCCAGGCGTTCGATGACGGGTACCAGTTTCTCGGGCACCACCATCCAGCCCAGGCGCCAGCCCGTCATGTTGAAGTATTTGCTGAAGCTGTTGAGGCTGATGATGGAGTCGTCTATCGTCAAGGCCGTCTGGCCGTATTGCGCATCGAAGCTCAGCGGGAGATATATCTCGTCCACCAGCGTGATGCCGCCGCGCGACTGCACCACCTGGTGGATGCGGCGCAACTCGTCCGGGTGGATGCTGGTGCCGGTGGGGTTGGAGGGCGAGGCCAGCAACACGCCACGCGTGCGCGCACCCCAGGCAGCCTGCACCTTGTCGGCAGTGAGCTGAAAACGCTCGGCTGCCGTCGTGGGCAGCAGCACCGCCTTACCACCGGCGGCGCTGACAAAGTGCCGGTTGCAGGGGTAGCTGGGGTCCGGCATCAGCACCTCATCGCCCGCATCAATCAGCGCCATGCAGGCCAGGTGCAGGGCGGCTGAGGCACCGGCGGTGATGACGATACGGCCGGCCGGCACGCGGGCGTTGAAGCGGGTGGCGTACCAGTCGGAGATGCGCTCGCGCAGCGGCATCAGCCCCAGAGCCGGCGTGTACTGCGTCAGGCCGCCGTGCACAGCGCGTGCTGCGGCCTCCTGCACCAGCGGCGGGGCGGTGAAGTCGGGTTCACCAATGTTCAGGAACACCATGGGCGCATCCGTGTGCGCAACGGTCTTGCCCAGCTCGGCCGCGGCCTTGGCCACTTCCATGACATAAAACGGCTCTATGGCTTGGGCGCGCGCGGAGATCTGCATGGGGCGTAGGTTTAGCGCGGCTTCTTGCTGCGGTCGGATTCGACCTCGACAGCCCGCAACTGCGGTGCCAGACCGTTGAGCACGGCGTTGACATACTTGTGGCCGTCGGTGCCGCCAAATTCCTTGGCCAGTTCGACGCACTCGTTGATGACCACGCGCCAGGGCACGTCCAGGCAGTTTTGCATCTCGTACACGCCGATCCACATCACACCGTGCTCGATGGGGGAAATCTCGCCCCAGGGGCGGTCCAGCAGGGGCTGGATCAGGACGTCGAGGTGGCGGGCCTGATCGGCGCAGCCGTGCAGCAGGGCGTCGAAGTGGGCGGCATCGGCCTTGTTGAAGCCGGCCAGGTCACGGGTAAAGGTGTCCACATCTTCCACCGGATTGCAGCCGACGATGAATTGGTACAGGCCTTGCAGCGCGAATTCGCGCGCACGGCTGCGGTCGGATTTGCTGCCGGCCTTGCGGGCGCCGGTGCTGGTGACGCCGGTGCGCGCCTGGCGCGGAGGGCGCGCAGGGGTGGTAGGGTGGTTGAAATCGCTCATCCAATAATCTCCAGCAGGTTGGCCATTTCAATCGCGACGCGGGCCGCATCGCGGCCTTTTTCTTCCTGGCGGGCCACGGCCTGCTCCAGGTTTTCGGTGGTGAGCACGGCGTTGGCAATCGGAACCTGGTAATCCAAGCCGATGCGGGTAATCGCGGCGCCGGATTCGTTGGCCACGAGTTCAAAGTGGTAGGTCTCGCCCCGGATGATGCAGCCCAGGGCCACCAGTGCGTCATAGCTGGCTTTTTCTGCCATGGCTTGTAATGCCAGGGCGACTTCCAGCGCGCCGGGTACGGTGACATGGGCAATGTCCTTCTCGGCCACGCCGAGTGCCAGTAGCTCTGCCTTGCAGGCGGCGGCCAGCGCATCGGTGATGTGGGCGTTAAAACGCGCCTGCACGATTCCGATCTTGAGTTTCCTGCCGTTCATACGGGGGTCAATTGCGGCAACGGTGCCTTTGTCTGCGCCAAACATATGAATGTCCCTTGTGTGATTTATTTGCTGATGTAGCCGGTGATTTCCAGGCCGTAGCCGGTCATGCTGGGCATGCGGCGCGGGCTGCCCAGGAGGCGCATTTTGTGCACGCCACATTGGCGCAATACCTGGGCACCAATACCGTAGCTGCGCAGGTCCATGCGGCCCCGCTCGGGGGCGTGGGCGGCGCGGGCTGTGCCTTCAAACTGGGCCAGCAACTGTTCGCCGCTCTCGCCACAGTTGAGCAGCACCAACACGCCCTGGCCTTCGGTGGCAATGTGCGACAGCGCAGACTCCAGGCTCCAGGAGTGCATGGTGCGGTTGATTTCCAGCGCGTCCAGCACCGACAAGGGTTCGTGCACACGTACGGCTACCGAGTGGTCGGCAGTCCATTCGCCCTTGACCAATGCCAGGTGAATGCCGCGTCCGGTGGTGTCACGAAACGCATGGGCGGTGAATTCGCCCGCAGCGGTCTGGATGCTGCGTGTGCCCACCTGTTCGATGAGGGACTCGACACGGCTGCGGTGGGCAATCAGGTCGGCAATGGTGCCGATCTTGAGGCCATGCTCGGCGGCAAACAACTGCAGGTCCGGCAGGCGGGCCATGGTGCCGTCGTCGTTCATGATTTCGCAAATCACCGAGGCAGGCGAGCAACCGGCCATGGCGGCCAGGTCGCAACCGGCTTCGGTGTGGCCGGCACGCATCAGCACGCCACCATCCACCGCTTGCAGCGGGAAAATGTGGCCGGGCTGCACCAGATCAGCCGGCACCGCATTGCGCGCTACGGCGGCCTGCACGGTACGGGCACGGTCGGCGGCGGAGATGCCGGTGGTGACACCTTCAGCGGCTTCGATGGAGGCGGTAAAGGCCGTGCCTTTTTTGTCGCCGTTGCGGGCGGTCATGGGGGGCAGTTGCAGGCGTTCGCAACGCTCGCGGCTCAGGGTCAGGCAGATCAGGCCCCTGCCGAACTTGGCCATGAAGTTGATGGCGTCGGCCGTAACATGGTCGGCGGCCAGAATCAGGTCGCCTTCGTTTTCGCGGTCTTCCTCGTCAACCAGGATGACGATCTTGCCGGCGCGCATGTCGGCCACGATGTCTTCGATGGGGGAGATGGCGACGGGGGTGAGGGCGGATGCGGGTGCGTTCATGGGTGCCAAAGTGGAAAGGGTTGTAACAAGGGGGCAGCCGGCTCAGGCCGTCTGTACCGGTGCGGTCAGCATGCGCTCGACATAGCGTGCGATCAGGTCGATCTCGAGATTGACGCGGCTGCCGGCGCTGAGGGCGCCAAGGGCCGTGTTTTCGACGGTGTGCGGAATCAGGTTGATGTAAACCTCGCAGCCTTCCGGCAGGTCGACCACGCGGTTCACAGTCAGGCTGACGCCGTTGATGACGATGGAGCCCTTGTAGGCCAGAAACTTGCCCAGGTCTTTTGGGGCCAGGATGCGCAAGTCCCAGCTTTCACCCAAAGGGGCAAAGTGGGTCACCGTGCCTACACCGTCTACATGGCCGGACACCAGGTGGCCACCCAGGCGGTCGTTGGCGCGCAGGGCTTTTTCCAGGTTGATGGGGCCTTCCCTGTCCAGACCGGCGGTTTTATCCAGCGACTCTGCGGAGATGTCGACGGTGTACTGCCGGGCGGGAGCGTCCAGGGTGGTCACGGTCATGCAGGCGCCATTGAGCGCGATGCTGTCGCCCAGGCCCACGTCGTCCAGATAGTGCGCAGGGCAAGAGATGGTCAGGCGCTTGCCATGCGATGAAGAGCCTAAGGCGTGAACGGCGGCGATGCGCCCTACGCCGGTAATGATTCCGGTAAACATGCGCGTATTTTCGCAGGGATTGGGGCCCGGACCATGTCTGGCGGGTAATCGGCCCAATTAAAAAGCGTCGCGGCCCGTAACGCGGGCCAGGATGCGCAGGTCCGGCCCCACCAGGGCGGTGGACTGGAAGGTCAGCGGCAGGGCCTGCGAAAGCGCAGTCAGTGGCCCGAAATGTGCCATATCGGCGCCTTGCCCCATGAGTTTGGGGGCCAGGTAGACCAGGAATTCGTCCACCAACCCTTCGCGCACCAGCGAGCCATTGAGCTTGTGGCCGGCTTCCACATGCAGCTCGTTGATCTCGCGCCGCCCTAGGTCCCGCAGAAGGGCGGCCAGGTCCACCTTGCCGGTGGGCGTGCCGTCGGCGTGTTGCCCCGGCAGGTAGACCACGGTGGCACCTTGTTGTGTGAGCGCCTCGGCCTTGTCTGCGTCTTGCAAAGCCGCGTAAATAAAAAGTTTGCGGCCGGGCATGAAGAGGGGCGAGTCCAGTGGCGTTTGCAGCGCACTGTCTACCACCACCAGATGGGGTTGGCGCGGTGTTTCCACCAGGCGCACGTCCAGCCGGGGCTTGTCACTCAGTACCGTGCCGATGCCGGTGAGGATGGCGCTGGAGCGTGCGCGCCAGGCGTGGCCGTCGGCACGCGCCTCGGGTGAGGTGATCCATTGGCTGGCCCCGTTGGGCAGGGCCGTCTTGCCGTCCAGCGAGGCTGCAATCTTCATGCGCACCCAAGGCGTCTTGCGCACCATGCGGCTGAAAAAGCCGATGTTGAGTTCGCGCGATGCGATGGCCAGCGGGTCATTGGGGTCAAGGACCTGCACATCGACGCCCGCTGCGCGCAAGCGCGCAAAGCCCTGGCCTGCGACCAGCGGGTTGGGGTCGGTGTTGGTGGCGATCACCTTTTTGATTCCAGCAGCGGTCAGCGCGTCGCAGCAGGGGCCGGTGCGGCCGTGGTGGGAGCAGGGCTCCAGGGTGACATAGGCAGTGGCACCTTGCACCGAAAGTCCTTTGGAGGCGGCATCGCGCAGCGCCATGACTTCGGCGTGCGGGCCGCCGGCTTGCTGGGTGTGGCCTTGGGAAAGCAACTGATTCCCTGCGTCTACCAGCACGCAACCCACAGCGGGGTTGGGCGGAGTCATGCGCTGGGCTTGTTGTGCAGCCGCCGCAGCAAGTTGCAGCCAGTGCGTGTCTTTTGAGGAGGTTTTCATGGCGCCTGAGGTGCTCCCCGGCAAACTAGTGGAGGGTGAGTATCGCATCCAGGCGCACTTCAACCGTCAGTTGGCTGTGAACCGGCGTTTCGCCGATCATGCCCGGCGTGAACTCTATGTTGGTAAACCATCCGGAGACAAAAAGCTGCGCCTGCCGGGATAGCACGCTGTGGTGCAGGATCACCTCATCGACACGCCCCAGTGCGTTGATGAGCAGGGTTGCAATCACCGGTTGCGGGTCCACGTCTGGCACCAAGGCACTTGCCTGGGGTGCAATGTCCCGCAGATAGGCGGGGCGCTGCGTCAGTGCATCGGCTTTGAAATAGTGGGCCTGCAGGAGTGACCGCCGGCTTTCAGTCTGCGTGTCCGTGTCCCCCGCGTCCTGTTGTCCGTTGGCAGAACCAGTCGGCGGCGGGGCGTAGGAGTCACTTGCAAGGTCAGTCTGCCTTACCGGCTCCGCTCGCACGCGGATTTGAAGCGGGCTCACGCGGGTTGCCTGCGTGTTGCCGACCGTGTTCCACAACGAATCTACACCGACCTGCGCAAGAAAAAGTGCATGCAGGCACAGGGACGCCATCAGGGCAACCCGCACAGGCCGCTTGGACAGCCAACACCCTGTGCGCTGGAAGTTGATTGGCAGTCCCTGCAAAAAGTGTGACACGGGAATCGCGGTTCTTGGCCGGCTGCAGCTACTGTGTGGTCAGTTCACGCCAGGACACACGACGCGGCGTGCTGCTGCTGGAAACGGGTACATCCCGGACCACGGTGGTGCCCATGTCTGTGCCCTGACCCGTGGAGCCACCGGATACCCGGGTCAAACTGCGCACGGAACCGTCCGCCAGACGAATCAGCACGGGACGGGTGACCGCACCGCTTCCCAGGCTGACGCCCGAGACCGATCCGGAGTTGCTGATGGCCCCGCCGGTTTTGTAGTCCAGCGCATAAATAAAAGCCCGGGCGCTGGACAGGGCCGGATCACCGCACGCGTTGGCGGAGTTGATGGCGGGCAGGTTGGTCGTGAACAACAAGGTTCCCAAGCCCAGCGTGGGGTCGGTGCTTGCACGTTCACCGCCATTGACGAAGTCGATAAACCAACCGTTGTCTGTACCCAGGCTCACGTTGTTGGCAGAACTGGTTCTCACGGTTTGACCGGTGGTGCAAACCGTGACTGGCGCGGTGCCGGGACATGTGCCATCGGTCAGCGTTTGCGCAATGAAGCCGCTGCCACTGGCGCGCGGGTTGGCGTAGGTGCTGTTGTCCCCCTTGTCAACCACCGCGTAAAACGATTGAAAGCTGTTGTCCGAAATGTCGTCCACACCCAGGTAGCGGCCGGTTCCTACAAAAATGACCGGCCGGTCGTTGAGAGTGGTGACTGTGGGCTGGGCCGTAACCGGTTGTGCAACACCGGCTGCGTTGGTAAACGACACCAGCTTTTGCGCGTCGTAGCCGGCTGCCCCCATGTCATTGTTGATGTCGAAGCGCCACAGGTTGCCCAGCAGGTCACCCCCATAGGCGGCAATGGAGGTGTTGTTGGTGTCGCTGGTGGGTGAATGCCCCACGATTCTGGAAAGTCCGCTCGGGTTGTTCGCCGATCCAACCCCCGTGCTGATGGCGCGAAGGGCCTTTCCGGTCACTGCATTCAATACGTACAGTTTGCCAATGCCATCCGCATTGTTGTAGCCTGAAGTCACCATGACGACCCATGTTCCGTCTTTCAATTTGGTGACTACCGGGTTGCCATAGGTGTATCCCAGGGTGCCAACACTGGCGCCATTGGCGTCGAGCACGTTTTCACCCAACTCCCAAAGCAAAACGGGACTGCTCGGGTTCGTAATGTCCAGGGCATAGTAGCCTTTACCACCCCGGTTGAGCCCGCCTACCAGAATGGTTTTCCAGTCGGCAGCGGCGCAAGCGGTGCCCGCAGACGCGGGCACGCAAATCTCCCCGACCTCCGGTGTTGCATCGACAAAGTACTGGTGCTTGTCCGCGTAGGCGTTGTCGGCCAGCTTGTAGAGGTTGGGCAGTACCGCAGCAGGAATAAAGGCCCAGTTCTCTTTGCCGCTGACAGCGTCAAACGCGTGCAACATGCCATCGTTAGACCCTGCATATACCGAGCCATTGCGACCCGCTTTGGCTGCTTTGAAGCCCGCGTAGCCTGGGTCTGTGTAGTTGAACAGCGGTGCCTTCACGTACCGTGCTTCAGAAGAAACAATGTCCCCGAGAATCCGCTTGCGGGCACGGTAGTAAACACCTTCGTAGCTTCTGTCTCCAGCCAAATATTTCACCAGATTTTCACCAGCCGCTGCGGCCCGCGAGGCGCTGTCCAGACACCCCGTGCCTGCGGTGCAGAACTGCGAGAGGTTGCTGCTGGTGACCCCATTGACGGTGGTGCCCCCTTCCAGGAAAGCCTGGGTGAACGTGCCCTTCAGATTGCTGCCCAAGGTGCCCCAGGTAAACGGTACCAGGCTGCTACCCCCGTTGGTGTAAATCGTTCTTGCCGGTGCGGATCCCATGTTCACCGGCGTCAGGGTGGCTGCGGCTTCATCCTGGTTAACGATCTGGGTCGTGCGGTCAATGCCTGTGGCACTGTTGTCGAAGGTGTTGCCGCTGCGGTAGGTGGCCGTTGCTGCATAACAGGCGGTTCCGTTGCGAAAGGTTTGGCCCGCGTTGTAGGTGGTGTTGGCGGTCCAGGGCGTGGTCAAACAGTCCAGCAGTCTGGTAGCAGTCCAGTTCTGTGCCGTCAACGCACCTGTGGACGTAATTTGTTGGCGTATGAGTTCGCCGTACCAGCTCACGGACTCATAGGAGGAGCTGAAGACAAAGTTGTCGCTGGTGCTGACGTTGGGGTTGCTGCTGGCCGCTGCAGCCGCAGCGCCGGGCCTTGGAACGTTGGAGATGGTCTTGAGCACAGCGCCCAGACTGCCCGCAAGTGTTGCCGGATCCGTTGCACTGAAGTAGCCGCCATGGCCGTTGATGGCGGCATGCCACAGGTCATCAATGTTTGCGCTGGAATCGGATGCGGGAATAGGCCAGAAGCACTGGCCTGTGATTTGCCAGGAACAAACACCGGTGCTGGTGCTGGCCGTGGCCTTGTTGAGAATGGATACAAAGTCCTCGCTGCTGGTGTTTTGTCCCAATACCGGGGGAACCATCTTGCCGGGCGCACCCAGGCCCAGGGTGAAGGTGGTCATGTGCTGTGTGGACACGACATCGTTGGTGCTGGTGGGCACGTTGTTGGCGCACAGGTCATTGGCGGTGGTGGCCGGCGAAATAACCGGGCCCGTGCAGGTTCCTGTTCCATCGGCCGCCACGGGGCTGCGCAGGTCCGTGTTGTAGTAGTAGGCGGCAACATCGGCCAGTGTGTCACTGGTTCCGCCCGTGCTTGTAAATTGGCACTCCCTGGCCTTCAGGTTGCTATTGTTCTGGGCTGCGACGGTGCAGCTATTCACATTCTGCCAAGTAGACGAGTCGAGGACGTAACGGCAATTCATGGTGCTTGCTGCCACGCACGCACTGGTGGCATTGGTCCATGCCGTGGCAGTTCCGGCAACCGTTTTGCAGCGACTTGCGATGCCCACCGTGAAGGGCGAGCTTGCGGAGGGTTCCACCGGGGTGCAGCTGGCAACGTTGGTATAGGTGCTGGTCCAGCCCTGGTACTGGCACTGAACCGTGGGGCTGGTCGTGCAGCTGCTCACGTTTGCCCAACTGGACCACGTGCTGACGGTGGAGCCCGCGCATTGCCGGATTCGTCCATTGCTGTCGGGCGTTGAATTTGCGACACAGGGGGTGCTGCCGAAGCTGAAGGTCCAGGTCACGCCGAGGTTAAAGGACGAAGCGCGTGAATACTGACAGTCGACAGTCGTTGATTTGGTGCACAAGGATGCGGTGTCCGTCCAACTGCTCCAACTGGCGTTTGCGTTTTGCCGGCTCCTGGTCTGGTCCAGCGGTACGGCCTGCTGCGAGAGGGTGCTGCTTTGCAAGGGGTTGGTAATGCTCTGTGCCTGAAGGGCCACTGTGGCGTACTGCAAGGTGTAGGTTCGCTCTTGCCATTGAACCGAAGCGCCGTCACCGAACGGGGTGTTGTTGGCGCCAGGGTCCTGGTTGCCAACGGCAGTGCTGCCGTCCAATTTGTAACCTGCACCGCTGTTCCAGTAGCCGTCCGTGGACAACAGTGCGTAGTTTTGCTGGCAGGAGTACTGCAGCGGATCGGCAACGGCCACGCTGTTGAGGGTGCTCAACCGTCCTGCGTACAACCGGCCCGCCATGGAAAGCGCCGCACGCAGCGGCGTTGAATTGTTGGGGCTTGCGCGCAGTAATTTGGTGTACCAGTTGAATTTTTGCGTACCCGTGAACTCAGCCAGGTTCACGAAGTCTGCGCTGGTGTTGTTGTTGATGGTCATGAAGCCGATGCGGAACCGCGACTTGCCGTTGGCGAGGTCTGCCGCCGTATCCAAATCGGCGAACGCATTGGCTGCGGAGGTCTTCATCATCTGCATGCGGGTTTGGTAGTAGGTGTACCAGTTCGCATAGTTGGTCATCTCTTCAAGGTAAGTGCAGGTTGACCCTGCGCAGTCGGTCCGGTTGGAATGCTTGGCCACAGGGACGGTGCCGGGATAGCCATAGGTGTCGTTTCCGGGGTAGAGGGTGGTGCGCAGGATTTTGCCGGGCACAGCGCCCGGCGTGAAAGGGGTGACCGTGCTCGAACTGGTTCCCGCAGACACGGTGATGAGGGGCGTTGAAGTCGTCCCCGTCGGAGACGTGATGGTGATGGTGGCATTGCTTCTGCTGGCCTTGAAGCCCATCACCTGGCAGGCGCCCTGCAAGGCGTAGGTGCAATCGTTGATGGCATTGACAATTGCAGTCGCTGCGCTGGACGTTGTGCTGCTGCCACCTGCTGCCAAACTCAGGATGCGCTGGTTGTCGACAGTGATCTGTATCGCGGTGGCTGCGCTGGTCCCGGCCACGGTCAGCGTGGACGTGCTGGGCGAAGGCATTCTGGGGTTGGTGTAGGCCGTGTCCTTGTCGTAGCCCGATTTGCAGGTGGACAAGGCGCTGCTGTTGCACCAGCGAAGGTAGGCGGGGAATGTGTATTGGACGCCCGCCACTTCGGTCGGGCCGTTTGCCGTGATGCAGGTCTTTAAGGTGCCTGTGGTGCAGTATTCGCCCGGTAGTGTGGTGAAGAAAAAGGGTGCAGACGATGTGTTGGGGGTGAGGTTGGCGACGCTGGAGCTTTGGATGCCATAGGCGTCGGTCTTCACGCTGTTCCAGTTGCGTGAAAGGACGGTTGCGGCACTGTCTCCCCCGGTTGCCGTGGAGTTGCCGGTCTGGCTTTTGTAGAGGGTGGCATCCAGCGCGCCACTGGAGGCTGCCACCAGTGGCGGCGCGTACCGGGTGGCGGGGTTGTAGGCCAGTCCGTTAAACCCCGGATTTTTCGCGCGGTACTCTGGCGGGCTGTTGTCGTTGGCCCAATCGGGCAAGTAGGCCCAGTCCATGCTGCCCGAGTCGTCCAGAATGAAGAGGACATTCGGTTTGACGTCGGTCGATGCCGTAGCCGAATAGGTATTCAGCGGCACGGTGGAGATGTCGGTTACTGCGCTGAACGCCCCGCCGGCTGAACACAGTGCCAGGGCGGCAAAAAAATACCGTGTGAGCGGCATCGTGGTTTTCATGGTCCATCCTTCCAATTCATCCATTGCCGGCCTGCTGCGCATTTACAGGGATACGATCGATTGAACGTAACTCACCGTGTTGCGCGGCCCCTCAATGCGTGCCGTAATGCGGTAGTACACCACCGAAGGTGGGTCGGGCGGCTTCACGCCTGCGGTCTGTGCGCTGCCGGCGTTATTGGGATTGGCAGACGGGGATGCAACGCAATCCGCCCCGTTGCTTCGGCTGCCGGTGCTGCGGCACAAACGGTCAATGACGTAGTACACGGTGTTTCCGGCGGCATCTACTTGCGCCGCACCAATGGCCCGCGCCGCAAGCGATGCAGACCAATACGCATCCCAGGACTGGGGTGGGTTGGTTGTGAGGTTGGGGCCCAGCGTGGCACCGTCGGCCCGGTAGCCGCCGGTGGCATCGCTGGATTCCAGCGTGACGCCTGAAGCACGCGCCTGCAACCAGGTGAATGCAGTCTCCAGGCCCTGATCGCCCGAGCGTGTAGCCGCTTGCTGAAACGCCATATTCCCTGCAATCAGGTTGTTGGTATCCGCCATGCGCACCAGGGCGATGGCCGCCAGCATCATGGCGACCAAAACAATCAAAGAAATAATCAGCACGACGCCTGACTGTCGTGGCCCCGTGGCCCGGCGCGAACGCGATGAACGGTTGCGGGTTAGGGGCATGGTGTGGGCTTTCCCATCCAGGCCATGTTGCGCATGGGGATGACCGATTGGAAGGTCTTGTACCGGTAATGGCGCCATTCTTCGGCTCCGCTGCCGTCGCTTGTCAGCGCTCCCGCGTTGGCCACGAGCGGCGCGACGGCTTCCTGCGTCCATGCGGGTTGATTGGCAGCTGTTGTAACCACCGACTTGTCTCTCTCGTCGCTGCGCGCAACCATTACCAGTTGGATGGCTTTTATCTTTGCCCATTCACAGGCCGTGTTGGGCTGTGGCGAGATGGTCGAGCGTCCGGCTGCCGGATAGACGGTGGTGTAGACATTCGTCCATGCTGTGTCGGATTTGTACACCGCATGCAGCCCCACGATACCGCTGGCAACAGGGACCCAGACCGAGGTCTTGCTGGCACTGGCATCGATCGTGCAGTCGTTCACGGAAAAATCACAGGCGGTGAGGTTGCCGGAGCGGATGGCATAGGCCACGATCGTGGGCCCGTTGCCAGCGCTGCTCGCGGAAGCAAGGCCGTTGGGGCCTGGCCCCAGATTGAAGAGTGACACGCCTGCATTGGCCAGTGTTGCCGTCACGCGGGTGGAGCCAAGAGATGCCGGGACAACGAACACAGAGGCCACACGGTCCATTGCCAGCACGGTCGGGCAGCTGTCCGGATTGACGCTTGGGGCGGGAATCACCCGGTCACCGACAGCGTAAGCCGCCGCATTGATCGTGTACACCGGCGCAGCGGGGGCTGTTGCGTCCTGGCTGATGGCACTGCCTTCGGGTTGGCTGTTGCCGTTGCCGTACAGGATTAACAGGGTGTCTGTATTGGCATCTCCTGCTGGCAATAAAAGGGTGTTGGAAGCAGTCTTGGGGTTGATGGAAACCGGCGCAATCACCACGTTTTTTGTCAGCGCATCGCCCGTGGCGACGGTCCAGGTCAGTTGGCAATTGAACAGCGCCACAGCGTTCAGGCCATAGCCCGCCCGCTGGATGTGGCCTTGCATCTGATTGAAGGTGATGACACCGTTGCTTTGCGAGTCCGCAGAGCCGGTGGCTGTGCGGTTGCGCGCTTCGGAATCGGAAAATAGTTGCAGCACGATGACGGTTGCCAACATGCCGATGACCAGTGCGAGCATGATCTCCACTAGGCTAAAGCCTTTGGCGAGTCGGGGGCGTTGGCGGACTGACTTCATGGCCTTTGCTCCTAACGAACCTGCGCAACGGTTACCAGTTGATGGGGCTGCGCATCGGCGGGTTCATTCGGTGCCAGCCACCGCACCGTAATGGTGACAACACCATCGTTGCTGACAGCCACCACCGGCGGATATTGGTCTGCTCTGGGCAGGGTTTTGAGCACCGTTTTCTTCCATGCGTCGAATGGGGAGTCGGTGGTCTGGTTGGTTGCAAAACCGGACTGCAGGGTTGCTGTGGTGCGATTACTGATCCACATATCGCCTAGCAGCTGGTTGGTCAGCAGGCCCGCATCCGAGCGGAATTGCGCATCCGTTGCCTGCTTGATTGCTGTTGCCTGCAAACCCACAATTCCCAAAATCCCGATGGCAAAAATCAGAATGGCAATCAAGGCTTCCAGCAGCATCACGCCGGACTGGGTGCTGGAGAGGGGCTTTGATTTCATGGAAGTGCCAGCGAGCAAGCTTGCGGTGCCGCGGGATTGCTGGTGTTGAGTTGGGGGTCACAGGAGCGCACCCGTCCTGCCGTGCTGACCTCAATCCGCAGGCAACGCAGGGTTCCACCATCTTTCTCACAGGCACCCAACGGGTTGTTGACGTTGATGGTGGCGTCTGCAGCGCCTGCAGGCATCCGTCCGTAAGCGTTGAATGTGACCGTTGTGGCCGGCACGACTACGCCGCCGGAGCCCTCCAGTCCCGCGCGTGCATGGAGGTTGGCGGAGCAGGCGGGTTCGGATGCAACCGTACACCCCACAGTCCAGCCGGTGTCGGCCGTCAGCGTGAACATGACATTGGTGTTGCGACTGACCGCCTCCGTTTTGGCCAGGTTCAAACCGTTGGCAATGGCGTCGGCAGCATTGCGCACCTTGCGGTTCTGCATGAACGTTGAAAAGCTGGGCGCACCGGCAATGAAAACGATCGACACGATGACCAGGCCGACCATGGTTTCAATCAGGCCCACGCCGCGTTGCCCGGGGAGTTTGCTCAGCACGCGCCCCCCTTGTTGGTAATCCAGCAAGTCGTCGAAGTGGCTCTCCATCCTGCGGGCGCGAGCACGCCAATGGCGCTTGCCTTCAGGTTGCTCTGGTCGACTGTGTAGACAAACCCTGCCATGGAACTTTTGCCGACCGCCTGCAGGGTGTATGCGCTGGCGGTTCCTGCAACGGAGCAACTGAAATCAAAATACTTGCTGCTTGTCGTGTCTGCGTTCGCGGGCAAGGGGCAGTCCGGTGCGCCCGCATAGCTCTTGTTGTCCTGGTAATACTGCTCCAACCGTACCCGCTTGGCTGCCAGATTGGCAATCGCATCCGGTATTTTTGCGCGCATTACATAGTCGGAGTAGGCCGGCAGCGCGATGGCGCTGAGGATGCCGACGATTGCGACAACCACCATCAACTCCACCAGGGTGAAGCCACGCGCCGCGCGGCGGCGCAGGTCAGACCGGCTTGTGGAAGGGGTGTTCTTGCGAAGCATCATAGGGTTTTTCCAGCAGTGGGTTCTTGAGCAGGGCACTTTGAATCACCCTTGCGCAGCCCGTCGGGGGCAGCCTTGGACAATAGTAGTGGCAGGCCGCGCTCGCCGTCTCTACGGGGTGATGAATGGCGCGGTTGGCGCGCTAAACGGTTTGTTTTTCCCGTTCAAGATTAGAATTTGCGCTGCCCCTCATCAAGGCCCGGGGCAGTTCCAACGCCAAGCAGCACCCGGCCCGTGCTGCAAGCCCCACCCCTTCTTCAGTGATGTAGCGCCCCGCAGAGGGCGAGCAAAGGCTTTTATGCGTGGTTTTTCGATGCAGCGTGGCCGATCGTTGGCCGAAATCATCATGGCAATGTCCATTCTTTCTGGTACTGCGGCGCTTGCTGTCCCGGAGGTACCCAAGTTGCTGGCCGCCGTGCGGCTTCGTGCGGGAATGCTCTCGATCAGCGACGGGCTGCGCTTGGCACGCGATGAGGCTATCCGACGCAACGGGCGCGTCGTGATGTGCAAATCGGCGGACGGCCGGCAGTGTACGAAGCTGGGGGACTGGACCCAGGGCTGGATCGTGTTTCATGACCCGGACAATAGCGGCAAGGTCGAAAGTGGCGAATTTGTGCTGTATCGGGAGCCACCATCGACGGGATCCCTTCGGATGTCCGGCAATGCTGAAATTCAGGACTACGTGTCCTATTCCGCGTTCGGCCGGGCCAAGCAATTGAGCGGAGCCTTTCAGGCAGGCACCTTTACCGTGTGTTTGGCGTCCAGTGAAAGCACCGAGGCATACCGGGTCATATTTGGCATTACGGGGCGTCCGCGGGTTGAGAAGGCCACGGTTGCGCGCTGTGGCTGAGCTATTTGTTGACCTCGTCCACCAGTGTCCTGAACTCGTCAATGTCCTCAAAATTCCGGTAGACGCTGGCAAAGCGCACGTAGGCCACTTTGTCCAGTTTCTTGAGTTCACGCATCACCAGTTCGCCAATGCGGGTGGACTGCACTTCGCGCAGGCCCAGGTTCAACAGCTTTTCTTCAATGCGCTCAATAGCGGCGTCCACTTGTTCGGTGCTGACCGGGCGTTTGCGCAGGGCCAGTTTCATGGACGCAATCAGCTTGGCGCGCTCGAACTCTATTCGCCGGCCATCTTTCTTGACGATGGCCGGGAAGTTGACATCCGGGCGCTCGTAGGTGGTGAAGCGTTTCTCGCAGGAGCTGCACTGGCGGCGCCTGCGGATGAAGTCCCCGTCCTCGGACATCCGGGTCTCCACGACCTGGGTTTCCTGGTTGCTGCAGAACGGGCACTTCATGCGAATTTCACTTACTTGTAGACAGGGAAGCGTGCGGTCAATGCATGCACCTTGGCGCGCACGGCTTCGATGTTGGCGGCATCACGCGGGTTGTCCAGTACGTCGGCTATCAGGTTGGCGGTCAGGCGTGCTTCTTCGTCCTTGAAGCCGCGCGTGGTCATTGCAGGGGTGCCGATGCGCACGCCGCTGGTGACCATGGGCTTTTCCGGGTCGTTGGGGATGGCGTTCTTGTTGATGGTCATGTGGGCGCTGCCCAATACGGCCTCGGCTTCTTTGCCAGTAATGCCCTTGGCACGCAAATCAACCAGCATCAGATGGCTTTGCGTACCGCCGCTGACGATGCGCAGGCCACGCTGGGTCAAGGTCTCGGCCACGATCTGGGCGTTCTTCAGCACCTGCTGCTGGTAAAGCTTGAAGCCGGGCTCCAGCGCTTCCTTGAAGGCTACCGCCTTGGCGGCAATCACATGCATCAGCGGGCCGCCTTGCAGGCCGGGGAAGATGGGCAATGCACATGGTGCACAAGGCATAACGACCACCGGTGCGGTG
>CANCER010000025.1 GCA_947375135.1 Comamonadaceae bacterium | reverse complement strand
CAGCCGCAGCAAGCGCCAGCCCAGTAGCCCGCCCAGAATCAGCGCGTACACCGCCACTTCGGCAAAGTTGTTCTTGCCCGCACGCATCCAGAAGAAATGCAACACGGCCAGCACGGCCACCGCATAGACCAACCGATGCAAGGCCTGCCAGCGCTTGCCCCCCAGAGCCTTGATGGCGCGATTGAACGAGGTCAAGGCCAAGGGGGTGAGCAAGACAAAGGCACCGAAGCCCACCAGGATAAAAGGTCGTTTGGCAATGTCTTTGGCAATGTCAGTCAGATCAAATCCCATGTCGAACCAGCTGTAGGACAGCAAGTGCAGCACGGCATAAAAATAGACAAACAGGCCGGCCATGCGTCGCAGGCGCGCCAGCGCCGTAATGCCGAAAACCGTCCGCAACGGAGTGATCGCCAGCACCAGGCACAAGGCCCGCAAGGTCCAGTCCCCCGTTGACCGCAGCAATGCCTCGGCCGGGTTGGCTCCCAGTTGCTCATGGAATGCAGCAAACACCAGCCAGGCAACTGGCAGACACGAAGCGAGAAACCAGACCGGTCGGGTCCAGCCGCTGGCAAGCCAGCGATTGATTAGTTTGGACACAGCGGCTCTCAGAAAAACTTCTTCAGGTCCATGCCGGCATAGAGTTGGCCGACCTGGGCTTCATAGCCATTGAACATCTGGGTCGGGCGCTTTTTCGCAAACAGCCCGTCCTCGCCAATACGGCGCTCGCTGGCCTGGCTCCAGCGCGGGTGGTCCACCGCCGGGTTCACGTTGGAGTAAAAGCCATATTCGTTGGCGGCCGCCTTATTCCATGCGGTACCGGGCTGCTTGTCGGTAAAGCGGATCTTGACGATGCTCTTGCCGCTCTTGAAGCCGTACTTCCAGGGCACTACAACGCGCACAGGCGCGCCGCTCTGGTTGGGCAACACCTCGCCATACATGCCAAAGCCCAGGAGCGTGAGCGGGTGCATGGCCTCGTCCAGGCGCAAACCTTCGGTATACGGCCAGTCCAGAATGCGTGAGCCCACCATGGGCATGGTTTTGGGATCCGCCTGGCTGACGAACTCCACATACTTGGCGCTGCCCAGTGGTTCCACCTTGCGGATCAACTCGGCCAGCGAATAGCCCACCCACGGGATCACCATGGACCAGCCCTCGACGCAGCGCATGCGGTAGATGCGCTCTTCCATGGGACTGAGTTTGAGCAGGTCTTCCAGAGCCCAGCGGCCCGGCTTTTTAACCAGGCCTTCGACTTCCACGCTCCAAGGCGTGGTTTTGAGGGTGTGCGCGTGGGCAGCCGGGTCCGACTTGTCGGTCCCGAACTCGTAAAAATTGTTGTAATTGCTGGCGTCTTTGTAGGGCGTGACCTTGTCCATGGTCAGCGCACCCGGCACTTGGGAGCTCTGTCCGCCCAAGGCCGCGAGTTTGCCCGGTCGGGTACCCCAGGTAGGCTGTGCAAATGCATCGCGCGCCGCCCAGGAGAGCAAGCCCGGACCCGCTGCCAGGGCCGCCATGCTCTTGAGCAGCTCGCGTCTGCGGTGGTAGACGCCTTGCGGTGTGATGTCGCTGGGGACTGCGTGATTGAAACCGTCGTGCGTGGATTTGATGGGCATGGAAACCTCCGTAGTTCGCTATTGGTCAGCAGAATGCGGCTTTTCTTACAGCCGTCCTGCAAACAGCGGAAAACCGCCTCGCAAATTAACATAGACAACCCATCCGCGAAAACGCAGGGACAAAAAAAGAGCGGGGCACTTTGCAGTGAACCCGCCCTTTTCAGGCTGTTGCAATCCCGGACCGGCCCGGGCGCTTGCGCTTAGTGCAGACCGGCAATGTAATCGGCCACGGCCTTGATTTCACGGTCGTTCAGCTTGGCAGCCACCTGCGTCATTTGCAGGCTGTTGTTGCGCACGCCATCACGGAACGCAGTTAGCTGGGCTGCTGCATATTCTGCGTTCTGACCGGCCAGACGGGGGTACTGTGCAGGGATGCCAGCGCCGTTGGGGCTGTGGCAACCGGCGCAAGCCGGCACCTGGCGGTCGGCGATGCCACCGCGGTAAATGCGCTCACCCAGGGTAACCAGATCTTTTTCCTTGGCAAAACCCTGTTTGGAAGGCTTGGTGCTGATCCAGTAGGCAATGTTCTTCATGTCCTCTTCCGACAGAGTCGTGGCAAAACCCAACATGATGGGGTTGGCGCGCTTGCCAGCCTTGAACTCGGTGAGTTGCTTAACCAAATATTCGGCATGCTGCTGCGCCAGCTTGGGGTAAATGGGCGCAGTGGAGTTGCCGTCCGGGCCATGGCAAGCGGCGCACACTGCGCCATAACTTGCTTCGCCCTTGGCCAAGTCCGGTTTGTACTTGGCAGGGGCGGCCTCGTTGGCCACTGCCGAGAAAGAGAGTGCGGCTACAAAGCCGGCGATAAGCAGAGGTGCAAACAACTTCATGGTGGGGTGGTTTCTGAGAAGCAAAACTGCGCCATTCTACAATGGCGCTTTGGGTTTAACGCAGCAATCAATGACCATCCCTCCAAACCCAAGCCATTTAGCCTCCACTTCCCCAGCCAAAACAGCTCCTGAAAAGTCTGCTGCCATGGTGGCCATGGGCTGGCTTCACACGGCCAAATTTCTCACCACCGCGCCGCAACTGCACTTTTTACCGGAACTCAATGTGCCGGAAATCGCCTTCGTAGGACGCTCCAACGCCGGCAAATCCACCTGCATCAACACGCTCACGCAGCAAAAGCAGTTGGCCTTTGCATCCAAGAGGCCCGGACGCACCCAGCACATCAACCTGTTTTCACTGGGCAAGCAGGGCATCATGGACGCCGTGCTGACCGACTTGCCAGGCTACGGCTACGCGGCGGTGCCCAAGCAGGACAAGATCCGCTGGCAGCAGGTCATGGCCAATTACCTGGTCAGCCGTGAAAACCTGATGGGCATCGTGCTGATGTGCGACCCGCGCCACGGCATGACCGAGCTGGATGAAATCCTGCTGGAAGTGATCCGCCCGCGCGTGGAACAAGGCCTGAAATTCCTGATCGTGCTGACCAAGTCCGACAAACTGACTCGCACCGAGGCTGCCAAGGTGCTGTCCATCACCAAGCTGCAAGCCGGTGGCGGCGATGTCATGCTGTTTTCGGCACCCAAGCGCCAAGGCATTGAAGAGGTAGCGCAACTGCTCTACCAATGGGCGCATCCGCAACTTTCCAAGACGCAGCAGAAGGCCGCTGCGGCCGAAGCGCTTGCGCTGGAGTCTGAGCCGCCGGAAGTACCGGAAGATTGACCCCTTGCCCGCGGGCACCGAAGGCCCAGATCAATAGGGTGGTGCTTCCCCGTCGGGCCGGTCTTTGAAGCGCTTGTGCACCCAATAGTACTGGGCGGGCATGCTGTCAATATAGGACTGCAAGCGCAGATTCATCAAAGCAGTGTCTGCTTTTGAATCTGCGGTCGGGAAATCGGTCCAGGCTGGCAGCACGTCAATGTCATAGCCGTCCCGGGTCATGCGGCTGAGCAGCGGCACCACTTTGGCCCGGCTCATACGGGCAAAACGTGACAACGAAGGGACCGTGCAAGCGGACACACCGTAAAACGGCACGAACACCGACTCCTGCGGGCCGAAGTTCATGTCTGGCAGCAGGTACAGCGGCTCGCCCGCCTTGAGCGCAGCAACAATGGGCTTGACACCATCGATACGGCCGAACAGGCGCGCAGTGCCAAAGCGCTTGCGTCCCTGCAAAATCCAGGCGTCGGCCACCTTGTTGGCCTGGTCGGTGTAAATCGTGGTGAAGCGCCGGGGCAGTTGCTGCGTAATAGCCGTCCACCCCGCGTCCAGGCCGACAAAGTGCGGCGCAAAAATCACCGTTGGCGCCGTGCCGTCCAGCTCCTGCACCGCACCAGTCAAACGCAGACGCTTTTTCACCAGGGCGGGGTTGCCATGCCACAGCCAGCCCCGGTCCAACCACGCCTTGGCAAAATAGTCAAAAGTGTGCCGGGCGACCTGGCGCACCTCGGCCTCGCTCCAGTGGGGGAAGCACAGGCGCAAGTTGGTCAGCACCACGCGCCGGCGCGCGCCCACCACACCGTACAACACCCGGCCCAGCACCCAGCCCAGGGCGCGCACCCAGGACAGGGGCAACATGGCGCTCAAGCGCAACAGGGTCAGCAAAAACCGGGTCATGGTGCGCTGGCCCTGGGGCATTTGTAGCGGGCATAGCCCCACAGGTATTGCTGGGGCTTTTGCAAAATCAGGTCTTCCATGGCGTGGTTGATTTGTGCCGCCGCTTGCGTCATGTCGCTGGAAAGGGCCGCCTGCAGCGGCGTGACATGCACCACATAACCGCGCCCCCAGGAAAGCCGCTCACCCCAGGCCAGCAGCACCGTTGCGCCAGTCTGCAGGGCCAGACGGGCCGAAAGGGTCATGGTGTAGGCGGGTTTGCCAAAGAAGGGGGCCCAAACGCCCAGCCCGTCGGGCGGCACCTGGTCCGGTAACAGCCCCACACACTGGCCGCTTTTAAGCGCCTTGATCAGTTGCTTGACGCCTGCCATGGTGGTCGACGCCGTGGCCAGGCCGGGACGCTGCCGGGATTGCAGCACCACCTCTCGCAACCAGGCTTTGCGCGGGGGGCGGAACAGCACTGTCATGGGCTGGCCCGCCACACCGTAGCGCACGGCATAGGCCTGGGCCGTGACCTCAAAGCACCCGAGATGCGGCGTGAGGAAAACAATGCCCTTCTTCCGGGCCAGCGCCGCGTCCACGTATTGCGCGCCATTCCAGCGCACGCTCACCGGGCGGCCCAGCCACAAGCGGGGCAGTTCGGCAATCAGTCTGCCGGATTCACCCACCGCAGCCAACCACGGTGCGCGCCCTGCACCTGCCAGTGCCGCGTTTTCCAGAAAGCGCCGGCGGTAATCACCGGAAGCCAGAAACGCGAGCCAGCCCAGCGCCCAGCCCAAGCCGTGCAAGGCCCATAGGGGCAAATGCGAAAGGAGTCTGAAGAGGACGGTCATTGCTGGGATAAAATAGGCAGTGTCGCTGAGTTATGGAACTACTTGCAGGGCGACACCCACAGCGGCTTTTTAAACGAACGCCATTGTGCCTTGCCAATATTGGCGAATCTGCTAAAGCGTTCGCTGCAAGCCCAAAAGCCCAAGCAACGCGTCTTGTTGAACTTTTGGAGAAACTTTTATGGCGAACGACTTTCTATTTACTTCCGAATCGGTCTCTGAGGGCCACCCCGACAAAGTGGCGGATCAGATTTCCGATGCCATCCTGGATGCGATCTTCAAGCAGGACCCCAAGTCCCGCGTCGCGGCTGAAACCCTGACCAACACCGGCCTGGTCGTGCTGGCCGGTGAAATCACCACCAACGCCCATGTGGACTACATCCAGGTGGCGCGCGACACCATCAAGCGCATCGGCTACGACAACACCGAATACGGCATCGACTACAAGGGTTGCGCCGTGCTGGTGGCCTACGACAAGCAGTCCAACGACATCGCCCAGGGCGTGGACCACGCCTCTGACGACCACCTCAACACCGGCGCCGGTGACCAAGGCCTGATGTTCGGCTATGCCTGTGATGAGACGCCCGAGCTGATGCCCGCCCCTATTTATTACGCACACCGCCTGATGGAGCGCCAGGCACAGCTGCGCAAGGACGGCCGGCTGCCCTTCCTGCGCCCGGACGCCAAGAGCCAGGTCACCATGCGCTACGTGGACGGCAAGCCCCACAGCATTGACACCGTGGTGCTGTCCACCCAGCACAGCCCCGACCAGTCGGAAGACCAGCACCACATGAAGGCCAGCTTCACCGAAGCCATCATCGAAGAAATCATCAAGCCGGTGCTGCCCAAGGAATGGCTGCAAAACACCCGTTATCTGGTGAACCCCACCGGCCGTTTCGTCGTCGGTGGCCCGCAGGGCGACTGCGGCCTGACCGGCCGCAAGATCATTGTGGACACCTACGGCGGCGCCTGCCCGCACGGTGGTGGTGCCTTCTCCGGCAAGGATCCCTCCAAGGTGGACCGTTCCGCCGCTTACGCCGCCCGTTACGTTGCCAAGAATGTGGTGGCTGCCGGTCTGGCCAAGCAATGCCAGGTGCAGGTGGCCTACGCCATCGGCGTGGCCCAGCCCATGAACATCACGGTCTACACCGAAGGCACCGGCGTCATCCCCGATGACCAGTTGTCGGCATTGGTGGCCCAGCACTTCGACCTGCGCCCCAAGGGCATCATCCAGATGCTGGACCTGCTGCGCCCGATCTACGAAAAGACCGCCGCCTATGGCCACTTCGGCCGCGAAGAGCCCGAGTTCACCTGGGAGCGCACGGACCGCGCTGCGGCCCTGCGTGCGGCTGCCGGCCTGTAAAGTCGCGTCATGAAACTCCAGACACAACGCTTTATTGACCGCTGGGCAGGCCAGGTACTGTGCGGCGCGGTGTCTGGCTGGGTAAAGCTGACGACGGCCATTTCCGGCCCGGCCCAACCGATCCAGTCCCCGCGCAATATCCTGGTGATATTGCTGTCGGAGATGGGCAGCATCGTGCTGGCCGGCCCCCTATTTGCCCAGTTGCGCCGCAATTACCCCGGCGTCAACATCCACATCCTGCAACTCAAAAAGAACCAGGAAGTCTCCAAGCTCCTGCAGCTCACGCAGCCCGAATTCATGCACAGCCTGGACGACAGTTCCGGCGGCAAACTCATAGCCGACATCCTGTCCATCAGCCGCAAGATGCGCGCGCTGGGGCTGGACGCGGTGATCGACTGCGAACTGTTCTCCCGCGTCAGCGCCCTGCTCTCGTTCAGCACCGGCGCGCCCCTGCGCGTGGGCTTTACCCCGCACACCCAGGAAGGCCTGTACCGCGGCAGCTTTATCAACCGTGCCATTCCCTACAACCCCTACCAGCACATCAGCAAGCAGTTTCTCTCGCTGGTGGATGCGCTGGAAGTCGTTGCTGGCATGCCGCGCAACAAGGCGGCTGCGATGCGCGATCTGCCCACCGACACCGAGCTGCGTGTGAACTTCACTCCGGCAGAGTTGCAGGCCTACCAAACCAAGGTGCAAACCGATCACCCGGTCACCGCCACCCGCAAGCTGGTGCTGATGTATGCCGGCGGCGGCATCCTGCCCGAGCGCGCCTGGCCCGCAGCCCACTATGCGCGCGTGGCACAAGGCCTGTGCGCCGCAGGTTTTGCCGTCGGCCTGATCGGCCTCAAAGACGATGCCCAACTGGCCAAAGACCTGATTGCGCAAATCAAAGATGCAGCCTGTCTGGACCTCACCGGCTACACGCGCAGCATCCGCGAGTTGCTGATGCTGTTCCACGCCTCCGAACTGCTGATCACCAACGACGGCGGCCCGGGCCACTTCGCCACCCTCACGCCCGTTCAGACCATGGTGTTTTTCGGCCCCGAGACCGGCAAGCTCTATGGTCCGCTGGGCTCGCGCAACAGCGTGCTGGAAAGCGGCATTGCCTGCTCGCCCTGCCTGTCCGCCTACAACCACCGCCTGACCTTTTGCGATGGCGACAACCAGTGCCTCAAGCGCATTGCGCCCGACCCGGTACTGGACCAGGCCCTGCACTTTTTACGGGGCACGGCCCTCTCTTCATGAGTGATACCTCTCTGCTACAGCGCAGCGTGCTGACCCTGCTGCGCTGGCTGGAAACCTTCCGCTACATCAAGTTCGGCATCGTCGGCGCCAGCGGCACCGTGGTCAATCTGGTGGTGCTGCACCTGGGGCATGAATACCTGTTCACCGCCATCGAGCCCAGCGACAGCAAGCCTTACGCCTCGCTAGCCTTGGCGATTACCGTGGCCACCCTGAACAACTTCACCTGGAACCGGCTTTGGACCTGGTCCGACCGCGTCAAGGCCGAAGCGCGGGTTCTGCACACCGACCCGGACCATCCCGGAGCCGGCCAACTGGGGCGTGAATTCGGCAAATATGCCGCGGCTTCCGGTTTTGGCAGCGCCTTGCAGTACGGGCTGACGCTCTTGCTGTCGGGCAGCATGGACTACCGCCTGGCCAACGTGATTGCCATCGTCATTGCCAGCGTGAGCAACTTCCTGGCCAACGACAAATGGACCTTCAAGCGCCGCTGAGCAGCGCCTGAAGCCAGCGCTCCATGGTCACTTTGCGCACCCTGCTACGCCCGGCCGTTCTATGGCCCGCCTTGCTGGTACTGGTGCTGGCGCTGTACCTCTTTGGCCTGGGTAGCCCCTTTGCCCCCACCAATGGCGACGAGATGGTCTACATCCACATCGCCCGCATGACGGCAGAAAGTGGCCACTGGTTGCCGCTGCAAAGCGAGCTGATCGGCACCCGCAACACCAAGCCGCCGCTGTTGATCTGGCAGGCCATCGTGGCCAGCGGCTGGGGCTCGCATTGGAACCTGCTGGCCCTGCGCCTGCCCTCCATCGCTTACACCTTTGCCACCACCGCACTGCTGGCGTTTTTTGCCTGGCGCATCAGCGGCAAGCGCCGCACCGCCTGTCTGGCAGCCGTGCTCTACCTGCTGTACTTCGCCACCTTCCGCTACGGCCGGGTCTATCTGACCTCGGCCCCCGAAACCTTCTGGCTGGCCCTGCCCATGTGGTGGGTGTTGTGGCTGCGCCTACGCGGCCCGGCGCCGGGTTCCGCTGCACAACTCGGCGCGCTGGCCTACACCCTGTTCGGCATCGCCATGGGGCTGGGTGCGGCCTACAAATCCTTTGCCCTGGTGGCACCTGCCAGCGCGGCCGTGTGGTGCGCCATTCTGTGGGCCGAAGCGCAGCTCTCCTGGAGGACGGTACTGCGCACCACGGCCGGCGTTACCTGGAGTGCGCTGCTGGGCGTGGGCATTTTTGCCCTGTGGTTTGTGCTGGACCCGGACCCGGCTGCGGTCTGGCAGGAATTTGTCGTGGCGGAAAACGCCGGCAAGATGTCCAACACCATGGGCTACTGGCAGAACGCATGGAACGGCCCCTACCCCCTGTGGACGCAATTGCTGGCCTACCCGGTCAATGCCGGGCTGTTGGCCCTCACCGGGCTGGGGTTTTGTTGGCTCAGCGTGCAGCGCGGCCTGCGCTGGAGCAGCTATGCACGTTTGACGCCGGCCCACAAAGTGCTGGTGGCCTGGCTGCTGGTGTGGCTGATCGTGTTCACCATTCCCAGCCAGCGCTCTGAACGCTATGTGATTCCCGCCATGCCGGCGCTGGCCATTGGCATGGCTTTGCTGTGGCAGCGCATAGGCCGGGTCTGGTCATTGGCCACCCTGCTGCTCACGGCGCCTGCGCTGGTGCTGCTGGCACGCATCGCCTGGGTGATTGGCGAGATGGATGTGGGTTCGCCTTTGCTCACTGGACTGACGGTGCTGGTGGCAGGCTTGGGGCTGTTGGCCGTGTTTCTGGGCCTGTTCAACGCGCGCTGGACGCGCAACGCCAGCCTGTTGGCCTGCGCCACGGTCTATGCCAGCTTTGGCCTGATGGTGGCGCCGCTGTCACACCCGGACGCCGATTACTCCCCGGCAGTCCATGCGCAGTTGCAAGGCAAGCGCGTGGCCGTTCCGAACGGATTTACCGGCCAGTACGAGAACTACCATTTCGTGCTGCGCGGCGCACACATCATTCCCTTTGATGCCGAAGGCCGCAACACCGGCGAGTTGTACCCGGACATGCCGGCGCCAGAGCGCCTGCAGCGCCTCTTGAACGAATTTGACGCGGTGGTCTGGCTGCAGGACGACGAAGACCAGGAGCAACCCACGTGCATGCCGCGATGCGAGTTGCTGGCACAACGCTGGCACGTCAAGAGCCGCCACAAATCCGGCGAGATCACGCTGGACAACCTGTGGTACCCGCAGGAGTGGTTGTTCAGCCGCGAGTGGTTGCTGGTGAAGACTGCCGGTTAAACCCGCGGCTCACGCAGCCTGGCGCCGCGCCAGCGTCGGAACAGGGCGCGCAACAAAACCCCGTTCAGAAACAGCCACAGCCAGGGGTCGGTGAGGGCATCCCACACATTGCCGGTGGGAAGCCGCGTGGCAGCAAATAGCAGCAGCGCGGCGGGTGCCACCCACACCTCGGGTACGCCCCAGGCCGGGGGGCGTCGACGCCGCAAGCCGGGCAGCAGGCTCACCGCCAGCAGGCACAGCAAGGCCAGCGGACTAAAACCCCAGGCATAAATTTGCAGCGGCAGCGCGGCAAAGGTGTCCAGCATCAGCGCATAACCCGGCAGCACACCAAGCGCCAGCAGCCAGAGAGGGGCTGACGGCACTGGAGCCGCGCCGGCCTGGTGCGGCGGCGCAAACAGCAGGCGCTGCAAACCCCAGGCGCACAGCAGCATGGCCGACAGACTGGGCGCATGGAAAGCCAGACCCAGCCAATAGTCCGGTGAAGCAGGGCCCGGCACCAAAGTCCATAGTGCCAGGGCCAACGCCAACAGGCGGCGTGCGCCCGCCACCAGCTTGAAGCCCAGGCCCGCACCCAGCAAGGCCAGCACCAGCGCCCAGCCCACGGTCAGGCCCAGACGCATCACGCCCGCGGAAGGCAAAGCCGGTGTATCGGTGGCCAGCAGCCAAGCCCCACTGTGGATGGCATCCATCATGGCGCGCCCTCCACGGGCCCGAAACGCTGCCAGGCAATGCTGCGCCGATGGTCGGTGTAACTCACCCACAGGCTGTCATCGGCCCAGGCCACGGCCGGATACGAATACTCATCCCCCGGCTTGCCATGCGCCAGCACCTGCAGCGGCGCCCATTGCAATGCGTCAGGCGAGGCGCTCAGGTCCAGCAGATCGCGCGAATGGGGCGAGCTGTTGTGCGCCAGCACATTGCGGCCCGGCGCCAGTGCCACCCCCGCTACCGCTGCGTCCGGATTGACCAGCGCCAGGTCCGGCAAATCGCTCCAGTGGCGGCCGCCGTCCTGCGTCTGCGTTGCGGTGATGTGGCCATTGGGGCGCGTGTCACGCATCAGCGCCACCCAATGGCCTGGGGTCTGCGCCAGCAGCGTGGGTTGCAGCAGGTGCGTGCGCTGCGACAGGCGCACCATGCCCAGGAATTCGCCGGTCTTGTCAAAACGCAGGGCCACGGGATACTTGAGTCCGATTTCAAAATGTGCCGGCAAAACCATGCCGCCGTCCGCCAGCGGCAGCGGGGCATTGCGGACCAGAAAGCTGGTATTCCAGAGCCAGGACAAGGGCAGCACGCGCACCGGCTCCAGTTCCAGCCGGGCCAGGCTGTTGTCGGCACTGCTTTGCACCAAATGCAGAATCCTGGCCGCCGCCCAGCCCCCCCAACCGGTGGCCACCACAAACAGGTGCAACCGCCCGGAAGCATCCAGCCAGGCCACCGGATTGCCCAGGCGGCGCAGGCCAAAGCCGAGTTGCTCGCCCATCACATGGCGGTCCACCACATAACGTGCCGGCAGCCATTGTTGGGTAGCACGGTCAAACTGGGAGGCGGCGATCTGCACGTTGGGTGCGCTCTCACGGTCGCCGGCAAACCAGAAAGCGGTGAGCGCTGCAGGGTGACCCACCGGCATGGCCAGCAGGTTGCTGGCGTGGGCCGCCAGAGCGCCTTCGGGCATGGGTATTTTTCCGGCCGCCTGGGGTTTCAGGGAGGCTGCCGGCATGCCGCCCGCAGCCAGCGGGAACACCGCCTGCGCGGCGGGCGGCGCAGGGGGGCGCTGCCACAGGTCCAGCAGCAAGGCCACCGCCAGCAGCAGCAACGCAACCCCACACCGGGCTGCCAACGAACGAAAAATCATGCGTCCTTCTTGGCTGGGTCCGGCGCGTGCGCAGTGACCAGCGCGGCCATGGCGGCCGCGTTCGCATCCTGCAGCGGGGCCAGGGCATTCACCACGCCGGCACGGTTGGCTGCGGGCTGGTTCTGGCTGACCTTCCACTTGCCGGACCACTGCGTCACGGCAATGGATATGCCCACCACCGCCTGCAGCATGGCGTCGGTGTAGTCGCGCGGCGCATCCTCCACTGCCCAGGGTTTGGCGGAGGAACGTTCCTGCTGAAGGGTGATTTGGGTGGCCTGCTGACGCACCCACGCGGCGTCGTCATGGATGTGCAACACGCCCCGCACCTGCACCACCACATAGTTCCAGGTCGGCACCACCTTGCCATGCTCCTGCTTGGTGGGATACCAGTTGGGGCTGATGTAATGTTGCGGCCCCTGAAAAATAGCCAGTACCGGCGTATCCAGCCGGGTCACCCTCCACAGCGGATTGGCCCGCGCCACATGGCCAACCAACGTCCCCATGGGCCCCACCTCCGGGCGCAAGACCATAGGGATCTGGTCCGCCACCAGGCCCTCGTCACTCAGTGTGACCAGGGTGCACAGGGGCTGGCTGGTGACCAGCGCCTGCATCACCTCCCTGCGGGTTTCTTCAAAGTGTTTGGGTTGGTACATGGTCAGTGGTGCTCAATGCTCAGTTCGGTGCGCGGCTGCCAGTCGGCCTGCGCGGGGGTTGTATCGGCTTCGCCTAAAAACAGCCGGTCGGATGGTACCTGGCGGGCCGTCAGGTATTCCCGCACGGCCAGGCTGCGGTTGAGCGCCAAAGCGCGCACGGTGTCCTCGTCAACGGGGACAGCCTGCAGCAACAGGGTTTCCATGTCGGCGGCAGGCAGGTCTTTGCTCAGGCCCAGGGCATTGCGTGGTTTCTTGAGGCTGGAGCGCCGGTACACCTCCTTGAGCAGCGCCGGGGTCTCCTCTGGCGTGATGGCTGAGACGGCCGTTACGTCCCGGGCTGCGCTGGCCGCCATACGGCGCTTTTCTGCCAGCAACTGGCTGTTCAAGTAGTCATGCCGGATAGCGTCCGCCTCGCGCTCCAAGCTGGCCGTGCCCACCACGGTGAGGCGCAGGTCGGGCTTGTCTACCAGGGCCCGGGCCACCTGGTCCAGGCCGGCTAAGGCGGAGGGGCTGATGCGGGCGGTACCGGCATCGAAAGCGACGTTGCTGAGTTCATCGGCCGCATTGCTGCCGCTGAGCAAACCGCTGATCAGGTGAAAGGGAGAGGTCAGCGCCTTGGCGATGATGTTGCCGACAATCTTCCAGACAACCGGCCAGACCCGGAAATCGGGGTCGTTGAGTGAGCCGCTCAGCGGCAGGTCCAGGTCAATCACGCCATTGCGGTCCGCCAGCAAGGCCACGGCCAGTTTGACCGGCAAATGGTTGGCGCCCGGTGCCTCGTCACCAAACACCAACTGGTTGAGCACCAGCTTGTTGCTGGCCTGCAGGTGGCCGTCCGGTGCCACGGAGTAATCCACATCCATGCTGAGCTTGCCGCGTTCAATGCCGTAGCCGGCGTATTTAATGGCATACGAGGACAGCGGCGACAACTCCAGGTCGCGCACCCGGCCGTTGATGGCGAGCTCCAGCGGTTTGGCCAGGGGGTTGAGCTTGCCTGTAATTTCCAGGCTGGCCGTGCCCTCGGCCCGGCCGCGCAACGCCAGATCGGCCAGGGGAGCGCCCGCCTGTGAACTGAAATGGCTGATGCTGCCGCTCAAATCACTCAGGCCGGCCGAGTAGTGGGGTTGGATGAAGCGGTCTGAGAAGGCCACCCGACCGTTGAGCAGACGAATCGGGCCGATAGCGATCACCGGATCGGTAGAGGACGCCGTGCGCGCTGCCACGGGAGCCGACCGGTCTTCGGGGCTGACCAGTTCCTGCAACACCAGGCGGCCTTCGGGGTTGACGATCAGGCGGGCAAAAAAATCTGCCAGCGAGATCTCACGCACCTGCAAGCGCATGGGCGCACCGGGCGCCATGCTGAATGCGATGCCGGGGGCCGACAGCGCCTTCCAGTTCAGCAACTCTTCGGAGTTTGCGGTGGCCTGACCCGTCTTTTGCGCGCTGCTGCTCAGGCTGTTGAGCGTGAGTTCCTCGATTGCTCCATCACCCCGTACCTGCACCTCGGGTCCTGCGGGCAAACTGGCATAGCGCACCTGGCCCTTGAAGCTGGTGTCCGCCCGCAACACGTCCAGGCGCAGCCCGGCCATACCGTAAGGTGCCAGGGCCTGGGCGGGAAACTGCGCAGCCGTCAGCGTGCCTTGTGCCACCAAGGGGTCCCACATCCAGGTGCCATCAAAGCGCAGCGTGCCCGGGTCGGTGCGCGCACTGCGCACTTTGGACGACAGCGACACCGGCACCGGCTTTTTGCCGTCCAGGGTCAGGCTTTGGATGCGAGCGTCCAAACTGCCGAGTTCCAGAAACACCGGTTTGGCCGGCACGCGGTCCACAAAGGTCAGGGTGCCATCCGACACCGTGGTTTCGGTCAGGGCCAGGCTCCAGGGTATCGCCTTGCGGTCGGGCTTGGGTTGGCCAATCTCTGCCACAACGGGGGGCTTGGCAGGAAACCAGTGCTGAAACATCCAAGCGCCGTCGCTGCTGCGGGCCACACGCAGCGCCGGGCTTCGCAGGGCCAGGCGGCCCAGGGTGACGGCGTGCGTTTGCAGGTCTACCGCCACGTCGCTGGCCTCCAGCAGTTTGAAGGCGGGCAACTCCTTCTGTGTGATGTCGGTCTTGCCCGCTGGCGGCGTCAGGGCAAAGTCCTGCAAGGCCAGGCGCTTGGCCTGTAACTGCAGATCGCTGCCCTTCCAGCGGGCCGACAGCGCCCCTTCGAGCAGGCCCTTGGCCTGCGGCAGCAGATAGCTGCGCAGATAGGGCGCCGCCAATGACAGACCCAGGTCCGAGAGCCTGGCCGTGACCGCTCCGGCCTGGTCCGTGCCCTCGCCACTGAGCTGGATACGGGCGGGCTTGCCACCCTTGGCATCCAGCGCCAGCAGTTGGGCCTGGGCTTCAAACTGCGCGGGTTTGGCAAAAGGCCAGTGCAGGTCGTGCACCGTGATGCGGGTATCGGTGAGGCCGAGCTTGACGGCCGGGGCCACGCTGTTGTCGGCCCACTGCACGTTGCCGCCCTGCAGCTTGAATCGGTTCAGCGCGATTTGCCAGCCCCCTTGGGCGGGCTGGCTATCCGCCGCAGCCGCAGCCGCAGCGGGCTGGCTGCCCGGCAGATTCAACACACCCGCCTGGTTGCGCGTGACCACCAGTGTGGGGGCATTCAGGTCCAGAGACTCCAGCACCAGGCTTTGCTCCAGCGGGCGCAGCTCCTTGACCATGACCTGCACCGAGCCCACCGACAACAGTTCTGCGCCCGCCTTGTCCCCAACCTGGATACCGGACAGCTGGATGCCCCCGGAAACCAGCAGGCGCCGGGTGGCTGCCTGTTCGAACGAAATCTTGAGCGAGCCGTCCAGCACCGCAGCCTTGAGCCGCACCGGCAGACCGGCCGGCAGGTAGGGCAGATACGGTTTGACGTCCAGATGGGTGATGTGCAGCGTGGCCTCCCCCTTGCGGGTCCGCGCAAAGGGCGTGGCGCTGGCGGTGGACTCAAAGGCACTCCCATTGAGCTCAAAGGCCAGATGCGGCTGCACCATGACATCACGCTGCGACTCCAGGCTGCTGACAAAAGGCAGCGACACATTGAGCTTGCGCAGGCTGTGCTTGTGTTCTACACCCGCCACATGGTCTGCCAAATCGGCGGAGCCGTCCTTGAGCACCAGGTTGTAGAGCGAATAGGCTACGGGCTTGGACGGTGCAGCGTCGGGGGCCGGGGCCAAACGCTGCAGCAGGTCATCAATGTCGTAATGCCCGCCGCCCAAATGCGTCAGGGTGAGCTGTGGCTGGTCGATCGTGATCGCGTCGATCACCGGTGCCAGGCGCCAAAGGGACTGGATATTGGCATCGGCATAAACCTTTGCGATGGCCAGTTGGGTCGATTTGCCATCGGCAGTGGCAATCTTCAGACCCGTGAGCGTCAGCTCCAACGTCCAAGGCTTGCATTCCACTGCCTCCAGGGTGAGGCTGCGCCCCAGTACCGCACTGCCGCGGCTCTGGATCTGGCTCTTCAACAGGCCGGGCAAGGCCTGCCAAGCCAACAGGCCCGAGACCAGCAAAAACAGGCTGACCCCCAGCAGACGGCGTAACCAGGTTTTTTGCAGCATCGTTGTGAAAGGCATGGCGCATTATTAGGGATATCGGGCCCGCACACCTTAATGAAAATCGCGGCTCACGCTGTTGAGATTCCCCAACAAAGGCGTCAGATCCACCAGCCGCTTGGCCACCACATGGCGCACCTCGCCCTCGCGTTGCCAGATGCCGAACACCGCCATCAGGCGGGCGCGGTACAGCACCTCGCGGAATTGCTCTTTGACCGCTTTCCAGACAATCACATTGACGCTGCCGGTTTCGTCCTCCAGCGTGACAAACACCACGCCCTTGGCGGTCTGCGGCTGCTGGCGCATGGTGACGATGCCGCAGGCGCGCACCAGGCGGCCGCTGGGATAGTTGCGCATCTGTTCGGCCGTCAGCAGACGTTGGGAGGCCAGTTGGGCACGCAACAGCGCCAGCGGGTGGCTGCGCAGGCTCAGGCCCAGGGACGCGTAGTCAAACACCACCTCCTCGCCTTCTGCGGCCGCCTCCAGCAGCAAAGCCTCTTCTTCCACCGGCACACCGGCCAGCAAAGCCGGGGCCGGGCGCAGAGCCGAGGCGTCCCAGACCTGCTGGCGCCGGTGGCCGCTTAAGGATTGCAAGGCATCGGCACTGGCCAGCGCGCGCAGATCCCCCACATCGAGCTGGCAGCGCAGGGCCAAGTCCTGGGTGCTGGCGAAAGGACCCAGCGCGCGCTCGGCGCTGATGCGCTGGGCCACCGCGCCGGTCAGGCCGCTCACCATGCGCAGGCCCAGGCGCACGGCGGGCTGGGGTAATCGCTCCGGGGGGGCACTGCCGGAGGCGGCTGGCGCATGCGACACGCCTTGCTGCGGGGCGCCCACATGCTGCCCGCGTGGTCCAGCACCATCCGGCACCTCCAGCGTGCAATCCCAATCGCTGTGCGCCACATCCACCGGGCGCACCTGCACGCCATGGCGTTGGGCGTCCTGCACCAACTGGGCCGGCCCGTAAAAGCCCAGCGGCTGGCTGTTGAGCATGGCGGCCAGAAAGCAGGCCGGCTCATGCCACTTGAGCCAGCAGCTGGCATAGACCAACAGGGCAAAGCTGGCGGCGTGGCTCTCGGGGAAGCCGTATTCGCCAAAGCCCTCGAGCTGTTTAAACAGCTGATCGGCGTAGTCCTGCGTGTAGCCGTTTTTCAACATGCCGCCCACCAGCCGGTCGTAGAACTTGTGGACGCCGCCCTTGCGCTTCCAGGCTGCCATGGAGCGGCGCAGCTGGTCGGCCTCGCCCGCTGAAAAATCAGCCGCTGCCATGGCCACCTGCATCACCTGCTCCTGAAAGATGGGCACGCCATGGGTGCGTTTCAGAACTTCCTTTAATGCCGGGCTGGCGTATTCCACCGCCTGCGGGTTGGCGCGCGCCTGCAGGTACGGATGCACCATGCCGCCCTGGATGGGGCCGGGGCGCACGATGGCCACCTCCACCACCAGGTCGTAAAAGCAGCGGGGTTGCAGGCGCGGCAGCATGCTCATCTGGGCGCGGCTCTCGATCTGGAACACCCCTACGGTGTCGGCGCGGCAGATCATGGCGTAGGTGGCAGGGTCTTCGCCGGGGATGTCCTGCATGCGCATGGGCTTGCCGTGCCACTGGCCGATGAGCAGCAGGCAGCGGCGGATGGCACTGAGCATGCCCAGGGCCAGTACGTCGACCTTCAAGAGGCCCACGGCGTCCAGATCGTCCTTGTCCCACTGGATCACGCTGCGGTCTTTCATGGAGGCGTTTTCCACCGGCACCAAGCGCGTCAGCGGACCCTGCGTGAGCACAAAGCCACCCACATGCTGGCTCAGGTGGCGCGGGAAGCGCTGCAGTTCCGTGGCCAGGTCCAGCCATTGCTGCAGGCGGCGCTGCGGTGGCAGTTTGACGTGAACGCCTTGCTCACCGACGGGCGCCGCCGGAGCATCCCCGCTGTGGCCTGCCGCGCCGTCGCCCCCCTGTACCCGCGCAAGGGCCGCGTCCAACCGCTCCGCCAGCACCGCACGGCTGTACATGCCGGGGTGCTCTTTGGCCATGGCGGCAATCAGCACCTCCGGAATTTCCAGCGCGCGCCCCACATCGCGCAGGGCGCTGCGCGGGCGGTAGCTGGCCACCACGCCGGTGATGGCGGCGCGCTCGCGCCCGTACTTGGTGTAGATGTACTGGATCACCTCCTCGCGGCGCTGGTGCTCAAAGTCCACATCGATGTCCGGCGGCTCATCGCGCTCGCGGCTGATGAAGCGCTCAAACAACAGCTTGCTCAGCGCCGGGTTCACCTCGGTCACGCCCAAGCAGTAACAGACCACCGAGTTGGCCGCCGAGCCGCGTCCCTGGCACAGGATGCCGCGCCCCCGCGCAAAGCGCACCAGGTCGTGTACGGTCAAAAAGTACATCTCGTAGCGCAGCTCGGCAATCAGGGCCAGCTCCTGCTCCAGCTGCTTTTGCACTGCCTCGGGCACACCTTGTGGATAGCGTTCCAGCGCGCCTTCAGCGGCGTACTGGCGCAGGGTCTCTGCCGGGGTCTGGCCTGGCAGCACCGCCTCCATCGGGTACTGGTAGCGCAGCTCCTTGAGGTTGAAGGTACATCGCGCTGCAATGACCAGCGTGGCCGCCAGCTGTTCGGGCGGATAGAGCGCGGCCAGACGCGCGCGGCTGCGCAAATGCAGTTCGGCATTGGCCTGCAGGGCAAAGCCGCATTGCGCCACCGGCACCCCTAAACGCACGGCAGTCAGCACATCGTGCAAGGGCTTGCGCGAGCGCACATGCAGGTGCACCCGGCCGGTGGCGACCAGTGGCAGGCCGCTTGCGCGGGCGAGTTGCTGCAGGCGGTAGGCGTGCAGTGCGTCGTCCCCCGCCAGGCCCTGCGTGGTCTCCAGCCAAAGGTGGCCTGGGTACAAGGCCTGCAAGCGCGTGGCGATGGCCCAGGCGCGCTCCATGGGCAGCGCATCCAGGCCACCCAGAATCAACTCGCAATCGGCCAGGGTCTGCTGCTGCACATCGGCCCAGTCCAGGCGGTAGTCCCCCTTGGGGGCGGCACGGCGCGCCCGGGTAATGAACTCGCACAGATTGCCCCAGCCCTCCAGGTTGTGCGCCAGCGCCACCAGCGTGAAGCCCGCACCGCCACCCCAAGCCACCGTGAATTCGGAGCCCAGCAGCAGCTTCAACCGCAGACGCTCGGCCTCGCCATGCGCGCGCACCACGCCGGCCACCGAACATTCGTCGGTGATCGCCAGCGCGCTGTAGCCCAGCGCATGCGAGCGCTGCACCAGTTCTTCGGGCTGCGAGGCGCCGCGCTGGAAGCTGAAGCTCGAGAGGCAATGCAGCTCGGCGTAGGCGAGGGGTGTTTGGGGTGGCGAAGGGCTGCGGGCCATGGTGTGGCCTCACAAAGAACAATAAATACTGTGTTTATACACAGTATTTTGTAATCTGTCACGCACCGTGTCAGGGCACTGTCATGGAAAAGGAAGACGCTTGCAAGACGCCCATTTCTGATGTGCGTCAATTCATTCAAACCAAGACTGGCCTAGACTGTGCCCGACCACAGGAAGCGCCAGCAGTCACCAGGAGTCCTCCCCTTGCTACCCGCCTACATCACGCACGCAGACTGCACCCGCCACGAAATGGGTGCCGACCATCCCGAGTGCCCCGAGCGCCTGGGCGCCATCAACGACATGCTCCTGACCAAGGGTCTGCTGGACTACATGAGCAGCTACGACGCGCCGCTGGCCACCGATGCCCAACTGGTGCGCGCGCACGGTCCGGAATACATTCACAGCATTCTGAATTCCGCGCCCGAAGAAGGCTACTTCCGGGTCGACCCCGACACCAGCATGAACCCCCACACCGCCCTGGCCGCCCTGCGGGCTGCCGGTGCCTTGGTGCAGGCCACCGATCTGGTGATTGCCGGTGGCGTGCCCGCCGCCTTTTGCAGCGTGCGCCCGCCCGGTCACCATGCCGAACGCAACAGCGCCATGGGGTTTTGCTTTTTCAACAACGTGGCGGTGGGCATCCTGCATGCGCTGGAGCACCACGGCTTGCAGCGCGTGGCGCTGATCGACTTTGACGTGCACCACGGCAACGGCAGCGAGGACATCCTGCAAAACGACCCGCGCATCCTGATGTGCTCGATTTTCGAGACCGGCCTGTACCCCTTCTCGGGGGAAAACAGCACGGCCACCAATATGGTCAACGTGGGCCTGCCCTCGCGCTCGGGCTCGGAAAAATTCCGTGAAGCCGTCACCACCCGCTGGATTCCGGCGCTCGATGCCTTCGGGCCCCAGCTGATTTACATCTCCGCCGGTTTTGACGGCCACCGCGAAGACGATATGGGCAACCTCGGCCTGGTGGAAGCCGACTACGCATGGGTGACCCAACAGCTTATGGCGGTGGCCAGACGCCACTGCCAGGGCCGCATGATTTCCTGCCTTGAAGGCGGATATGTCTTGAGCCCGCTCGCACGCAGCGCTGCCGCGCACGTCAAGGTGCTCATAGGCGCAGATTGAACTTATGGACAAACATTACCTCTCCCCCCTCTTCGCCCCCCAATCCATTCTGGTTTTTGCCGGACCCACCGACAGCGACGAGACCCACACGCCCCAGGCCAAACTGCTGACAGCCAACCTGAAGGCGCAGAACTACAAGGGGACACTGCACTTTCTGGATATCAACAGCAGCGGCACGCTGGCCGAACTGGCGCAAACCCGCGCCGATCTGGCCATCATCGCCCTGCCGCCGCAGGACGTGTTGGCCGCGCTCGAAGTGGCAGGACGCATGACTTGCCGCTCGGCACTCATCATCTCCAGCGGCATCACGCCCGATCTGGCGGCCGACTTGAAAAAAGTGGCTAAACGCGAAAACGTACAACTGTTGGGCCCCAATTGCCTGGGCTTTCAGAACCCGCTGCTGCAGCTCAACGCCAGTGTGGCCGGCCCCCTGGCCAAGGCCGGCTCGCTCGCGCTGGTCTCGCAATCGGGTGCGCTGACCGCCTCCATGCTGGACTGGGCCAGCAAAAATGCCGTGAGCTTTTCCTCGGTCGTGTCCCTGGGGCCCAACACCGCCGTGGACATCGCCCAGGTGCTGGACTACCTGGCCAACGATGCGCGCACGCAAAGCATCATCGTGTACCTGGAAGGCATCTCCAACGCACGCCGCTTCATGAGCGCGCTGCGCTCGGCCGCCAACGCCAAACCGGTCATCGTGCTCAAGGCCGGGCGCAAACCCGCCGGCAACGAAGCCGCACAAACCCACAGCGGCACCATTGTCGGCAGCGACGATGTGTTTGATGCCGCCCTGCGCCGTGCCGGTGCAGTGCGCGTCACATCCTTTGTGGAGCTGTTCTCTGCCGCCAAATGCCTGGCCTCGCGCTACCGCCCGGTGGGCCAGCGCCTGGCCATCGTCACCAACGGCGGCGGCCCCGGCGTGCTGGCGGCCGATTGGGTGAACGAAATCCATCTGCACCTGGGCAAGCTCTCGCCCCAGGCCGCAGCCGAACTCAAACCGCTATTGCCGGAACTGGCATCCCTCTCGGATCTGATCGACCTGTCCGAAGACGCCACGGCCGAGCATTACAAGGCCGCGATTGTGGCGGCCGACCACGACCCCTCGATTGACGGTGTGCTGGTGATTTTTTCACCCAAAGCGGACATCGATTCCGCAGCTGTCGCCAAGGCGCTGACTGAAATCAAACGCTCCATGGGCAAGCCCTTGCTGTCCTGCTGGATGGGTGAGGCCTCGGTAGTGGAAGCACGCGGTCTGCTCAACGAGGCATCGATCCCCACCTTCCGCACGCCCGAGGCGGCCGTGGGTGCCTTTGGCAATATCGCGACCTTCTACCAGAACCAGCGCCTGCTGCAGCAAACGCCGCCGCCCCTGTCCACCCTGGGCAAGCCCGATATTGAAGGCGCACGTCTGATCATCGAGAGCGTGCTGGCCGAGCGGCGCAAGGTGCTCACCGAGATGGAATCCAAGACCCTGCTGTCCTGCTTCCACATCCCGGTAACGCATACCATCCTGGCGCGCAATGCCACCGAAGCCATGATGATTTCGGCGCAGCTGGGCTTCCCGGTGGCGCTCAAGATCGACTCGCCCGACATCAGCCACAAATCGGATGTGCAGGGCGTGGCCCTCAACATCATGAATGCCGCCAATGCGCGCGACAACTACAACGACATGGTGGAGCGCGTCAAACGCATCATGCCGTCGGCCCGCATCAACGGCGTCACGGTGCAGAAGATGGCCCATGCGCGGCGCGGCCGGGAAATCTATGTCGGCCTGGTGACGGACGACCCGTTCGGCCCGGTCATCGTGTTTGGTGCCGGTGGCACCATGATCGAGTTGCTCAACGACCGCGCCATGGAATTGCCCCCCCTGAACCAATTCCTGGCGCACCGCCTGATTGAGCGCTCACGCGTGGCCGAAACCCTGGGCGAATGGCGCGGTGCCACCGCCGTGAACATGGACGCGCTGGAGCAGGTGCTGCTGCGCGTCTCGGAAATGGTGTGCGAACTGCCGCACCTGCGCGAGATGGACATCAACCCCATCATCGTGGACGAATCCGGTGCTGTGGCCGTGGATGCACGCATCGTTATCGACAGTGCGCCGCAAGCTACCAGCGGCCGCGCCAGCGACTACCACCACCTCTCCATCCTGCCCTACCCGGCGCGTTATGAGAAAACCTTGCCCATGCGGGGCGGCGGCGAATACACCATTCGCCCCATCCACCCGGACGACGCGCACATGCTGAAAAAGCTGGTGAGCGAACTCTCGCCCGAGAGCCGTTACTTCCGCTTTATCTCGAGCATGGCGGAACTGCCGCCCAGCATGCTGGCACGGTTCACGCTGATCGATTACGACCGCGAAATGGCCCTGGTGGCTGTGGTGAAGGTACGCACCTCCACACCCGAAGGCGACATCACCGAAACCGAGCGCATTGTGGGTGTATCGCGCTACGTCACCAACCCCGACCAATCAAGCTGTGAGTTCGCTTTGGTGGTGGCCGACGACTTCAACGGCAAGGGCATGGGCTCGCGTCTGATGGAAAGCATCATGGACGTGGCGCGCGACAAGGGCCTGGCCGAAATTGAAGGCCTGGTGCTGGCCAACAACAGCGGCATGCTCAAGCTCATGCGTGGCCTGGGCTACCAGGTCAAGAGCTATGCCGAAGACCCGGACTTCAAACTGGTCACACACAGTTTGTAGCCCCACCGGCCGGGGGGATAAGCACCCCGGCTTTCGGATAATCTAGAGGGTACGCGCAGCCATGCAAGGCTGCCCGCTTCAACCGCATAAAACCAAAAAGGAAAAAACATGCGCTTCACTCTCTGGACTTCCCTCCTGCTTGTTCCCACCCTGTGCCTGGCACAAGCTGAGGTCAGCCAGCCCCCTCAGGGCGCCCGGCTCATGACCCTACAGAACACACAAACCGTGGAGTTTGAAGGCAGCTTGCAGCAGTTGCGCATGCGCCTGCAGCTGACCGGCTCGCAACAGGCGGCATGGACAGACTACGAGCGCAGCGTGCAAGGCTATAGCAGCCTGTTTTTTGCGGAAAAGCCCCTTTTGGCAAGCGCTACGGACGCTGCACCGCGCCAGGTCAATTTATTGGCTGAACGCATGCAAAGCCGTGTGAATGCCTTGCGGGACATTGCACGCACTGCCCAAGCCTTGTATGCCGTATTGAATGTGCAACAGCAAAAAATTGCAGACCAGTACCTGATGGCATCCATACCGGTGTTTGGCAATCCGCCCGATGGGAACTGAACAAAAAAAGGGGCGCATTGCGCCCCTTTTTTTCAAGCTGAAAACCTGTTACTTGGCGCAGGCCTTGCCTTTGACGGCATGGTAGCCCTTGGACTTGGCGTCGGCCTCGCTCATGTACTCGCCGGCCTTGGTCTTGCCATAGAACTTGGAGCCTTCGCAATGGTAGGTCTTGGAACCGCGATTAGCCCAGACTTTGCCGGCGCCACCGGTCATGGCAGCCTTGGCGGGTGCAGCAGCCGGTGCAGCTGCCGGTGCGGGAGCGGCCACCGGAGCGGATGCAGCGGGGTTTACTTTGGCAGCCACAGCGGCGGCGGCATTGGTCTTGGCTGTGTTGGCGGCATTGGTAGCAGCAGTAGTTGCTGAGGTGGTTGCGGCTTTCATGGCGTCTGCCGCCGTTGTCTGGGCAAAGCCCGAAGCAGCGCAGAGCAGACCGGCAGCAATAACCAACGCACGAACTTGAGTTTTCATCGAAATTCCTTCTAAGGGATTTATGGCAATTCACAACAGTCTGTGAAGCCTCTATCTATAACGACCAGAACAAAATTCGGTTTACAGGCAAAAATCCACTCAGGCAAACAAGCCATGCAAATACCAGCGAAGGGGCGTTCCCGTTCCGGTTTGCACGGCAGCAGGCAGGCGCTCACGGTAAATCCACACCAACCCGGCATGTTCACTGCGGGCTACAAAATAATCGCGCAGCGCCACTTCGCCTTCCAGCCAACCGGTCTCCAGGCGCTGTGGCCCGGCCAGCAGGGTCAAAGGGCCGTGGTACTGCGGACAGTGCTGTTTCACAGCCAGTTGCTGCGGCAGGGCCAGCAACCAGGTAGGCAAACATGCTGCGTGGGCCGGTGGCAGGAGGGCATCTTCCGGCATGCGTTTACCTTGCTGCGGCTTCCAGGCTTGCCAGGTTTGCATATCTTCCGGCGCATGCCGGGCCTGCGGCTGCACGCACAGGATCTGGTCGCGTCCCAGACGCGCACCCAGGCGCTCCAGCATCTGGTGCAGGCTGTCGCCCTTGCGCTGGTCTTCGGGCAACAGGCTGAGGGACTCGCCACCCAGGGCCTGGGTTCGCAGCGTGCGCATGCGCAGGTACAGCACCGGGGCGGGCAAAGTCACCTGCGCCAATTGCTCAGCCAGCAGGCGCTGCAGGTGCAGCATGTCTTGTGTGGCCTGTGCGGTGCGCAATTCCATGCGCCCCTGTGCACCACCCTGGTGGTGGGCATCCACATGCAGGGCGTTGGAGCGCCGCGCATCCAATTCCCACAGCAGTTCCAGGGCCAGCACACCCTGCTGGCGCGCGCGCAGCCACACCAGCAACTGTGCCAACAAACGCCGCGCCCCAAACAGCAAGGCGGATGCGTTCTCCACCGCAGCCGACAACTCCAGCGGCGCATCAAATACCTCCGGCAGCGTGAGCCAGGGGTAAAGCTCCGCGCGCGTGCCGTAGGCCTGGTCCAGCGCATCGACCAGCCCGGCATCAAAGCGCCGCGCCAGACCACCGCGCGGCAAGGCGCGCAACTGCCCCCAGGTATTGCAGCCCAGGCGCAGCAGGGTAGGCAGGTGCGCGCGGGCGGCTTGCAGGCTGTGCAAAGGCAAGGAGTGGATGGGCGCATCCGGCGCCTGTACCCACAGGCGTGCCAGCGCCAGCATCGAAGTGCTGCCCTGGGCATGGTCCAGCGCCACGCCCGGTGGCCAGGCTTCAAAGAGGCGCTGCAGCAGTGCGGCGCGCCCGCCAAACAGCCGCTCGCTACCGGACACCTCCAGCACCAGCGCGGCCTCTACCCGCGCCACCATCGGAGTAAACCGCAAGGCCCACCAGGCCAGCGCGGTGTCGACATCGGCCAGCGCAGCGGCATCTTCAGTAGCCACGCCAGGCGACTTAGGCGCGGCTTGTACTGCGATCCAGTGCATACCGGGCTGCCAAAAGCAGACTCAGGTGGGCCGGTTGGGCCTGCATCTGCACAGGCTGCTCCAAGGGCGGCCCCCGGCGCTTGAGCAGATGGATATACAGACTGTCTGTATCCGGTACCGCAGACGCGTGCCCCGAAGTGCAAGGGTAAGGTTGGATGTGCAGGCGCAGCACGGCAGGCGATGCCTCATCCCGGGCGGCTTCCGGCCGCATCACAAACAGCAGCTTGCTGTATTCGGCAGCGGCCATTTGCAGGCGCCGCAACTGGTCACTGCGCGCCTGCGGCAGCCAGGCCAGCACGGCTTGGACCTCGGCACAGCGCAGTGCCTGCTCACAAGACCATAGCCGCGAGGCCGCACTTTGCGCCGTGACCCACAGCATGCGCCGCGCCGCCAGGCCCCGGGCCGACAGCGCTGGTGCAAACGGCAGATGGGGCGCTCCCACCAGCAGCACCGGGCCCAGGACGGCGCGGGCCAGTGCGGGCAAGAGCAAACGCCACTCGCTGTGCACGCCGGGCGGCTGCAAAATTTCAGTCAGCGCCCCGACCGGCCAGCCCCCGCCGGGCAACTGCGCATCCAGCGCAGCGTCGCCCGTGGACAGCACCGGTAGCGCTGCCGTGGAGAGCGCATGCGCGTGCCAGACATCGGCATGGATGGCATCCAGAAAATCCGCAGAGGTACGCGCTAAGGCAGGCATGGAAAGAGTTTGGCTTTTGCACTGTTGTTTTAAACAGTATAAACACAGATGCCTTTTTTGACCAGTCTGCGGCTGACGCGGGGCGCCTGTCTGGGTGGCACACGCGCGGCGTTAACGTTCTCTGAGACTTTCGTTTTTGTACTTCAAAAGAGGACCAATGAAAAACTCATAAGCCTTTCGCTTGCCTATTGCGATATCGGCTACGACAGACATTCCAATGCGAATCTCCGGACGCTCACCGTTGACGCTCATTGGCAAACTGGTGCTCTTAAGAATAATTCTTACTGGATAAACTTGCCCAAGCTGCTCAACCTTGACCGCATCCGCACCGATCCACTGGACGGATCCCTCCAAAGATCCGTACTTGGTGAACTCAAACGCATCCAGCTTGACGGTAGCTGGCATTCCAACGCGAAGAAAACCGACATCCTTGTTAAGGACGTTCGCTTCCACTTCAATACCCCCCTCTTTGGGCACCACAGTCATCAGCGGTTGGGCGGCATTTACAACACCGCCCACCGTGTTCACCGCCAGTTGCTGAACCGAACCCGCAATGGGTGAGGTCAAGACCTGATACGACTCACGATAGGTTGCTTTCACGTTTTCCTGTTGCCCCACTTGCATACGGCGCCGGGAATCCGTCATTTCAGCAGAAACTTTTGAAATGTATTCCGCCTGTGTTTGCTGCTTCGCCAATTGGGCTGCACGCAGCGCCGAATGCGACTCTCTTATCCGCTCCTTCAACACCGCCAATTCATTGCTCTGCGTTGAGACCTCCAGTCGACTGTCAATTACCGCCATCTCAGCCAGGAAGCCATCTTTTAAAAGCCTCTCCCGCATGACCAGACGCTGCTGCAACATGGGCATCACTTCCTCAATTTTTCGAATGCTTGCCTGCGTAGCAGCCAAGTCTGCCGCCTTGCGTGCAATTTCCTGGTCCATGACTGCCAACTTTTGCTGCTGCTCTCCCACACGACTCATCAATAGTTGCTGTTGTCGCTCCACGTCTTGCACGCTAACCTTCTCACCCATCGTCGGCATCTTGTTGGCACCGGCAAGTTGGGCTTGCAAGCGCGCCAAATCCAGCTCGGCATCTAGGGCATCCTGTGCTGTCTTTTGTCGGTCTGCCGTAGCCAGGGTCGCATCCAACTCAATCAGCGCCTGACCCTGCGCCACCACATCGCCATCCTTAATATGTATCGCCACCACACGCCCCACCTCCAACGCCTGGATTGCCTTGGTCTTTGCGGAAGGAACCGCATTGCCTACGGAGGATATGGTGATATCAAAATCCGCCCACAAACTCCACACCACGAAGACAAAGAGTGCGGCAGCAATCGACCATGCAATGGCTCGCGCCAAGGGGGCTGGAGGCGAGGTTTGAACCTCCAGCATCGAGGGCGAAAATGTGTGGGCTTCACCGCCTTCAAAGGCGTCAACAAACCAGCTTCTGGCGGACCTCCAAAGGCGCTGCCAAACGGGCACTCCAGTTTTTTCAGTCTTCATCACCATTACGCCTCCGCCAGCAGCATTCGATCCATGGAATGGGCTCCCATCTGCAGCCGGTACAGCTGCGCAAACCGTCCATTTTTTCTGAGCAACGGATGGGGCTCCCCGCTCTCAACGATCTCGCCTTCCTCCATCACAATAATGCGATCCATGTCGAGCACGGTTGCCAACCGATGGGTAATAGCAATCACCGTACGCTGCTCCGCAATGGCGCGAATATGCTGCCAAAATTTCATCTCCGTATCAGCGTCCAGCATGCTGGTCGCCTCATCCAGTATCAAGATACGCGGCTGATTCACCAAAGCCCGCGCAATGGCAATACGTTGGCGCTGGCCACCCGACAAATTGGAGCCGCGTTCCCCCAAAACCGTGTCATAGCCCTGAGGAAGTTTGCGAATGAAGTCATCCGCTCCCGCCATCTTTGCGGCTTGCACAATGTCTAAAAACTGCACGTCAACCTGGCCCATCGCAATGTTTTCGCGCACAGTCTTTGAAAACAGCACTACATCCTGGGTCACCACTGCAACCTGACGGCGCACAAGAATGGGGTTGATGCCTGCCACGTCCGCACCATCCAGAAGCACACGACCACGCGAAGGCACATACAGACGAAGCAACAGCTTGGCCAATGTGCTTTTACCCGAGCCCGAAGACCCGACGATTCCCACCAGTTCACCGGCGCTCACCATTAGCGACACATTACGCAAGATGTCACGCCCCTCACTGTTGTACTTGAAGCTGACATCTTCAAAGCCTACCGCGCCGTTCAATCGTTCGAGCGACAGTGAGGCATTGGGTGGCGCCTCGGCGGGTGCATCCAAAATATCGCCCAGGCGACGCAGTGATACCCGCATTTGCTGGAACTCCTGCCATAACGTGGCCAGCCGCAAAATGGGGGCATTGACCCGGGCAGAAAGCATATTGAAGGCAATCAATTGCCCTACCGACATCGTGCCTTCCAGAACGAGCTTTGCGCCCAGCCACAATAGAAGCAAGTTCAGCGCTTTGCTAATGAGTTGCACGCCTTGTTGCGTAATATTAGCCAAATGCCCGGTTTTAAAACTGGCTCTGACATACGCTGCCAATTTTTCTTCCCATTGGCGCTGAAAGCGCGCTTCCGCAGTCATCGACTTCACGGTCTCCATGCCGGCAATTGACTCCACCAGGAAAGACTGATTCTCCGCGGCCTTGACAAAACGATCTTCCACGTACTTGTTTAGCAGCGGAATAAGCACTATGGCCACCGCCAGAAACAAAGGCAAACTAGCCACTACAACCAAGGTGAGCTCCGTGCTGTAGTAGGCCATCACCATCAGAAAGAAAACCGTGAAGAAAAGGTCAACGCCACTGGTCAAACCCGTTCCAGTGAAGAACGCACGTACCGCCTCCATCTCGCGCACACGTGCCACGATCTCGCCCACTTTGCGCGTGGCAAAGTAAGTCATCGGCAAAGACAATAAGTGCCGGTAAATCTTTGCTCCCAACTCTGCATCCACCCGGTTGGTGGTGTGCGTCAATACGTAAGTGCGTAGGCCCGTTAGCAACACTTCAAATATGCTGGAAAGTGCCAGACCCAGCACAATGACATCCAATGTGGACAAACCCTTGTGCACAAGCACTTTGTCAATCACCACCTGGAACGCAAGTGGCGAAACCAGCGCAAAAATCTGCAGCCCGAAACTCGCCAATAGAGTCTCTGCAAGCAAACCCTTGTATCGCACCAAGGCATGCAAAAACCAGGACATCCCGAACTTTTCGTTGGCCCATGTTGTATTGGTTTTTGCCACTGCCAGCCAATGCGGGCGTGCTTGTCCCAACAGTTCGTCCATTGGAATAGAGCGTGGCAAGGCTTCACCGGGAACCTGCAAAATGACGATTTCCTCGGATACCTTACCCACGATTGCAAAGCGGCCATCCTGAAACTCTATAAGTGCAGGAAAAGCCGCGCGCAACAGCGACTTGCGGTTTGTCTTCTTCAAGGAAACACCAAATCCCAAGTGTTTCAGACTGCGCGTCACCGACATGCGGTCAAAACCAACTTGCTCTTGCGCAAACTCACTCCATAACCAATCAGCATCCACCTGCCGCTCAAAATACATGCTGATCATGCGGACGCAGTCCAGACCGGACTTTTCACTCACTTCAGCCTGCATGTATGCTACCTACTTCAGTAGGTGTCTTGTCCGCGGCGCGCTCACGTTGCGCCTTGAGATTGACTGCGTAAGTGCCGCCCAGGTGGGTGAAGCCCAAACGACGCATCATGCGATCGGTCGCATCCACATTGATGCCTGATGTAACACCCATGACAACCTCGCTTGCGCCACGCGTCTTGGCCCACTCCACAAACGCCTTGACCAGGCGTGGTGCAATGGACGTTCCTCTGTACTGTGGACGCAAGAACCACTGAATCATCTGGGCTTGCATCTCAAGGCTGTAGTAATAGCGTTGCACACAGGCCAGCAAGCCACCAGCTAAAACGCCTTCGCTTGTCTCCGCCACAAAAAGAACATGCGTCCCCTGGTTCAGGGTAAATAGCCCTTTCATAGTGTCTGCAACTCGCTTACGATCAACCGCAAAGTTGTTGTGGGAAATTTCGGCCTGGTTCTCCAGCGCAAGCTCCACCAACGCATCACTATCACTCTCCACCGCAAATCGAATTTGCATAAATATTTTCCAATCAAATACGCGCAAAAATGAGCGCTGCGTTTGTTCCGCCAAAGCCAAAAGAGTTGCTCATCACATACTGCAGGCCGGGCACATTAAGTCCATCACCCTGTACCAAAAAGGCATCTGAAAATTCAGGATCTATCTCACACAAAAATGCAGTTGGCGGTAACCACTGCTCCTGCAGTGCAGCCACACTCACCACAGCTTCCAGCGCACCGGCAGCCCCCACGGCGTGACCCATGGCAGACTTCACCGAGGACACTGGGCAGTCTGAAAACGAGTGACCCAGAAGCTCCCGCAACGCCTGCAATTCAACACCATCACCGGTTTTCGTACCCGTCCCATGTGCATTCACATAGCCAATGTCGGATGCAGAAAGGCCGGCGTGACTCAACGCCCTGCGCATGGCGAGCACTTGACCCTCCACCGTCGGCTCCGTCATATCGGTAGCATCACAGCTTTGTCCAAAGCCCACCATCGCAGCAAGTGGTTGTGCGCCGCGCGCACGTGCATGGGATTCACTCTCCAGCACCAAGCTCGCGGCACCTTCTGCCAGGCACAGCCCTTTTCGAGATACGTCAAATACCCGGCAGGCAAATTGGGCATGCTCTGGCGTAGTCTTCGCCAAAACACGCATACGCGTCCATGCATGCAACATGCCGGGCACCAACATGGAGTCACTTCCGCCCACGATCGCCACATCCAGATCGCCACGCTCAATAGCAATCAATGCCTGCCCCAACGCAAGCGCGGAGGAAGCACAGGCATTGGCGTATGTCCAGCAGGCTCCCCGGGCCCCAAAACGCATGGCCACGGCAGCCGATGCTGCGTTGGGCATGATGGCGGGCACTGTCCATGGCGAAGGGCGTGACATTCCAGGCTGCGCAAAATAATCCGCATAGGTCCGCTCAATCCACCAGGAACCCGCCAGCCCCACGCCCCAAAACACCCCGGTTCGCTCGCTTCGCGCATGATCCAACTTGGCTGCGCTCACCGCTTGTTGTGCCACCTCCAGTGCCATCAATGTTGCACGGTCATGGGTGGCATCGCCCACCACGTCAGGGGTTAAAAATCCCTGGCCGACGCGGCCCAATGCAGTGGGGTAGCCATGGATATTTTCAAATTCCAACCCGCTTTTGCGCAAGTGCAGTGCCTGCATGAGTTCAGGCGCACCCCTCCCCAGGGAACACAAGGCACCCATGCCCGTTACCACCGTGCCGGTCATACAGGACCGCTGCTAGGTGCAGGTTCAGCTGCCTTGCTTTTACGCTTGGCAAGCACCTCCATAGGACTTCGCATACAAACTGGAATCAAAGTCGCCAATTCACTCAATCGGGTCGGCGGATCCCCCTCCAGCAACCCGTCTTCCATGTAATCCAATACATGGGAACCAAAGGTGTCATCCCCATGCAGCAAAATCTCCACCCGAGTCAGAGAGTCGGCCCCGATGTCTTCAAAACTCGGATCTGCCTCCAGGATGGACCTTTCGACCTTGTAGCGCTTATTGACAAACCGCTTCAACTCTTCGTGAATCAGTTGGTGATCGGGCATTGCACTCATGGCAATGCCACTCCAAGACTCGCACTGCTGAGCACGTCGGCAAATGCACCGGAGGAGAGTAGTGCACTGCTGTACCAGACCGTGCTGGCCGGTGTGTATCGGCCAGCCCAAAGTTTGCCGTCAAAGTCTGCGAACAAAGGATAGCGTCCCTCCTTTATCGACCAATCTGCAGACCGGTTTTGTGCTGCAATCGGTATGGAGATCATGCGCAAAATCCGCACGCTGTTGATGGTTTCATCGACAAACTTCCCTTCGCCAAGATTCAACGAGCCGCCGCTTGAAGTGGTGGAGAACGCCATGGTTCCGGCAAATTCAGGCGTATTACCCAAGGCCTGCTTGGTAATGGACCAGCAAATTCCGCCATAGCATGTACGCGGACTGTTTACGAACGCTTCCAGCGAGCTGAAGAACGTGGCTACGCGATCAAACACATATTCGTTTTGTAGCGATTTGCGTCGCAATTGGTATATCTTTTGCCCTGTACCGAATAACCCCGCAACATTTTCAAGACCCGGGACAGACGCGTAGGGCAACCCACCTGCGTCGCGCTGAACCAGTCGCAGTTCCCGTGACGGCACATTGGTATCCGCCGAAAAGCTCTCGCGCATTGCCGCACCACTGATTTGCACCGTAGGCGCTGCAATGCTTACCGTACCACTCTGCACGGGAAGCGTGTAGGACTGAAAGGGCACGCGGTAACCCACGGCACCGTTACTCTGGTACAAGGAATCAGCCGCCCACGCCCCGCTGCGCCACACCGCCGCCACTGTCGACAGGGACCCTGTATTTCCACTGGACTTGTATCGCACATAGCTACGGGGAGAGCTAGCCAATGCGCCAACTTCATACAACGCGCTGGAGAGGACAGTACTTGCCTCTGCAACAGGAACCTCACTTCCCACTACGCGGTTGACACGCTCCTGCTCCAAAACCAACGGGATGGCATTCATTTGGGCATTAACGCGTGTAAGTTGCTCGTTCTCCGACTCGGTCGTACTGAGAGGCCTTGTCTCACGCAGTGCCTGTGTTAGCAGCGTGGCCGCCCGCAAACCGAGGCCTGACGGGTCAGTTCCGTATAGCGTTGGCAATGCTGTCTTCAAGCGCATTTGCGTGGCCGACAGAGCTGCAACCAGTACGCGCCCCGTGCGCTTTGCCAACTCCCGCTCGGTTGTCCCTAGAGGTGCAGTGCTATCAAAATAGTCTTCTGACGTGGACGACATAGAGCCATCTTCCAGAAGGTGCGCAATGGAAAATGCATCAATGGCATCTGTTATTCCATCACTGGAAAACTTGGCCAATCCAAGCGTGTTCATGGCCGACAAGACGGGTTTTGGCCCCCCCCAACTTGCCAAAACATACCCATTCAGTCCCTGCGCCTTCAGTGTCTTTCCTACTGCTTCGTCCAACACATCCGGCCCCACTTCAGCGATGACAGCCTTGACGTAGGTGTCCGAGTATTTCATCGGTAAGACATCCAAGCTGTACTTGCCGCCGGCAGTCGAAATTGTGGACGGTTCGCCCGCGTCGCAAACCCAGTTGGCGTTGAGATCCAAACACACCTTGGCACCCACCAGGTAGCCATCCAGAACGACCCCTTTGAGCAAAGAATCTGAATTATTGTTCCCCACCGCACTCTGACCAGATCCGCCACCACCACCACCGCCGCACGCCACCACCGAAAGTGTCGATGCGACGACACTTGCAGCCCTAAGAACCATTGCCCAGTCTGTAGCTGGTTTAAATGGGGTTTTCATGAAATACCTCACGCAGTTGTGTGTTGTTGCTGAATAAGTTGCTCTGCCAGACCAGGGTCTGCGTACATCGCCTGTGACCACGCTACGGCATCGCTTGCAGCCACTTCCACCGGCTTGCTGCTGGCACTGGCCACATCGGCAATGAACTTCTGCAGCATGCTGCGCAAATCGTCATCTGATGCCCCGTGGTTGTGGGCATCCTCCAGTCGCTTGCGGATAACGCCTTCGATATCAATATTGAAAGTCTTGGGTTTGCTGCTTCCGCTGGTATCCGCCCCGTCGATATAGCGAAACGCAGTATCTGCAATTTCCCCCTTGGTGCCATCGGTGCGCTCAAAGGTCGACTTGCCCATGACGTACACGTCGCCCACCTGGTCCATGCGCTGGTCCGATGTCAGGTCGATGGATCGGATATTCCAGGCCTCAAGGCCTTTGAACTCGCCAGCATCTGTCACGCCGTCCTGGTTCTTGTCCTGCCACACACCAAACTTGCTCCACAGCGTATCCGCCGCAGTGAGCTTTCCGTCCTTATTGGTATCGAAGCCGTTCAGGCCTTCCAAGTCGGTCATGGATCCTGTCAAGTAGGAAAGGAAGGAAACCTCATCCAGGTCCTTAATAACGCCGTCGCCATTCTTGTCAAAAACAATCAGGCCGTCGTCTGCGGCAGTCCAAGCCAACAAGTCCTTCACACCATCGCCATTGATATCGAAAAGAACCTTGGAGTCATCCAAGTTTTTGTAACTGATGCCGTCACCGTTGAGGTCAATCGCCACCGGCTTGCCACCACTCTTGGCACGGCTACCCGAGTGGTAGGTCTCAATGTATTGGCGCGCCCAACAGCCGGAGCCGTCAGAAACGTCAATATTCATATTCACGCGGCCACTGAATTCGTCACCGTAATGGCTTGCGTAGGTGATATCCCACGCGGGTGGTATTGCACCCATTGCCCCCCACTTAGAGTCGTAGTACGCATCCATACCAAATTGAGCACGACTCATGCTTAGATCGCCATGCGTCGGACTACTGCCAATGCCTGCTTGGATTACTGTGTTAGAGGAATCAACGTCATAGCCATAAACTCGGGCGCTGAAGTTGCCACCTAAATTTGCACCACCAGGCCACCCGTCCAGACCAACCAACCACGGCCTGTCGTTTTGTGCGGCAACATTGAACTGTACTTGGCCGTCCGCCAGGCCACCCTGGTTGTCGCGCACCCGGTAACTAAAGCCAGCTGCACCAGCATAGTTGTGCTCAAACTGAACCAACAGGTCGCCACCGTCGCGCTGCACACCGGCAATGTGATTGCCGCCCCAGAACTCACCGAAGCTCAACGGATCTCCATCCACATCGCCCGCAGCCACATTGCCCAGGAAATTGCTGATGCGCACCCAGGAGTTGGCATTGGGATCCTGGCTGTTGGAGTAAAAGCCATCCTCCGCCACATTGAACCCTGTTACAGCTCTGATGGTTGGGTTGTCGTTTACCGCGATAACCCCTACATCAACCGCCTGCGTAGACGTGGCGCCGCTAGGGTCTGCCAGCGTGTAATTAAAGTGGGCCACCCCATTGAAGTTACTAGCGCCTTGAAAGACCACCTGCTGCGCAGCCCAGTCAATCCAAGCATTGCCGTTGCTGACCGGCGTCACCGATCGAATGGACACCCGGTCTCCATCGGCGTCATACGCTCCACTGGTCAACTCGCTGAAGTTGATCCGCATCTGCACATCTTCCAGCGCACGGCCATCAATGCGCTTGTATGCCGCGACCGGTGCATCGTTGACATTGGCAAAGTTTACAGTGGCATTGGATGTTGCCGTGGCGCCCGATGGGTCTGACACGGTGAAACTGAAGCTGGCATTTCCGGCGAAGTCTTTTGTCGGAGTGAACACAACCTGGCCATTTTGGATGGTGGCCTGGCCACCATAACTATTGGTCACACTGCGAACCGTCAGAGCATCACCATCCACGTCGGTAAAGTTCTTCACCAGGTCAGCAAATGCAATGGTCTTGACTGTGTCTTCGGTGCCGCCGCTGAGTGCCAGGTTTGCACTGTTGGCAGTGGGCGCATCGTTAACCGCCGCAATGTTCAAGGTCATCGTGTTGCTGCCCGTGGCACCTGCAGCGTCAGACACCGTGTACACAAATGCAGCCTGCCCGTTGTAATTGGCCGTGGGTGTGAACCGGACATTGCCGTTGGCATCCAGAATCACCATGCCCTTTTGTTCACTGCCCGCAGCCATGCTCACCGACTTAATTTTGAGCACATCCCCGTTGGTCACCGTGTCCACATCCACCAGGGCTGCATTGGCAATCAGCGCGGCAGTGGAGAAGGTGCGCACTTCATCTTCCAGCATGGAAATGCTCTGCGCTAGGGGTGTAGGTGCATCGTTAACGGGCATGACCGTTACGTTGGCCCATGCCCCAACGGAGGCACCCGCGTCGTCCATCACCCAATAGCGGAAGGTGGCACTGCCGTTAAAGTCTTTATTGGGATTGAATACAACGTCGCCATTGGCATTGAGCTTCACCACGCCGTTGGTGGCATCACCCACACTGCTGATGCGCAGCTTCTGCCCATTGGTGCGGATATCCACATCATCCACCGTTGCCAGCAAGGTTGCGGCGGCAACCGTGAGCACACCATCCTCCGCCACGGTTTGCGTTGTCAGTTGCCTGATGACGACCGGCGCATCATTCACTGCGGCTACGGTAAAGTCCAAGGTCTTTTGTTGCGTCGAGTTGTCGGCATTGCGCACGGTGTAAACCACCTGCACAGCGCCGTTGAAATTGGCCGTGGGCGCAAAGACCAAAGTGCCATTGCTGTCCAGCGTGGTCGCCCCGTTCAGCGTAGACACCACGCCCACAATTGTTTGCGTGGAAGCTATGCGTACCGCCGTGTCTTCACTGGCCTGGTCCGGACCTGGCAACAGTGCTGCGGGGGCATTGTTGTCGACCGCCACGCTAATAGTTATGGGCACCACTACCACGGCGCCCTGGCTGTCCGACACCTGTACTGTCAGCGTGGCGTCCCCCAAGGCACCGGCCTTGAAGAGAACCGAACCATCTTTTTGCTGCCACGCCTTGCCGCTGCTGATGGACACAATGCTGCTGAGCCGCACCGCATCGCCGTACACCGTATCGGCATCGCGCACATAAGACAGCAGCGTTTGCGCCTCTATACGTAGCAAGGTGTCCGGTTTTGCCAGCAGCTTGGCCGTTTTGCCGGCAGACACGGGCGAATCATTCACACCCACCACGGTGACGCTGGCAGTGGCCGTGCTGCTAGCGCCCGCCACGTCGCTTACTGTGTAGTCAAAGCTGGCTGTTCCCTGGTAATCGGCAGCTGCGTTGAACACCACCTGCCCGTTGACCAACTGCACGCTGCCATGCTGCGCATTGCCTACGGCACTGACACGCAGTTTTTCATTGGTGTTGTTGGCAATGTCAGCGTCGCTGTCATTGGCAAGCAATTGCGCTGCGTTGAGCGTGATCGGCGTGTCTTCGAGGGTACTAAAACTATCGGCCACAGCCACTGGTGCATCGTTCACCTCGGCAATCGTGAGCCAGACCATGCCCGTGCTATGCTTGCCCGCACTGTCCCGCGCTGTGTAGGTAAAGTAGGCCGTTCCGCTCTGGTTGGCGGTCGGATTAAACAGCACATCACCATTGGCGTCCCGACTCACCACCCCACGGCGTGCATCCTGCACGCTGAGTAATGTCACACCCGTCAAGCCCGCCAGCAAATCTGTGCTCTTTATCTTGAACTGGGTGTCTTCTGTGCCTTCCCACACATGGTTTGTCAGCGTAGGGCCTGCATCAGAGTCCTGACTCACCATGCCGAAGAAGGCCTCCAATGCTTTCTTGACTTCGGCCGCATTGGGTGCCTGGCTGATGGTCAATACGTCGCCCGCCTGCGCCGTGGTTCCGTTGGGTGTACCCGCCATATTGCCGCCAACAGTGCAGCGGGGTTAGATAGGTCCACCCCATACTTGCCTGCCAACGCAGTCAGACGCGTCCTCTCGGCTTCGCTGAGGTTGGTATTGGGGCGCACCAGATTCAGGATTTCGCTCAAGTCCTGGGACGCATCCGCAGTCAGGGTCAGTTCTGCATCCTTCCCCTCTTGCTGCACCACATATTGCCCAGCTACAACGTTGCCACTGGCATCCGTGGCTGAATACACACTCACACCCAAGGCGTCCGCGGTGAGCTGGGTGGGTTGCAGGGTGATGGACTGGTTATCGGTGAAAGTGACTGCACCTGTGGCCACATTGATACTGCTGACGCCCGCATCGCCCATGCCGTAGACCTCCCCCACACCGGTGCGTGCATCACCATTGATGTCCAGCCATAGTTTGAGGCTCTTGAAATACGGATCCAGTGCGTTGAGCTTGCCGTCTTTGTTGGCGTCCAGAAAGGCCAGGCGCTTGAGCCCCAGATTTTCTGCAGCGTCACTCAGATTGCCGCCGGTGAACAGCTCATTGGCACTGCTGAGCTGCCCATCTCCATTGCGGTCTATGCCCAGAATGGCTTCCCTGGCACCCACCCATTGTGTGAGTTCCATATAGCCGTCGTTATCCACGTCAAAACGGCTGATCGCTTTGGTCGTGTCCGCCTGCACATCCTCCAGATGCATGCCCGCAACTTGTTGGGCTTTACGGCTCACACCGTCGCCACCCAGGTCCAAGGTCAGCAGGCTGTAGGTCTCGCGGTTGGCCTTTTGCTGGGCAGCCAATTGGTCTTTGGTCAGCACGCTATCGGCTTCCTTGGGGCCACTCAGCCGGTCCACATATTGACCTTCGGTTTCCGTGGCGTAGGCATCGCCCGCAGCCTTCTTCATATTGATCTGCGCCAGTTCGGTGGCATCCACCAGCGCATCGGCATAACCCACTATCTCTTTAAATTGCTTGGCTAAATCCTGATGGGCCATCGCCATCATTTGCTCGGCACCTGTATTGGGATCGTTAAAGCGCACGGCGAAGAAGAAGTTGTCCACCCCGTTGCGGTCAAAGCTGGGGAAGGCATGCACCTCTATGCTGGGCAACCGCTCCAATATCAGCTTGGTGCCGTCTTTGGTTGCCTGGGCCTGCAAGTCCGCAATCAAGCCCACCATGCGCCCCGCCAGCACATCCGCGCCCATCATCCAGTTTTGGGAATCCGTGCCACGGCCCGGGTTGCTGACAATCTCACCCGTGATCCTGCGACTCTGGTAGGTGTTGCCATTGCCATCCTTGATGAGCAAGCCCACCGTACCATCGGTCAAGGTACCCACTTCGATGTGACCGGCAGGCGGTGGGCTGGGATAGTGCACACTGCCGCCGAACAGACTACCGAAGACGATACTGGCAATGGCTACTGCAATCATCGCCTGGGGGCCGAAAGCTGCCGATTGACCAATCAAATTCAACGCGACCGCGCTATTGGTCAGCGCCATAACAGTGCTGGCTATGGCAAACGGGTTGCCACTTTTCATTGTGTCCTCTAGGCCAGCTAGCGCTACCACTCCACCTGCCACATTTAGCGTGGTGAAGCCTCCGCTAGTATCGAGAAACCCCTTACCATCATTGAACACCTTCGCCACTTCATTTGCACCCAGAACCAGTCTGGCAGCGCTGGCAAACTTTTGCGCATCATTGCCAGCCTGAACGTCATCAATTGCGCCCAACAGCATTAGCGCTCCACCTGCGGCTTGCCACTCTGGAAGTGGCGCAAGGTCCGCCGATCTTCGTGCAACTTCAGTGATGCGAATAACGGCGCTTACAGTAGCAACATTGTTGTTGTGCCGAACCGCTTCAATTAAGTCAATTCCCGCCAATGCGGCTTCGCCTTGTAGCTCAGCACGATTGGCCTGGCTTGCTTTGACGACATCAATGTCGCCCCATTGCCCATCAGGATTCTTTATAGCAAATATTCGATTGCCTTTTAGGTCATCAAATATCACCAAAGAACTGCCATCAACGAACTGTTGAATCATGGCTGGTTGACCAACAGGATCAGTCTGCCGAGGGCCTTCGTATGTAGGCCAGGGCAGGCCATAAACGGTCGTTTCAGCGTGAATCACCACGAACTCAGTGCCGTTGTATATCCGATCGGCAGACAAGCCACCGATAGCCAGGCCAGCCTTTTGAAAATATTCGGCATATTTCTGCAAATATATGCCGCCAAGGCCATCGTCGTAGAAGGCCCCGAGGTCACCGTGGTTCCCGATGGCATTTACTACAGTTAATTTCGCTTCGTTGAATTCGGCCGCTTTGAATGCTGTTCGTTGCTCGTTCTCGGCGCGTACTACGGTGGTGTACTCTGCAGCCCCTGGCGGTAGGGCAGCATTGCCATATACCCCGGTAAAAACCGGATCAATCATCAGACTGGGCGCAAAGTGAACGCTGCCTGGTTCAACCAAGACGCGACCGTCCACTGTAGTCAATCCACGTTCATAGACCAACTGCTTGAAAGCCACATCTGTAGCTCCGCCTCTGCTGAAACTAACACTCATCACGCTGACTTGACCGTTGGGGTTGGTCTTCAACCACTCGCTTGAAGCGAGAACCATATCACCATACGCCTGCTCTGCAGTCGCCAATGTCTGCGTTGTCACCGCGCCAGGCATAAGGGTTGAGCCGGGAGCCGTACCATCAGTACCAGGGCCGGCATAGTATTTGGCCGCGACATTGCCATTACTTTGTTGTAATGCCTCCGCCTTTTGAGCCAATAGACCTACTGCGGTGCTCTGCGTAGTGCCCGACAACGAAAGGTTGTTGCGATCATTATTCGTGCCGTCAAATGCAGCATAGAAGACAAAAGTATTTGTTCCCACAGTGCCTCTAGCGCTGTTCGCTATTTGCTGCGCTTGCTGCTGCGCATGGGCAATTTCTGAGGTACTCAACGTTTTGACAATTTCGCTCATATTCTTTTCTCCAGTTTTCTTATCGTAGTTGGGTGATAGGGTCGGGATAGATTTGTTTTACGCGATACAGGATGTACTTTGTTAGAACATGCTTTACTGGAGTGTTTGCATCAGCTTCTGATTTTTTTAATTCATCTGAGGTTACTCTTTCACGATACTTCTTTAGATCAATCAAAAGCAAAGACAGGCGCCCACCATCGATGACGCAATAGATGCGCTGATTGCGAATATCGGATGGAAGGCGCTGTCGCAAGTCCACACGGTCTTCAAAAACTTCACCGGTGGCCCGGATACGCCATTTCATGTAAACAAAGTCTCCACGGGGGAAGCCGCCGGTGATGCTTGAACCTTGCGGAACACTGTTGTTATTCAACCCAAGCAATTGATCCTTATCAGGCTTACGAGTGCTGTACTCGTAGTCCAACACCTCAATCCCAGGACTGTCCGTATGCGCGTTGAATTCAAAAGAGTGGTCCACGGTATTTCCCTTCAAGTCATTCATAAAACCAGCTACGGCATAAGTTCCGTAACCGCATCCGATCAATCCGCATCCAAGAAGAAGACTCAGAAGCACAAGCCATGTGGATTTGCGATTAATGAATTTGTTCCTCTCGACCGATACAGCGCGCGACCAATTGAGATCATCAGATTTATTCATTCGAACTATCCTTGGCTTAGTTAACTGCTTAGTCGGTGTTGAAGAATTCAAAACTAACTATTTACTTACAGACACCGCGGGCGCCTTGGGCTGCATAGACTGATGAATAGCACCAAAGAACTGCTCGCCTTCCTTATGGTCATAGGCGTAAATCATCAGCGCCACTTTGTGCGGCAGTTCTATGGTGTGGGTGTAGCCTTGTGGGTAGGGAATACCTGGCTTTTCTTGATCTCGAAAGTAGTCTTTGCCCTGTATCACACCTATAGCCCAACGCTGGATCGGGTTGCTCTGGTCATACTCGCTGTCGCGATAGCGCCTGCCGTCCGTTTGCACTTGCAACTCGGGGTTGCTTAATCCCCTGTAACCAAATAGATATCCATCCAGAGTTATCAGATCTATGCCCTCAGCCCAGTTGGCACGGTAATAGTCTTCTATAAAGCTTCCCGATTGCGTTGCCCAGCCGTTCCGTACGCCAAGATAGAGAAACTGCGTTGCGTTGCGTTGATCAACGGCGCTGGAAGAAAATGGGTGAAAAGGTCTCCTTTCACCTGGCAGTTCAGTAATAGCATTTTTGTCTCTACGTTTTGCCCGAGTGCCATTAATGCCTGTGTACCGCTCACTATTCCAGATGCGCCCTGAATAGAACTCCACACTCGGGTCTGCTTTCGGAATATTGGCCTTGCGGTTATCGACATAGATGTCGAGCAATAGCCGGTTGCTTGCAGGGCATAGGTCGCTTCGCCCCATTAACAAGCCACAGGTGATTTCTTCGTTAGGTTTGAGGCGAACGGCAACAGCCAGTGCGCCTTTGAGGCTGTCATCAATGAATTGCTCCGGCATACAAAAGCGCTTTGCAAACTCGCGGCTGACAAACCATACATAGGAGTCTTGCGTAAAGGTTTTAGCTCCAGAGGCCGCACCCGAATAGGCGCCTTCTGGGCAATGGCCCAAGCGCTTCTCCTCGTCAGGCGTGGTGGCATGCGCTGCAACGCCGCAGTACATAACCGACACCATCAGGCTTGCAAAGAGACGTCGACTATTGAGACCAAACCGCCGGATGAAATCCGGTCTTATTCGTGTATTCAAGATACTTTTCCAGGTACGGCAAACGAGACGAAATGACGCCCCGCTGTGCGGTGCGAACATGTGCTGGTGACGCTAAGCGCCTAGGGGACTTGATGTAGTTGAAACGGTGGCAAATCCACGTCTCTGAGACTGTGAAGGACGCATTGCTCGTGCGTCTTTACATAATTTATTTTATATCTTTTTTGATAAATCGCAAACTTGCAGAATAGTAAGCGTCATCGAAGCTGGCGCGCAGGTCGCTCAGTGACGGCATCCCGGCATGGGCGAACCGAGCCTATTCAGCACTACGGCAATGTAAGCTTGCAGCGCGCCCTTTGGAGGAGTTGGCGCTTGCCACTGCCCAAGTGCTGCAGCCAGCATTGGCCGTCCTGCAGCTGCAGTTGGAAGCGCTGTGGCATTTCCAGATCGCGGCTCTGCAGCAGCTCACCCTGGCCATCGCGCTGGTGCTTTCTTTCAACCACCAACGCACTGCTTTGGGTCAGATCAGTCTCAGACAAGGACACACTGGCAAAACCACTCAGTGCCACGATGGCCTGGCTCAGCTCCTGCCGGACTGCGGCGTCCGGGTCCACCAGCAGCGCTGGCTTTGCGATTTGCGCAGATGTCACCTGGCAGGCCGACAGCACCAGGACACCGACCGGTACGGCGCGTTTGAATACGGACTTCATCAACGGGGCCTTTCGGTCAGAATGCGCATTTCCTGCGTAAGTGGGCGCACCAATTCGAAGCTCTGCGGCGCATTGCCAGACAACAGTGGTGCAGCGGGGCTGGTGGCAACGGCACTGGCGGGACAGACACCGGTTTGCCGATAACTCAGAGCCGTGCTCAGCAGGGTCTCGGCGGTATCGCCGCGCGCGTGCGCGAAATCATCCGCTGCAGGGCAAGTAGGCGCAAAGCCATCGGCATAGTCACCAAACCCCTTTTGGTTAACCCCCTTGAACTGAATCGCAAAGTAGGTATAGCCACAGTTATCTTGGGGCACGAAGCCATAAGGCTTTCCACGCGTGGTCGCACCAATTAAATCCACCGCGACATCCACACCCCGCAAGCTGTTGATCACGGATTCGCTGGCCGAAGCCGTGCTGCGGGTGACCAGAATCGTCACATGCGACAAGTCCAGATGGGGCAAGGGCAAATTGGAGGCGCCTAACGAATAAAACGGGTAGGCACGGTTCTTTGACGTCAATTTGTCGTTGTAAGTCAGTTGTTCAAAGGTCTTACCCACAGTCATGGCAGGCTTTGACACCATATAAGCCAACTCACTGGCGATGTACAAGAGGCCGCCACCGTTGTAGCGCATGTCAATCACCAGATCCGTCACATTGGCAGCTTTGAGTTGGTTGATGGCGGCAACCAACTCGGCCTCTGACTTGGCGATATGGCTGTCAAACGTAAAGTAGCCCACAGTGCCGCTCGCGGTGGGAATGGTCTTGACGTTTTGAACCGTCACCACATCGTACTTTGCAGGTGTCATGGTGAATTCAGCGTTGCCGTTCAAACCCAGTTTGTGCGGCAGCAATAGCGTCGGGAAAAGTGCCTCTTCGTAAATGGCCAAAGCCGCGGACGTGTTGTTGTTGACAAAATCCACGCCATCAACCGAAGTGAGTCTGTCGCCCCGCCGAACATTCGCCAAATCGGCGGGAGATCCCGGCACCACTTCGGCAACGATCCAGTTGCGTGGCGTTGAAATGGACTGGGTAACCCACTGAATTCCATAGTCTTCGGCAATTCCCGAAGAGGCAGCGTTCCAGGAAGCGGTGGTCTGAGACCAGTGAAACTGGTCCACCAGTTTCCCGGAAGCTGTTCGGGCCGGTGTTTTCAAAACATCAAAATAAGCCTGGGGCGTGGCGTAACTGGCAGGCACCACAGTAGAGGGAACGTCCCCGTACCAAAGATACGTTTCATCCACGAAGGAACGCAAATAGGACTTTTCGTTATCCAGCGTACCTTGACTGTCCACCGTATTGGCGCGTGGACTGGCGCACAAGTTGGCCAGCGTTGTGGAGGGGACAAGGCTGACGCCACTGCCGCCGCCATTGCTACCACCACCGCCACCGCCGCATGCGGTCAAGAGCACCGCTGTACCCAGTCCCAACAGCACGCCCACCAGGTAGCGTTTGGCGGGTTTTAAAAACTGCTTTTTCATGTTTTTTGCTTCTGAACCATTTGTAAAAATTGAAACGCGACTGCGCAAACACACCGCCGGTGCAAGCCATGAACAAATCGGTTTGGGCAGATGATGACATCACCTGCATCAGGTTCAGCAGCTATGGGCTTTGTTGGTCTTCATCCATCAATCAGGCACTTCTGGACGTGCCCATGCGGGGCGAACGGACTGAATGCATGGCCTCTCAGGGCTTCTATGGGGCAAGGGATTGCATTGCGTCTTGAACGTTTTTCAGAAACTGCTCGCCTTCCTTGTGGTCATAGGCATAAATAATCTGTGCCAGTCGATGAGGGACTTCAATCACATGGCGGTACCCTTGCGGATAGCGAATATTTTTTTTGTAGTAGTCGTTCGCTTCCCATGCGTTACCGTATGGCGATTTTTCGCTACCAAGCAATACCGCGATGGCAAAGCGTTTCACGGGTTCCAAATAGTGGGGATCTTTGGGATCAGGAGGTGCATCGGGATTGCGTGTTTCGCTATAGCCAAAGTTGTATCCGTTGAGCGTGATCAGATCGATACCACCGACCCAGTTCTCCCGGTAATAGGCCTCACTGAAGATACCCTCCATGCTGGCCCACCCCTTGCGTTCCGCCACGTACAAGAACTTTGTCAATTCATCTTCATTCTTTTCCAATGACATAAACGGCCGTTTCTGGCCTTCTACTTCTGCGCCCCCGTGGCGGCGACGGTCAGAAATATTTGCGGCCAACCAGCCACTGTTTTGCACCACACCGCCGCAGTAATGAACATTCGGATCGGCCTTTGGTATATGGGTTCTCTTGTTGTCCACATACACATCAATCAACAACTTTTTCTGTTGTGGGCACTGACCCGTCCCCCCCATGAAGCCGCACAACTCGAACTCTTCGGGCTTGATGCGAACCGCTATGGCCAATGCGCCTGTGAGGCTGTCGTCGATGTAGCTTTCGGGAAAGCAAAACCGCTGGGCAAATTCTCGGCTAAGGAACCAGACGTAGGGATCCCGATAGAAGCTTCTGGCTCCGGCGCGGGGACCGCTGTATTGCCCCTCCGGGCACTTTTTCTCGCGCGCTTCATCATCCGGCATGGCCGCATGCACCGCGACGGCGCAGTACAAGCCCAACACCATCAGGCTTGCAAAGAGACGCCAACTATTAAGACCCAACCGCCGGATGAAACCCGGTTTTATCCATGTTTTCACGACACTGCTCCACATTCTGCTGTCGAAGACGGTGCGCCCCGCAACGCAAAGCGCCCCTTATGCAGGGGGCTTTGCGCAAAGGCGCGCTGGGTGTATGTTGTTGATGCGGTGGCTGCGCAGGCCACGTCCCTGAAACGCTTACGGCTGTCTTGGTGGCAATTCCAGCCGCAGGCCCACCGGCGCCTTGGCGTCTGCGGCCAGGGCAATGCGGCGCGGCTCTACGGACTGCAGCATCCAGCCTGCTTCGAGCTGGCTGCCTTGGTGGTAGGGCTTGGGTGGCTGGCCGTCAATGGATACCAGGGCCACGCCACGACCGGAGCCCGAGGCAATGATGCCGGTCAGGCGAAAGCGGCTGGCAGCGTCCGGGGAGGCGACGGCGTCTGCTGGCGCATCCCCCTGCCCCAGCAAGCGTGCCATCAGGTTGGCATTGGCGGCGGGCAGCGCGTCGCGTGTCTCGGGCAAGGGCAAAGCGGGCCCACTGTCACGCGCGGGCCAGCGCATGACCCAGAACACCACGCTCGCGGCCAGCACCAGGGCCAGCAGAAACGCCGCCAGGCGCGGCAGCCAGTGATTCAATGAAGTCAGTTGCATATTCGCGATTATCATCGTGTCGCCTTAGTCCCTATGGGTTGCCTCCATGAATTTTGTATCTTCGCTTCGCCGCCATACCGTCCGTGGCTTCACCCTGATCGAACTCATGGTGGTGCTGGTCATCATCGGCGTGCTAGCCGCGCTGATCGTGCCCAATGTGCTGGACCGGGCGGATGATGCCCGTGTCACCGCCGCCAAGACCGATGTGGGCAACCTGATGCAGGCGCTCAAGCTCTACAAGCTGGACAACCAGCGCTACCCCAGCGGCGCCCAGGGCTTGCAGGCTTTGGTGACCAAGCCCACGGTGGACCCGGTGCCTGCCAACTGGAAGCCCTATCTGGACAAACTGCCTGCCGATCCCTGGGGCGGTGCCTACCAGTACCTGAACCCCGGCATCAAGGCTGAAGTGGATGTGTTGTCGCTGGGGGCCGATGGCAAGCCCGGCGGCGAAGGCAAAGATGCAGATATCGGCAGCTGGCAGTAGCGCGCAGCGTGCCAGTTGCCCGGCAGCAAGCCAGCGCGGCTTTACGCTGCTGGAGTTGCTGGTAGTGGTCAGCATCATCGCCATTGGTACGGCAGGCGTTGCATTTTCTCTGCGCGACAGCGCCCAAACCCAGACCGAACGCGAAGCGCAGCGCCTCTCGGCCCTGCTGGAGTCGGCCCGCGCGCAGTCGCGCACCCTGGGCGTAGCGGTGGTCTGGCGCAGCACGGCGCTAGGCTTCCGGTTTGATGGCCTGCCGCCCGGCACCTTGCCCACCACCTGGCTGGACCCAACCACCACCGTCGCCTCCGGCAGCCGCCTGGAGCTGGGGCCGGACCCTATCGTCGCAGCCCAGGCGGTGACGCTGGGCAACACCCAACAAGCCGGCGTCACCTGGCGGGTGGTGACCGACGGCCTGCACCCTTTCAGCGTGCAGATGGCGGGCAGTGAAGCCGCTGTTGCGCCGGCAGGGTCGGAACCATGAGCCGCCGCGCGGGGATGCACTCTTTGTGGACCAGGCAGGCAGGGTTCACCCTGATCGAAGTGCTGGTGGCGCTAGGTATTGTGGCCATTGCACTCAGCGCCGGGCTCAAGGCCACCGCATCACTGGGCCGCAACGCGCAGCGCCAGTCTGACGTCTGGCTGGCGCAGTTGTGCGCCGAGAACGCGCTCATCAAACTGCGGCTTTCGCGCCAGATGCCAGGCGTGGGCGACTCCAGCAGCGACTGCCCGCAGGCCGGCGAAACCCTGCAGGTGCAGACCTCGGTGCGGCCTACGCCCAACCCCAACTTTCTGCGGGTGGATGCCCAGGTATTTAAAAACGCCGAGGCCCAGGTTCAGATCACCACCGTGATGGGGCGCAACTGATGGCACTGGGCTCCCCCCGTACAAGCCGGGCCCGTGGCTTCACCCTGGTGGAATTGCTGGTGGCATTGCTGGTCATGGCCCTGCTGAGCCTGATGAGCTGGCGCGGGCTGGACGCCATGGGCCGCGCCCAGACCCAGACCCAGGCGCGCGCCGACGCCCTGCTGGCGCTGCGCAACGGCGTGTCGCAGTGGAGTGCAGACCTGGACGCCATGGCCAGCGAACTCGGCGATTCCGCCAGCAACCCGGCCCAACCCGGCCCGCTGGACTGGAATGGCCTGGCGTTTCGCATCACGCGCTACAGCACCAGCGCAGCGGAACCCGGCCTGCGCGTGGTGGCCTGGAGCAGCGGCACCGACCAGGGCCGCAAGGTGTGGCTGCGCTGGCAGTCGCCCGTGCTGCGCACACGCACCGAGCTGCAGGAAGCCTGGATGCAGGCCGCCCTGTGGGCCCAAAGCCCCAACAATGCCAGCCGCGCACGCCAGGTCAGCATCACGCCGCTGGCGGACTGGCAGCTGTTTTATTACCGGGGCGGCGCGTGGAGCAACCCCGGCTCCAGCAGCGATACCGCCAACACCACGCCGGACGGCGTGCGCCTGCTGCTGACCTTGCCCGAAGGCCAGCCCCTGGCTGGAGTCATCAGCCGCGACTGGATACGCCCCAGCGCCGTGGGGACCAAGTCATGAAGCGCCGGGCGCAACAAGGCATGGCGCTGCTGACTGCCATGCTGACCGTCACCCTGGTAGCCACCTTTGCCTCGGCGGCCCTGTGGCAGCAGTGGCGCAGCGTGGAAATCGAAGCTGCAGAGCGCAGCCGTATTCAAATGCAATGGATATTGAACGGCACACTGGACTGGGCCCGCCTGATCCTGCAGGAAGATGCGCACGACGGGCAGGTGGACCACCTGTCCGAACCCTGGGCCCTGCCCTTGCAGGAGGCGCGGCTCTCCAGCTTTCTCGCGCTGGACAAAAACAACACCGACGATGCCATGGAAGCCTTTCTGTCAGGCCAGATGAGCGACCAGCAGGCCCTGCTGAATGTGCGCAACCTGGTGCAGGGTGGAAAGCCATCCCCGGCCGCCACGCAGGCATTTGGACGCCTCTTCAACATGCTCAACCTGCCCAAAACCCAATTGCAGTTGCTGGTGGACGGCCTGATCGCTACCGACGCAATCCCTGTCAGCGGCAAGCCCGACGCCCAGGCCGACAAGGCCGCCACGACCCTGCTCAAGCCCTATCGCATGGAGCAATTGGTCTGGCTGGGGCTGCCTGCAACCACCGTGCAGGCATTGCGGCCGTACGCCACGCTGCTGCCCTCACCCACCACGCTGAACATGAACACCGCCAGCGCCGAAGTGCTGCACGTGGCGCTGCCGGACTTCGACATGGCACGTGCCCGGCAACTGGTGGCCACCCGTGCCACCGCGCATTTCCGCAGTGTGGCTGATGCCTTCAAGACCGCAGGCCTGCGCGAGGGTGTGCTGGGCCAGGCGGACAGCAAAGACTTCAGCGTCGGCACGCGCTACTTCGCCGTGCGCGGGCGCTTGCGCCTGGGCGACAACAGTGTGCAGGAGGTCTCGCTGGTGGAGCGCGACAACACTTTGGTCAAGGTGATCTGGCGCCAGCGGGAAACGCTCACTGGCGCGCTCACGGCTTCCCTACAATGAGCAAACGCAGCCCATGTCCACATTAATACTTCAGCTCCCCCTCCACAGCGCCGCCAGTGCCGCTCCCGAGTACGACTACGCGCTCACGCCCGACGGTCTGCAACTGGCAGCCCAGGGACGCGCGCCCGCCTCCATGCTGCCCGCACAAGCGGGGCGCGGCACCGACGTGGTGGCGGTGATACCGGCGCGCGCGCTGTCCTGGCACCGCGTTGCGCTGCCCCAGCCCGTGCTGCGCAGCCTGCTGTCCGGGCGCATGGAGCCGGCCCGGGCACGCGCAGTACTGGCCGGCGTGCTGGAAGAGCAGGTGCTGGACGACGCCGAGCAGCTGCACTTTGCCGTATTTGCCGCAAGCGATGACGGGGGCGATGCGCCCCGGGCCTGGGTTGCGGTCTGTGAACGGCCCTGGCTACAGGCCGCTTTGCAGGCACTGGAGGCTGGCGGGCACCGCGTGGGCCGCATGGTGGCCGAGTGCACCCCGACCCAAGCCGGCGCGGCACGGCTGCTGCTCAGTGGCGACATGCAACCGGCACAAATGCTGCTGTGCACACCGCTGGGTATGAGCCTGCTGCCCCTGCTGCCCAACACGCTGGCCCTCGCACAGGCCCAGAGCCCACTGGAAGTGCTGGCCGAGCCGTCCGTGATGGCGCTGGCCGAAATGCATTTCGGCAGCCAGGCCATCTTGCAGACCCACGCGCAGCGCCTGCTCACGGCAGCGCAGTCGCCCTGGAACCTGGCGCAACTGGAACTCAGCGCCTCGCCGGGCGGGCGCTTTCTCAAACGCTTGACCCGCACCTGGCAGCACCTGCTGAACAGCCCGCAGTGGCGCCCGGCACGCTGGAGCCTGGTGGCGCTGGTCGTGGTGCAACTGGCGGCGCTGAACGCGCTGGCCTGGCAGCAACGCTCCCTGCTGACCGAGAAGCGCAGCAGCATCCAGAACCTGCTGCAACAAACCTTTCCGGAAGTGCAGCTGGTGATTGACGCACCGCTGCAAATGCAACGTGCCGTGGACGATCTGGCGCGGGCACGCGGTGTGGGCTCGGATGCCGACCTCGGCCGTGTGCTGTCCATCATCAGCCCGGCCGCGCCCGCCGGCATGGGTCTTACCGCCATCGAGCTCAGTGGCAAACAACTGCGCCTGAGTGCCAGCGGGCTGGACCCGGCTGCCGCCAGCCAGCTGACGGCCGCACTGGAGGCGCGCGGTTTGCACGCGCAGCTGCTGGACGGGCAACTGCGCATCGAAGCCAAGGAGTCACGCTAATGGAATGGCAACACCGTTTGCAAGCGCGCTGGGCCGCCCTGGGCGCCCGTGAGCAACGCAGCCTGACGCTGGCCGCAGCCGTGCTGGGCCTGGCCCTGGTCTGGAGCGTCTTGCTGGCACCCGCCCTGCGCACGCTCAAAAGCGTGGACGCGCAAAACGCGGCCTTGGGCAAGGACCTGGAACGCATGCAGGCGCTGCAAACGCGCGCCAAGGCACTGCAGGCCCAACCCGCACTGGCCCCCAAAGAAGCCCTGCAGACCTTGCAAGCTGCAGCCACTGCCCTGGGCAAGACTGCCGTGCTGCAAGTGGTGGGCGAACAGGCCACCCTGACCCTCAAGCAGATCAGCGCACCCGCTCTGGCCCAATGGTTGACACCGCAAGCCGGTGTCGGCCTGAGCCCGTTTGAGGCCCATCTGCAACGCGAAGGCAGCAAGACCGAGCCCCTGTGGAGCGGCACCCTGGTGTTCCGACTGCCCGCAGGCACCAACGCAACCCCCTGAACCGTACCCATGGCTCGCGTTACACCCCACCGCCCCCCTGCCGCCTCCAGCAAAGGCGTCTGGAACTGGGCGCTTGCGGGTGCCTTGTGCGGCGCACTGTGGGCCCCGCTCCAATTCGCACCCGCCGTTTGGGTGCAAAAGGCCGCAGCGACTGCCAGCGGCGGGCGCATCGTATTGCGTGAAAGCCGCGGAACGCTGTGGCATGGCTCGGCCGAATTGGGACTGGCCGGCGGACCGGGCAGCAACACTGCGGCACGCTTGCCGGGACGGGTGCAATGGGATTTGCGCCTGGGGCTGGGCACGCTGCACATGGCGCTGCAGGCCGACTGCTGCACCGCGCAGGCGCAGCGTCTGGAACTCACCCCCGGCCTGCGCAACTGGCGGCTGCACATTGCTGCGGGTGAATCCACCTGGCCGGGCGCCCTGCTGGCAGGCTTGGGCACGCCCTGGAACACAGTGCAACTGCAAGGCCCGCTGGTTCTGAAGACACCGGGGCTGACCCTGGTGTCGGCATGGGACCGCGTACAGATCGAAGGCAGCATGAGCCTTGAAATGCCCAACCTGAGTTCGAGCCTGTCCACGCTGCGCCCGCTGGGCAGCTACCGGCTGCTGCTGCAAGGCGGCGAGCAGCCCACGCTGGATTTGCGCACCGTGGAAGGCAGCCTGCAATTGCAAGGCATGGGCCGCTGGACGGCAGCCCATCTGCGCTTTGTGGGCGAAGCGCGGGCCGACGCTGCGCACGAAGCCGAGCTTTCCAATCTTTTGAACATCATGGGACGGCGCGATGGCGCGCGGTCTGTTATTACCCTGGGCTAGCAGCATGCGACATTCCTTACCCCCCCTCTGGCTACGTACCAGCAGTTTTCTGGCGGCACTTTGCGTCTGCAATATGGTCTTCGCGCAAAGCGACGGCGGGTTGACACTCAAACTTTCGCAGGCCGCGCATGCCGCGCCGGTCACGCTGAATTTTGTCAACGCCGAGATCGAGTCCGTAGCGCGTGCCATGGCCAGCATGACCGGCCGGCAGGTGGTGCTGGATCCGCGCGTCAAAGGCACCCTCAACCTGAGCAGCGACAAGCCCCTCTCTCCCACCGCCGCCTACAACCAGTTTCTGGGCGCGTTGCGTCTGCAGGGCTTTACCGTGGTGGAGTCGGCCGGGCTGGACAAGGTGGTGCCCGAGGCCGATGCCAAGCTGCAAAGCGGCGCCGTCAGTGCCGATGGCGCATCCAAGCTCAGCGCGGGAAGCGGTGCCATGGGCAACCAGATCGTGACGCAAATTTTCAAGCTCAATTTTGAAAATGCATCCAACCTGCTGCCCATCCTGCGCCCGCTCATCAGCCCCAACAACGTCATCAACGTCAACCCTGGCAACAACTCGCTGATCATCACCGACTATGCCGACAACCTCCAGCGCATGGCCCGCATCATTGCCGCCAGCGATGTCGCCAATGGCAGCGACCTGGAAATCATGCCCCTCAAATACGCCATTGCCAGCGACCTGGGCCCCCTGATCCTGCGCCTGATGGAATCCGGCAGCGCCGCAGCCCCCGCCGCAGGCCAGACCGACACCGGCTTCAAGACCACCATCATCGCCGAGCCGCGCAGCAATGCGCTGATCGTGCGCGCGGCCAATCCGGCGCGGGTGTCGCTGGTCAAGTCGCTGGTGGCGCGGCTGGACCAGCCCACCGTGCAGGGTGACGGCGGCACCGGCAACATCCATGTGGTGATGCTGAAAAATGCCGATGCCACCAAGCTGGCAGCCACGCTGCGGGCGGTCATGTCGGGTGAGGTGCGCGCCGCCGGACCCACGGCCGGCGCGGTCGGCGCGGCTGCCGCCAGTCCGGCCGGCAACACCACCGGCGGCCAGGTACAGGCCGATGTGGCCACCAATTCGCTCATCATCACCGCGCCCGATCCGCAATTCCGCCAGTTGCGCGCCGTCATCGACCAACTCGATGCACGCCGTGCCCAGGTGTTTGTGGAAAGCCTGATCGCCGAAGTGAACGCCGACCGCGCTGCCGAATTCGGCATCCAGTGGCAAGGCCCTATCGGCAAGGCGGGTGACTCGGCCATCGGCCTGTTGGGCACCAACTTCGGCGCGGGTGCCAAAAACATCCTCGGCCTGGCCACGGGCGCGGCCACCGGCACCCTGCCATCGGCCGGGCTGAATGTGGGCGTGGCCACGCAGAACAGCGGCGTCTACACGCTGGGCTTTCTGGCGCGCTTTCTGGAACAAAACGGCGACGGCAACATCCTGTCCACGCCCAATCTGCTGACCCTGGACAACGAGGAGGCCAAGATCGTGATCGGCCAGAACGTGCCCTTTGTCACCGGCCAGTACACCAATGCCAACGCCGGCAGCAACTCCGGCTCGGTCAACCCCTTCCAGACCATCGAGCGCAAGGACGTGGGCCTGACGCTGAAGGTCAAGCCGCAGATCAGCGAGAACGGCACCGTCAAGCTGACCATCTTTCAGGAAGTCTCCAGCGTGCAGGCGTCCAGCATCAACTCCGCCAGCGGCCTGATCACCAACAAGCGCTCCATCGAATCCAATGTGCTGGTGGATGACGGCTCCATCGTGGTACTGGGCGGCCTGCTGCAGGATGAGTACTCCGGCAATGCGGACCGTGTACCCGGCCTGGCCGATATCCCCCTCTTCGGCGCCCTGTTCCGCAGCGAGGCGCGCAGCCGCAAGAAAACCAACCTGATGGTGTTCCTGCGCCCGGTGGTGATACGCGATGCCGGTGCCAGCGATGCCCTGTCCAACAGCCGCTACGAGCAAATACGCGGGGTACAGCAAAACGCGCAGCCTGTGCCCAGCTCGGCCATGCCCATCAACGACTCGGCCATCCTGCCGCCCGCACCGCTTGCACCGGCCAAGCCGACGGCGGCCAGCCCCACGGCTGCGAAATAAGCCTGCAACATGGCCGCACGCTACCCCCTGCCCTACGCCTTTGCCCGCAACCAGCAGTTGCTGCTGGAGCAGGAGGGCGAGAACCTGACCCTGTGGCTGCATGCCCAGACGCCCCCGGGCGGCATCAGCGAGACCCTGCGCAAATTTGATGCGCACCAGGTGGAGATGCTGAGTGCCGAGGCGCTGCAACAGCGCATCAGCGCCGCCTATGCGCAGGGCGAGTCCAGCGCCGCCTCGGTGGTGAGCGAGGTGCAGAGCGACGCCGACCTCTCGCGCATGATGCAGGAACTGCCCGCCGTGGAAGACCTGCTGGAAAGCGCCGGTGACGCGCCCATCATCCGCATGCTCAATGCGCTGCTGACGCAGGCCGCGCGCGACGGCGCCAGCGACATCCACATCGAACCCTACGAGCGCCACAGCAGCGTGCGCTTTCGCGTGGACGGCACGCTGCGCGAGGTGGTGCAGCCGAATCGCGCCCTGCACGCCGCCTTGATCTCGCGCCTGAAGATCATGGCCCAGCTTGATATTTCGGAGCGCCGCCTGCCGCAGGACGGACGCATCTCGCTGCGCATCGGCACGCGCGCCATGGACGTGCGCGTCTCCACCCTGCCCAGCGCACATGGCGAGCGCGCCGTGCTGCGCCTCTTGGACAAGAGCCAGGGCGCGCTGAATCTGGAGTCAGTGGGCATGCAGGGCGACATCCTGCAGCGCATGGAAGACCTGATCAGCCAGCCGCACGGCATCATCCTGGTCACCGGCCCCACCGGCTCGGGCAAGACCACCACGCTGTATGCGGCCCTGAGCCGCCTGGACGCCGGCCGCAGCAACATCATGACGGTGGAAGACCCGATTGAGTACGAGCTGGCCGGTGTCGGCCAGACCCAGGTCAATGCCAAGATCGACCTCACTTTTGCCAAGGCCCTGCGCGCCATCCTGCGCCAGGACCCGGACGTGATCATGATCGGCGAAATCCGCGATTTCGAGACCGCCCACATCGCCATCCAGGCGTCGCTCACCGGCCACCTGGTGCTGGCCACGCTGCACACCAACGATGCGGCCAGCGCCGTCACGCGCCTGATCGACATGGGCGTGGAGCCCTTTTTGCTCAGCTCCAGCCTGCTGGGCGTACTGGCCCAGCGCCTGGTGCGCAAGCTGTGCACGCATTGCCATGGAGCCGGTTGCAGCGAATGTTCGCAAACCGGCTACCAGGGCCGCACCGGTATCTTTGAACTGCTGGTCACCGACGACAAGCAGCGCGCCCTGATCCACCGCCGCGCGTCTGACGCCGAGGTGCGCCAGGCCGCGCTGGATGCCGGCATGGTGCTGATGCGCGACGACGGTGCACGCCTGGTGCAAGCCGGCGTCACCTCGCCGGAAGAGTTGTTGCGGGTGACGCGCGACTAGGCTGAATCCACCGCTAGGCGCGCATGGCGCATGCCCTATTTGCGCAGCAAACGCAGTCCATTGGCCACCACCAGCAAACTTGCGCCCACGTCTGCAAACACGGCCATCCACAGGGTGCCCATGCCAGCCAGGGTTACAACCAGAAAGACGGCCTTGAGCCCCAAGGCCATCACGATGTTTTGAACCAAGAGCGCATGGGTGTCACGCGACAAGCGCACAAAGCGCGGCAGCTTGCGCAAGTCGTCATCCATCAGGGCCACATCGGCGGTCTCAAGGGCGGTTCCAGTGCCCGCAGCCCCCATGGCAAAGCCAATGTTGGCCTGCGCCAGGGCCGGGGCATCGTTGATGCCATCCCCCACCATGCCGACCACACCCCCTTGGGCGATGAGATTTTCAATGGCCTTGCGTTTGTCTTCGGGCAGCAGGTCGCCCCGCGCATCATCCACTCCCACCTGCGCCGCGATAGCACGCGCCGTATGCGCGTTGTCGCCTGTCAGCATCACGGTTTTGATGCCCAAGGCCCGCAGTTCCTCCATGGCTTGCCGACTTTCTTCCCGGGCAGTGTCTGCGACCGCAAACAGACCATGCACGCTGTGCCCGTCGGTCAGCAGAATGACCGTTTTGCCCTGCTCCTCCAAAGCAGAGAGTTGCAGCTCCAAGGCCTCGGAACAACGCCCCTGCGCGTGGATGAGGCGGTGGTTGCCCAGGTAATAGGTTTTGCCGTCGACCACCCCTTTGACACCGCGACCTGCCAAGGCTTCAAACTGCGCAACCGCCTTCAGACCCACGCCATCCCGCTTGGCAGCCTGCACAAGGGCCAGGGATACGGGATGGTCTGAGCGTGCCGCCAGGCTTGCAGCCAGGCTGCGCACCTCTGCTGCACCCCAGCCATTGAGCGCAAAGAAATCGGTCTGTACAGGCTTGCCCTTTGTAAGGGTGCCGGTCTTGTCCAGGGCAAGCCATTTCAGCTTGCGCCCCTCTTCCAGGTAGACACCGCCCTTGACCAGAATGCCATGGCGCGCCGCTGCAACCAAGCCACTGACGATGGTGACCGGCGTGGAAATCACCAGCGCACACGGGCAGGCGATGACCAGCATCACCAAGGCCTTGTAGATCCAAGCCATCCAGTCGCCGCCCAGCAGCAAGGGTGGCAGCAAGGCAACGGCCAGCGCGATGGCAAATACGACCGGGGTATAGACCCTGGCAAACTGGTCGACAAAGCGCTGCGTCGGTGCCTTCGCACCCTGCGCTTCTTCAACCGCGTGGATGATGCGTGCCAGGGTGCTGTTGTCGGCCGCTGCAGTCACCGCGTATTCAAACGAACCGGAGGAGTTGATGGTGCCGGCAAAC
>CANCER010000024.1 GCA_947375135.1 Comamonadaceae bacterium | reverse complement strand
GGCAGGTGGCGGCTTCTTCCAGCTCTTTCTCGCTGTCTTCCAGCACCGGCTGCACCGTGCGCACCACAAAGGGCAGGCCAATGAAGATAAGGGCGATGACGACGCCGTTGCGGTTGAACGCGAGCTGGATACCGTAGGGCTCCAGCAGGCTGCCGATCCAGCCGTTGCTGGCCAGCAGGGCGGTCAGCGAAATACCGGCCACGGCGGTGGGCAGGGCAAAGGGCAGGTCCACCAGCGCGTCGATGATCTTCTTGCCGGGGAAGGTGTAGCGCACCAGCACCCAGGCCACCAGCAGGCCGAACACGGCGTTCACCGTGGCGGCGATCAGCGAGGCGCCAAAGGTCAGGCGGTACGAGGCCATCACGCGCGGGCTGCTCACGGCCAGCACAAACTGGTCCCAGGTCAGGGTGAAGGTCTTGAAGATCAGGGCCGAGAGCGGTATCAGCACGATCACGCTCAGGTAAAACAGCGTGTAGCCCAGCGTCAGCTTGAAGCCGGGCAACACGCGCTTGGGCGCGCGGCGTGGAATGGAGAGTGTGGACATGGACAAAAAGTAAGGGCCACCAAAAAGTGGCCAGAGCGCGATTCTGCGGACTTAAGGGGCATAAGCAAACGACTTTGTCGTTGTTTGCTTATGCGAATTGCGAGCAAGACCCTGCTTTCAACATGCGATTCGCAGGCGGTGCTTGCGCCCAAGTCGGCTGTTGCAGGCCAAAACCAGATGGTACTGTATGAAACATCAGTATCATTATGGACGGGCAAGCGTGCCCATCCCAGGAGCCAGACATGAAGATTTTGCCCACGGAGTTTGACGGTCAATCCATACGCCGCGTATATGACGAAGACACAGAAACCTGGTGGTTTTCGGTGGTGGACATCATTCAGGTTCTTACGGAAAGTGCCAACGCCCGCGACTACTGGTTCCAGATGAAGCGGCGCGTGAAATTGGAAGAAGGCGCTCAACTGTCGACATTTTGTCGACAGTTGAAACTACCCGCCGCAGACGGCAGGCAACGCTTGACCGATGTGGCAACAGCTGAAAGTTTGCTGCGCATCGTTCAGTCGGTCCCCAGCCCCAAGGCCGAGCCGATCAAGCTCTGGCTGGCCAAGGTCGGATACGAGCGCATGCAGGAAATGGCGGACCCCGCCTTGTCGCTGGACCGCGCGCGTCAGACCTGGCAACAGCATGGACGCAGCGAAAAATGGATACAGCAGCGCATGACCGGGCAGGAAACCCGTAACAAGCTGACCGACTACTGGAGCGCCCACGACATCCAGGCGGGCCGGGAGTTCGCCATCCTGACCAACATCATCCACCAGGAATGGGCCGGTGTCAGCGTCAAAGAACATAAGTAAACCAAGGGCTTGAGCAGCCACAATCTGCGCGACCACATGACCGAGGCGGAGCTGATTTTTACCGCGCTTGCTGAGCTGTCCACACGCCAGATTGCGCAAGCTACGGATGCCACCGGAATGGAGGACAACACTACCGCAGCCAAGGCGGGTGGCGGTATCGCACGTGGGGCCCGCAAACAACTGGAAAGTCAAACCGGCAAGCCGGTGGTATCGGCCGACAACTACTTGCCGCCGCCATCCACCAAGAAGGTGCTGGCCGGCAAGGGTAAAAAGTAAGGCGCGACTTATTCCGTTTCTACATCAAGCGTGAACGCGAAGACCCGCCGCAGACAGTGCTGACGCACGGCCAGGCGGGTCGACACAGTGCACGGTTGATTTGGAAATGGAATTACTTCACCGTGTACAGCTTGTCGAACTGCCCGCCATCGTTGAAGTGCACCTTCTGCGCCTCGGCCAACGAGCCGAACAGCTCTTCCACCGTGAACAACTGGATCGGCTTGAAGGTGGATGCGTATTTCTTCAGGATGGCAGGGTTGATCGGGCGCAGCGCATGCTTGGCGGCAATCTCCTGCGCCTCGTCGGTGTACAGGTAGTTCAGATAAGCCTTGGCCACATCGGCGGTGCCCTTTTTGGCTACGGTGCGTTCCACCACCGCCACCGGGTTTTCCGCCACGATGCTGATGCTGGGGTGCACCGCGTCCACCTTGCCGGTGCCGAATTCGCGGTCCACGGAGACGACTTCGGATTCAAAGGTCACCAGCACATCGCCGATATTGCGTTGCAGGAAGATGGTGGTGGCGTCGCGCCCGCCCTTGGCCAGCACCGGCACATTCTTGTACAGCTTGCCGACAAACTCCGCGGCTTGGGCGTCGGTGCCGCCCTTTTTTCGCGCATAACCCCAGGCCGCCAGATAGGCCATGCGCCCGTTGCCGCCGGTCTTGGGGTTTACCAGTACCACCTGGATGCCGGGCTTGGTCAGGTCGTCCCAGTCCTTGATGTGCTTGGGGTTGCCTTCGCGCGTCAGGAACAGCATGGTGCTGGAGGTGGGCGAGGCGTTGTGTGGGAAGCGCGTCTTCCAGTCCTTCGCGACGATGCCGGCATTCGCCAGAAACTCGACGTCGGTGGTGGTGTTCATGGTCACCACATCGGCGTCCAGACCGTCGTTGACGGCGCGCGCCTGGGCGCTGGAGCCGCCGTGCGACTGGTCGATTCTGATGTCCTTGCCGCTGCTCTTCTTGTAGCTGGCGATGAAGGCGCTGTTGATGTCCTTGTAAAACTCGCGCGCCACGTCATAGGAGGCGTTCAGCAGGGTTTGGCTTGAAGCCAGGTTGCTGGACGTGAGTGCCAGGGCGGCAAGAACCAAGGACAGCTTGTGTTTGAGTTTCATAAAGAGCCTGAGAAATGGGTTGGCAACCGGCGTGAAAACGCCAGTGGGATGCCGATTGTGCACACCCCGGCCGCAAAGCCGAACAAACCATCCGTTGTTTGCTTATGCACTGGCGGTCTAACCAAACAGCTGGCCCCGCGCCGCATCGGTAATCGCCACCACGCAGGGGTGGGTGATGCGCTTTTCCACCGAGACGGCGTAAAACGCGTCGCGCAACTCTTCGCTGCGTCCGATCACCTCCACGCCGAACTGCTGCACCGTCTCGGCCTCCATCACACTGGGCGCGATGAACACGCCGCGCCCCTCGCGCCCGAAGGCCGTCATCAGCGCGCCGTCGTCAAACTCGCCGACGATGCGCGGTGCCAAGCTGTGGCGCGTGAGCCAGCCTTCGAGTTGCTGGCGCACCGAGGCCTGGGCGCCGGGGATCAGCAGGGGCTGGCCGTTCAGGCATTGCGGGAAGTCACCTTGCAGCTGGCTTTTGAGCGCCGCAGTGCAGAAGAAACTCATGGCCGTGCCGCCCAGTGGGTGGTTGAAGGCGCGCACGCTCAGGCGGCGCGACATGGGCTCGTCGGCGAGTACCAGGTCCAGCCGGTTCAGCGCCAGTTGGGCCAGCAGGTCCGGGAACTTGCCTTCGCTGCAAATCAGGCGCACCGGCTCGGTCACGTTGAGCGCCGGCTCCAGCAGCCGGTAGGCAATCGACTTGGTCACCGAGTCCGCCACGCCCACCTTGAAGTCCAGCACCTTTTTGCCTTCGTGGGCGCTGCGCACGGCCGCTTCCAGTTCCGCGCCCAGGGCGAAGATCTGGTCGGCATAGCCCAGCGCCAGGCGCCCGTCTTCGGTCAGCTCCAGGTTGCGGCCGGCTTTCTTGAACAGCTTGCGGCCCAGCCAATCCTCCAGCAGCTTGATCTGGCCGGACAGGGTGTGCGGCGTGGTGTGCAACTGCTCGCCCGCGCGCATCACGCCGCCGGCCTTGGCGGTCACCCAGAAATACAGCAGGTGTTTGTAATTCATCGCATAAACCGAAGTGAAATTGTTAAAAGTACGACTTTTCACGAAGCATTGTCCCACCTACATTCAAACCTCACCAGCGCCTTCGCGCTGATTCAGGAGAAGAAACCATGCGACTCAGTACCCGTGGACGTTTTGCCATTACCGCCATGATCGACCTTGCCTTGCGTGAAAAAGGCTACCCCGTGCCCCTGTCCGACCTGGCCCTGCGCCACGGCATTTCCCTGTCCTACCTGGAGCAGGTGTTTGCCAAGCTGCGCCAGCACAGCCTGGTGGAGAGCACGCGCGGCCCCGGTGGCGGCTACGCCCTGGGCTTTCGCGGTGACAGCATCACCGTGGCCGACATCATCGGCGCCATCGAGGAAGTGGGCGATCCGCAGGGTGCGCGCAAAGCGCGCGTCGGCGTGCTCGACACCCAGGCGCTGTGGGACTCGCTGAATTCAGCCGTGTTTGAACACATGAAAACCATCACGCTCAAGAGCCTGGCCGATGACCAGCGCGCCCACGGCTTCCAGGTGAAAGAGCGGCGCAAGACCACCAAGGGCGTGATGCCTGTGACCCTGCCCACGCGCCAGATGCCGCGCCCCATGGTGCCCAACTCGGTGTTTGCGCTGGGGCAGTCCTTCGGTCTGTGAGCGCGCGCTGAGCCGTCTTCTGCAGGATTCACATATGCAATGTTGAAAACGGTCTTTGTTCAATCCGGGGTCTGTCCCTACAGTTTGTTTCAGGGCGCAAATTCGCGCACCGATGAACTGTCAAAGGACCTCGCATATGAAGACTGTAAAAAGATTGCTCACCGTCACCGTGGGTGCACTGGCACTGGCTGGCGCGCTCAGCGCCGCCGCTGCCGACAAACCAGTGGTTGTCGCCTACCAGACCGACGCACTGCCCTCCTCGTTGGGCATTGCCAACGGCGATTTTGAAAAAGCCACCGGCAGCAAGATTGACTTTCGCAAGTTCAATTCCGGTGGCGAAATTTTTGCGGCCATCGCCTCCGGTGATGTGCAGGTCGGCTACGTAGGCTCCAGCCCCTATGCCGCCGCTACCTCGCGCGGTCTGGATGTGAAGGCCTTCTACCTCGCCTCCATCTCCGGCACCGACGAAGCGCTGGTGGTGCGCAACGGCTCCGGCATCAACAGCGTGGCCGACCTCAAGGGCAAGAAGCTCGCCGCAGCGCCCGTGTCTACCGACCACTACCAGTTGCTGGCGCTGATCAAGAGCCAGGGATTGACCGAAAAAGACGTGCAGGTGTTTGCCATTCCCCAACCCGAAATCGTGGCCGCCTACAACCGCGGTGACATTGACGGCGGCTTTGTCTGGGACCCGGCTCTGACCGAACTCAAGAAGACCGGCCGGGTGCTGGTCACCTCCAAGGAAGTCGCTGAAAAAGGCGCACCCACTTTCTCTGCCTGGGTTGCCACCGGTGCCTTTGCCAAGGAGCACCCCGAGTTTCTCAAGGCCTTTGCCGGCGTGATCGAAAAGCACACCCACTCCTTTGTGAACGACAAGGCCGCCTGGAACAAGGACAGCGAAAACGCCAAGCAACTCGCCAAATTGCTGGGTGGTACGCCGGCCGACCAGGCCGCAGGTTTGCTCAACCTGAATCTGGTGCCGCTGAGTGCGCAGGCGTCAGACGCCTGGCTGGGCGGTGGTGAGAAATCCGGCATTGCCAAGATCCTGAAGGAAACCTCGGTGTTCCTCAAAGAGCAGAAGAAGATTTCGGATGTACTGCCCAGCTACGCCCCGTTCGTGACAGCCACCGCCGTCGCATCGCTGAAAAAGTAATCCGCCGCATTCAATCCAAGCGCCGTGCCGGTGGGCAACCACCGCGCGGCGTTGCGTATTTCAAAACAGCCAGACCACGAGAACAGCCCATGTTGAAAGTTGATAACGCCAGTGTCTTTTTTGCCGCCCGCGATGGCCGGGCCGTGCAGGCGCTGGACCGCGTGTCGCTGGATATTCCCAACGGCGGCTTTGTCGTCGCGCTGGGTACTTCGGGTTGCGGCAAGTCCACGCTGCTCAACGCCATGGCCGGTTTTTTGCCGCTGTCGAGCGGCAGCATCACGCTGGACGGCGCACCGGTGACCCAGCCCGGGGCCGAGCGTGGCGTGGTGTTCCAGAAGGACAGCCTGCTGCCCTGGAAATCGGTGCTGGACAACGTGGCGCTGGGTTTGAAGTTTGCCGGTGTGCCGCGCAGTGAGCGCACCGAACGCGCCCACGCCTTGCTGCGCCTGGTCGGCCTGCAGGACTTTGCCAAGGCAGCGCCCTATGAACTTTCGGGCGGCATGCGCCAGCGCGTGGGCCTGGCGCGGGCCCTGGCACCGGACCCCAAAATTTTGCTGATGGACGAACCCTTTGGCGCGCTCGACAGCATGACGCGCGAGCAAATGCAGGAGCTGCTGGTGTCGGTGTGGGCCCGCACCGGCAAGCAGGTGTTCTTCATCACCCATTCGATTGAAGAGGCGCTGTTTCTGGGCACGCAGGTCATCGTCATGTCGCCGCGCCCCGGGCGCATCGTGGCGCGTTTTGAGGTGGACTTTGTGCGCTGCTTTGCGAGGGACCGCGATGCCCGCACCATCAAAACCCTGCCTGCTTTTTCCGAACTGCGCGAAGAAATCCGCGCCATTGTGCACCAGACCGAAGACCAGGAGCTAGCTATTCCATGACCGACCTTGCCGCACAACTTTCCGTGTTTCAGCACATAGACGCCAGCGCCACCGTCATGCTGCCGGAAGCCAAAACCCCCGCGCCCACTTTGGTGAAGATGCGCAGCTTCGGCATCGGCGAAGGCAGCACCGTCTTCATCAGCGTGGCAACCGGCATCTGCATCTTAAGCCTCTGGTGGCTGCTGGCACAGACCGGCTGGGTGCCGCATTTGTTTCTGCCCACACCGGCCGAAGTCATCACGATGGCGCAAAACATCTGGGAAGACGGCTACGCCAACGCCACGCTGTGGGAGCATGTGTCGGCCAGCCTGGCGCGCATCCTCTCGGCTGCAGCCATTGCCGTGCTGCTGGGCATTCCGGTGGGCCTGCTGATGGGCCTGAACCGCTGGGCCAAGGGCGTGCTGGACACACCCATCGAGTTCTACTGGCCGCTGCCGCCACTGGCCTATTTGCCGCTGATGATCATCTGGCTGGGCATTGGCGAGGCCTCCAAGATCACCCTGCTGACGCTGGCCATGTTTGCGCCCATAGCTCTCTCGGCCCAGGCCGGCGTGCGCGCCCTGCCGCAGGAGCGGGTGAATGCCGCGCTCGCATTGGGGGCCACACGCTGGCAACTGTTTCTTGAGGTGGTACTGCCTTCCGCCCTGCCGGAAATCTTGACCGGCATCCGCATTGCGCTGGGCGTGGGCTGGGGCACGCTGGTGGCCGCCGAGCTGATTGCCGCCAACCGCGGCATCGGCTTCATGATCATGTCGGCCTCGCACTTTTTGGCCACCGACGCGGTGTTTGTCGGCATCGGCGTGATTGCGGTGTGCGCCTTCAGCTTCACCCTGGCCATGCGAATGCTGGAGGGCGCACTGGTGCCTTGGAAGGGCAAGAGTTAGCGCCTGGCTTGCGCATGGCTATTTCGTTGCCGTTACGTCCCCCTCTTTTTGATCGCGCTCAAGTCAGCGTGCTAACGTCATGGCCACCATCGAAGTTCATCGTATACGTCACACAAAGGAGCCCACCATGGCAACGACCAAAAAACCAGCGGTGTCCGCTGCGCCTGTGGTCAAGGCCAAAGTACCCGCCAGGAAGAAGGCGGCACCGGCTACCCGTGCGATCGATCCTGGCCAGCGTGCAAACTACATCGAACTAGCCGACTTCTATATCGCCGAGCGCCGTGGCTTTGCGCCGGGCGACGCGCAGCAGGATTACCTGGCTGCCGCCGCCGAGATCGACCGCCTGATTGCCGACGGCCACTTCGGCCCATAAGAACTCCGGCAAGTGTGCCCGCTGCCTCCCTGCGTCCAGGGGAGCGCGGACCGGTGCGGGGGATGGACGTGAAGTCGCGCCTTTTAGACCACGTGAACCGGCAATCTCAGCAGGTGCACAAACACAGAGGACAGCACCACCCAGAGTACTGCAATGCCCAGACCCGGAAGAACCTCCACCTCGTCAAACGGGTTGTTTGCCTCGGGGTCGTAGGGGGAACGTGCTGGGCTGTTTTCTAACTGGTTGTGGCTGGACATGGTGACCTCCCGGGGTGGATTAGAAATGCATTGTGGTGCGCCGCCCGCCAAAGCCCAAGGAAGAAAAACGTCCAAGCTCATGCGAGAAATTTCATGCGTTTACCCTGCGTACTCAAAGTACTTACCGCAGGTCTGATTGCACTGTCGGATGCCTCGGCCTTTGCCGACCAACTCAGCGATGTCAAGAAAAAAGGCGAGATCGTTTTTGGCACCCTGGGCATTGATGAGTCCAACAGTTCGGTTGATCCACAGATGCGTGAATTTGTCGGTTATGTAATCGACCTGGCCCGCGCGGTGGCCCGTGACCTGGGTGTCAAGGCTGTGTTCACGCAGGTGGCGGTGGCCGCGCACATTCCCGAGCTGCTGCTGGCGTCCTGCACCCTGTCGGCCTGCAGGCGGTGCTCCACCACGCCCAATACACCGCCCACCTTCAGGCTGCGGTAGACGCTGGCAAACACGGCGCGCAAACCGGCGTCGCCCTGGTCCATCCAGTTGTGTACATTGCGAAAGGTCAGCACCAGATGATGGTCTCCGTCTTGGTGGCATCCGGGTCGTCGGCGGCCAGAATCAGTTGCCCCTTGGCGTGCAAATAGGGCGCCAGGATTTCGGTGTACCAGCCGCCACCGGGGCTGATCTCTACCACCCGGCTGTCGGGGCGCAGGCCGAAGAAGGTCAAGGTATCAAAAGGGTGGCGCCAGGTATCGCGTGCGGCATAGGCCGGTTTGCGCTGCGGGCTGGCAATGGCCTGCTGGAGCGCCGTATCGGTATCCATCTGGGCGCCTGCGCAGGGGCCCAGCAGCAGTGCGGTCAAAAGCAATTTGTTCATGGAGGCCACTAAAGGAGTTTCGCCATTGCCCTGAATGGCGGTGTAGTTCCTTATGAGCTGCCTTCGCCGATCATGAAATTCCCCTATGGGCGAGGGCTCAACTTAACCGACAATACAAAGGTAAAAATTCAACCCCACTTCAGCGAAAACCGCTGTCAGGAACAGGCCATCGTGGCAAGCTCGGAACAACTCAAGGCGCTCATCAAATCGCACATCAGTCGCGACGACGGACATTTCTATTCCGTCGCCATGCAGATGGCTGCGCATGAAGCCAAACTGGGCCACGGCAAACTGGCGGAAGAACTGCGCGACATGATCGACGCCGGCAAGACCCGCCTGAGTCAGGATGCTTCCGGCAAGCTGGTGCCCATAGCCGGGTCGCTCAGTCACGCAAGCAAGCCCAGAGGCGAGCTTGCCAACCTGTTAACCGTGACGCACCCGGCCAATCGCCTGGGCGACATGGTGTTGGACGACATAGCGGCCAAGCAACTTGCGCGCATCATCAAAGAGCAGCGCATGCTGGCCCGTATCAGGGAGCACGGTCTGTCTCCACGGCGCAAGCTTCTGCTGGTTGGCCCGCCTGGCACCGGCAAGACCATGACCGCGTCTGCCCTGGCCGGCGAATTGGGCCTGCCCCTGTTTGCGGTGCGCCTCGATTCACTGATTACCAAGTTCATGGGCGAAACGGCGGCGAAGCTGCGTCAGGTGTTTGACGCCATCGCTGATATTCGCGGCGTTTACTTCTTCGATGAATTCGATGCCATTGGTTCGCAGCGTGGTGCCGCCAATGACGTGGGCGAGATTCGGCGCGTGCTGAACAGCTTTCTGCAGATGATTGAGCATGACCAGTCGAACAGCCTCATCATCGCTGCTACCAACCATCCCGAAGTCTTGGACAGCGCCCTTTTCCGGCGCTTCGATGACGTGGTGGAGTACCACCTGCCTACGCCCGCACAGGCGCTGGATCTGATTCGCTCGCGCTTGGGAGGCTTTGCCCCCAAGCCCTTCAAGAAGGACGGACTGGTTGAGCAGGCTGAAGGGTTGAGCTATGCCGAAATTTGTCGTGCGGTGGACGAGGCCATCAAGGACGCGATCATGCATGACCAAACCAAAGTGCAACGGGTCGAGCTGGGGCGTGCGTTAGGGGAACGTCGCCTTATCAATATAAAGCTGGCCCAGAACAACAAGCACACACCAAACCATGCCGGAACAAGCCCACGATAAGCGTCCCCATCTTGTACTAAGCAACACATCCAAGGCACAGCCGTTCACGGCGCCGTCGTCCGGTGGCGGTGGATCGCCCGAAGTGCCCAAGCCCGACCGAGCGCTGCATGGTGCAGGGCTTCAAGCCCAATTGCTGGCGCTCAGACCCATTGCGCAGCAAGCTGTCGCTGCGCAGCGGGCGCAAGACCTTCAAAGCGGTTTGGGCTTGCAAATTCAGTTCATCGGCCTGCCCCATGTGGCGCTCGCCTTTGAAAGCCTTGGGGATGAACGCAGTCGCGACCCACGCAAGCAAATCGAAGTCCTTAGTGTGCGCACCGAAGGCGACACCACGGTTGCCAATGTCTATGTGCCTGACGGTAAATTAGAGCACTTCGAAAAATATGTCGCCGAGTATCTGGCGGCCAAGACAAGCAAGACCGGCACCTTGATCGACCATGGCACCTTGCTCAACGCGATCGCATCCATCCGCAGCGCCGAACTCCGCGCGCTCTGGACAGATGAACCCAGCTTGCTGCCGCTGGATGTGACCGAGCAGTTCTGGTGGGAAGTGTGGCTGCCGGTGCGTGGCCAGCGCAACGTTGTGCTTGCGGATTTCCGCAAACTCGCCGCACTGGCCGAATGCCAGGTCAGCGCACACCATATCAACTTTCCGGAACGCACTGTCGTTCTGATGTTCGGGTCGCAGCAGCAGTTCTCCACCACCGTCATGACCTTGAACTGCGTGGCCGAGCTGCGCCGCGCCAAAGAAACCGCTACCTTCTTCGACAGCATGACGCCGCCAGAGCAGCAGCAATGGGTCGATGAAACATTGGCGCGCTTGACCGTGGCGTCCGATGGCGATGCCACGCCCCGTGTCTGCCTGTTGGATTCGGGTGTCAACCGCGGCCACCCGCTGCTCGCGCCTTTTATTGCCACGGCAGACCTGCACACAGTCAATCCTGCCTGGGGCGTGGACGACACTGCCAACCACGGCTCAGGCCTGGCGGGTCTCGTGGCGCTGGGCGATCTTTCCCATGCGCTGGCATCTGCTGACCCGGTCGTGGTCCATCACCGTTTGGAATCGGTCAAGCTGACCCCCGAGCAAGGCGCCAACGACGGCGACTCCAGGCAGCACGGCTACCTTTTCGCAGAGGCCGTAGCGCGGCCCGAAGTAGCGGCACCCGCGCGTCCACGGGTCTTCACCTCTGCCGTCACGTCCAGTGATGACCGCGACCGTGGCCGCCCATCCGCATGGTCCGCCACCGTGGACCGCCTGGCTGCCGACTACGATGGCGACGGGCTATTTCCGCGCCTGTTTGTCTTGTGCGCAGGCAATACCGAAGACCAGCAATCCTGGCGCGCCTACCCTGCCAGCCTCAGCACCAACGGCATCCGCGACCCCGGCCAAGCGTGGAACGCCATCACGGTAGGTGCCTACACCGAGAAGGTGCAGATCACCGAAGCCAATGCCCAGAGCCTGACACCCGTGGCGCCCAGTGGCGGGCTTAGCCCCTACACCCGTACATCAGCAACCTGGAGCACGGCGTGGCCCTTCAAGCCCGAAGTGGTCTTTGAGGGCGGCAATGCGGGCAAAGACGCCTTGAGCGCCGTGGGCATCCCCAGCCTCGATCTGCTCACGACCAACAACCTGCCCTTGGAGCGCCTGTTTGCAACGACCAATGCCACCAGTGCCGCCTCGGCGCTGGGTGCGCGCATGGCGGGGCAACTGATGGCGGCATATCCCGCACTGCGTCCCGAGACCATCCGTGCGCTGATCGTGCACTCCGCTGAATGGACCGACGCCATGCGCGCCGCCTACTTGCCTGCCAACAAATCAGCCAACAAGACCGACTATGTCAGCTTGCTGCGGCACTGCGGCTGGGGCGCTCCGCAACTGGATCGCGCGCTGTGGAGCGCGGGCAACTCGCTGACCTTGGTAGTGGAAGTCCAGCTGCACCCCTACCACAAGGTCAAAGGCAGAGGCGTGGTCAGCAAAGACATGAATCTGCACGCACTCCCCTGGCCCAAGGACCAGCTGCAGGCACTGCCGCCGGACACCCAGGTGGAGCTGCGCATCACCCTGTCCTACTTCATCGAGCCGAATCCTTCTGCGCGTGGCACAGCGTCCCGGTTTCACTACCCGTCCCATCGCCTGCGCTTTGATGTTCAAAGGCCGCTGGACCAAACCACCGCAGACTTTGTGGCCCGCCTCAACGCCGCCGCCGAACGCGAGGACGATGGCGATCCGATAGACCCCAAAGACCCCGACTGGATGCTGGGCGACCGACAGCGCCACCGTGGCTCGCTGCACCAGGACATCTGGCGTGGCACAGCAGCGGAGCTTGCGAATCGCGGCTTTGTTGCCGTCTACCCAGCCAAAGGCTGGTGGCGCACCCGCCCGGCGCAAGAACGCTACAACCTGCCAGCGCGCTACAGCCTCATCGTCTCCATTCGCACCCCCGAGACGCATGTGGACCTCTACACCCCCATTGCCCAACAGATCGCCGCACAAGTTGCGGTGCCTGTGGTCGTGAACACCTGATTGCCTATTGATGGATTACCAAGAACTGAAGCTGCTGGAAGACGACCTCTGGGAGGCGGCCGACCAGCTTCGCGCCAACTCCAAGCTGACCGCCAGCGAGTATTCAATGCCCGTGCTGGGCCTGATCTTTCTGCGCCACGCCACCACGCGCTTTCATGCGCTGCTGCCCGCTGTGGAAAAGGCCGTGCCTGCCCGCGCCACCGGCGCATTGCGGGAAGACCGCATCAAGCTCGGCTTCCAAGGCAAGGCCGCCATCTACCTGCCCGAGACGGCGCGCTACGACTACCTGGCTGCGCTGCCTGCGGCCACCCATGTGGGTGAAGCCATTCGTGACGCGATGATCGCCATCGAAGACTCGGTGACCGACCAGAAAGGCCAAAAGCTGCTGGAAGGCGCGCTGCCCAAGGACTACCTCGGCCTAGAGCAAGACCTGCTGGCCGAGCTGCTGAAAATTTTCAACCGCCCGGCCCTGCAGACCGCCACGGGCGATGTGTTTGGCCGCATCTACGAATACTTTCTGAACCAGTTCGCCCAAAGCGGCGCGCAAGAAGGTGGCGAGTTCTTTACGCCGCCAAGCCTGGTGCGCCTGATCGTCAACGTCATCGAACCCGACCACGGTGTCGTGCTCGACCCAGCCTGCGGATCGGCCGGCATGTTTGTGCAGACCGGCCACTTCATCGAAGAGGTACGCCACAAAAGTGCCAATGAAGTCGACATCACGTTCTACGGGCAAGAGAAAGCCGACCTCAACAGCAAGCTAGCCCGCATGAACCTGGCCGTGCATGGGCTCGAAGGCAACATCCGCATCGGCAACACCTTTTACGAAGACCACCACCAGCTGCTGGGTGCCTGCGACTTCGTGATGGCGAACCCGCCGTTCAACGTGGACGGCGTGCAGGTCGCCAAGGTCAAAAGCCAGGTCGGCGAAAAGCAAACCGGCAGACTGCCCTTTGGCCTGCCCGGTGTGGCGGGAAAAAGCAAAGGCAAAAACAATGGCGATGGCGAAACCATCTCCAATGCCAACAGCCTCTGGCTCCAATACTTTTACAGCTACCTGAACGACACCGGCCGTGCCGGTTTCGTCATGGCCTCCAGCGCCTCGGATGCGGGCAACAAGGACAAAGAAATCCGCCAGCAGCTGGTGGAGTCCGGCCACGTCGATGTAATGGTCTCCATAGGCCCCAAGTTCTTCTATACCCGCAGCCTGCCCTGCGCGCTGTGGTTCTTCGACAAGGGCAAGCCAGACGACCTGCTGGACACCGTGCTGATGATCGACGCGCGCAATCACTACACCGTGGTGTCGGCGCGCTCCCATGTCTTCACCGAGGAGCAACTGGCCAACCTGACGGCCATCACCTGGTTGTACCGGGGTGAGCACGAACGCTTCGTCACCTTGGTGGCCTCGCACCACGCGCACCTGGCGCAGCACCTCGCACAACTGGCGCCCTGCCTTGCGAACGACGAACAACAAGTCGCTGCGTTGTCCAAGGCGCTGCGCAACTTCGCGCAGACCGCTGCAGACAGCGCGGCCGTTGCAGCCGTGCGTGAGAAGCTGGGTGAAGACCACGGCATCACCGACGCATTGCTGCAGGCCTATCGCACCGAAGCGCAGAAGGTGGACGCGCAAGCCGACGGTTGGCGTCAATCCCTGGATGCGGCGGATAGCCAAGCCAGCGAGCTGCTGAAGGCATTGGCGGCGCAGACCGAACCGGGCACATTCAACCAGCGCGATGAATTACAAACCAAGGCTGAGGCCATCAACCCAGTCTTGAAGGCGGGATTGGCCGCATTGGAAGCGCGGCACAAGGCCTGGCTGAAGTTGCTGGACCTGGCGGAGAAGACGCTGCGCGCACGCCAGTGGCCAGCCTTTGCTGGCGACGCCGCGCGTGAGGCCAAGAAGGCCTTGCTGCCGCGCGATGTGAAGAAACGCGAGCAGCCCACCGTGCGTGACGGTGGCGTGGAAGCATTCAAACGCGCCAGCTACTTTGTTGCGCAAGGGCATTGGCTGCTGAGCCGGTTTCCCGCAGGCGTGTACGAAGATTACTCTGGTCTGTGCAAGGCAGTGAGCCGCGACGACATCAAGGCCAACGACTACTCACTGACGCCGGGTCGGTATGTGGGTGCTGCGGTCGGCGTGCATGATGATGACGGTGAAAAGTTTGTGGGCCGCATGCGGGAGATTCACTCGGAACTTGCTGAGTTGAATGAAAAGACGACGAGTTTGGCGATCAATATTCAAAAAATACTGGCGGAGTTGGTTGCATGAGCTGGGCTACTGTCGAGTTTCAGAGCCTGTTTCAAGTGCCCTCAAGAAATGGGATCTATAAGACAAAGGAGCATCACGGTTCCGGTGCGAAAGTCGTAAACATGGGTGAGCTATTCGCGTATGACCGAATAGGCACGCAGAAGATGGAGCGCGTGCAGATGACAGACCAAGAGCTCCTGATATCTGGTGTGACGTCAGGTGATCTTTTGTTCGGCCGACGCTCCCTTGTTGAAGAGGGTGCGGGCAGATGCGCGCTTGCATATGACGTTGATGAACCAACAACATTTGAATCATCGATTATTCGCGTTCGCTTAAATGCTGACATTGCAGATTCGGCCTTCTATTTCTATTACTTTCGATCTCCTCAAGGGCGTGCGCTAATTCGATCAATTGTGAGTGGTGCAACGGTAAAGGGAATTCGTGGAAGTGACTTGCAGCGGTTGCAAGTTGTACAACCTACGTTGCTAGTTCAACTAGAAATTTCAAGGAAAATTTCTTGCTTCGACGATCTTCTCGAAGCAAATTGGAAGCGAATTGAATTGTTGGAAGAGTCTGTAAAGTTGATATACCAAGAGTGGTTCGTCAATCGTCGCTATCCCGGAAATTTTGTAACTGATTCAAATAATTTACCTACTGGCTGGACCATATGCCCCTTAGCTAAAGTTGCCGTTGTAAATAGGGTTAGCCTCAGCACGAGGGATAGACCTAATGAAATACAGTACATCGACATCGCGTCTGTCGAAAGAGGGGTCGTCTTAGGCTCCAAGAAAATGTCCTATTCTGAAGCGCCAGGACGCGCTCGTCGCCTGGTGCAACATGGTGATGTCATCTGGTCATGCGTCCGTCCAAATCGGCGTTCCTACGCGCTCTTGTGGGAGCCAGAGAGCGATGTGGTCGTATCAACTGGTTTTGCCGTCCTCACAGCGCTCAATGTTCCGTTTTCATATCTCTACTTTGCAACTACGTCAGACGAGTTCGTCACGTATCTGACAAATCGAGCAACCGGTGCTGCTTACCCGGCTGTAAGTGGTAAGGACTTCGAGGAGGCACCACTGCTATTCCCAAGTGCAGACGTACTGCAGAGCTTTGATGAGAAGTGCCTGCCAATCCTTGAGCTACGAAGAAAGCTCGTTCTTCAGAACGCGCATTTAACAGAAGCACGCGACGCGTTGCTTCCAAAAATCATGTCGGGTGAACTCGTCGTCTGACAAAAGGGAGAACAAAAAATGGCCAGCGCGGAATACTCAGAAGACAACAACATCCAGGAGCCCGCTGCCAAGCTGTTCGAGGACAACCTGGATTGGCGCTCGGTCTATGCCTTCAACGCCGAGACCTTCGGCCCGACCTCGCTGCTGGGCCGCAAGGATGCGATCGAGGTGGTGCTGGTGCGGGAACTGGACGCGGCACTGGCCAAGCTGAACGAGAAGCTGGCGGCCACACCGGCTGGCCGCAGCAAGCTGGCCATGGCGCGCGATCTACTGCTGGATGCGGACCCCACCAAGACCCTGCTGCAGCACAACGAGGCCAAGTGGAAGCTGATGCGCGACGGCATCACGCTGCAGTCTCCAGGCGGCGTTGCGGCCGAGGATGTGCACATCACCGTCATTGATTTCAAGCACCCGACGGTGAACGATTTTCTGGTGGTGCGCGAGTTGTGGGTGCACAGCGGGCCGTTCAAACGGCGTTGCGATCTGGTGGGTTTTGTCAACGGGCTGCCGCTGGTCTTTATCGAACTCAAGCGCCATGACAAGGGCCTGAAGGCCGCGTTTGATGACAACTACAGCGACTACAAGGACACGATTCCACGGCTGTTCCATTACAACGCGCTGGTGATCGTGTCCAACGGGCTGGATGCGCGCTTTGGCTCCATCACCAGCAGCTGGGACCACTTCTACCGCTGGAAGCGCCTGAACGAGGACGACCCGGACCCGGCGCCCAAACACGAGGAACCGCCGCTCAAGCCGGTGCTGCCGATCTTGTTGCGCGGCATGTGCAGCAAGGGGGCGTTGCTCGACATGGTGGAGAACTTCATCCTCTTTGACAGCAGCGAGGAAGTGACGGTGAAGGTGGTGGCCCGCAACCACCAGTACATCGGTGTGAACAAGGCTATTGCCAAATTGCAGTCCGGCGATGCCGAGGTGCTGGCGGGCAAACTGGGCGTGTTCTGGCACACGCAGGGCAGCGGCAAAAGCTATTCCATGGTGTTCTTCTGCCAGAAGGTGTACCGCAGGGTGTCAAGCGCCTATACCTTTGTGCTGCTGACTGACCGCAAGGAGCTGGACGACCAGCTCTACACCACCTTTGTGGGTTGCGGTGTCTCCACCAACAAGGGCGACAAGGCCACCGGCGCCGAAGGGTTGGAACGCTTGCTGCGCGATCAAAACCGGCGCTATGTGTTCAGCCTGATCCACAAGTTTCGCAAACGCGTAACCGAGCCGTGGACTGAGCGCCGCGACATCATCGTGTTGTCGGACGAGGCGCACCGCACGCAATACGGCCGGCTGGCCACGCAGATGCGCATGGCCTTGCGCCATGCTGCTTTCCTGGCGTTTACGGGCACGCCGCTGATTGACAGCAAGGAGCAGCATGAGACTGAAAAGGTCTTCGGTTCCTATGTGTCGGTGTATGACTTCCAGCGCGCGGTGGCCGACGGCGCCACCTTGCCGCTGTACTACGAGAACCGGGGTGAAAAGCTGCGTCTGGTGGACCCGGACCTGAACAAGCGGATTGAAGAACGCATTGATGCGGCGCGTGCAGATGGTGAGCTGACCGTGGAGCAGGAAGAGAAGCTGTACCGGGAGCTGGCCCGCGAATACCCGGTGCTGACATCCGACACGCATTTGAACGATGTGGCGGCCGATTTCGTGGAGCATTACCACCAGCGTTGGCGTTTGATGGAGGCGCCCACCAAGCAGGGCGAGCCGATCAAGTACGGCGGCAACGCCAAGGCGATGCTGGTCTGCATCGACAAGGTGACCTGCGCGAAGATGGCCGCCCGCATCAAGACCCTGTGGCTGAACAAGCAACTGGAGTTGCAAGGCAAACTGCACAAGGAAGAGGCGGTGTATGCCAAGGCAGGCAAGCCGGAGCCCCCGTTTGTGCTGCGGCTGCGGGCGCAGATTGCCTGGATGGCCAACACTCTGATTCACCCGGTGTTCAGCCCGGAGCAAAACGAGGTGAAAGACTTTGAGGCTGAAGGCATCAAGGTGCGCCCCTTGCGTGACGTGATAGCCAATGGCATTGACGGCAAGAGCTTGGACGAGTGCTTCAAGGACGGCAAACACCCGTTCCGGGTGGCGGTGGTCTGCGCCATGTGGCTGACGGGCTTTGATGTGAAGTCCTTGGCCACCCTGTACCTGGACAAGCCCATGAAGGGCCACACCTTGATGCAGGCGATTGCCCGCGTCAACCGGGTGGCGGCCAACAAGAAGAACGGCCTCATCATTGACTACAACGGCATGCTCAAGAGCCTGCGCAAGGCGCTCTCCACCTACGGGCAAGGTGACAAGGGGCTGCCGGTTGACCCGCTGTTCGATGAAGACCAGGCGCTGGCCGAGTACGCAGCATCCATCGGCAAGGTGCAGGCCCACCTCTCTACCTTGGGCTACAGCCTGGATGTTTTGGTGCGCGCAGAGGAGGGTGAGGAAACTTGGGGCGAGTTGCTGAACGCGCAGCGGGCGGTGTGCAAATCGCCCGAGAGCAAGAAGACGTTTCAAGTCTTGGCCGAAGATGTGTTCGACCGGTTTCGCGGCCTGTTTCCTAACCCCGGCCTGTTCAAGCTGGAGCCGCAGGAGAACGCCATTGCGGCGCTTTACAACTTGCTGCAAAAGCCCAAACCCAAGGTGGACATTACCGCGATCATGCAAGAGATTCGTGGCGTGATTGACACGTCTTTGGAAGTCGCGCAAAGGGGCGTGATGGAGCGCTCATCCAAGCAGTACGACTTGTCTGGCATTGACTTTGAGCGCCTGCGGGCCGAGTTTGCCAAGTCCCCCTACAAAGAGACGGCCGTGTTGACTTTGCAGGAACGCATTCAAGCGCGCCTGGCTTTGATGCTGAAGATGAACCCTGGCCGCGTTGACCTGTACAAGCGCTATCAGGAAATCATCGCGGAGTACAACCGCGACAAGGACGACGCCGAAATTCAGCGTGTCTTTGATGACCTCATCAAGCTGCATGAATCCCTCGACCAGGAAGAGAGGCGCTACATACGCGAGGGCTTTGATAGCGAGAAGGAACTGGCGGTTTACGACCTGCTGTCAAAGGACAAGGCCAACATCACCAAGGGCGACATCGCCAAGCTCAAAGCGGTGGCGAAAGAGCTCCTGGCCACGGTGGAGCTGCGACGCCACGAGATGGGCGATTTGCGCGACCGCGCTTCTGCGCAAGCGCAGATGAAGGCCGCCATCATAGACCGGTTGCTGGAGGGTTTGCCGGACGGATATTCCAGTGAGGATATCGAGGCTCGTGCGGAGGTCATATTCCTGTATGTGCAGCAGCAGATGCTTTCGGCTTCAGTGCATTGATTTTCAAAATAGGGAGCATTCATGAAACCTAGAAACTTGGCCGATCGCCCAGATGACAAGAAGAGTTGCGCGGTATGGACCGGAACGCAATGGGAAATCTGGCCTGTTTCGGCCATTCATCCACACCGCAAAACAGTGATTGCACGCTGCCACGAATGCCATGGGCCAGTGCTTTTAATGAACGCGAGCAAGGACGGACGCAATGATGCGCACTTTGAGCATCATCCAGCGCATACCGGATGCTCACTGGCGCATAGGAACTTTACGGGTACAAAAACGCAGCATCCGCTGGCCGTCAGCGATCCGACGAAATCCGAGCGCCTTGCCTTTACCGACTACATCTCAGACCAAGCGGCCGAGGACATCATCGGATCTGTCAAAGAGACAGAAAAAGAGGGTCTATTGCTGGCACGCGTCGGTCAAGGAGCGTTCCGAAAAAAGCTCATAAGTCGGTGGGGTAACTGCAGCGTTATGGGCTGTGGACCCGAGACCGCGTTGGTTGCTTCGCATATCGTTTCATGGCGAGCATGCGAGACCAATGAGGAGCGGCTAGATGTTAACAATGGGCTACTTCTCAGCCCGAATCTCGACAAGCTCTTTGACCGCAGATTGATTTCATTCTCAAACAATGGTGCACTGCTGGTCAGTCCAGACCTCGTACCGAGTGACGCTGTAGCTCTAGGCATCTGTGCGGGCATGCAGCCTCGACTTGTCCCGCACGGGATCGTGAAGTACCTGGCTCGCCATCGCGACGGAACGGAATGGTGTGAGCCCCCGATCCACACAGTGACTTTAGTGGATTTGCTTCTTCGAAGTTGATCCGTACTTTCACTCGCCGGTATGCAGCGTCAGGAGTCATTGGGACTTTGGTCGTGGAAGCCTTGAAAAGACCCACAGGCGACCTTCGCCCTCTGCGTTGCCATGCCCGGTTCCAGCCGTTGTGCGTGAAGGTAGTCGAGCGCAGTTTTCCCGTAAGGAAACCGCGCATATTCGAGCCTTGATTAGCTCCCCGCCCATGACGAAGCTGAGAACTGGGAATGAGAGTTCATTGCATGACGTCGTGAACGGATAGTTCGATGTGGTTTTGGCAATCAACGCAGCATGATGTGCTTTTCAGAGCATTCATCGACGCTAACCGTCACAGAATCCTCTGCCTTGATCTGGTGGTTACTGTCTTGCAAGGGGTTAGCCGTGCACCGAGCCGCAGACAGGGTGACAAAAATAAATTGGATTGCATGATGCTTGTTACCGCTGGAAGCAGCGAGGACAAGAATTAACCCAGCCTTACCTGCTGATTTTTTGCCTGCCGGCGTGCCTAATGGCAAAGGTCGCCAAGCTCAGTACCGCGTACAAGACCAAGACGCCAGGCCGCTTTGGTTGTCTTCCCCGATGTGCAGCTTCATGCTGAAGTACCACCGCTGAGTTCTTGGCACTGTTTGGCTTCGCTTAGGGCAGGCCACACTCTTGTTGTGACCCAGAGTGGAGGTTTCGGCACCAATCAAAAACGGGCCCCACGCCAGAAGCCAGTTTTTAATCTGGCGTGTAGATTACATCTCGTCGTCGTCGTCGTGTTTCGGGGCGGCGACGATGTCGTAGTCGTAGCTGGTCACAGGATAAGCGTCAGCAGCTTTGCCGTCGTAGCTCAATACCAACCGGGTCAAACCATTGGCTTCGACGAGTTGGCCCGAGTACTTGCGCGCGTCCGTTCCGAGACCTTGGATCTGCACCTTGCCGCCGAACACGGTGGCGCGGGCCAAGTAGATAACCGGATCATCCGCCGAGGTGCGATTGACCGTGATGCTGGCGGTGAGGTGGCCAACACCCCGCTCATCGAGCTCGGTGGTCAATGCCTTGGTGGTATTCAACATGCCCTGAATGGCGACGATGGCAGCAGCGACCGCAGAAGTGATATCGATCCCGCGGTCCGTCTTCAGGCCTTGTGTGCTCAAGAACTTGAAGTTCTCTTCACCCAAATCAGCGCGCAGACGGCGGTGCACGGCGTTGTTGTCGTTGTAATGTGCGAGCGTACCGACGATGGCCCCGCATGCATTGCGATTCTCTCGGAATGGAGATTCTTTGGTTCGGCCATAAGCGACAACATGCCCGTGTTCCTCCTCACGGCCCACGTGCGTTTTCAAGTCGATGGCGACAACCACGAACGACAGGGCGTTTCCGTCGTACAGCCTTCTGCGAATCGGGTCATCAAGTTGGTGGGCGACCGTGACGTGGGCAAGCGTGGCGCCGTCGTCAGTACCGCCTCCGGTTGGCGAGAACGACTCCAGCTTGAGCTCTCCAATTTCAGACAGTGAACCAAAGCGCAACGCTACAGTGCGCTCGTAGGCCAGGGTAGCTTCCCCCTGGTGAATACGATCGCCGCAGTTGGTGTGGGCCACCGTGGTGATGACGGTGGGCACACTCATGTCGGCACCACAGGCCACCAAGTCCGAATCGGTGGTGTGGTCGGCCAGTTGCAGTTCGTCTCGCAGCAACTGCATACCGTTTACCAAGGTGTAGCGGTCAGAGACGATTTCGTTGAGGTAGCAGGCGTATGCGCTGCCCTCCTGGCCAAATTCCGCCTGGAGATTCCAAAGGCGTGAAATGCGAAGAGCTGCGGCAGAGGGATCAAACTTCATGAGGCGTATTCCGAAGTGTCAAAGTGGCGATAGGATTAAGGTGGGGAATCATCTCATAATCAATTTACATTTTCTTACTATGGTTGAATACAATTCGAAATCCTGGCTCCGACTCATCTTTCGCTGGCAGGGCTCTGTCTATTCAAAACTGTTTCTCAAGGTCGGAATCTCGGCGGGGTTGGGCGTCGTAGCGGCCCTACTGAACGAGTCGATCAGTTTCAAGTTGCCAAATTCAGCCCATGCGCTTGTAGGTGTCGCTTTGGGCCTGTTGCTCGTCTTCCGAACCAATGCGTCTTACGACCGCTGGTGGGAAGGCAGAAAATTGCTGGGGGCGATGGTGAACCGGTCTCGCGACTTGACACGCCAATTTGCCACTTTCTTGCCCGCCAGCAGCATCGATGACGCCAAAACTTTGACTCGGTACGTAACTTTGTTTTATCAAGTTTCGGCGCTGGGCTTGCGCCTGGACCGTGACCTGCAGCCGCTTGTCACCAAGGGCGTGCTGATCGAAGCCGAAAAGGCAGCGCTCGAGAGCGTAGGCGCTCGGGGGCCAGTGGTACTCGGCTGGATTTCGGCACGGCTGGCACGGCTGGCAAGCAAGGGCGAGCTGACCGAGTTGCGTTTGATGGGGATGGACGCGAACATCACCTCCCTGCAGGACTCGCTGGGTGCCTGTGAGCGCATCGCCAGAACACCTTTGCCTTTCGCTTACGCGCAGCATCTCAAGGCACTGGTCACACTCTTTGTGTTGACCGCACCCTTCGTGTTGGTCGACCAGATGAAATGGAGCACTCCCGTCGCCATGGCCGCGTTGGCGTTCGCGCTGTTCGGCATCGATGAAATCGGAATCGAGATTGAAGATCCATTTGGTGACGACGCTAACGATTTGCCAATCGAGAAGATCGGCGACGGCATCATCGCCGCAACGGGCGATGTGCTGGCACACGCCGGAGCCCTTGAGCGCTGAGACTGAATTCGCGAAAGCGTCACAAGGGGGGTGAGCGACGTCTTCCAGGGAGGCGTCGGCCCCTGGAACCCGCAGTGGAAAACTTGACCGCGCTCCTGTCTGCATCCGCTCGAAGCGGGCATCCCCATTGAAGCTTGCGGCAGGTTGCAAGGATTCGCCCGATTCGGCCAATCCCAAGCCCAAGCCCAAGCCGGTGACGAGTGCATGGCCGGAATCAGCCCGTCTGCACCATTCACCCGTCGTTTGAGTCGCCCATGGCGGCTACACGGCCGCAACCACGGCGATGCGCGTTTGCTTCCGTGCGCGACCCTTACGGCAAAGGTATCAGAGTTTGGCGATAGAGACTTCGGTGGACTTCACCAGTGCCACCACTTCGGAGCCCACCACCAGTTGCAGATCGTTGACCGAGCGGGTGGTGATCACCGATGTGACGATGCCCCAGGGCGTCTCGACATCCACTTCGGAGACCACGTCACCGCGGATGATTTCGCGTACCTTGCCGCGGAATTGGTTGCGTACGTTGATGGCTTGAATGGACATGGGGTTCTCCTTGAAAGTCCCTTAACTAAAAAATGGGATGCAAAAAAATCAGATGGCCCAGCGCAGGCCGTGCGCCGGGGTGCCCGGCCACGCGGGCGGTGGGTCTTGTGGTTCTTCCTTGCCAGGGCGCTGCAGCACGCGGTCCAGCAGGCGCTCTTCCAGCGCGGCAAAGCGCGGGTCGCCGCGGTGGCGCGGGCGCGGCAAATCAATGCGCAGATCCAGCGCAATCACGCCGTCCTCGATCAGCACCACGCGGTCGGCCAGGGCCACAGCTTCCTGCACATCGTGGGTCACCAGCAGGGCGGTGAAGCCGTTGTGTAGCCACAGGTTTTCAATCAGGCTGTGCATCTCGATGCGGGTCAGCGCATCCAGCGCGCCCAGCGGTTCGTCCAGCAACAGCAAATCGGGCTGGTGCACCAGGGCGCGAGCCAAAGCCACGCGCTGGCGCTGGCCACCCGACAGGCGCGCCGGCCACTCGCCGCCGCGGTCGGCCAGGCCCACCTGCTCCAGCACCTTGGCCGCAGCGCCGTGGTCCGACGCTGCCAGCCCCAGGGCCACGTTGGCTATCACGCGTTTCCAGGGCAAGAGGCGTGCGTCCTGAAACATGATGCGGGTGTTCTCGCGCAGGCCCCTGACCTCACGCTGGTCAATCTGCAGCGTGCCCGCACTGGCATTCTCCAGCCCGGCGACCAGACGCAGCAGCGTGCTTTTGCCGCAGCCGCTGCGGCCCACGATGGCGACAAATTCGCCGGGCTGTATCTCCAGCTGGGCGCGGTCCAGCACGGTGCGCTTGCCGTAGCGTTTGCTCAGGCCTTGCGCAGAGAGCGCCACGCCGCGGCGCGCTGTGGCGGGGTCGACAGTCGCTGCAGGCGTGGACGCAGTGGCGTGCGCGTTCACGCGGGTATCGGTTGTGAGGGTCATGGTGTTCTTGTTCAATGCGCGTTCTGGTAACCGGGGTGCCAGCGCAGCCAGTACTGCTCCAGGCCGCGCGCAAACAGGTCGGCCAGCTTGCCCAGAATGGCGTAGAGCAATATGCCCACCAGCACAATGTCGGTCTGCAAAAACTCGCGCGCATTCATGGTCAGGTAGCCGATGCCGGCCTGGGCCGAGATGGTTTCGGCGACGATCAAAATCACCCACATCAGCCCCAGAGAAAAACGCAGGCCCACCAGAATGCTGGACAGGGCGCCGGGCAATATCACCTGCGTGTAGAGCTGCCAGCGGTTCAGGCCGTAGCTGCGTGCCATCTCGATCAGGCCGGGGTCCACATTGCGGATGCCGTGGAAGGTGTTGAGGTAAATCGGGAAGAAAACCGACACCGCAATCAGAAACAGCTTGGCCGACTCGTCAATGCCAAACCACAAAATCACCAGCGGAATCATGGCCAGCGCGGGGATGTTGCGCACCATCTGGATGGAGGAGTCGAGCAGTGTCTCGGCCACCCGCACCGAGCCGGTCAGCAGGCCCAGCAGCAGACCCAAGCCCCCGCCAATCGCCAGGCCGGTCAGCGCTCGCGCGGCACTTACCTTCACATGCACCCAGAGCTCGCCGGAGGCGGCCAGGGTCCAGAAGGCCTTGCCTACATCCAGTGGCGCGGGGAGTACCCGATTGGACAGCCAGCCGCTGGCAGAGCTCCATTGCCACAGCGCAATCAGCGCCAGGGGTACCAGCCAAGGAATGAACTGTTGCGCAACACCGCGCAGCAACGTCAACAGCCTCTGCACATCAGCGGAGTCCAGCGGAACCACCGGCAGGAAGCCGAAGCCCGGCGCATCGATGGTGTCCACGCCGGTGGGCGTGGACAGGTCGCGTGCCGTCTGCGTCATGCCGTCTGCGCCTCGCGCTTGGCCACATTGGGCGCGCCCACATTGGCCACCACCTCGCCCAGCGGACCGAACAGCGAGCCACCGCTGAGCTTGTTTTGCACATCAAGAGGCAGCAACGGAAACACCAATTCGGCAAAGCGGTAGGCCTCTTCCAGATGCGGGTAGCCCGAGAGCACAAAGATGTCGATGCCCAGGGCTGCGTACTCGGTGATGCGCGTGGCCACGGTCTTCGGATCGCCCACCAGCGCGGTGCCGGCACCGCTGCGCGCCAGGCCCACGCCGGCCCAGAGGTTGGGGCTGATTTCGAGGTCGGCGCGGGATCGCTTCGTGCCGCCTGCGTGGAGTGCCGCCATGCGGCGCTGGCCTTCGGAATCCATTTTTGCGAAGGCGCTCTGTGCCGTGGCAACCGTCTTGTCATCCAGCTTGCTGATCAGCGCATCGGCGGCAGCCCAGGCCTGGTCTTCGGTCTCGCGCACGATCACATGCAGGCGTATGCCGAACTGGACGGTGCGGCCGAGCTTTGCGGCACGGGCGCGCACATCGATCACTTTTTTGGCGACATCCGCAGGCGGTTCGCCCCAGGTCAGATAGGCCTCCACCTGCTCGGCCGCCAGGTCATGCGCAGCCGGCGAGGAGCCACCGAAGTACACCGGAGGATGCGGCTGTTGCAGCGAGGGATACAGCAGCTTGGCGCCCTTGACGCTGAGGTGCTTGCCTTCAAAGTCGTAGCTCTTGCCCTCGTGGCTGTTGCGGATGATTTCGCGCCAGATGCGTATGAATTCGGCTGACTGTTCGTAGCGTGCGGCATGGTCCAGATAGACGCCGTCACCTTCGAGCTCGGCCTGGTCACCACCGGTCACCAGATTGATCAGCAGGCGCCCGCCGGACAGGCGGTCGAAGGTGGCGGCCATGCGTGCGGCCAGCGCGGGCTGGTGAAGGCCCGGGCGCACGGCGACCAGAAACTTCAGGCGCGTGGTGACCGAGAGCAGGGCGGAGGCCACCACCCAGGGGTCTTCGCAGGAGCGGCCGGTGGGGATGAGCACGCCTTCATAGCCCAGGCTGTCTGCCGCCTGTGCCACCTGCTTGAGGTAGTTGAGGTCGACGACGCGTGCGCCTTCTGCGGAGCCGAGGTAGCGGCTGTCGCCATGGGTGGGGATAAACCAGAAAATTTTCATGATGGGAGCGGTGTGAAACGGTGGTGAACAGGATGCGGATGTGCGGAAAACGAGGCCTCAGGGCTTGCCGGCTGCCACGCGCAATGCGGGCGCGGTCCAGACAATGTCGGCCACCTGCACGGCCTTGGGAATCAGGCCGATCTTGAAAAATGCATCGGCCACCTTTTGCTGGTCGGCACGCGTGCTGGCGTTCAGCGGGCCCACCGGCGAGGGCGGGCGGCGCTGCAGAAACAGGCTGACCACACCGGCGTCCAGACCACTGAAGTCGGCAATCAGCTTGATGGCCTGGGGACGGCTGTTCTGTGCGAACCGGTCGGCCCCCGTCAGCTCTTCCAGCAGGGCCGCGATGGTGTCTGCGTGTTGCGTGGCCAGCGGCAGCGAGGCCAGGTAAAACGAGTTGTTGCTGGACAGTCCGCGCCCGGTGGCCAGGGCACGCGCCTGGATGGCGAGCTGGGTGGCGGAATAGAACGGGTCCCAGATGGCCCAGGCGTCCACGCTTTTGCGCTCAAAGGCGGCGCGGGCATCGGCCGGGGTCAGGTAGATGGGGGTGATGTCGCTCCACTGCAGGCCGGCTTTTTCCACCGCACGCACCAGCAGGTAATGCGCGCTCGAACCCTTTTGCAGGGCGACCTTCTTGCCCTTGAGTTCGGCCAGGGTTCTCAGTGGCGAGTCGCGCAGCACCAGAATGGCCGAGCTGTCGGGCTTGGGCGGCTCGGCACCCACATAGACCAGGTCCTTGGCCGCAGCCTGTGCAAACACGGGCGGTGCATCGCCGGTCAGGCCGAACTCCAGGCTGCCCACGGCCAATGCTTCGAGCAACTGCGGCCCGGCTGGGAATTCCACCCACACCACCTTGGTGGCGGGAAAGCGCTTTTCCAGCACGCCCTGCTGCTTGAGGATGACCAGGTTGACGGCAGACTTCTGGTAACCGATGCGCAGCAATTCGGGGGCTTTCGCCGTCGGCGTTGCCTGCGCAAAGGCGGGGCTTGCCAGCGGCGCGCTCAGGCCCCAGGCGCTGGCGCTCAATGCCAGCATGCGCAGCAGACCGCGGCGCTTGTTTCCGGTTGCGGTGTCTTGGGTCATCATGGTCTTCTGCAAAAGGCATTAGCCCAGGTTGATGGGGGCTGCGTGCAACAGGTTGAGCTTTTTGGGGATCAGCTTCAACTCGAAGAAGGTGTCGGCAATGGCCTGCTGCTCGGCCAGGATGTCGCTGGTCACGGTCTTGGTACCAAAAGCGGCACGGCCCACGTAGAGCTCGGTGATGCTCTTGTCCAGGCCCAGCACGGTTGCCAGCTCCGTGGCCGCTGCGTTCTTGTTGGCGCCTATCCAGGTGTCGATGGCATTGATCTCTTCAATCGCGATCTTCAGCACGTCGGTGTTCTTGGTGGCGAAGTCGCGCGAGCTGAAGTAGTACTGGCGGTTGTTGACGATGCCGTTACCGTCCACCAGCAGGCGCGCCTCCAGTGTTTTTTGCGCGGCAGCAAGGAAGGGGTCCCAGATGATCCAGGCATCCACCGCGCCTTTTTGGAAGGCGGCGCGGGCATCGGGCGGTGGCAAAAAGATGGGGGTGACGTCGCTGTATTTCAGGCCGTTCTTCTCCAGCAGCTTGACCAGAAAATACTGCACGTTGCTGCCCTTGTTGAAGGCAATGCGCTTGCCCTTCAAGTCGGCCACGGTCTTGATGGTCGAGTCCTTGGGCACTAGAACAGCTTCGAGGTGCGGGCGCGGCACAGTGGCGCCCACGTACACCAAGGGCGCACCGGCGGCCTGGGCAAAGATGGGGGGCGCTTCGCCCACATCACCAAAATCAATCGAGCCCACGTTCAGTGCTTCGAGCTGCACAGGGCCGGCGTTGAACTCGGTCCAGGTGATGCCCACACCCAGCGGCGTGAGGCGCTTTTCCAGCGTGCCACGGCCCTTGAGGATGGACAGCCAGCCCTTCTGGTAACCGATGCGCAGGGTGCGCGACGCAGCTTGCGCCAGGGCACCGCTGCTGGCGATGAGCGCCGCCGATGCGGCAGCGGTGGCCAGCAACTGGCGGCGGTTGAGGTGGGCAGAAGTCATGTGCTTTTCTCTCTTTAAAAAATGTGGGCAAGCCTTGTCCCCGGCTGCGGTGGCAGCCCTTTGGAGACGGTGAAAAGGAGTGCGCTCAATGCGCAGTGGGGAGGTGCTGCTACACGCTACATCGCACCTGCGAAAAGTGCACCGGCGCAAAACGCCCGGCGTGTCCCAGTGAATGGTTCAGTGCTTCAGCGAGCAGGATCTCGACGGCGGCGTCCAGCCGTGCAGAGATGTCCGGCGCCACGCTGTAAGAGCCTTCGGGCGACAGCGTCACCTGCGTGTCCGTGGCAAATATGCCGGACAGGATGTGGCGTGCACCCAGTGACTGCAGCACCGGGCGCAGCGCATAGTCCAGTGCCAGCATGTGGTTAGGGCTGCCGCCGGTGGCCAGGGGTAGCACGGTTTTTCCGGCAAACGCGTCTTGCGGCAGCAGGTCCAGAAACGCCTTGAGCACGCCACTGTAGGCGGCCTTGTAAACGGGAGTGGCCACGATGATGACCTTCGCCTGTGCCACCTGGCCCGTGGCCTGGCTGATGGAGCGGTGGCCGAAGTCGGCCAGTATCAGGGCCTGGGGTGAGAGGTCCCGCACACGCAGCCGGTCCACCAGCACACCGCGCGTTTCCAGGCGCTGTCCCGCAGCTTCCAGCAGGGCGGCGGTGCGCGAGCGCTCAGACGGGCTTCCGGCAATTAAAAGAACAGACATCGTGGACCTTGGGTTGTGTGGCAGCGGGTGTTTTGCAAGAGTGCGTGGGGTGGATTCTGGAAGCTTGTGGTGCGTTCGGGAACGACTGAATCGGAGCTTCTAAATTACAAAACCGCATAAACGAACTGCGCTGGTACCAGGCACTTGCGAGCGTGCGCCCGGCCGCTGCACCCAGAATTCCCCCTCTGCAATACACCTGGCTGAGCAGGTCCACCAGCAGCACGATCCCATCTACCACCGTGCGTGATCCGTGCTGTACAAAAACAAAAGGGCTGCCGTGCGCAAGCACGGCAGCCCCTTGATCGGGTACCGCTTGAATTACGCCGGGAACGACGCGAATTGAATGCCCGCCATCTGTTGCGCCAGGCGCACCACCTGGCAGCTGTAACCGAATTCGTTGTCGTACCACACGTAGAGCACGACATTGCGGCCGTTGGCGATGGTGGCTTGCGAGTCCACTACACCGGCGTGGCGCGAGCCCACCAGATCGCTCGATACGATTTCAGTCGAGGTGCTGTAGTCAATCTGTTCCTGGAACTCGGGGCTCAAGGCACAGCCACGCAGGTGTGCGTTGATCTCTTCCTTGGTGGTCTGGGTGCCCAGGGTCAGGTTCAGGATGGCCATGCTCACGTTCGGCGTAGGCACGCGAATGGAGTTGCCGGTGAGCTTGCCTACGAGTTCCGGCAATGCCTTGGCCACGGCCTTGGCAGCACCGGTCTCGGTAATCACCATGTTGAGCGGCGCGCTGCGGCCACGGCGATCTGCACTGTGGTAGTTGTCGATCAGGTTCTGGTCGTTGGTGTAGGAATGCACGGTCTCCACATGGCCGTGCTCGATGCCGAACTTGTCATTCAAGGCCTTGAGCACCGGCACGATGGCGTTGGTGGTGCAGCTGGCGGCCGTGACGATTTTGTCCTCATCCACCAGGTCGCCACTGTTGATGCCGTAGACGATGTTCTTGAGCGCGCCCTTGCCCGGCGCGGTCAGCAGCACGCGGGACACGCCCGGGCTTTGCAGGTGCAGTGACAGGCCTGCCTCATCACGCCAGGAACCGGTGTTGTCGATCACGATGGCATTGCTGATGCCGAGCGCCGTGTAGTCGATCTTGTCCGGGCCTTCGCCGTAAATCACCTTGATGAAAACACCGTTGGCGATGATGCCGCCGTTCTCCGCATCCACAACAATCGAGCCGTTGAACGGGCCGTGTACGGAATCCCGGCGCAACAGTGCCGCGCGCTTTTCCAGGTCGTTGCCCTTGCCCTTGCGAACCACAATGGCGCGCAAGCGCATCTTGTTGCCTTTGCCGGTGCGCTCGATCAACAGGCGCGCGAGCAAGCGGCCTATGCGTCCAAAGCCGTACAGAACAATGTCGCGGGGCTCGCTGAGCAGGGGGTCGTGGTGGCCCACGATAGGGGCCAATTCTTCACGCAGAAAATCAGCGGCAGATACGCCATTGCCCGCAGCGCGCCATTGGTTCGTCAGGCGGCCCAGGTCAATTTTTGCCGGGGCCAGTTGCAGGCCTTCCATGGCCTCCACCAGTTTGAAGCTGTGCTGAATGGAGAGTTCTTCACCGGTGTACTGGCGCGCAAAACGGTGCGTCTTGAGGATGTCAACGGTGGTCACGTTGTTGATGGCCCGCCCGTAAACACGCATCAGGATGCCGTTGTTGCGATACAGCCTGCCGATCTTCGGCAGCATCTCTTCGGCCAATTCCTGGCGCTGTATGTAGGCCTGTAATAGTTGATCTTCCTGTTCGATACTCATTGTGTTCCCGCATTCCTTGATATGTAAGCCAACCCCAAAACTGAAAATATTTTAGGGTTGGGGACTTACTGCGAGCTTGCCCCAGCCAGGGGCAGTTGCCCGCGCCTACTGAGGCCGGGGCTTCACAAACTTGAGCGTCATGCGGTCGCTTTCGCCGATGGCCTGGTAGCGCTCCCGGTCCACCTCCTTGTTGGCATAGCCCGGTGGCAGTGCCCAGACGCCACCCGTGTGGTCGGCCGTGTCCTTGGGGTTGGCATTGATTTCGGAGCTGGCCTCCAGCGTGAAGCCCACCTCCTGCGCGATGCGCACCACATAGGCCTGGTGCACATACCCGCTGCTGCTGGTGGCGTCCTGCGCCCTGTCTGCGGGCAGGCGGTGCTCCACCACGCCGAGCACGCCGCCGGCCTTCAGGCTGCGGTAGGCACTGGCGAACACGGCACGCACGCCCCCATCTCCCTGGTCCATCCAGTTGTGCACATTGCGAAAGGTCAGCACCAGGTCGGCCGTGCCGGGGGCCGCGTAGTCCAGCTTGGCCGGGGGTGCCAACACGCCCAGTTGCACGCGGTCATAAACGTCCGGCCGCGCAGCCAGCTTGGCTTTCAGCCGCTCCAGGCTCTTCACCGTTTCGGGCTTGGTCGATTCCGGGTCATCGGCCGCCAGAACCAGCTGCCCCTTGTCGCGCAAGTAGGGCGCCAGAATTTCGGTGTACCAGCCGCCACCGGGGCTGATCTCCACCACGCGGCTGTCGGGCCGCAAGCCGAAGAAGGTCAGCGTCTCGTAGGGGTGGCGCCAGCTGTCGCGTGCGGCATAAGCCGGCGTGCGTGCCGGGCTGGCAATGGCCTGCTGAAGTGCCGCATCGGTATCGGCCTGCACGCCCACGCAGGGGCCCAGCACCAGCAGGGCGGTCAATAGCAATTTATTCATGGAGCGCATGATCTGTTTCCTTTCAGAACCCGCCAATACAGCAGGCCCATGCGAATGCGTGGGCCCGGCTGATTCTGGCCCCTTGGCCCTGCCGAAACCGGCTCAGCGGGAGAATTTTTCCGGCAGCATGGACAGCAGCACGCCATCTTTCAGAAAAACATGGTGGTAGATCGCAGCCACCGCGTGCAGGCCGGCCAGCCAGATCAGCACATCGCCCAGCAGGCCGTGCACATCACCCCAGTCGGCCAGCTTCGCGAACACGGAGTTGGCAATCAGCGGCATCTGGTCCACACGCACACCGCCCAGCAGCGTCAGCGGATGGCCTTCGCTGCCCAGAGCCAGCAGCGCGCTGGCCGGCAATGCCAGCAGCAATGCCCACAGGGCCAGGTGCATCAGCTTGGATGCCAGTGCCAGCCAGCCAGCGGATTCGAGTTGCGGCGCTGCCGGACGCAAGGCGACCCAGAGCAGGCGCAGCAGCGTCATCGCAAATACAAAGATACCCAGGCTCTCGTGCCACACGATGTCGCTGCGGGTGGCAGGGTCCAGGCCCTGGTGCATGAGGCGGCCGAAGTGTTCGGGCCCGAGTACGAAGGCAATGGTCACGGCAATGGCCGTGAGCCAGTGAAAAGCGCGGCTGAGGGCGTCGTAGCGGGGAGTGGATTGCAAGTTCATCAGGAGTCCTTTTTATCAATACGGCGCCAGTATGCCGCCGCTTTGTTAAGCCCTGATTAATTGCAGCGCCAAGGCAGCTGAAGGGCCGCCCGCGACCTGGCCGCCGTGTCTGCGCAACTGCGCAGCAGTGTGGCATTGGACGGATAGGGCGGACAGTGGGTCATGCCGTTCCTTGAAAATAGACCCAATAACAATACAACACAGCACACACCATGCATACTTCAAAGTATTTTGTTGAGGGTCATCTTTTGGAAACTGATCCTTTCCCGTTATCGACCATGTTCGAATTCTTTCCGATAGGAACCTACCGTTCCAGTCACGATGGCAGGATGATTCGCGCCAACGCTGCGCTCGTGCGACTCAACGGATACGCAACGGAAGAAGAACTGCTGCTGAGTTTCAATGACGTTGCACGCCAATGGTATGTCGATCCCACGCGACGGGATGAATTCATGAAATGCATTGAACGTGACGATCACGTGGTTGATTTTGTGTCAGAAATACACAGACACAAAACACGCGAGCGAATTTGGGTCAAGGAGCACGCCCACGTTTTGCGGGATGCAGCCGGGAACGTCGTGTTTTACGAAGGAACCGTTGAAGATATTACCGAACGCAGACACATGGAACAGGAGTTGGCAAATTTGGCATTCAATGATGCGCTGACAAGATTGCCAAACCGCCGCCTGCTACTGGAGAAAATGGCTCACGCCATGCGCATCAGCAAGCGCCAGAACAGCTATGGGGCCGTGTTATTTATTGATTTGAATCAATTCAAGTTATTGAACGACACACAGGGCCACGAGGCGGGCGACCAATTGCTGATAGAAGTTGCCCATCGATTAAAACGGGTCACCCGTGACACGGACACGGTAGCCCGCCTGGGTGGCGACGAGTTTGTCGTATTGCTGGAGTATTTGGGTGCAGACAGGGCGCAGGCAACGGAACATGCTGCGTTGGCTGCAAAAAATATGGATCAGGCACTAACCGAAGAATATGTGCTGGGTGAGGTCAGACACCAGGGTTCCGCCAGTATCGGCATAGCACTCTTTTTGGGTGATGAACAGGCCCCCGAACAAATCATCAAAAACGCCGATGCGGCCATGTACAAAGTGAAGCGACGCAGGGCCGTATCTTAGGGATGTGTGCCGGCGTAAGGCACTCGGCGACGGGTAATTTTATCGGTTGGTAATTTTGTGGTGACGACGTGTCGGGAATTCGGCAGGGCGGCGGAAGAAGTCATTGGGGTATCGGCCGGTCATGGCTTTCAAGAGTTGGTATCTATATGTCACGTAGTACTTTCGCAAGCCAAGTACGTAGCGGTTCCTGACATAGGTCCATCCGAAATGCTCACTCCAGAGCCGACATTGACCTCCGTAGCCTGACCGATAGCAATGTGATGTCAATTACGAGGGCAGAGCGCCCGCGTTCAACCTACAGCGCACACGGAAATATGCCACTTCATGACGGCTATTCATCGAATCGCAGTCTCCATTGCATTCGCTCAGCCCGAAAAATCAGGCTCTTCTGTTGTTCTGCTTCTGCGGAGGCACTGCATGAACCGTTGGCCAAGGAGCTGGAAAACGTAATTGATGCAATCAGTCAAGTCTATCAACGACGCATTTTGTCGTTCAGCGTAAGACATTAATGATCTATCAATCCCAAGCATTTGGAAAAAATCATACACAAACGACTGTTTAATCCTATCGTGTTGGCTTTTAAATATATATTTTGATTTTTAGATAAATCACGGTGAAGTAATGAATAATTTTCTCTCGGCAATTTTTAAGTTAATTTTTCTTGGTGTAATAATTGTCCCGATTTTGGTAATGTGCACAATCAGTAAGAAGTTGGACAATGAGGAACAAGTGGATTCCACGTTGATAGATAGAGCCAAGATAAATAGATCACTCTATATAACAGTCACGCCGACTCAAATCACTGATTTGTATGAAGAAAATAAATTCGCAGTTGATGAGCGATTTGAAGGAAAGTTGGTGTCAATCTCTGGAACCATTCGGGCGCTAACAAAGGTTTTGAGCACTCCGGTGATGGAATTAGATGGCGAGGGTTCCCAAGTTACGTTCTTCCCGAGCCGCCTGTATTTGGATTTCTCTGGTGACGATGCAAAAATTCATTCCATTTTTGCCAAGGTAAGAGTTGGACAGGCAATTCGCGCACTTTGCTTTGGGAGTGGCGGTGTTCATTTCCGTTGCTATTCGAATAGTCTACATTAATATAGAACAGGATTTAAATAAATGAACAGTGAGTCTTGCAGTCTCAATAAGGATAGATGTAAAAAATATCTCATAATTATATATGTTCAAGTCATACTTTTTATCATTGCTGTGGCAGTAATTATCATTGTGATCAATAGAAATTTAGTAAAAAACATAACTGACACGATTGCCAAAAATAATTATTTAACAGCCTGTGTTGGTGATGCAGAAAAATGGACGCTAAATGATTCAATGAAGATTGAAAATATCGGATTGAACATTAAATGGCTTGAAAAACGTATTGGTTTACCGAAATCAGATAATATTTACATAGTAAATGAATGTGAAGTCACAATCGATTCCACTGATAACACTGTAACGTTCATATCTATCAATCATTTAAGTCAGCGATGCACATTTGATAGCAATAAAATCGGCCTTAATGGTCCGGCAGATTTATTGAGATTCAAAAATATTATCACTACTGAAGATTGGAAGGCGGATTATTCCTGTTGGGCCGCATGTGGAAATTCGATTGAGCCGAGTTATGGTTTGACCGCTGAAGGTCCACACTCAACAAGCTTCATGACGTACAAAGCAGATGCAACTTACTCCACAGTGGGCGACCAGGTTGAAAAGTTCCAAAAAATCCTCGCAAATATTTTTCCCCCAAAGAAAGATGATCCGGAGAGTTCGGTTCCAAGTCTTCCGAATGAGCTTGATATCGAAAAAGCTCTCGGTCGAGAAAAATACAACCAATTGTGGTTGAGTGTGTTTAAGGATGCCCGCATGGAGTCCCTCGGTTTTGGTCATTGACGATGGCTATTTGTGAGGTTTTCCCGAAGTGATGCATGACCCTACAAAAGCCTTTCCAGGTCTCTCGAACACCCTTCTTGCGACGCATTTCGTCGTCCATCTTGAGACACTATGCCTATCGATCAGGCAAGCACATAACTCGGACTTGGCCTGACGCTTTTAACGGAGTGACAGCCATGAGACGCGATGTTTTTCTGACCGTAAATGCCACTGGCCTGGATACTGCTGCCGACAGGGTTATAGAGGTTGTAGCCCTTGAGGCACTTGATTCAAAACTCACAGGTGTGCAATTCCAAGTCATGCTCGACCCCGAACGTCCGATGGAACACGCTTCCGAAATCGACACGGGGTATGACAATCAACAACTGGAAGGCTTGCCAACGTTCGGGGACATCGCGCCAAAATTCCTGAATTTTGTGACCGACTCAAACCTGATCGTTTTCAACTCCCATTGGGGGTTTGCACTTGTCGATGCCGAACTGGCACGACTGAACTTGCCGCCGCTGGCGCACCATACGCGCCACATGAGAAGTGTCAAATCCAGCGTCATGAAGCCGGATCTGAATATCAAACTAACTTTGGATAAGTTGGCCCTGCTGTTCGATTGTCGTGAGCCGGTTCAGTCATGCAGTCCGACCTGGAAAGAATGTTTCATGCTGGCTCAGATTTTTTCAAGACTCGACGGCGACGTTGACCCTTCAATGAACATCGTCCAACTCGAAACATTGGTTCCGGTTCACGATGGATCCTATGGCACGCAATATGTCGAAGTCTCGACTATTCCCGAACCATGGCGGTCTCAATTCATGCGGTGGCTTTGCGTTGGTGAATTGACCAGCGATGAGCGTATCCACCGTTGCCATCAACACCACTGGGCAGAATGGCTCAACCAAGTACCGGCACACTGCCCTGAACTGGCGCCATCGCAACTGGATGAATTTCCCTTTAGCTGGTTCGATATGCGCACAGCCATGGCGCAGGGGTACCAGCGGGCACGCCTAAACCTGCAAGACAGCTGCGTTAGATATCGAGCCGATCTGGAGCGTGAAATGCGTTATCAGGGGGCTCTGATGACATATGGCGCCCACGAAAAGACCTTGCAAAAAGCCTACGTCCGGGGTTTTCGCAGAGGTCTATTGAAATAAACCCCACGAACAGACCAGACCACGCCATACGCAGTGCCTGAATACAAAGTCGTCGTATCCTCTTTTTGCATGGCGCGGGTTCGTCCGCCCACGGTGTTACTGTTCTTTGAAGGCCTGGGCTGGTTGTGGCAACCCCTACTCAAAAGGAAAAGGACTTGTTTAACCGTGGGACCGACAAAGGCTTGGGTGGCGGAGGGGGTTCTCGCCATGCCCGCATGGAATCGGTGTAACCCTCGGGCACGGGCGGCGCCGTCAGTCCCAGCCGCGGGGCGTTTGTATATGGGTCATAGTCGGTTCTGTATGCGTCATTCATCACTGCGCGCGTGATCCGGTGCGTTCGCAGCCACAGGGAACGTTCGGCCTTCGCGCGGTCATGCATTTCACGATATCGCTGGTAAATACCTTCGTCAAAAGCGTATTCGTTGTAATCCTCAGAATTAGAACGTGACGGACGGCGTGGCGGCACGGTGGCGCTCACGTTCAGGTTCAGCCGATACATCTCCTTCAACTCAAGTGGCAATAGATCGAACACGGTGCGGCGGTGTACTGTTGACACAGGTATCTCCTGTTGTGGGACATGCACTCAGTATTCTCAGCAGTGCGACAAAATGCGTCGTTATTAGATCAATTTCGGCGCATTATGTCGCCCGTATTTATACGATGCAGGCCTGATCACCACCACCGATTCAATTCGCTTGTCATTGCCTCGTGATTTGGGGATTCTGATTGGGCAGATCAATGTGAGCAGCGTCCGGACGACCTAAAAGAATGGGTATCTCAATTCGATTCAAAGAAAGTGGCAAGAAGCTAGCGGTCTCACCAGGTAAATGCGCCTAGCAGGCAGCTGACATCGGATTTAAACGGAAACTGAAAGCCGTTCACAGGGAGGCCATTTTTAATGGCCTTGAAATGCGCGCAAACATATGAATTCTGGCTGCAGAATCGGCTGAATGTACGAGGATGCGCGGCTTTAAAAAACCACGCGAACGCATGGCTTCCTACATCCAGAGAATCATGTCATACCCGGCACCCCACGAGTTATCACCTAGGTCGTGATCCAGACTAACTTCGGTGACTTGGCCGGTTTGTAACAGTGCAATTGCTTCATCAGGCCAGTACACACATGGCCAACCCATTGGGGCTGGTCGTACGTCATAAAGGAAAAGCTTCATCGATTATTATTGGTATTTCCAAGATATTTGGAATAATAAAAATTCATTGTAAGTTGAATTTCAATTCAATTGAAATACTCTGCTACCCATTTTTTTCATTAGAAGATACTCATAATTTTTCACAACCTCATTTCTGGTTGCTGACCCAGCTGAGAAAACATGATGCAAAGAATATGAAAAGTTTTCAGGATATGATTCGCCATATTTGTCCACTAGCTCTTTAAGGTATTTGTTATTATTATGACCTGTTCTTGCATAGCCAGACCAACGTCCCCATAGACCATCTTTTCCAGTGGCAGAGCCAATATAATGGCGCCCCGTCTTGTTATCAAGAAGCATGTAAACACCATGATGACGACTTAGAAATTCATGCCAATCAGAATTTCCATCGGGCTTATTGATTATCGCCTTCAATTCTTGGTGCGTTATATTAACTTTGTCCCATCCGGGAAAATTCATAACAAATCCATCCGGCATTATTTCACTGATGGTTTTATCAACATTGTTTTGATACCATGAAATTGCTGATTTCCCCCAGTCAATGACGACTCGGTCAAATAACTCTGTAAGGTCTGAGCATACCTCTAAGTTGTAGAGCCACTGGGCTTTGGAGTGTGTTTTTTCTCCAATAGATTTTCTGTATTCAGAATATTCTTTGTATCCAGGGGATTTCTCAAAGGCCATTCTGCTGATATTCCCATTATTAAAAAATGCGCTAGATAATAGTGCTCTACTTCCAGATAACGGGGAAAATGCAAGTATTATTTTTTTATCTTTATAGATATCATTTCCTTGTTCTGCGGTAAATATCTTCAATACTTCTTTGTTGAATCTAAGTATTGAATTGAATCCCTCCCATCTTTTCATATTGTGCCTGACAAGACGAATTTTATTATTATCAATTGCATCTTGAGTAGAAGGGTAGTGCGAAAGTAATGAGCGCAAGTTAAAATTTACCATGAGATTTTAATAAGTGTGAAATTTAAATAAATTTAAATTTTGAATTGATGCGACATGAAAAAAATTTCATGATATCTTAATGGGTTATTTTTATATTTAAGAGTTAAATTAATTGTTGGCGTCCTATTTTTTCAAACTTCTTGACTTTGAAATAATCTAACTTGTATGTGGCTCTATGGTGATCTTGCGAATATCCCGAATTCGCCCCCCAAAACTGTTCAACCACCGTTCCAGCAACAAAGTTTGAGCGACGGTGGCTGAAATCAGGTAGCTGTTGGGTCGTTCTTCCACGGTCTGGTCTTTGGACAAGGGAGATTCCAGCAGGTGCCGACCCGGTGGCTTGTCGATTTCAAACACCAAATGGATGCGTTTGCCGTTACCCACGGCCAGATTGCCATCGTCCTCGTACTCGGCCAAGTCGAAGTCGGGTCGTTCGAATGACAGGTTGGTGTCGGTAGCTTTTTTAAGACGGTGCAAAGCAAGAATGCGCTGGTTGTCGTAGCCTTCAAATTGACAAACCAGGTACAACCGTGGGCCTTGTTGGGCCAGGCCCAAGGGCATGACGCGGTGTTTTTTCTGTTCGTCACGCTGGTTGGTGTAATCCACATCAAGCCAGTGGTTGGCGTAAAGTGCGGCAGACACGGCATCAAGCACGCCTGCCGTAAGTTTGGGTGGTAGCAGGGGCTGCATTTCGCTGACGACACGGATTTTTTTCAGCCACTGCTTTTCAAGTTTTGTGTTCTGGTGCGGCGCCAAGTTGGCACGGGCTTGACGAAAAAAACCATCCATGGCCTGCATCACGCTGGGTGGTAGCAGCGGTTGGAGTTGCTGCTCGGCCAGCATCAGCAGCAACGATTCCTGGCTGTTTAATGTCGGGACCATCAGGCTGTGACTCTGGGCTTTCCAGCGGTAGCCGTAAGGCAGGCTGCTGTCGTCACGCTCAATGTCAAATTGTTCGCTCAGGCTTTTGAGCAAGCGCTGAATGCTGCGCTCATCACGCTCGAAGCCTGCTGCCGCCAACTGTCGGTGCAATTCACCAGCGCTAACCTTGCTTTGACGTGGAATACGCCGTAGCAACTCCAGAGCGAGCCTGAGAGTTTCGTGTGTGTCTGGTTTCTTGGTGGCCAAGGGGAGTCGCTCGCTGTTCGATTCATGATACCCGAGTTGTGACAATATTTATCATTTTTAATACTTATTGAAACTACACAACCAAGGAAACTGCTCAGCCATGAGTCAGTATTCCAAAGCGATTTCGGGACCAGGTGGCAAACGGAGCCAATCAATCACGGTGTGCCATTGACTTTCACTGGGAAATGTGTGGAACGGGATATTCCAAAAAAGCACCCAAGGGTCTGTTTGCGCCGGGATTTTGACAACGTAGACATGGCACAAATCGTTTAGGTTATACGCTTGTAATTGCGGCCATTGATGGCAAGCATTGGCCCATAAATCCGCTGCTTTGGCTGGGTGATCGTTGGCTTCTGTGACTTGCAACACGTGGCGGAGAACACCCATGGGTGTTTCGATCTAGACCGACACGCCGGGGCCTTGGGGTCGCGCCAGTGTGGGCACGTATTTGCCGTGCTTTCTCAAGCAATCGGCATATGAGTGAATGCAATCCGCAGGCTGGTCGGTCCACCCTCATTCCAGCTGGAATTTTCAAATGGGGCCAGCATTTCTGTGGGTTAATCAGACGTGTATTGCTTGAACCACGCATGCATTACTTTGAAAGTCTTCTGGATGCACTTTGAACTATTTTCTTGGAATTCAAGCGTGTGATGCCCCGGTTTTTGCGACGGAAGATTTCTTCTGGAGTGCTGATAAGTTGTGGCATGTTGTACTCCATGCATCCTTTTGGATAGTGCATCGTGCCTCACAGGGCGACAAAAGGCGTCGGAGGCAAATAACCAGATTTAAATTTTTTAACCACTGCATCAGAGCCGAAAAAAGACTTGAAAACTAATTTCGATGTCCAATGCCAGTTTTAGCTAGCGTGGGCGGAACGCAAATAGCGGCTCTAATTAAGCAGGAGCACTCACTTTGGACATGTTGAAGTCCGCCAAGAAGGCTTGACAGCAGGTAATGAACTGGAGCGCCGTAAAGCTGCCTGTAATGACCGGCAGCAACGGGTGTTATGAAGCCATTTACTGCCAAATGTTCAGTGACTCTAGACACGGCGTGATTGACTGCCGACTGCACCGCCCGAACGTCTCGAATCAGCCTATCGCCACCACTCACCGATCAACCACCACCAGCAAAAGTCCCCACCATTCAGCCCGCGCTTTGGTTCCTGAACAGGAGCCAATCCACACCCGCAGTGCCTGGGGTATGCCGCGCGCCGATTTGTGGTACCCCACCATGAGGCGCGCGGCATACCCCAAGCACTGCAGCGAGCGAAGAGGAGTCGCCCCCAGCCTTTAACGCAGGCACAGCTGCGCGCCCGCCTGGAAATGCAATCCCTGAACAGCGACTCAGGGCGAACGCGTCTCCGCAAAATGATGCCCGTACGCTGCATGCGAAAAAGGCCCGGTCGCGCCGCAATCCAAACTCTGGACTGCGGCGCCACCGGGCCTTCGGCTAAGCGCTGCGCGCTAATGCGTGCGCGCCGAACTCAGACGCCGCACCACCGCGATCATCCTGTCCACCTCTTCGCAGGTGTTGTAGAACGCCAGCGAAGGCCGCACCGTGGTCTCCACACCCATGCGGCGCAGGATGGGCTGCGCGCAGTGGTGGCCGGAGCGCACCGCAATGCCTTCGTCGTTCAAGGCCTTCCCCACTTCTTCGGTGGTGTAGCCCTTGAGCACAAAGGACAGCACGCTGGCCTTCTCATGCGCCGTGCCAATCAGCCGCACACCCGGAATCGGTTTGAGCAGATGTGTGGCGTAGGCCAGGATGTCGTGCTCGTAGCGCGCGATGTTTTCCAGACCCAGCCGCTGCACATAGTCGATGGCCGCACCCAGACCCACCGCGTCTGCGATGTTCCCGGTGCCTGCTTCGAACTTGTTGGGAGGCGGCTGGAACAGGGTGCGCTCAAAGGTCACGTCGGCAATCATGTTGCCGCCGCCCTGCCACGGGGGCATGGCGTCCAAGAGCGCGCGCTTTCCGTAGACCACACCAATGCCGGTGGGGCCAAACAGCTTGTGCCCGGAGAACACAAAGAAGTCCGCACCCATGTCCTGCACATTCACCCGCATGTGGCTGACCGATTGCGCGCCGTCCACCAGCGCGATGGCGCCGGCACGGTGAGCGAGTTCCACAATCTCTTTGACCGGCACCACGGTGCCGAGCGCGTTGGAGACCTGCGTCACGGCCACAATTTTCGTGCGGTCGTTGAGCAGCTTTTTGTACTCGTCGATCAAGACCTGGCCGCTGTCGTCCACCGGGATCACGCGGATCTTCGCGCCCTTCAACGCCGCGAGTTGCTGCCAAGGCACGATGTTGGCGTGGTGCTCCAGGTTCGAGACGATGATCTCGTCGCCTTCCAGCACGTTCTGCACACCCCAGGTCTTGGCTACCAGGTTGATGGCTTCAGTGGCACCGCGCACGAAGATGATTTCGTCCACGCTGCCGGCACCCAGGAAGTTGCGCACTTTCTCACGCGCACCTTCATAGGCATCGGTGGCGCGGGCTGCGAGCTCATGCGCCGCGCGGTGGATGTTCGAATTCTCGTGTTCGTAAAAATACGAGATCCGGTCAATCACCGCTTTGGGCTTGTGCGTCGTGGCCGCGTTGTCAAACCACACCAGCTGCTTGCCGTTCACGCGTTCCTGCAGGATGGGGAAATCCCGCCGGACCGCGTGCACGTCAAAGGCCGGATGGCGGGATGCATCAATCTCCGGCTTGCCTTCCGGATAGGGGCCGGCGTAGCCGCTAGGCGCACGCTGGGGCTCCAGAAAGTAGAACGGACCAGCCGCTTGCGCACCACTGCTGTTGGCAACTGGTGCGGAGCCGGCCTGAGCCGGAACGCGCGGGTTGTTGCTCAAGAGCGCACGCAAATCGTCGGCACCGGGCAGCCCGAAGGAATGCGCGGTGACACGGTCTTCGCGCGGCACGCTGTACTCGGTCAGCTTGGAGGGGTAACCGTTACCGTTGTTGACGAAGTAGTAGGGCGAGGCTTCAGCAGCCGGTGCAGCAGCACCGTCCGCAGGAGCCGCCGCACTGCCGGCCGTCACTGCCGCGGAGTCACCAATGCCCGGAGCGGTGGGCACCGCAGCGCCGCCCGCTGTGGGTGCCGATGGCGCAGTAGGTGGTGCCGCCTGTGGCAGGGTTGCACCCGCACCTCGGGGCACGCCCAGGGCTTGGGCACCGATGCGGTTGTCCACGGCAGGCGCTACCAGAGCAGCGTTGTCGGGCAGGCCATTGGGGGCTGCGGAATGTGGCACCAGGGCTGGTGTGGATACGCCCAGGTTGAGCGCATTTTGTGGCGTGGTGGGCGCCATGTTGGAGCCTGGAGGCGGCGAGCCCAAGGGAAAGGCCGCAGGGGACTGCGGCTCGCGTGCCACCGGGCCCAGCGAGCTGCCACCGGGCAACACGTTGGTGGGCGCAGGCACCCCGCCCAGTGCTGGCGCAGTCGGTTGCACATTGCCAAACGCGGGTGGCGAGGGCTGCGGCAAGCTGCCCAGCGAAGGGGGCGTAGGGGCCGACGGAAATTGCGGCGCCTGTCCCGGCAGCGCCGAGAAGAAGGCACCGGCCAGTTGCGTCAGCATCGCGATGTCAGGCAGACCCGCAGGGGGAGTTCCCCCCGGCAGATTATTTGTAGGTGTCTGGATAGTCATGGAACTTGCCCACTTCAACATCTTCCAGCACGGCCAGCGCGTCGTCGGATTGGACGACCAGCGAGCAGTACAGGCTGATCAGGTAGGAGGCAATCGCGCTGCGGTTGATACCCATGAAGCGCACCGACAGACCGGGGCTTTGTTCACCGGCCAGACCGGGCTGGAACACGCCGACCACGCCCTGGCGCTTGTCGCCCACGCGCACCAGAATGATCTTGGTCTTGCCATCGGCCACGGGCACCTTGTCGCTGGGGATCAGCGGCACGCCGCGCCAGGTCAGGAACTGCGAACCGAACAGGCTCACGGTGGGCGGTGGCACGCCACGGCGGGTGCATTCACGGCCGAACGCGGCAATCGCCAGCGGGTGGGTCAGGAAGAAGGCCGGCTCTTTCCAGACCTTGGTCAGCAGCTCGTCCAGATCGTCGGGCGTGGGCGCGCCGGTCAAAGGGTAGATGATTTGATCGGGCGCGACGGACGCCAGCAGGCCGTAGTCGGGGTTGTTGATCAGCTCGGACTCCTGGCGCTCCTTGATGGTCTCAATCGTCAGGCGCAATTGTTCCTTGATCTGGTCATGCGGGCTGCTGTACAGATCCGACACGCGGGTGTGCACGTCCAGCACGGTGGAGACGGCGTTGAGGAAATACTCGCGCGGTGTGTCTTCGTAATCGACAAAGGTTTGCGGCAGTTCGGACTCGTCGCGCTTGGCGCAGGCCACCAGCACGTCTTGCGGGTTCTTGACCTTGTTGAGGCGGTAAATGCCGGCTTCCACAGGCACCCATTGCAGCAGATGCACCAGCCAGCGCGGGCTGATGGTGGACAGAATGGGGACGGTCTTGGTGGCGTTGGCGAGTTGCCGCGCGGCGCTGTCGCTGAGCGCGGATTGGCTGGGAAGGGTCTCTGACATGAAGGTCTCCGGGGGTTAAAAAATCGAAAGTGAGAAGGGGTTGCGCAGGTCTTAAGCCCGCGCCGGGCCGCCCCAAGCTGGCTTGGCCCCCTCGGGGGGCAGCGCAGCACACGCAGTGGCAAGCGTGGGGGTCAAATCGGATTTGGTGTCCTGGCGCGAAGTAGCCTGCGTGATGTGCGTGCCGGGGGCCACGTCATGCGTCAGCCAGACATTGCCGCCTATGGACGCACCGCGCCCCACGGTGATGCGGCCGAGCACGGTGGCGCCGGCGTAGATGACGACCTCGTCTTCCAGAATCGGGTGGCGCGGTTGGCCCTTGATGGGCTTGCCCTGGTCGTCCACCGGGAAGCTCTTGGCACCCAATGTGACGGCCTGGTACAGGCGTACACGCTCACCGATGACGGCCGTCTCGCCGATCACAACACCGGTGCCGTGGTCGATGAAAAAGCCCGGCCCGATTGTCGCGCCGGGGTGGATGTCGATGCCGGTCTCGGCATGCGCCAGTTCGGCCGCAATGCGCGCCAGCAGCGGCACGCCAGAGCGGTAGAGACGGTGCGCCACGCGGTGGTAAATCATGGCCAGGATGCCGGGGTAGCACAGCAGCACCTCGTCCACACTGCGCGCGGCCGGGTCGCCCTCAAAGGCGGCAATCACATCGCTGTCGAGCAGGCGGCGTATGCCGGGCAGGGCGCCGGCAAAGTCGCGGGTGATGGACAGGGCCTGCGCGTCCAGCGCGGCACCATCCACCGCATCCTGGTGGCGTGCGGTGTAGTGCAGCTCCAGCTGCACCTGGGCGTGCAGCGCATGCAGCACGGCGCCCAGGGTGTGGCCGACATAAAAGTCCTCGCTCTCCTGGCGCAAATCGGTAGGCCCCAGGCGCATGGGAAACAGCACGCCCTTGAGGCCGCGCAGGATGTCGGTCAGCGCATCGCGCGAGGGCAGCTCGCGCCCGCCGGGTTCATTGGAGCGCTGTTGCGCGGCACGCCATTCCTGGCGCACGGCAGCGAGTTGACCAACGACGTTTTCCAGATCAAAAAGCGGCTGGGCCATCGCTCAGTCCTGCACCCAGGGCAGCTTGTGAAAGCGCCAGCCGTCCTTGCCGCCGCGCTGTTTGTGGGCGTCGATCTCGCCCTCGAAACCTTCGAGGATGTTGAACACACGGGTGAAGCCGGCGGTGGCTGCGGCTTGGGCGGCCAGGGCCGAGCGCTTGCCGCTGCGGCACAGCAAGAGGATGGTGGACTGCTTGCCCACCTTGACTTCGAGCTCGCGCACAAAGCGCGGGTTGCGTGTGAGGGCCGTGCCGGTGGCCCAGGCCACATGTTGGCTGCCGGGCACATGGCCGACGAACTTGCGTTCCTCGGTGGTGCGCACATCGACCAGCACCACTTCGCCGGCGGAGAACAGCTCCCAGGCCAGCTGGGGTGGCACCGCGCCCGCATAGGGCAGGCCGGTGGAAAGGGCCACGGCGCGTATGGATTCCAGCGCGGTGGGCAGGGCGGTCGGTTCGGCGGCTACGGTCATGGGGAGTCTCCTCTGCGGGGTGTGAAAAACGGGTGATGGGGTGGGGCTTAAAAGGGCTTGTCGCCCAGCACGGTGGCGCGGTGCATCACGCGGCGGTGCGGCAGGTAATCGTTGGTGGCGTAGTGCTGGGTCAGGCGGTTGTCCCAGAAGGCGAAGTCATTGGCCTTCCAGCGCCACCGCACGGTGAACTCCGGCTTGGCGATGTGCTTGAACAGCAGGGCCAGCACGGCATCGCTCTCGGGCAGGCTCAGCTCCAGAATGCGGGTGGTGAAGCCCTCGCTGACGAAGATGCCCTTTTTGCCGGTGACCGGGTGCGTGCGGATCACCGGGTGCACCACCACCGGGTTGTTTGTGCGGGCGGCATCAAAGCGAACCTGCTCTTCCGGTGTGCGGGCAAAGCGCACCGCGTGGAAGGATTTCATGATGTCGTGCTCGGCCGTCAGTCCGTTCAGCAATTTCTGGAACGCGGGAGAGAGCGCGTCAAACGCTGCCACGCCACTGGACCACAGCGTGTCGCCGCCGCTGGGCGGTAGCAGCTTGGCCGACAGCAGTGCCGCCATGGGCGGCGTCTGGATAAAGGTGACGTCGGTGTGCCAGAGGTCGTTGTCGGGCGGGTTGCCGGTGCTGGTGTCGAGCAGGATGATTTCCGGCACCTGCGGGTCTGACGGGTAGATGGGGTGGATGTGCAGCTTGCCAAAGCGCGCCGCCAGATCGCGCTGCTGGCGCGGCGTGATGGGCTGGTTTTCAAAAAACAGCACGTGGTGCTGCAGCAGGGCTTTGAGCAAGGCATCGTGGTTGCCGTCGCTCAAGGGTTCGGAGAGTTGAATGCCGCTGACCAGTGCGCCAATGGCCGGGCCCAGGGCTTGTATGTGTAATGTCATGCCGTGAGCGTAAGCAGGCAGCACGCAAAACCAAACGATCAAAACCGGCCTTGCTTAGGCGGAAAACGCATATGCGGGCGGTGCAGGGCCTGCGACGCTGTTGCTGTGCTCCCGTTTCCGTGGGGCTGTGACCAGGCCTTACAGATCCCGCAGGCCGCTGGTGTGGGCCTGCTCCTGCATGTCCATGCAGACCCGGTAATCGGCCAGCGTGGTCGCTTCAAAACCGCAAATCAACAAGGGTGCGCGCACGGCCGCATAGGCGGGCTCGCTGGCCAAGGCTTGCAAGCTCCGGCGCAAGGCCATCACGACGTCTGTGGGTGTTTGCAGCGAGGTAATCAGCGGCAGGCCGGGATAGGGCGCGGTTTGGCCGAAGACGCGCAGCGCACTGGCTTCTTCAGGGTGGCTGCGTTGCCACAGCGCCCAGGTCACGGCATCTACGGCGGCCATGTCGGCGCGGCCGTTGCGCACTGCTTCCATCGACTGGATATGCGCGCCGGTTTGCACGGTGGCGGCAAAGAAGGGGCGTGGTGTACCGGGTGCGCTCAGCAGCGCACGCAAGGCGTTGTAGCCGGACTGGGAGATGCGGTCGTTCAAGGCCAGCGTGCTGCCGGCAAACTGCGCCAGCGCCTGGCGCGCATCACCCGCACGGCACAGCAGCGGGCTGCGGCAGGCTACACCGCTTGCACCCGGCGCGTCGTAGGCAAAGGTGCCTACCAGGCGCACCCGGTCTTTGAGCAGGGTGACCAGCGGATAACCACAGGCCTGGCTGAGCAGCAGGTCACTGTCCTGCCATTGGGCGTGGCAGTCCAGTGGCTCGCTCAACTCAAGGGGGATGTCCAAACCGGCGCAGGCACCATCGGCGCGCAGCAAACCGGCCAACGCGGCCCAGAAGGCCTGCAGCGCCTCCCGCGGCGGGTAGTACATGGGCAGCGCGGCTTGCATGGCGGAGGTATGCGTGGCTAGGGTTTGAGCGGTGCGGGTGCTGTCTTGGCAGCGCGTCGCGGTGCCGTGGCGGGTTTGGCCAGCACCGGGTTGTCGATGGGGCGCCAGGCAAAGTGGCGTATCAGGTGGAGGTAGCCCGGCACGACAAAGCCGCCATTGACGGCACGAAAGCCCTCGCGCTGCGCGGCATACAGGGCCGCAATCCGGTACCAGGGCAACTGCGGGTAGGCGTGGTGCACCACGTGGTAGTTGTTGTTCAGGTAGAGCAGGCGCCAGGGTGCGGCCGCTTCGTTGATGACGGTGCGGTGTGCCGGCAGGGTGCCGGGGCGGTGCTCGTAGAGCGAGCGCAGCATGGCCAGGCCCAGCGCCGGGTAGGCAATGCCCAAACAGTAGTGCCAGGCCGTCAGGGCGGTGAATTGCTCCAGCCCCCACAGCAGCAGCGCCACCAGCGGCAGGTGCACGGCCCAGATCTTGAGCTCAGCCACATCGCCCCGGCGCAGCGAGCGCAGCAGCCGCGTCCACAGGCTGACGTTGACGATGGCCGGTCCGATCAGCAGGCGGCCCAGCACGGTGCGCTGGCTTTTGTACAGCCACAGCGCGGTGGCGCCCATGGTGGCGGCTTGCTCCGGGGTGATGTAGTTGCTTTCGGTGTCCACGCCGGGCTCGGTCAGGTGGGCATCGTCGTGGTGCTTGAGGTGGTCGGTCTTGTAGGTGTCAAACGGGTACCAGATGGCCAGGGGGGGCAGGCCGATCAGCCGGTTGAGGGCTTCAAAACGGGTCGGGTGGCCGTGGGTGAGTTCGTGCTGAAAGCTCATGTACCAGGCCAGCAGCAGGATCAGCATGGGGGTGGCGATCCAGCCGGGAAGGATGCCGTAGCGGCTGACCAGCAGCACCCAACAGCCCCAGATCACGCCCCACAACAGCCAGGTGGGCCATTCGAATTCCGTGCGCTGTGCTGTGTCTGCCTGCATAGGGAGTGTGGGGTTGGGTTGGGTATTGCCGCGCAGTGTAGGGTCAGCGAGGGTCTGCGTCCCTTACACGGCGCATGGGGGTCGCTGCCGTGCTAGTCGATGTCGGCCGTCTGGCGGTAATGGCTCCAGCGCTGCAGGGCAGCTCCGGCAATGATGCTGGGCACCACCCACAGCGCTTCCGGGTTGCCAAAACCCAGGGACGCAATGGCCGGGCCCGGGCAGTAGCCCGACAGGCCCCAGCCGAGACCGAACAGGGCCGAGCCCAGAACCAGCGGCCGGTCTATGGCCTTGGCAACGGGCAGGTGAAACAGACTGTCCCAGAGCGGCGCGCCGCGTCGGAAAACCAGGCGAAAGGCCAGGGTGCTGAGGGTCACGGCGCCGCCCAGCACCAGCAGCAGGCTGGGGTCCCAGTGGCCGCTGATGTCCAGAAAATTCAGCACCTTGTCGGGGTTGGTCATCTGCGCCAGTGACAGGCCCAGGCCGAACACCACGCCACTGCCCAGAGCCGCTGCATTGCGTAACAAGGCCCGGCTCATGCGGCTAGCCCCACGATGTGGCGCAACACGTAGGTGCTGAGCATGGCCACGCTCAGAAAGGTGCCGGTGGCCACCAGCGAGCGCAGCGAGAAGCGCGCCATGCCGCAGACGCCGTGGCCGCTGGTGCAGCCATTGGCCTGCGCCGTGCCATAGCCGGTGAGCAGGCCGGCCACGACCAGCAGCGGCAGCGGGAAGCCCTGGCGCACGGGCGTGGGCTGGGAGGCAAACCATTCATACGCTGCGGTACCGGCCACCAGCCCCAGCAGAAACAGCAGGCGCCAGCTCTGGCTGGCCGAGGGCTTGACCAGCAGGCCGGTCAGCATGCCGGTGACACCGGCAATGCGGCCGTTGAGCCAGAGTAAAAGCGTGGCCGCGCTGCCGATCAGCAGGCCGCCTATCAGCGCGTGTAAGGGGGTAAATGCAGTCATCCGGGGATTATCAGCCGCCCTGGTCTGCGAAGGCGGCAGCCACCACTGTGCGCGTGAGCGTGGGCGCAAACAGCTCGACAAAGCTGTAAGCGTAGCCGCGCAGCCAGGCACCCTTGCGCAGGCCCAGGCGCGTGACGTTGAAGGCAAACAAATGGCCGGCATCCAGAATGCCCAGGTTGCGGTCGCGCTCCTCGTCCACGGCAATGGAGGCCACGATGCCGATGCCCATGCCCAGTTCCACATAGGTCTTGATGACGTCGGCGTCCATGGCGGTCAGCACCACATCCGGATGCAGGCCTTCGGCGTGGAAGGCATCGTCAATATGCGAGCGTCCGGTGTAGCCCACCTCGTAGGTGATGATGGGGTAGCGCGTGAGTTGTTGCAGCGTGATGGGCGCTGTCTCTTGCAGCAGCGGGTGGCCGGGCGGCACGATCACGCTGTGGGTCCAGCGGTAGCAGGGCAGGGTGACCAGCTGCGCGTAATCGCCCAGCGCCTCGGTGGCCACGCCGATATCGGCCTCGCCGGACAGCAGCATGGCCGCTACCTGCTTGGGCGAGCCCTGGTGCAGGTGCAGGGTGACCTTGGGAAAGGAGTCGCGGAACTCCTTGACCACCTGCGGCAGCGCATAACGCGCTTGCGAGTGGGTGGCAGCCACGGTGAGCTGGCCTTCGAGTTGCGCGGTGAAGTCCTGGCCGGCGCGCTTGAGGTTTTCGGCATCGAGCAGCAGGCGCTCGACGATGGGCAGCAGCGCCTCGCCCGGGGGCGTGAGGCCGGTCAGGCGCTTGCCGGCGCGTACAAAAATTTCCACCCCCAGCTCTTCTTCGAGTTCGCGGATCTGGCGGCTGACTCCGGGCTGCGAGGTGAACAGCATGTTGGCCACTTCGGTCAGGTTGAAGTTGCAGCGCACGGCCTCGCGCACGGAGCGTAGTTGTTGGAAATTCATGTACTTTTCAATCCGCGCCCCTGGGGGTCAGGGGCGCTGCTTCAGGGTTTAGGTGGCGGCCAGTGCCCGGTCCAGGTCGGCCAGCAGGTCGTCGATGTGCTCAATGCCAATGGACAAGCGCACCGCGTCTTCCGGCACGCCGGCCTTCACCAGTTCTTCGGGCGAGAGCTGGCGGTGGGTGGTGGAGGCCGGGTGCGTGGCCAGCGATTTGGCGTCGCCAATGTTCACCAGGCGGGTGAACACCTGCAGCGCATCCAGGAAGGCGGCACCGGCTTCGCGGCGTTTGCCCTCGGGTGCTTTCACGCCAAAGGTCAAGAGGCCCGAAGGCTTGCCGCCCAAGTACTTTTGGGCCAGCGCATGGTCCGGGTGCTCGGGCAGGCCGGCGTAATTCACCCAGCCCACCTTGGCGTGCTTTTGCAAAAACTTCGCCACCTGGATGGTGTTCTCGGTGATGCGCTCCATGCGCAGCGCCAGGGTCTCGATGCCTTGCAAAATGAGGAAGGCGTTGAAGGGCGAAATGGCCGCGCCCATATTGCGCAGCGGCACCACACGGGCGCGGCCGATGTAGGCGGCCGGGCCAAAGGCCTCGGTGTAGACCACGCCGTGGTAGCTCACGTCCGGCTCGTTCAGGCGCTTGAAGCGTGCCTTGTGCAAACCCCAAGGGAACTTGCCCGAGTCCACAATCGCGCCGCCAATGCTGGTGCCATGGCCGCCCAGGTATTTGGTGAGCGAATGCACCACGATGTCGGCACCGTGCTCGATGGGGCGCAGCAAAAAGGGTGAGGCCACGGTGTTGTCCACGATGAGTGGAATGCCGTGGCGGTGCGCGATCTCGGCCACGCGGGCGATGTCGGTCACATTGCCCTGCGGGTTGCCCAGCGACTCCACGAAGATGGCCTTGGTGCGCTCGTCAATCAGCGGCTCAAAGCTGGTGGGGTCGCGGTGGTCGGCAAAGCGGGTGGTGATGCCGTATTGCGGCAGCGTATGGGCAAACAGGTTGTAGGTGCCGCCATACAGCGCGGTGCTGGAGACGATGTTGTCACCGGCCTCGGCAATGGTCTGGATCGCATAGGTCACCGCCGTCTGGCCGGAGGCCACGGCCAGCGCGGCAATGCCGCCCTCCAACGCAGCGACGCGCTTTTCCAGCACATCCTGCGTCGGGTTCATGATGCGGGTGTAGATGTTGCCCGCCACCTTCAGGTCAAACAGGTCCGCGCCATGCTGGGCATTGTCAAACGCGTAGGCCACCGTCTGGTAAATCGGCACGGCCACCGCCTTGGTGGTGGGGTCGGGCGTGTAGCCGGCGTGGACGGCCAGGGTTTCAAATTTCAAGCTGTCGGTCATGGTTGTCTTCTTTCCTGAAGGGTTGTTGGGAAGAACAGTGTGGCCTATGTTTCGCCGCCGGGCTGCCCCAAGGTGTTCTGAGCCGCTTGGCGGTCAGCCCCGGAAGGGAAACGCACCCCCTCGGGGGCAGCGCAGTACGCGCAGCGTTCTCGCAGAGCGGCGAAGCCACAAGCGTGGGGGCCTTATTTCTTGGTGTAAATCTGGTCGAAACTGCCGCCGTCGACAAAGTGCTCCTTATCGGCCTTTTCCCAGCCACCAAAGGCCTCGTCGATGGTGAAGAGCTTGATCTTGGCGAACTGCTTGGCGTACTTGGTCTTGGCCTTTTCCGACACAGCGGGGCGGTAGAAGTTCTTGCCGGCAATGTCCTGGCCTTCTTCGGTGTAGAGGTACTTCAGGTATTCCTCGGCCACCACGCGGGTGCCCTTTTTGTCCACGTTCTTGTCGACCACGGCAACCGGCGGCTCGGCCAGAATGCTCAAGGGGGGCGCCACGACATCAAACTTGGCGCTGAATTCCTTCTCCAGCAGGTAGGCTTCGTTCTCCCAGGCAATCAGCACATCGCCCTGGTTGCGCTGGGCAAAGGTGATGGTGGAGCCGCGCGCACCGGTGTCGAGCACAGGCACATTGGCGTAGAGCTTCGCCACGAATTCTTTGGCCTTGGCCTCAGTGCCGAATTTGCGCTTGGCAAATTCCCAGGCGGCCAGGTAGTTCCAGCGCGCGCCGCCGGAGGTCTTGGGGTTGGGCGTGATCACTTTCACGTCGGCGCGGATCAGGTCGTCCCAGTCCTTGATGCCCTTGGGGTTGCCTTCGCGCACGGCAAAGATGATGGTGCTGGTGTAGGGCGCGGAGTTGTGCGGCAGCTTTTTCTGCCAGTCCTTGGCCAGCCAGCCGCTGTTTTTGGCGATGGCGTCAATGTCACCGGCCAGGGCCAGGGTCACCACATCGGCGTCGAGCCCGTCAATCACCGAGCGCGCCTGCTTGCCGGAGCCGCCGTGGGACTGCTTGATGGTGACGTCTTGGCCGGTCTTGGCCTTCCAGTATCTGGTGAAGGCGGCGTTGTAGTCCACGTACAGCTCGCGGGTGGGGTCGTAGCTGACGTTGAGCAGGGTGATGGGGGGCGGCGTCTGGGCCTGGACGGCATGGCCCAGGCTCAGGCTGCTCAGGGCAATGGAGGCGGCCAGTTGCAGGAACGGGCGACGGGAAAGGGTGCTGGTGAGGGGGGGCTTGGCCATATCAACTCCAAAACTGTTGCGACGCGAGAGTGCGATGGGTTGGATTCTGAGAGTCTGTTGCCCCAAGAGGAACGACTGAATCGTCACTTCTTAATTACAAAAACGTATATGCAGCGCTTTGGCATAGCCTGCGACCGCAGCGGGCCCGGGCGATCCTGCGCCAGCGGCAGTCGTCCGGCCGCTGCGCCGGGACCTCAGCAGTTCGCCACGCAACGCCGGGTGCGAGAATGAAAGCATGACGAACGACCACCCCAGCCCCACTGCGGCCAGCTCTGCCAATCCCGCCTATTGCGCGCTGACTGCGACCTTCACCCGGCTCTACCGCCTGGGGCACCTGGGCGCCATCGTGGGCTGGGACCAGGCCGCCATGATGCCGCCCAAGGGCAACGCGGCACGGGGCGCGGCCCTGGCCGAGCTGCAGGTGCTGATGCACCAGACCCTGACCGACCCGCGCCTGTCCGGCCTGCTGCAGAGCGCGGCCACCGAAGCCCTGCAAGACACCGAGCGGGCCGGTCTGCGTGAGATGCGGCGTGACTGGGAACTGGCCAATCTGCTGCCCGAGCGCCTGGTGCAAGCCCAGTCCCTGGCCGGCACGCGCTGTGAACATGCCTGGCGCAGCCAGCGCAAGGCCAATGACTGGAAGGGTTTTTGGGAGAACTTTGAACCGGTGGTGACGCTGGCGCGCGAAGAGGCGGAGCTGCTGTCGCAGGCCCGTGGGGTGAGCCCGTATGACGCGCTGATGGACAAGTACGAGCCGGGTGCGCAGAGCGCCGAGATCGAGCGCATCTTCGGCGCCGTCAAGACCTGGTTGCCGGGGCTGGTGCAGCAGGTGCGCGCCAAGCAGGCCACCGAGGCCGTACCGGGGGCCGTCGGCCCCTTTCCCGTTGCGCAGCAGCGCGCTCTGGGTGTGGAGGTGATGGGCCTGTTGGGCTTTGACTTTGAGGGCGGGCGGCTGGACATCTCGACGCATCCGTTTTGCGGTGGCGTGGCGGAGGATGTGCGCATCACCACCCGCTACAGCGAGGACGACTTTGTGCGCAGCCTGATGGGCATCATCCACGAGACCGGACACGCCCGCTACGAGCAGAACCTGCCGCGTGACGGGGTGCACCTGCCGGTGGGGCGGGCCCGCTCCATGGGTATTCACGAAAGCCAGAGCCTGTCGTTCGAGATGCAGCTGGGCCGCAGCCAGGCCTTTGTGCAGTGGCTGGCGCCGCTGCTGCAAAAGCACCTGGGCGCACAGCCGGCTTTTGCTGCCGACAACCTGGCGCGCCTGCTGACGCGGGTGCAGCCCGGGCTGATCCGCGTGGATGCAGACGAACTGACCTATCCGGCCCACATCATTCTGCGTTTCGAGATCGAGCGGGCCCTGATCAATGGCGCCATCGAACCGGCCGACCTACCGGCACTGTGGGACGAAAAAATGCAGGCCTATCTCGGCCTGGATACGCGCGGCAACTTCCGGGACGGCTGCCTGCAGGACATCCACTGGCCCAGCGGTAGCTTCGGCTACTTCCCCAGCTACACCTTGGGCGCGATGTACGCGGCGCAGTACTTTGCCAGCATGCGCACACAGCATGCCGATCTGGACGCACGCATCGCCTGCGGGGATGTGTCGCCGGTGATGGACTGGCTGAACCGCAACATCTGGAGCCAGGCCAGCCTGTGGCCTACCGATGCACTGGTGCAGCGCGCCACCGGCGAGGCGCTGAACCCGGCGCACTTCCGCACGCATCTGGAGCAGCGTTACCTGGGGGGTTGAAGGCGTAGCGCGGGCAAGCCGGGTCCGCTGTCCGACGGGGCTTTCCACATTCCGGCGGAAGAAGGCGGGTTTCTGGTGGGCTGCGGGTGCGTCCGTTTCGTTCCGTTGCCGGTCACGGCGGGGCGGCGACATCTCTCAATGCATAAGTTGGGGGTGCGCTGGCCTGGTCGGCGGCATCACGTGCCAGCAGGACGGCCGTGCATCCAGCTGGTTTGCGCGGGCCGGCCGGGCAGGTTCAGGCTGCTGGTTGCCGCCGGGGTTTGTGCAATCAGTCGCCCGGCCTTGAACACCTGGAGCCGGGTAGCGCGCAGGCGGATGGCTTCCACCGGATCGCGCGCCTGCAGCAGGACAAAGTCGGCCTTGCAGCCCGCCTGCAGTCCGTAGCCCTGAAGGCCCATCACCCGCGCGGCATTGACTGTGACGGCATCAAAACACTGGCGCATGGCGGTCTGGCTGGTCATCTGCCCCACGTGCAGCCCCATATGGGCCACCTCCAGCATGTCGCCGCTGCCCAGTGCGTACCAGGGGTCCATCACGCAGTCATGGCCAAAAGCGACGTTGATTCCGGCGGCCAGCAACTCGGGCACGCGCGTCATGCCGCGGCGCTTGGGGTAGCTGTCGTGGCGGCCCTGCAGGGTGATGTTGATCAGCGGGTTGGCCACCACGTGGAGCTGTGCCTCCGCCATCAGGGGGATGAGCTTGCTCACATAGTAGTTGTCCATGCTGTGCATGGAGGTCAGGTGCGAACCGGTGACGCGGCCCTGCAGTCCCAGGCGCTGGGTTTCAAAGGCCAAGGTCTCCACATGGCGGGAGTGCGGGTCATCCGACTCGTCGCAATGCATGTCCACGGGGAGGCCGCGCTCTGCGGCAAGTTCGCACAGCAGTTTCACACTGAGGGCTCCATCGGCCATGGTGCGCTCAAAGTGGGGAATGCCACCGACCACGTCCACGCCTTTGTCTAGCGCGCGCTTCAGGGTGTCCAGGTGCTGCTGCGGCCCCCGGGGCCCGCGCAGTACGCCGTCCTGGGGAAATGCCACCAGTTGCAGCTCTATATAGGGAGCCACCTGTTTCTTCACTTCCAGCAGGGCATCAACCGCCAGCAGGCGCGGGTCGCACACATCTACATGGCTGCGTATGGCCAGCAGGCCCTTGGCGACGGCCCCGTCGCAATAGGCCAGAGCCCGTTCGACCAGTGCCTCCTGCGTCAGCAGCGGCTTGAGCTCACCCCACAGCGCAATGCCCTCCAGCAGTGTGCCGCTCTGGTTGACGCGCGGCAGTCCGTAGGAAAGGGTGGCGTCCATATGGAAGTGCGGATCAACAAAGTGACTGGACAGCAGCATACCCTGCGCATCGACGATCTCATGGGCGGGTGCCTGCAATCCTTGGGTCACCTCCGTGATCCTGCCGGCCTGCACGGCGACCGACATATTGCTGCGTCCGTCAGGCAGCGTGGCGCGGGTGATGAGCAGGTCCAGCATGGGCGCGTCCTATAAGAAAGCAACATCGTAGTAGATGCAGGGTGGCAGATCGGCCCCATACAACGGTGCCTGTCGGTGCGTACCGTCCGAAGCCGGTTTCTTTTTCATCTTTTCAGAACTTTCTTGAAAGTCTGTTCAAAGCGTGCCATAATCGAAGGCTGCGCTGATGACGGTGCAGGCGGGTTTCAAGATAGAGTAAATAAAAAGACTTTAGAAAAAACTTGCAAAGCGGCTAAAAACTGTGTCATAATTCAAGGCTTCGCTGATCACAGTGAAGTTAGCAAGAAGAGAGTAAAAAAGCTTCTTGTGTTCCTTAAAAATTTACAGCCGATAAGTGTGGGCGTTTGAAGGCAATTGCCAAGTTCTTCGGAACTAGGTCT
>CANCER010000023.1 GCA_947375135.1 Comamonadaceae bacterium | reverse complement strand
ACAAAAAGTTTATGCCTGACGACCATAGCGACGTGGTACCACTCCTTCCCATCCCGAACAGGACAGTGAAACGCGTCTGCGCCAATGATAGTGCGGGTTCCCGTGTGAAAGTAGGTCATCGTCAGGCTATTAATAGCAAAAAAGCCCCAGTGAAAACTGGGGCTTTTTTTTGCCTGAAATTTGTCGGCAAGAACGAAACAAATCATTCCATTGAAATCAAATGCGCTTGTCAGCAGAGAAAAAGCGGAATAGGCAGGGCGGCAACTCAAGTACCGCCAACGCATCCTAGGACTACGTGCCAGCACGCTCCAGCATGGCGTGCAGCAGCACATTGCAGCCAGCCGTGATGTGCTCAGGCTTGGCGTCTTCAATCTCGTTGTGGCTGATACCATCCTTGCAGGGGATAAAAATCATGCCGCTGGGAGCCAGCTTGGCCATGTAGACCGCGTCGTGCCCGGCGCCGGAGACGACTGGCATGTTCGAATAGCCCAGCTTCTTGGCGGCGCGGCCCACGGCGTCTACGCAGTCGGCGTGGAAGATTTGCGCGGGGTAGCTCGACACCAGTTCGATCTTCACCTCCAGCCCGCTCTCCAGCGCAGCCTTGGCGGCAAAGGCTTTCACCTCATCAGCCATCTGGTTGACCAATACGTCCGTAGCATTGCGCAAATCGATGCTGAATTTCACGCGACCCGGAATCACGTTGCGGCTGTTCGGGAATACCTGGACCATGCCCACAGTGCCGCGGCCATGCGGCGTGTGGCGCAGCGCTGCGGCCACCACCTCCTGCATGATGCGGGCGGACACTTGCATGGCGTCCTTGCGCAAAGCCATGGGCGTGGGACCGGCATGCGCCTCCATGCCGGTAACGGTGCAGTCAAACCAGCGGATGCCCAGCACGCCGCTCACCACACCAATAGTGACGTCGTTGTCCTCCAGCACCGGGCCCTGCTCGATGTGGGTCTCGAAATAGGCGCCAATCGGGTGGTCACCCGGCTCTTGTGTGCCGATATAGCCTATGCGTTCCAGCTCGTCCTTGACCGACTTGCCCTCGGTGTCGGTCGCGGCATAGGCATGTTCCAGCGTGAAGGCCTTGGCGAATACGCCCGAACCCATCATCACCGGCACAAAGCGCGAACCCTCTTCGTTGGTCCAGAAAGTGACCTCGATAGGTGCCTCGGTTTCGATGCCGTGGTCGTTCAGGGTGCGCACCACTTCAATGCCGGCCAGCACGCCGTAGTTGCCGTCGAACTTACCACCCGTGGGCTGGGTGTCGATGTGGCTGCCGGTGACGATGGGAGGCAAACTGTTGTTGCGGCCGGCGCGTCGCATGAAGCCGTTGCCGATTTTGTCGATGGTGACTTCCATGCCGGCATCGCGCGCCCAGCCCAAGACCAGGTCTCGGCCCTGCTTGTCGAGGTCGGTCAGCGTCAAGCGGCAGACACCACCTTTGGGTGTCGCGCCGATCTTTGCTAACTCCATGAGCGATGCCCAAAGCCGATCGCCGTTGATGCGAATCGATGAAATGTCAGTGGCAGTTGCAGTGGTCATGGTCTCACTCCTTGTGTTGTTTAGGCTATCGCGGCCAGTGAGGAGAGTGCCTGGCGGCTCATACGCGTTTCGCTTTGCGAAATCGCCGCCCGTCACTCTCCTCACTGGCCAGGTGCTGGTGTTCGGTTTACTTCAAAAAAATACATCCCAGCAAAGTCGCTTCGTCTCGCCGATTGGGTGTGTGCCGGGCGCTGATTTGTGCGTATGCCGCAGTATGAGGCGCCCGGCACACACCCAATCGGCAGGCACATAAGTCAGCGTTTAACCGCAGTAGGTTTCAACGTCTCCGCCCGCAAAGACGCTGCCGCAAAATTCGGGCTGAAGGCCGGCCGCTTGATGTAGCGCCCCTTGCCCCGCACCGCGCGCAGATCGCCCTGCACAAACACCAGTTCCCCCTGGCTGATGGTGTGGCTGGGAATGCCCTGCACCGTGCGGCCTTCGAAGATATTGAAGTCGCCCTTGCTGTGCTGCGTCTTCACCGACAGCGTCTTGGTGCCGGCCGGGTCCCACACCACCAGGTCGGCATCGGCGCCGACCGAAACCGAACCCTTTTGCGGATAGATGTTGAACAGCTTGGCGGTGTTGGCCGAGGTGATGGCAACGAACTCCGAGGGTGTCAGGCGGCCGGTGTTCACACCCGCATCCCAGATCACCGCCAGCCGCTCTTCCACGCCGCCGGTGCCGTTGGGAATCTTGGCGAAGTTGTCTTTTCCGGCAGCCTTTTGCGCGGCGCAGAAGGTGCAGTGGTCGGTCGCCGTGGTGTGCAGATTGCCGCTTTGCAGACCGCGCCACAACGCTTCCTGGTGTCCCACCGGGCGGAAGGGCGGGCTCATGACATGGGCGGCGGCGGTGGCGAAATCGGGGTGGCGGTACACGCTGTCGTCCACGACCAGATGGCCGGCCAGCACCTCACCGTAGACACGCTGTCCACGGGCGCGGGCACGGGCAATGGCGTCGGCGGCCTCGATGCAGGAGACGTGCACCACATAGATCGGCACGTTCAGCACATCGGCAATCGCAATCGCGCGGTTGGCGGCTTCGCCTTCGACCATGGGCGGGCGCGACATCGGATGGCCTTCGGGGCCGGTGATGCCCATCTTGGCGACCTCGCTTTGCAGCAGATAGACCAGCTCGCCGTTCTCGGCATGCACCGTGGGCATGGCACCGAGTTCCAGGGAACGCTTGAAGCTGTTCACCAGGGTTTCGTCGTCGCACATGATGGCGTTTTTGTAGGCCATGAAATGCTTGAAGCTGTTCACGCCCTCCTGCTGCACCAGCGTGCCCATGTCGCGCTTGACGGACTCGTCCCACCAGGTGATGGCGACGTGGAAGCTGTAGTCGCTGGCGGACTTTTCGGCCCACGCGCGCCAGGTGGCATAGGCCTCCATCAGCGGCTGCTGGGGGTTGGGGATGACAAAGTCGATGATGGTGGTGGTGCCACCCGCCATGCCGGCTGCCGTGCCGGTATAGAAGTCGTCCATGGTCGTGGTGCCCATAAAGGGCAGCTGCATGTGGGTGTGCGGGTCTATGCCGCCGGGCATCACATACTGGCCACCGGCGTCCACCACGGTAGCGCCGGCCGGGGCCGTGAGGTTGTCACCCACGGCGACGATCTTGCCGTCCTGGGTCAGCACGTCGGCCTGGAATGCACGGTCTGCATTGACGACCGTGCCGCCACGAATCAAAAGACTAGCCATGGAGAATTCCTCATGAAGTTTGCTGGCAAAGAATAGGGCAGAACCGCTGCTGTGTCTTGGGTAAATACGCGCGCACTCATGCGGTGCTGCGCATGGGGTTGTTGGGGTGCATGGTCCAGTCGGCGTGCTCGGCGGACACCACTTTTTTGGTGCGCAGATCGACATCTCCGGGCAGCAGGTCGCGCATGCTGATGCACTCCGGCACCGGGCAGACGTTGACGCACAGATTGCAGCCCACGCATTCGTCTTCGCGCACTGAGAAGTAGCGCGCGCCATCCTTCTCAAACGTGATTGCCTGGTGCGAGGTGTCTTCGCAGGCGATGTGGCAGCGGCCGCACTGGATGCAACTTTCCTGGTTGATGACGGCCTTGCTGATGTGGTTCAGGTTCAGGTAGCGCCAGTCGCTGACCGTGGGCGTGGCCCGGCCGACGATTTCCGACACGCTCTTGAAACCCATCTCATCCATATACGTGGACAGGCCATCGGCCATGTCCTGCACGATCTTGAAGCCGTAGACCATGGCCGCGGTACAGACCTGCACATTGCCGGCGCCCAGGGCGATGAAGTCCAGCGCGTCGCGCCAAGTGCCGACCCCGCCAATGCCAGAAATCGGCATGCCGACAGTTTGTGGATCGCGCGCAATCTCGGCCACCATGTTCAGTGCGATGGGTTTGACAGCCGGGCCGCAGTAACCGCCATGCGAGCCCTTGCCGCCGGTGCTCGGGCTCATGGTCAGCGTGTAGGGGTCCACGCCCATGATGGAGTTGATGGTGTTGATCAGCGACACCGCATCCGCACCGCCGGCCTTGGCGGCGCGCGCCGGGTTGCGGATGTCGGTGATGTTGGGCGTGAGCTTCACGATCACCGGCAACTTCGTGTACTGCTTGCACCACTGCGTCACCATCTGGATGTACTCGGGCACCTGGCCTACGGCCGCGCCCATGCCGCGCTCGCTCATGCCATGTGGGCAGCCGAAGTTGAGCTCAATCGCATCCGCACCCGTGTCTTCCACGCGCGGCAGGATGGCCTTCCAGCTCTCCTCGACGCAGGGCACCATGATGGACACCACCATGGCGCGGTCCGGCCACAGGCGCTTGACCTCGGCAATCTCGCGCAGATTGATTTCCAGGCCGCGGTCGGTGATCAGCTCGATGTTGTTGAAGCCGTACAGACGGCGGTCCGGTGTCAGCAGCGCGCCATAGCGCGGGCCGTTGACGTTGACCACCGGCGGACCGGCCTCGCCCAGGGTCTTCCAGACCACCCCGCCCCAGCCGGCTTCAAAGGCGCGGTTGACGTTGTAGGCCTTGTCGGTGGGCGGCGCCGAGGCCAGCCAGAAGGGGTTGGGGCTGGTAACGCCAGCAAAAGTGGTTTGCAGATTGGCCATGGTGTGAATTCCGAAGGGTTTGCGTTGAAGGCGGTGCCGGCTTAAACGGCGGCGCTGAGCTGCGCGTGGATGGCCTTGGCCGACCGCTTGCCGTGCTCCACGGCCTCCACCGTCAGGTCCAGCCCGCCTGCACGGCAGTCGCCACCGGCCCAGACGCCGTCTATGGTCGTCTTGCCATCCACATCGGTGGCAATGCGGCCATCCTGCAGCGTGAAGCCGGCCTGTGCCAGCAGCGGATTGCCCAGGGTCTGGCCAATCGCCTTGAGCACCACATCGGCCTCCCAGGTGATCTCGCGGCCCGTAGGCGTGAGCTTGCCGCTCACCAGGCTTTGCTCGGCAAAGCGCACCGCGCTGGCGTGGCCCTCCACGCCGATGATCTCCACGGGGCTGAGCCATTGGTGCAGCACCACGCCATTGGTCTGCGCCCATTCCTGCTCGGCTTTGGACGCCGACATCTGCTCCGGCCCGCGCCGGTACACCATGTGCACCACCTTGGCACCGAGCAGCTTGCTTTGCACTGCGGCGTCCACGGCGGTCATGCCGCCGCCGATGACGATCACGCGCCGGCCCACCGGCAGGGTGGACAGGTCCTCGCTCTGGCGCAAGGCGGAGATAAAGTCCACCGCGTCCTGCACGCCCTTCAAGTTCTCACCGGGCACGCCCAACGCAGCCGTGCTCGACAGGCCCATGCCCAGAAACACCGCGTCGTATTCACTGCGCAAGGCCTCCAGTTGCGCCGTGCTTTCCAGCCTCCAGCCATTGCGGATCTCGATCCCGCCAATGCCCAGCAGCCACTGCACTTCAGCCTGGGCAAACTGGCCCGGCGTCTTGTAGCTGGCCAAGCCGTATTCATTCAGGCCACCGGCCTTGGGACGCGCATCCAGCACCACCACGCTATGGCCCAGTCGTGCCAGGGTGTGGGCGCAGCTCAGGCCCGCCGGGCCGGCACCGACCACGGCAATCTTCTTGCCGGTAGCTGCCGCGCGGGTAAAGATTTGCGGCTGCTTGCTCTCCAGCAACGCGTCCACGGCAAAGCGCTGCAGGCGGCCTATGGCCACCGGCCGGTCCTCCTGCGTGTTGCGCACGCAGACCGCCTCGCACAGGTTCTCGGTCGGGCAGACCCGCGCGCACATGCCGCCCAGGGCGTTGCTATCCAGAATGGTGCGCGCCGCACCACGCAGGTTCCCGTCGCCGATGCGCTTGATAAACGAGGGCACGTCGATGCTGGTCGGGCAGGCGGTGGCGCAGGGTGCATCAAAGCAATACAAACAGCGCTCGGCCTCCAGCAGCGCCTGCGAATGCGTGAAGCGCGGCGTGGCGTCGGCAAAGCGCTTGGCGTATTCCTCGGGGGGCAGGCGACCGGCCTGGATATCCGGCACATGGGTGGCAGTGGTTGAAGTGGTCACGCGGACGGCTCCCAAAAAGGCGGTGGCAACAGGTATTTTTAAAAACTGACCGTTTGGTCAAGTAATTGAGAGGAATACTAGCAATGGCCGTGCCACTTCGTCACTAGGGGTTTGCCCGTGTGGGGCGGGTTCCTGTCCTTGCCCACTCTCAAGTGACAGCAAAAACCACTCTGCAATGCATGGGCCGAACGCGCCGTTCGCCTTGCCGGACTGCGGTTGGCTCTTGCGTTCACGCCTGACAGGGATCCGCAACAAGGGACGCCCTGCTTTCCTTTATTGAGCCGCCGCTTGCACCAGCCATTGCACAAACTGCTCCAGCGCTCCAGAAGCCGCTGCCTGCGGCCGCACCAGGTAATAGCCGCGCTGGCTGGCAAGGGCCAGCGGGTGCGCGATCACCAACTCGCCACGGGCCAGCTCCGGCTCAATCAGCAGGCGTGGCACCAACGCCAGGCCCAGGCCTTGGGCTGCTGCGGCCACCGTCATGGAAAACTGTTCATAACGTGGACCGGCCAGCGCACGCGGCGCCTCCACTTGCGCCTGGCTGAACCACTGACTCCAGGCCTCGGGGCGGGTGCTTTGCTGCAACAAGGGCATGCCGGCCAGCGTCTCGGCCTTGAGACTTTTGCGTTTGCCCAGCAGGCGCGGGTGGCACACCACCACCACTTCTTCCTCCAGCAGGTGCAGGCTTTGCGTGCCGGCCCAGCGCTGCAACTGCTCGGGCGTGCCGGCGTAAATGGCGGCGTCCAGCGCGGTGTCGGCAAACAGAAACGGCCTTGTGCGGGTGTCGATGTGCACGGTAATCCCCGGGTGCGCTTTGGCAAAGTCGCCCAGGCGCGGGATCAGCCACTGGGCGGCAAAGGTGGGCACGCTGGCCAGGTGCACATCGCCACCGGGGACGGATGCGCCCATGATGTCCAGCGTGTCCTGCTCCATGGCACCCAGGCGCTGCGCCACGCGGGCCGCATAGTCGGCGCCCACGGCGGTGAGCTCCATGCCGTGGCGCGTGCGTTTGAAGAGCACCGTGCCGAGGTATTCCTCCAGCGCAAGAATCTGGCGCGACACCGCGCTTTGCGTCAGCGACAGTTCCACCGCCGCACGCGTCAGGCTGCGGTGGCGGGCGGCGGCGTCAAAGCACAGCAGCGTATGGGAGGACGGGATCTTGCGGCGCATGGGTTGCTACGGGTAAGGGTTTGAAGCCGGGGTCTCTTGCAGCCTGCTTTGTACACCGGATTGGCTCCAGGTATGCGCTGCCCGCATACCTGGATGCAAAAGCATTGATTGCCCGTGACCGCCCACGGCCCTACCATTGCGGCGTTCAAGCCCCGAGTGGCTTGCCTGCATTACCTCAATCGAAAGACCCCCAATGGCCCACGCAAGCTTCAACTGGCAAGACCCCTTTCTGCTCGACGCCCAACTCAGCGACGAGGAACGCATGGTGCGCGATGCCGCCGCTGCCTACTGCCAGGACAAGCTGTTGCCCCGCGTAACCCAGGCTTTTCGCGATGGCACCACCGACGTGGCGATCTTTCGCGAGATGGGCGAACTCGGCCTGCTCGGCCCCACCATCCCCGAGCAATACGGCGGCCCAGCCCTGAACTACGTGGCCTATGGCCTGATCGCCCGCGAGGTGGAGCGTGTGGACAGCGGCTACCGCTCCATGATGAGCGTGCAAAGCTCGCTGGTGATGGTGCCCATTTTTGAATTCGGTACCGAAGCGCAGCGCCAGAAATACCTGCCCAAGCTGGCCAGCGGCGAGTGGATCGGCTGCTTCGGGCTGACCGAGCCCGACCACGGTTCCGACCCCGGCTCCATGGCCACGCGCGCCCACAAGGTGGCGGGTGGCTACAAGCTCAGCGGCTCGAAGATGTGGATCTCCAACAGCCCGATCGCCGATGTGTTTGTGGTCTGGGCCAAGGAAGTGCTGGAGGGCGGCCAGGTTGGTCCGATCCGCGGCTTTGTGCTGGAAAAAGGCATGGCCGGTCTGACGGCTCCCGCCATCCACGGCAAGGTGGGTCTGCGCGCCAGCATCACCGGCGAGATCGTGATGGACGGTGTGTTCTGCCCGGAAGAGAACGCCTTCCCCGAGGTGCGCGGCCTCAAGGGTCCGTTCACCTGCCTGAACAGCGCCCGCTACGGCATTGCCTGGGGCGCCCTGGGTGCGGCGGAAGACTGCTGGCTGCGCGCCCGCCAGTACACCATGGACCGCAAGCAGTTCGGCAAGCCCTTGGCTGCGAATCAGCTGATCCAGAAAAAGCTGGCCGACATGCAGACCGAGATTGCGCTGGGCTTGCAAGGCTGTCTGCGTCTGGGCCGCATGAAGGACGAGGGCACGGATTCGGTGGAGATCACGTCGATCCTGAAGCGCAATTCGTGTGGCAAGTCACTCGACATCGCCCGACTGGCACGCGACATGATGGGTGGCAACGGGATCAGCGATGAGTTCGGTGTGGCGCGGCATTTGGTGAATCTGGAGGTGGTGAACACCTATGAAGGCACACACGACATCCATGCGTTGATTTTGGGTAGGGCGCAGACGGGGATTGCGGCGTTCTAGGTTTTTGCTGGTTGTTGGTGTTGGCGTTGTGTTTTCTCCGGTGAGGTGGTTTGTTTTTGTGCGGTTTCTTGCGTCGGGGTTGGTTGGCGCGCCCGGGCTTGGGGCGGCCGCCGCCTACTGCGGGTACGCACAAGTTGGCGGCCACCCCAAGCCCGGTCACGCCGCACATACCTTGGCGTGCATACAGTAGAAACCCACTTCCCTTTGGCAAACCCACGTGCCGTCGAAAAGGTGCTCGATAGCAAGGTATGGGTCTCCGGTTCCCCTGGCGGCGCCAAGCTCGCACCCCTATTCGCCATGAGGGGGTAGGGTTGGGGCCGATTTGTGCGTACCCGCACTATGAGGCCCCGGCCCTACCCCCTCATGGCAGGCACCAGACCAGGCGAGAACACAGCGCAGGCAAACCAACATCGCAGCAACATGGAAAACAGACCACAGCTCACTGACATCAGAAACGACAACCACATGACAACAGCAACCCAAGGCGCTCTTTCCCACATCAAGGTGTTGGACCTCTCCCGCGTACTCGCCGGCCCCTGGTGTACCCAAATGCTGGCCGACCTGGGTGCAGACGTCATCAAGATCGAACGCCCCGTCGTGGGCGACGACACCCGCCACTGGGGCCCTCCGTTCCTGCAGGACCCCGAGGGCAACAACACCGAACAGGCCAGCTACTACGCCGCCTGCAACCGCAACAAACGCTCCGTCACCATCGACATGTCCTGCGCACAAGGCCAGGAACTGATCCGTACCCTGGCGCTGCAAAGCGACATCGTGGTCGAGAACTTCAAGGTCGGCGGCCTGACGCAATACGGACTGGACTACGCCAGCCTGAAAAAGCTCAACCCCAAATTGATCTACTGCTCCATCACCGGCTTCGGCCAGGACGGGCCCTATGCCGAGCGCGCCGGTTACGACCTGATGATCCAGGCCATGACCGGCATGATGAGCATCACCGGCCAGGCCGACGGGCCGCCCACACGCGTGGGTGTGGCCTTTATCGACGTGTTCACCGGCGTCTACGCCACCAGCGCCATCCTGGCCGCACTCGAAGTGCGGCACCGCACGGGTGAGGGGCAGCACATCGACATGGCGCTGCTGGATGTGGGCATGGCGATTCTGTCCAACCAGTCTGCCGGCTTTCTCAACACCGGCAAGGTGCCGCTGCGCCAGGGCAACAGCCACCCCAGCCTTGCGCCCTACCAGGACTTTGAAACGGCAGACGGCGCCATGCTGCTGGCCATCGGCAACGACGGCCAGTTCGCCCGCTTTTGCGCCGTGGTCGGTCATGCCGAGTGGGCGATGGATGCGCGCTTCACCAGCAACACCGCCCGTGTGACGAATCGCCTGGCCTTGGTGGAGCTGATGCAGGCCGCCACCCGCACGCGCAGCACGGCGCAGTGGATTGCCGCGCTGGAAGACAAGGCCGTGCCCTGCGGCCCCATCAACACCCTGGACCAGGCCTTTGCCGATGCCCAGGTGCAGCACCGGGGTCTGAAAATTACGCAGCCCACCTCCATCGCGGCGCAGGCGCAGACTTCCGTGTCGGCCATCTCCAGCGTCGCCAGCCCGCTGCGCCTGATGGGCACGCCGCCGGTGCTGCGCAATCCGCCGCCCGCTCTGGGCGAGCACACGCTGGAGGTGCTCGCCGAATTGGGGCTGGACGCGGCGCAAATCGCCGCGCTGCAAGTGGGCAAGGTGGTTTGATTTCAGCTCCGAAACAGGCCTTCGCCTTGTCAGCCAGGTTTGTGCCGACCGCGCTGGGCTTGGCTGGTCGCGCGGGCGGTAAAAGCCAGGGCGCTCGGACTCGGGGCCGCGCGCAGCCCACGCCTGCAAGTCCAGGGAACGCTGGCGACAGCGGCCGCCCTTGCAAGGGCAGACCAGCCCGCACAATAGCCGCATGACCGCCACCCTGCCCCTCCGCCACTTCCTGCTCGCCCTGGCCGTGGTGGCAGTCTGGGGCACCAACTTTGTGGTCATCAAACTGGCCCTGGGCCATCTGCCGCCGCTGCTGTTTGCCGCGCTGCGCTTTACGCTGGCGCTGTTTCCGGCCCTGTTCTTTCTGCCCCGGCCCACGGTGGGCTGGCGCAATCTGGCGCTGTACGGGGTGCTGATAGGCGTCGGGCAATTCGGCTTGCTGTACCTGGCCATCCACGGCCACATTTCGCCCGGCATTGCATCGCTGGTGGTGCAGACCCAGGTGTTCTTCACCATAGCCCTGTCCATGCGCATGAATGGCGAGCGGGTGCAGCCCTTTCAGTGGTTCGCCTTGGCTCTGGCCACCGCTGGCATCGCCAACATCGGCATGCATACCGATGGCACGACCACGGTGCTGGGCCTGGTCATGATTCTGGGCGCGGCCCTGAGCTGGGCCGGCGGCAACATCGCCGCCAAGGAGGGGCGGCCCGCCAACATGCTGGCCTATGTGGTGTGGTCCAGCGCCTATGCGGTGCCGCCGCTGTTTGCCCTGTCCTATGTGTTTGAGGGCGGCGAGGCGATTGCCAGCAGCCTGCGCGACGCCAGCTGGATGACCTGGGTCGCCGTGGCCTGGCAGTCCTGGGGCAACTCGCTGTTTGGCTACGCCGCCTGGGGCTGGCTGCTGGCGCGCCATCCTGCCGCCACCATCACGCCCATGGCCTTGCTGGTGCCGGTGTTCGGCATGGGCGCATCGACCTTCTGGCTGGGCGAACCGCTGCCCGCCTGGAAGCTGGTGGCCGCGGCCCTGGTGATGGGCGGGCTGGCAGTCAACTTGCTCTGGCCCACGATCCGGCGCCGCCTCGCACGGCGTTGAACCCGGCAGTGCTGGGGTCGTCGCAGGCAAGCCGGTAAACGGCCGGAATTACGCCGCTTATTCCCCTTTATTTCCGCCTTGATCGATTTCCCCTGTCCGGATACTTGGCTGAGACCTTTATCCACCCGGGGGTGCGCCATGCAGATTGGCCTGTTAAACCATTTGAATGTACCCAAGAGCAGCAATCCGCTCTTGGCAGCCAACACCGGCGACGACAGCGCGGCCGCCGCCGATGGCAAGGCCACGCCCGGACTGGGCGCTGCGGTGCGCCTGCTGACGCCGGCGCAGGATGCACCCGGTGTGGTGTTGAAGTTGCAGTCCGATGGCGGTGCGGCAAGCAGCCGGGCTTTGCCACCGGGGCTGGTGTATTCCAATGGCCGCAAGGCCGCAGTCGGCAACGATGCCGATAGCGACACCGAGCGCATGGCCGCCCAGCACAACCAGGCCGTGCTGGGCAATGCAGGCAGCACCACCAAACTGACACTCGACAAGGATGGCGTGCTGGTGGCGGGCGCTGCCTCGGCTGCCGACAGCAAGCCGCAGGATTTTGTGACCTTCGCGGTCAGTGCGATGCGCGACTACGCCGATGAGCAGGAACGCCTCAAGACCGTCGCCCAAGCCAGCGAGGGCACGACGGCGGCCTCGTTGATTCCCCGCAGCCTGGCTGAGGTGCAAAAGCTGGCAGCGCGCTTCAAGTTATTTGCTTGAGGCAGGCCTGACGGGTCAGGCACTCCACATGCTCTCGCTTTGAGCAGTTCAAGGTCCTCTGGGAAAACCTAGGCGCCCAGCGTTTCCCAACGCTCCAGCGAGGCCATCAACTCCTCGTCGATCTGCGCCGCGCGGCTGGTCAGTGCCAGGGCTTTGGCGTTGTCCTTGGCGAACAGGCTGCCATCGGCCAGTGCCTCGGTAATGCTTTGCTGCTCGGCTTCCAGCGCGGCAATCGCAGCGGGCAGGCCATCCAATTCACGCTGTTCCTTGAAGCTGAGCTTGCGCGCCTTGGCTGCCGGTGCTGCCGCCGGAGCAGCCAGCGGTGTGGCCACCACGGCCGCTGCAGGCTTGGCTGCCTGGTCGCGTCCGTAGTTAAACGGGGATGCGCCCTTTTGCCCCTTGGCCTGGGCAATCTCGCTGGCGCGCTTGCTTTGCTGCAGCCAGTCGGTCACGCCGCCCTCGTATTCGCGCCACTTGGCATCGCCCTCATAGGCAATGGTGCTGGTGACCACGTTGTCCAGGAAGGTCCGGTCGTGGCTGACCAGGAACACCGTGCCGTCGTAGTTCTGCAGCAGGTCTTCCAGCAGCTCCAGCGTGTCGATGTCCAGATCGTTGGTCGGCTCGTCCAGCACCAGCACATTGGCGGGCCTGGCAAACAGGCGCGCCAGCAGCAGGCGGTTGCGCTCGCCGCCGCTGAGCGACTTGACGGGTGAGTTGGCGCGGGCCGGCGAGAACAGAAAGTCACCCAGGTAGCTCTTCACGTGCTTGCGCTGGTTGCCGATCTCGATCCACTCGGAGCCGGGGCTGATGAAGTCTTCCAGCGTGGCTTCCATGTCCAGCGCGTTGCGCATCTGGTCGAAGTAGGCCACCTCGATATTCGCGCCCTGGCGCACCGTGCCCCAGGGGCTGTGGCCGGGTTCGGGCGCGGGGGAATTGGCGGGAGCCGGGTCGGCCTTGAGCTCGCCCAGAATCAGCTTGAGCAGCGTGGTTTTGCCGGCGCCATTCGGGCCCAAGAGGCCGATCTTGTCGCCGCGCAGAATCGTGGCGGAAAAGTCGTGCACGATGCGGCGGTCGCCAAAGGTCTTGCTCACATGGGTCAGCTCGGCCACCAGCTTGCCGCTGGCCGCACCACTGGAGATGTCCATGTTGACACTGCCCACCACCTCGCGCCGCGCTTCCCGCTGCGAGCGCAGACCGTCCAGGCGCACGATGCGTGCCGTAGCCCGCGTGCGGCGTGCTTCCACGCCCTTGCGGATCCAGATTTCTTCCTGCGCCAGCAGCTTGTCGGCGCGGGCGTTGATCACCGCCTCCTGCGCCAGTTGCTCTTCTTTTTGTAGCAGGTAGGCGGCAAAGTTGCCGGGGTAGGACAGCAGCTTGCCGCGGTCCAGCTCGACGATGCGGGTGGCCACGTTGTCCAGAAACGAGCGGTCGTGGGTGATGGTGATGATGGAGCCCTTGAAGTCCACCAGCAGGCCTTCGAGCCATTCGATGGAATCCAGGTCCAGGTGGTTGGTCGGCTCGTCCAGCAGCAGCACATCGGGCTGTGCCACCAGGGCCTGGGCCAGGGCCACGCGCTTCTTGGTGCCGCCGGACAGGGTGCTGACGATGGCCTCGGGGTTCAGGTGCAGGCGGTGCAGGGTTTCGTTGACGCGCTGCTCCCAGTTCCAGCCGTCCAGGTACTCGATCTCGTCCTGCATGGCGTCCAGATCGCCGTGACCCTGGCAATACTCTTCGATCAGGTTGATCACGCGGGAGAGCCCTGCGCGCACGGCTTCGAACACGGTGGCATCGGCATCAAGCTGCGGCTCCTGCGCTACATAGGAAATGCGGATGCCGTTTTGTACCTGCACGGTGCCGTCATCGGGGCGGTCCATGCCGCCCAGAATTTTGAGCATGCTGGATTTGCCCGCGCCGTTACGGCCGATCAGGCCGACGCGCTCCGCGGTCTCTAAGGAGAAATCAGCGTGGTCGAGCAGGGGAACGTGCCCGAATGCCAGCTGGGCGTCAAGAAGGGTAATCAATGCCATAGCCTTCGATTATCCCTTGCGCACGTTACGGTGTCGTCACCACGGGCGTTCATAATGCCCGCTAGCCCGGAGAATGCTCCGGATCATGAAGTTCAGGAGTACATGAATGGCGATTACTGCGCGAAGCGTATGGGGTTCTTTTATCGGTTTGCTGGTGGTGGCAGTCTTGCTGTTTGCCGGCTATACCGCCATCGTCTTGAAGTGGAGCTACTCCGCCGGCGAGCGCGCGGGCTTCATGCAAAAGCTATCCACCAAGGGCTTTGTCTGCAAGACCTGGGAGGGCGAGTTGCAACTGGTGGCGCTGCCCGGCAGCATGCCCGAGAAGTTCCTGTTTTCGGTGCGTGACAATGCGGTGGCCGCGCGCATCAACGCCACCATGGGCAAGCGCGTGGCGTTGACCTATGAGCAGCACATCGGTGTGCCCACGTCCTGCTTTGGCGAGACAGAGTACTTTGTGACCGATGTGAAGGAAGTGCCGAACTGAACCAGAGAAAAGCTTAATAGCGGTACAGCAGCCCCAGCGAGGCGCTGGGCAGGGCAGACAGGCTGCCCAGTGCGTCGCGAATCTTCTGGTTTTGCGCTTCTGGTGGCCGTAGCCAATACCCAGGTAGGGTGTGGTGTTGGGAAACTTCACCTGAACGTTAAAGGTCTCGCCCGTCATGTCAACGGTCTTGCCATTGATGGTGGCGTTGCCGCTACCCAGACCATTGAGGTCGGCCTTGATGCCATTGACCGTCAAGCCGCCCACCAGGCGAAAGCCACCCCCCAAAGGGAACCAGTCGGCAAATGCGCCCAAGCGGCTGGCTTTGAATGTGCCGGGGACATTCACGCCCTCCCGGTTGCCATCCTTGTTGGCGGACAGTCCACTGGCGTATTCACCACGCAACCCCAGGTTGTCGCTCACGGGGTAGGCATAGCCCAGGGTGTAGAGGCCCGGCAGCCCTAGGCCCACGTAACTGTCCTGGGCTTGCGCGGAGATGCCGAAGACAGCCAGCGCGGCGAGCTATACGATTTGTTTTTTCATGTGGGCGATCCATGTATCTAGTGGTGAAAGGCAAGCGTGCTCACCTGTTTTTGCTCAATTTCCCCACGGACAATCCCGATTCACTACGCATAAAACCCACCATACCTACCAGAATGTTGTCGGTAAAAAAACGCGCCGCTTCGCCATCGCGGGTGAAGATGCTGGTGCCATTGCCGTATTCATGGGCGTCGATCAGGTCCATGGCTTCCTGCAGGGTCTTCACGCGCACCACACCTAGCAACGGGCCGAAGATTTCTTCCTGGTAAATCGTCATGCCGGGTTTGACGCGGTCAAACAGGCAGGGGCTGATGAGATAACCGTCCTCATGGCCAGCCACCTTGACGTTGCGGCCGTCCACCAGCAGCGTCGCACCTTCCTTCACGCCCTGGTCCACATAGCCGCGCACCTTTTCGAAGTGCGGCTTGGTCACCAGCGGGCCCATGTCGCTCCCGGCATCCACGCCGGAGCCCACGGCCATCTTGGCCCTCTCGACTTTCAGGTCGGCAATCACCGCCTCGGCGGTCTCATCGCCCACGGCCACCACCAGCGGGATCGCCATGCAGCGCTCGCCACACGACCCAAAGGCTGCACCCACCAGGGCGTTGACGGCATTCGGCACATCGGCGTCGGGCATGACCACCGCGTGGTTCTTGGCGCCGCCCAGGGCCTGCACGCACTTGCCGTGGTCACAACCAAAGGAACCGGGACAAGCCTTGCGGCCGCCCCGGTAGATTTCAGTGGTGCTATCAGGCCGTGGCGTTGATGGCTTCGCCCAGGGCGTTGACCAGGCTGTCGATTTCCGCTTCTGTGGTGATGAAGGGGGGAGCCAGCTGGATGGTGTCGCCGCCGTAGCGCACGTAAAAGCCTTTCTCCAGGCACTTGTTGGCAATTTGGAACGGGCGTTTGGCCGGCTCGCCGGGCACGGCGTCAATGGTGAAACCGGCGGCCAGACCGCAATTGCGGATGTCGGTGATGTGCTTGCTGCCCTTGAGGCTGTGCACCGCGTTCTCGAAGTACGGGGCCAGCTTGGACACGCGCTCGATCATGTTTTCCTTCACCAGCAGGTCCAGCGCGGCAATGCCGGCGGCACAGGCCACCGGGTGGGCCGAGTAGGTATAGCCGTGGGCAAATTCCAGCAGATAGTCGGGTCCGCCTGCCGTCATGAAGGTGTCGTAGATTTCCTTTTTGGCCACCACCACGCCCAGGGGCTGGGCGCCGTTGGTGATCTGCTTGGCGGCGTTCAGGATGTCGGGTGTGACGCCGAACGCGGCCGAGCCGGTGTAGGCACCCATGCGGCCGAAGCCAGTGATGACCTCGTCAAAAATCAAGAGGATGTTGTTGGCCGTGCAGATCTCGCGCAGGCGCTGCAGGTAGCCCACCGGAGGCACCACCACGCCGCCGGAGCCGGACATGGGTTCGACGATCACCGCAGCAATGTTGCTGGCGTCGTGCAGCGCAATCACGCGCAGCAGTTCATCGGCCAGTTCGACGCCGTTTTTGGGCATGCCGCGCGAAAACGCGTTGCTGGCCAACTGGGTGTGGGGCAGGTGGTCGGCTTCCACGCCTTGGCCGAACATCTTGCGGTTGGCGCCAATGCCGCCCACCGAGATGCCACCGAAGTTCACGCCGTGGTAGCCCTTTTCGCGCCCGATCAGGCGCGTCTTCGTGCCCATGCCCTTGGAGCGCCAGTAGGCGCGGGCCATCTTGAGGGATGTATCCGCAGACTCGGAGCCCGAGCCGGTGAAGAACACATGGTCCAGGCCCTGGGGCATCAACTCCACAATCTTGTTGGCCAGCGTAAACGACAGCGGGTGGCCGTACTGGAAGGCGGGCGAGTAGTCCATGGTGGCCGCCTGGCGACCGATGGCTGCTGCAATCTCGGGACGGCTGTGGCCCAGGCCGCAGGTCCACAGGCCCGACAGGCCGTCAAAAATCTTGCGGCCGCTGGCGTCGGTGTAATAGGCGCCCTTTGCGCTCACCATCATGTGCGGATTGGCCTTGAAGTTGCGGTTGCCGGTGTAGGGCATCCAATGCGCCTCCAGAAAGCCGGGGCCGGCCGGATAGGGCGTGGTGCTAATGACGGGCTCAGTGGCGTTGGCGGTGGACTTGTCGTTGAGGTTCATGGCGGTCTCCTGGGTGGGACAGATGGCGAAACAGTGGGCTGAGAGGGGTTAAACCGCGATTGTGGGATCTTTGGATACTTCGATATAGTGAGAGTTATCACTATTTAGTTAGCAGTTTATGAAACCAAATAGCCGCGCCGCATTGGGGCAGATCAGCGACATGGACTTGCGCCTGCTGCGCGTGTTCCGCACCGTGGTGGATTGCGGCGGCATGGCGGCAGCCGAACTGGAGCTCAACATCGGTACCTCGACGGTGAGCCGCCACATCAAGGACCTGGAAACGCGGCTCGGTTTGACCCTGTGCCGCCGGGGCCGCGCCGGTTTTGCGCTGACGGCCGAGGGCGAGCAGATCTACGCCCAGAGCGCGCAGCTACTGTCCGCCACCGATGCCTTTCGCAGCGGCGTGGACGAAATCCACCAGCGCATGGGCGGGCAACTGCAGGTGGCCGTCTTCGACAAAACCGCCAGCAACCCGGCCTGCCGCATCGCGCAGGCCATCGCGCTGTTCACCGAGCAGGCGCCGGATGTCAGCCTGAACCTGCATGTCTCCACGCTCAACGGTATCGAGCGCGGCGTGCTGGACGGGCAGTTCCAGATCGGCATCATCCCCGGCCACCGCAGTTCCGACACGCTGGAGTACACGCGTCTGTTTGACGAGTCCATGCTGCTGTATTGCGGCGTCGGCCACGCCTTGTTTGCCGCCGATGCGCCGGGGCTGGACTGGGACGGCCTGCGCCAACACGCCTTCGCCGGCCTGGGCTACCACTCGCCGAATATGGAAATCAGCCAGGCCCAGCGCATGGCGCGCAGCGCCACCGGCTTTGACCAGGAGTCCATTGCCACGCTGATTTTGTCTGGCAAGTTTCTGGGCTTTTTGCCCATCCACTATGCGCAGAGCTTTGTGGCGGCCGGCCAGATGCGTGCGGTGCGGCCGGAGCTGTTTCACTACGCCTGCGATTTTTTCGGCATTGTTCGCAGGTCTCCGCAGCCCTCACGGGCGACCAGGGCGTTTCAGGCTTGTCTGGAGCAGGCGCATGCGGAGCCCGCGGGTGCAGAAGCAACGCGTTGAAGCCCCGGCCCGCGTGCCATTGATCTTTATTGCCGCCACTGCGCGCCGCCAGTCCGGTGCGCAGTGGCGGCAGAACGCGCACCTGACGGGGCGTGGAATCAGTAGCCGTAGAACTTGAAGTTCATCTCCGGCTTGTCGCCGCTCATCAGTTCCGCCATCGCCTTGCCGGAACCCGCGCCATGCGTCCAGCCCAGCGTGCCGTGTCCGGCATTGACCCAGAGCTTGCCGACCTTGCTCTTGCCGATGTAGGGGATGTTGGTCGGCGTGGCCGGGCGCAGGCCGGTCCAGAACTGCGGGTTGCCGCCGTCCTCTTCCAGCCGGGTGTCGCAGACGCCGGGGAACACGGTCTCCACGCGGCGCGCCAGCATGTGGCAGCGCGCGCGCGACAGGCTGCTGTCCAGGCCGGTGTCGTAGCCGCCGACCTCGATGGTGCCGGCAATGCGCAGCGCGTCGCCCAGGCGGCTCATGGCGCATTTGACCGAGTCGTCGATAAAGCTGACGGTGGGCGCCAGTTCAGGCTTGAGGATCTTGAAGGTGGCGCTGTAGCCCTTGCCAGGGTAAATCGGCAGATTCACGCCCACCGTGCGCAGCAGCGGCGCGGTGTAGGAGCCCATGGACAGCACGAAGTGGTCGCTGCGCAGGGCCGTGACCTTGCCGCTGGCGCGGTCCTGCACGCTGACCGTGTCCAGCGTGCCCGCGGTCTGGTTGAGCGACAGCACATCGTGGTTCCACAGAAACTGCACGCCGCGCTCGGCGCAGCGCAGGGCGAGCTGCTGGGTGAATTCGCGGGCGTCGCCGCTCTCGTCGCTCGGGGTAAAGGTGCCGCCGACGATATGGTCGGCATATTGCTTGAAGGCGGGCTCGATTGTCAGCAACTCCTCACGGCTGACCACGCGGCGTTTGACGCCGTATTTGGCCATCAGGGCGGCAGCGCCGGCGGCCGCGTCAAACGATTTCTGATCTACGTAAAAGTGGGCAATGCCTTTTTCCAGCCGGTGGTATGCAATGCCGGTGGCGGCGACGATGTCCTTGAGCGCGCTGTGGCTGTAGGACCCCAGGGCGACCAGTTGCTGCACATTGCGCTCAAAGGCGGTGTCGTTGCAGTTGGCCAGGAATTCCAGGCCCCAGCGGTACTGGTGCCAGCCTTTGCCCAAGGGCATTTGCGGGCGGAACAGCAGGGGTGCCTCCTTGCTGAACATCCATTTGAGCGCCTTCCAGGGCGCCTCCTTGTTGGCCCAGGGTTCGCAGTAACTGACGGAGATTTGGGCGGCGTTGGCAAAGCTGGTCTCCATGGCGGCTTGCGGTTGCCGATCCACCACGGTGACCTCGTGCCCGCGCTCCACCAAATGCCATGCGGTGCTCACGCCCATGATGCCCGCGCCTAAAACAGTAATTTTCATGCGGGCAGTGTCTCCGAATTGCCGCAAATCAAGAAAGTTTGGTGCGAAGGATTACGAAAGCATTAGCTGCGTTAATAATAGAAGCCATGCGAACCTTTGATGCCGATGCCCTGGAATGTCTGGCCGCGATCGTGGAGGAGGGTGGCTTTGAGCGCGCCGCCGTGCGGCTGTCGGTCACCCAGTCGGCCGTGTCGCAGCGCCTGCGCTCGCTCGAAGCCCAGGTCGGCACGGTGCTGCTGGTGCGCAGCCGCCCGATCCGCCCCACTACGGCCGGTCGCCTGCTGATCAAGCACGCGGTGCAGCTGCGCCTGCTGCGCTCGGATCTGGAAACCGACCTGCAGGACCTGACCCCCGGCGCCAAGACCCAGCGCGAGGAAGACCGCATCTCGATTGCCATCAACGCCGACAGCATTGCCACCTGGGCCCTGCCTGCCCTGGGCCCGCTGGTCAGCGCGGGGCTGCCGTTGGAAATCATCACCGACGACCAGGACTTCACCCACGAGTGGCTGCGCGAAGGCCAGGTGCTGGGCTGCGTCACCACCCTCAAGCTGGCGCTGCGGGGTTGCAAGGTGCAGGCGCTGGGAGACATGCACTATGTGGCGGTGGCCTCTCATGCTTTTGCAGCCGCCCAATGCCCGCAAGGCCTTACGCCCCACAACTTTCGCCAGATTCCCTTCGTCGCCTTCAACCGCAAGGACGATCTGCAAACCGACTTTGTCGGCCGCGCCCTGGGCCTGCGGCGTGTGGCGCTCAGCCAACGTTTTGTGCCCAGCTCCGAGGGCCAGGTGCATGCCGTGCTGGCGGGTTGGGGTGCCAGCGTGGTGCCGCAACTGTTGGTGCAGGAGCAGATTGCCAGCGGCGAACTGGTGAACCTGACCCCGGATTTCGCCTTGCCCGTCAGTCTGTATTGGCATTGCTGGAACCTAGATTCTGAGGTGATCGACCGCCTCACCCAGGCCCTGGCGCAGGGTGCGGCGCAGGCTTTGACGACGCCGCTGATACCGACCGGTCACAAAATAACCCCACAATCCACCAAATGACGCTGGCGGCTAAACTGCCGCCATGAAATCCAGCAACGTGCTCAAGGTGTCCTTCAAAGAACAGATGCTGCAGGCGCGCGAGGAGGCCATCATCCGCACCGTCAACCTGCTGCTGGCCGAAAAAGGCTTTGAGGCCATGACGGTGGACGAGGTGGCGGCCTCGGTGGGCATCGCCAAGGCCAGCCTGTACAAGCATTTCCCCAGCAAGGAAGACCTGGCCGCCGCGGCCATGGTCAGCGTCATGCGCCGGGCACAGGACTTTATTGCCACCCTGCCGGGCGACGCCGCACCGGTTGATAACCTGCGCGCTGTGGTGCGCTGGACGATGTGGGTCAAGCTCGCCGGTGAGATGCCGTCGCTGCCCAGCCAAAACTCGAAGTTGCGCGCTGCCCTGGTGGGCAACCGGGACTACATGGACGGACTGCTGGAGGTGAGCGACGTGCTCGGTGCCTGGATCGAAGCGGCGCAGGCCGATGGCAGCATCAGCGCACAGATACCGGCGATTGCCATTTTGTACACCGTTTACGCCCGTGCCTGCGACCCGGTGCTGGAGTTCCTGAAAATGGGCGGCCAGCACAGCAATGAACAGATCATGGATCTGGTCATGCGCACCTGCTTTGACGGGCTGAACGCGCGCCCGCTCTGAGCCCTGTGGCGGTCGGTCTAGTCGCCCTTGGGCTGCGTGGCAATGCGTGACGCCAGCAGCACCAGACCCAGCACCGGCACACCCAGCAGGGCCGTGCTGTTGAAGAAGTTGGCATAGCCAAAGGCATCCACATACACGCCCGAATAGCCGGCTACAAATTTCGGCAGCAGCAGCATCATGGAGCTGAACATGGCGTACTGTGTGGCCGAGTAATTCACATTGGTCAGCGATGACAAATAGGCAATAAAGGCTGAAGAGGCAATGCCGCTGGCCAGGTTGTCGGCCGAGATCACAAACACCAGCTTGCTCACGTCGTGGCCTTGGGTCGCCAGCCAGGAGAACAACAGGTTGCTGGCCGCACTCAGCAGCGCGCCCAGCATCAGCACGCGCATGACGCCCATGCGCAGGGCCATGGCACCGCCGATAAAGGCGCCCACCAGCGTCATGATCACGCCGAATACTTTGGTCACCGCGGCCACCTCGTCCTTGGTGTAACCCATGTCCACATAAAAAGGATTGGCCATGATGCCCATCACCACATCGCTGATGCGGTAGGTGGCAATCAGCGCCAGGATCAGCGCAGCCTGCCAGCGGTAGCGGCGAATGAATTCGGCAAAGGGTTCGACCAGCGCGCCGTGCAGCCACTCGGCGGCATTTTTCGGGTGGGGCAGGGCGCGTGGCGCGGGCTCTTTGGAAAACAGCACCGTCAGCACGCCGGGCAACATGGACAGCGCCATCACCAGATACGCGGTCTGCCAGGCACCCTGCTGGTAGCTGGCGGCACCGGCCACCTCCGAGCGTGCGGCAATCCACAACGCTCCGGCGCCGGCCCAGATCATGGCCAAGCGGTAGCCGGTCTGGTAAGTGGCGGCCAGCGCGGCCTGGTGTTCGGTGTCGGCAGACTCAATGCGAAAGGCATCCAGGGCAATGTCCTGCGTGGCCGAGCCAAAGGCCACGGCAACCGCGCACCACACCATGGGCGCCAGCGCCAGCTTGGGGTCGGTGAAGGCCATGCTGACCAGGCCGCCCATGACCATCGCCTGCGCCAGCAGCAGCCAGCTGCGCCTGCGGCCCATCCAGCGCGTCAGCAGGGGAATGGGCATGCGGTCCACCAACGGTGACCAGACCCACTTGAAACCATAAGCCAGGCCGACCCAGCTCAAGAAACCGATGGTGCTGCGGTCCACCCCGGCCTCGCGCAGCCAGAAGCTCAGCGTGCCGAACACCAGCAGCAGCGGCAGCCCCGCAGAAAAGCCCAGCGAGAGCATGCGCAGCGAGGCCGGCTCCAGATACACCTGGAGGGTCTGGGCCCAGGTGGGTTTGTTTGCTGTTGAGGCGCTGCCGCGCGTTGTAAAGGTCATGCGGGAATAATACTTGGTGGCCCGTTGCAACCCCGGGCTTTATGCCCCATCTTCAGGCCTTATGAACACACCTTTTTTGCTCCGTTGGCGCGCACTGCGCCGTGTCGCACCCTTGCTGCTGGTCTTTGCCGTATCGCCCATGGCCGCGCTGGCCCAGCAACAGGAGGGCGTGCAGGTAGGTGCAAACTCCGCCTTTGCCAAGCTGGTGCCGGCAGAAAACGTGGAGCGTTCCGCCAGCCAGCAATATGCGCAAATGCTGCAACAGGCCGATAGCAAGAAGGCCCTGGCGCCTGTTGACAACGCCCAGCTCAAACGCCTGCGCGGCATTGCCCAGCGCCTCATTCCCTATGCCATTCCCTGGAACGCGCGGGCCAAACAGTGGCAGTGGGAAGTGAATCTGATCGGCTCCACCCAGATCAACGCGTTTTGCATGCCCGGTGGCAAGATCGCTTTTTACAGCGGCATTCTCAAAACCCTGCAACTGACCGATGACGAAGTTGCCATGGTCATGGGCCACGAGATTGCGCATGCCCTGCGCGAGCATGCGCGCGAGCGCATGGGCAAGAACGCGGCCACCGGTATCGGCGCCAATGTCATCACGCAGCTGTTCGGCCTGGGCCAGATCGGCCAGACCGTGACCAACTATGGCGCGCAATTGCTCACGCTGGAGTTCAGCCGCTCCGACGAGTCCGAGGCCGATCTGGTGGGCATGGAGCTGGCGGCGCGTGCCGGCTATGACCCGCGCGCCGGTGTCACGCTGTGGCAGAAGATGGGCGCAGCCAACAAGAACGCGCCACCGCAATGGCTCTCCACCCACCCCTCCGGCAGCACCCGCATTGCCGACATCGAGGCCAACCTGCCGCGGGTGATGCCGCTGTACCAGCGCGCCAAAAGGACTCCGGAATAAACCCGCAGCCACTGCCCGCAGGCAGGACATCGTCGCGGGTGTTGCCGGTAGGAGTTCAGGTGTTCAGGACTTCAGCGCGGCGTTCATGGCATCGCGGTCCAGTTCCTTTTCCCAGTGGGCCACGACTACCGTTGCCACGCCGTTGCCGATGAAGTTGGTGATTGCACGGGCTTCCGACATGAAGCGGTCAATGCCCAGAATCAGCGCCAGACCGGCCACCGGAATGGTGGGTACCACTGCCAGCGTGGCCGCCAGCGTGATGAAGCCCGCACCGGTCACGCCCGACGCACCCTTGGAGGTCAGCATTGCCACGCCCAGCATGGTGAGCTGCTGCGTCAACGTCAGTTCGATGTTGAGCGCCTGGGCGACAAAGAGGGCGGCCATGGTCAGGTAAATGTTGGTGCCGTCCAGGTTGAAGGAATAGCCCGAGGGCACGACCAGACCGACCACCGATTTGGAGCAACCCATGGCTTCGAGCTTGCGCATCAAAGGCACCAGGGCCGATTCGGAGGAGGAGGTGCCCAGCACGGTCAGCAGTTCGTCCTTGATGTAGCCGATGAAGCGGAAGATATTGAACCCCACAAACAAGGCAATGGCGCCCAGCACCACGATCACGAACAGGCCGCAGGTCAGGTAGAAGCTGCCCATCAGCTTGGCCAGAGGGCCCAGTGCGGACACACCGTACTTGCCGATGGTGAAAGCCATGGCGCCGCCGGCACCCAGGGGGGCCAGCTTCATGATGGCATTCATCATCGCAAAGAAGATGTGTGAGGCTTCTTCGATGAACATGTGCACCATCTTCTGGGACTTGCCCATGTGCACCATGGCATAGCCGAAGAGCACCGCCACCAGCAGCACTTGCAGCAGGTCACCCGAGCCGGTGAAGGCGTCGGTAAAGGTCTTGGGAATGATGTGCAGAATGAAGTCAATGCTGCTTTGTTCCCCGGCCGATTTGGCATAGCTGGCCACGGCCTTGGCGTCCAGCGTGGCGGGGTCGACATTGAAGCCCGCGCCCGGGCGCAGCACGTTCATCACCACCAGGCCGATGGCCAGGGCGAAGGTGGATACCACCTCGAAATACAGCAGCGCCTTGCCACCCACGCGGCCCACTTTTTTCATATCACCGGCACCGGCAATGCCCAGCACCACCGTGCAGAAAATCACCGGGCTGATGAGCATCTTCACCAGCGAGATAAAGCCATCGCCCAGCGGCTTGAGCTTGACCGCATCGGTGGGGCTCAAGTAACCGAAAGTGCCCCCTATCAGGATGGCAATCAGAACCCAGAAATACAAGTGCCCGGTCAGTTTCTTCACGCGAATGCTCCTTAATGTTGGAGGGCACATTCTGGGGCCGGGTCTGTGCGCCCACAAGTGTGGAAAACCACATCATTTTGAAACCCACATAAGATAGGCCCATCTCAGACACACGGAAGACCATTCGCTTATGACCGCCAAAACCATGAAACACAGCGCCAGCATCTGGGACGGAGAGGTCGGAGACTCCCGTTGTATCGATGTGGTGCATTGGGAAGGCGACATCACGCCCGAGCAGTTGGCCAACGTCGCCACGCAAATCTCCACCGTCTGGCAGACCATTGATTTGCAGCTCGACCCGGCGCACCCCATGCACGGTAACGCGTACCACCTGCGCAAGATGGCGGACGACGAATACGAAGAAGCCGAGTACCAGAAACGCAAGGCCGCTTTTGAAGCGCGCTACGCCGGCAAGCGCGTCTGGGTGCATGGCTACCACCATGAGGAAGACGCAGCCACCGGGACCAGCGAGCCCTTCTACTACGACACCATGTTCAGCACGCTGTTCATCACCCTGGCCGATATCGAAGCCCTGTGCGACAAGCACTACGGCGAGGATGTGTGGGACGAGTACAGCCTGTACCTGGACGACAAGCTGCCCACGCCCCTGGCCATCGACTTTTAAGGGCGATTCAACCCAGCCAGGCGCGCAAGGCTTTGGGCGTGGGTGGCCCGATGAATTTTTGCACCCGGCCCTTTTTGTCGATCAGCACCACATAGGGCGTGACGTTGGGCCATTGCGGGTCCACGCTCTGGCGGATGGCGGCCTCCAGGCCATCAAAGGCATACATCTGCGTCAGGCCCTGAAAGTGCAGCGCATGGCGCAAGGCCTGCGTACCGCCCACATCCATCATCACGACTGCCAGCGGTATGGCGTGTGCCTGGCGCGCGGTGCCGGCCCGGACCTTGGCAAACGCATCCGGGCAGGTGCTGCAATACGAGGTGGTGAACAAATAGGCGGCAGGTCGGGGGCCGGTCTGCAGCAGCGTGCCCCAGGTGGTTTCGTCAAAGTTCACCAGCGTACGCGCAGCCGCCTGGTCGGCTTGGGCCCAGCTGTTGCCGGCCAGCGCCAGCAGCAGGGTCAGCAGCGTTTTAAAAATGGAGTTCATGCATCTGTGCCTGTTCATCGGTGCGCCAGACCACCACCATGCGCGAGCCGTTGCTCACCAGGCGGGGCTGGTCGTTATTGCCGCGCGCCGTTGCCAGCACGCGGGTCTCAAAGGTCTTGCCCGCGTCCTGGGACAGCCAGGCTTTCAGCGAGGTTTCCTTGCCCTGGAAGCTGCGCCAGACAATCGCTACTTTGTCGCCGATGGCGGCTACATCGGCGTGTTCCGCCTGGGCGTCCGGCAGGGCGCGCACGGTGCCGGCAACGGGCTGCCCGTCGGCGCTTAAGCGGGCATAGCGCACCGCAGCAACGTCTGCCCCCTTTTCCTTGCGGATGCCAAACCAGACCGCGTGGTAGCCCGGGTTGGTGGTGGCATCGGCACGTGCCAACCCCGGGCCCTGGTGCGGGCAGGCCTGCACGTTCCATTCGTCAAAGGTGGTGCGCTTGAAGACGTTGGGCGCGCTGCCCGACAGGTTGGCAAAGGCGTGGTCGCGCGTGCTGGTGCCAAACACATGGCGCCACAAGGCGCGCAGCTTGCCGTCCGGCCCTTGGGCCAGGGCGATGCGGCAGCACTCGCAGGAGTGGTCGGCCACCTTGGTATCGGGCCCGAAGGTCTCGCCGCCGTCGGTGGAGACCGCCTGGTAAATCGCGGCACCGACATAGCCCTTGCCACCGGCCTGGAGGTCGCGTTTGTCGATCCACACCGCATGCAAGGCACCCGCACCGTCAAAGGCAATGGATTCAAAGCGGTGGGTAATTTCCTGGGTGTCGTGGTGCACGGTAAACGGCGCAGAGAAGCTCGCGCCGCTATCGCTGCTGCGCAGCATGCGGATCCAGCCGGTATAGGGCTTGTCCAGCGGGCGCGTGTAACTGATTACCGCCTGGCCTTGGGGTCCGAAGGCGATTTTGGGCCGGTTCTCGCCATCGGCAGAAATTGCGTCGCCGTGGGTGTCGAGCGGGTGCGGCGCGGACCATGTGGCCATGTCGGTGCTGCGCCAGGTGCTGAGCTGCTGTTGGGCGTCCAGCCCCACCATCCACAAACTACCGTCCGGGGCAAAGGCTGCGCCAGTGGCCAACTGGGCACGGGGTGCGTGCATCGCGTGGGCGGGGGGTGCCGCCGCTGCAACCGGGGGCGCTGTTTGGGACCAGGCACTGGCGCACAGCAGCAAAGAAATGCCGGCCTGCAGCAGCCGCTGGAGGGTAAGAGGTCGTGTGTTCATGGTGTGATCAGAAACGCATCTTCAGGCCAAGCGTCAGGGTGCGCGGCATGGAAAGGGTTCGGCTCCAGGGTTGGTTGTAGGCGTAAGCGTTCTCTGAATATTGCGTGTCCAGTACGTTGACTACGCTGGCATTCACATCTACGGATTTGCTCAGCCGGTACAGCAGGCTCGCATCCCAGACGGTGATGTCACCTTGCTTGTATTCGACCCCCGCCGTGCTGGTGGTGTCGATGTTCATGCTGCCGATGTAGCGCGCCTGCAGATGGGATTGCCATGCTGCGTTGGGCTTCCAGGTCACGCCCAGGCTGGCTGCGTCCTGTGGTACACCGGCCAGTTGTACGCCCACAGGGTCGGTCACGATGCTGCCCTTGCGCGTGAGCGTGCTGTTGGTGCGCGTGTAGGCGGCATCAAAGGCCCACTGCGTGCCTGCTTTCCAGCGGGCTGTCAGCTCCAGTCCTGAGGATTGGCCATCCTGGTCGTTCGTATAGAAGTTGGCCGAGCCGCCACAGTTTGTGAGATCGGCGCCGCCCGAAGAGCAGATGCTTCGCACCAGAGCCGGTGCTGTGGCATAGCTGCTGACCTTGAAGGTGGCAATCATGTTGTTGATGTCGTATTGGAAATACGTGGCGCTCAGAGACAGTGGCCCCTGGTTGTAGTCGATGCCGAGTTCCCTGCCAAACAGGTTTTCCGGTGTCAGATCCGGGTTGGCAATGGTGGGCGTGTTGGCACCATAGGTGCGCGTGGTGTTGTTAAAGCCCGGGGCCCGGAACGACTTGTAAGCGGCGCCGCGCACGGCCAGTGCGTCGCTGAAGGCATAGCGGGCGGCCAGGCTGGGATCCAACGCGGTGGTGTTGGACGAAGGCTGCACGCCGCCGCTGGTGACGCCCGCAGCGGTGGTGCGGGTGTTGAGCCGGTCGGTGTTATCCCAGCTGTCAAAGCGCGCGCTCAGGGTGATATCCAACGCATCCGTGGGCGCCAGCTTGGTTTGTGCGAATACGCCGGTAAAGGTCTGTTCGGCCCGGCCCAAGGTGCTGCTGTTGAACTTCTGCACATTCGCCAGGCTCGTCGGTGCCGCGTAAAAGTACTCCAGGTCCGAGGCAGAAAGGTGCCGGTAGTCCACGCCCAGTTGCAGGCTGTTGAGCAGACCTTCCATGGCTGTTGTGTAGATGGCAGAGGCGCCCTGCTCGCGGTAGCGCTGCGAGCCGTATTGCGTGTAGTAGGGAACCACGTTGGGCGTGATGCTTGCGGTCGTGTCCCCCACCTTGGTTGTGGAGGTACAGGCGCTAGTCCAGTAGCAGGTGGCGCCGTTGTACTTCTCAAACTCCAGGTACTGGGCCCAGGCGGTGGTGGTCACAGAAGCCTTGTCGTCCAGGGTCTTGGTGAGGCTGGCCGAGATGTCCGGGTCGGTCTGCAGGTTCTTGCCGTTGACGTAGCTGATGTCCTGGTCCTGCACGTGCTGGCCTATGCGCACATAGCCCTTCAGATCGCCCGATGGCTTGAAGTAGGTGGTGAGCTGCAGGTTGGTGTCCTGCGTGTTCACCGGTTGGCGCGCCGGGTAGCGCCACAACTGGTCGGCAGGTACCGTGTCATAGCCGCGCGAGTTGAGTTTGTCGATCGACAGATTCACGCTCAAGGCGTCAGACAGCACGATGTTCTTGCTGAGGGCTGCCGACAAGGTGCCGTTGGAGCCGGCGTTGAAGGAAGCCTCGCCTGCATTGTCCGTGGGGCGTTTGGACACGATGTTGATGACCCCTGCGACCGCCATATTGCCCCACAGGCTGGAGTTGCCCCCGCGCACCACTTCCACGCGCTCGATGGTGGACAGCGGCACCTTGAACCATTGTGTGGTCAGGTAGAAGGGGTCGTGAATCGGCACGCCATCCAGCAGCACCAGCACCTTGGCATTGCCCATGCCGCGCATCTTGGTTTGGTGGCCGGTGGGGTCGGATTGCGCGGCCGGCACGCCGGTGAAGTTCAGGCCCGGCACGTCTCGCAGCAACTGGTCCAGGGTTTGTGCGGATGACTTTTGGATGTCCTCCTGCGAGACGATGGTGGTGTTCAGCGGCATGGCTTCGACCCGGGCCTGGCTGCGGCTGGCGGACACGACAACAGCCTTGAGTTCGGCGGAACTGGTCTCGTCACCGTTTTGTTGCGCCATTGCGGGTGTGGCAACCAGCAGGGCTGTGACGGCGGCGGTGAGCAGTGTGGGGAAGGGGGTATTGGATTTCATGGGAATCGGTGGTAATGCGGGTGATCGGCTCCGGGGTGCGAAACGGCACAGCATGCGTGTCTTTGTAGAGCAAGGGGGTGCCCGTGAAAGATACTGACCAAGCCCGGCCTGCGAACCTGCATACAGGTGCGCGACGCTGCCTCAAGGAGTTGGAAAAGCGGCCAGGGAAGGTGGCGCTTTTATACGGTAGAAGTGTCTGTGCCTTGCCGTGGCAGGGCCCGTTTGGTCAGGACTGTATGGGGGGGCCGCGCGCTGGCGGCGGGGCTGCCCCGACGCCAGTCGGCGGGGTGGTCTCGGGTTGTGGCAGGGCGTAGGCTTGGGGTGCCACAGAGCCAAAGGCCACGATATCCATCGGTGGCGGTGCGCTGATACTGGCGCACAGCGGGCAATCCAGCGTATGGCCGCTGGCTGCGGAGTTTCCGTCCTCATCGCTGGCAATGACCTTCATGCTGCCCGAGCCGGAACACACCAGTTGCAGGCCCTGCGGTTTGACCATGGGCGAGGCAATCGCCACACCGATAGACAGCGCAAACCACACCAGCATGAAGCGGGCGATGAGGTGGGCGTTGCGCAGGGTTTGCATCGGGTCGATTATTGCCGCAGCGTTTGCAACAGAGTCACTGCCGCGTCATTTAAATGCGCAAACCGGGTAATTCCGTGCATCCCGGCGTCAGCAGCGGGCCAGGCCAGGCTGGTTTTGCCAATGCGCAATCCAGTCCGGGAACTCCTGCGCCGGCATCGGCCGGGCAATGCCATAGCCCTGCATGTGGTGGCAGCCCAGGGACTGCAGCAAGGTGCTCTGTTCCCTGGTTTCCACGCCCTCGGCAATCACCAGGCGGCCAAAGGCCTGGGCCAGGCTGATCACCCCCTTGACGATGGCCATGTCTTCCGGGTCGCTCACCATGTCGCGCACAAAACTCTGGTCAATCTTCAGCGTTTGCGCCGGCAAGTGCTTCAGGTAGGTCAGAGAGGAGTAGCCCGTGCCGAAGTCGTCCAACGCAAGGCGCACACGTTGTGCGCGGCAAGCGTGCAACACCTTGGCCACCACCGAGATGTCTTCCATTGCGCTGCTTTCCAGTATTTCCAACTCCAATTGCTCGTGGGCCACCCCGGGGTGGCGCGCCAGGGTGGATCGGAGCTTGTCCACAAAGCCATGCTGTTGCAGTTGCAGTGCGCCCACATTGATGCTGATCGGAAGCGTCAGCCCGAGGTGGTTCCATTGGCCCAACTGGCTCAGCGCACGGTCGAGCACCCACTCGCCCACCTGCACACTGAGATCGTGGTTTTCAATGCCGGGCAGGAAGTCTGCCGGTAACAGCAGGCCGCGTTGGGGATGCTGCCAGCGAATCAGCGCTTCGGCGCCCACCACGATGCGCCGCCGCATATCCACCTTGGGTTGGTAGTACAGGACAAACTCCTGCTTCGCCAATGCCTGGCGGATCGCGTCCAGGCCTTCCCGCTGCATTTGCACTGCTGCGTCGTGGGCTACATCAAACAGGTGGTAGCGGTTCTTGCCAGCCTGCTTGGCCAGGTACATGGCCTGGTCGGCGTGGCGCAGCAGCAGATCGGCGTCCACGCCGTCTTTGGGGTAGATGGTGGCCCCCATGCTGGCAGATACACGCAAGGAAACGGTCTCGCAGAGGCCGTGCACCTCCACCGGTTCGGCGGTGGCCCGCAGCATTCTCTCCAGGATTTGCACACATTCCTGCGCTTGCTCCAGGTCGACCAGCACCGCCACAAACTCGTCGCCGCCAAAGCGCGCCAGCGTGTCGCCCTCGCGCAGGGCCAGGTGCATGCGCTGGGCCAGCTTCACCAGCAGTTGGTCACCAATGTCATGGCCGTACGCGTCGTTCACCGCTTTGAAGCCATCCAGATCCAGGTAAACCACGCACAGGGAGCGCTTGCGCCGCGTGCAGATGCGCATGGCCTCGCCCAACTTTTTTGCAAACAGCAGGCGGTTGGGCAAACCCGTCAGCATGTCGAAGTGGGCCATGCGTTCCAGCTGTTGCTGGTGCTCCTTCAAGGGTGTGATGTCGGTGAACAGGGCGACATAGTTTTTCACTTGTTGGCCGGCGTCGCGCACCGCACTGATGGTGAGTATCTCGGCATAGACTTCGCCGTTCTTGCGCTTGTTCCAGATTTCTCCGGACCAATAACCGCTCTTGCAAATGGAGCGCCACATGGCTTCGTAGAACGTCGTATCTTGCCGGCCCGAATTCAGAATGCGCGGGTTGGCGCCCAGGACTTCTTCCCTGCGGTGGCCGGTGATGCGGCAAAAGGCCTCGTTCACATCGACAATGGCGCCCTTGGCATCGGTTATAACAATGCCTTCGCGCGAATGGATAAACACATTGGCCGCAAGCTGAATGCGCTCTTGCGCCTGCAGGCTTTCGCTCACATCGCGGCCCATGCCAAAGATGCTTTCCACTGCGCCGCGGTTGATTTCGAGCGGCTGCGTTGGGGCAGGCCTGTGTCCGGTGATGTCGCTGACAAAGCCATGCCAGAGCGTGCCACCGTCCGGTTGGCGCTGTGGATGGGCCACTGCGGACCTCCAGCACACGCCCTGGCGGGGCAGCAAGACGCGGTATTCGCAAACCCAGGGTTGCAGCGTGTCAGCGGATTCCAGCGTCGACCGCAGCACGCGGTCCAGATCCTCCGGGTGCAGCCGCTGGAAAACCAGCGATGCATCGGCCATCGCCTGCGCCGCCGACAACTCGTAGATCGCCTCCATGCCCCGGCTCGCATACGGAAAGCGAAAGCGGCCGTCGGGCAGCCTCTCCAACTGGTAAATCAGGCCCGGCACATGGCGGGTCAAATCCGCCAGCAGGGTGTGTGCGGCCTGCGCGTATGCGGCAGGGGATTCATGAGCTGGCATCGGTCTTTCTGTTGCATGCGGGTGCGTGGTGCGTCCACCCATCACGCACCCGCACTGCCGCCTATGCGGCCAAGCGCCCCCGCAAGCCGATTTTGAGCGCCTCGGGACAAATTGCCTTGATCAAGATCATGCTTTTCGCAATGCCGTCTGTCCTCGCACCGGGCCGCTTCAGAGCGTGCTTGTGCCGTTAGCGCACCGGGGGTAAATGTTCGCCGACGGTGCTTTCAGGCGGGCTGCAATTGTCAATGGCCAAACAATGGAGTCGGCAGGGCATCCCGTCCGGCACCCGTCACCACTGCCCGGTAAGCCGCCGGCCTCCGGTTTCTAAACCGGCCCATTACCAGGAGTCCTTGTCATGGACAAGAAAACCATCCTTGTCGTCGACGACGCGCCCAGCAACCTTATTTTTTTGAACAACTTGCTATGTAAGGACTACCGCGTCAAGGTGGCCAACAGTGGCAGCCGCGGCATCAAGCTGGCATTGGCCGATGAGGGGCTGGATCTGATCCTGCTGGACGTGGTGATGCCGGAGCTCAATGGTTTTACGGTGTGCGATGTGCTGAAGAAGAACCGCAAAACCCGCCACATTCCCATCATCTTCCTCACGACGTTGCACCAGGAAGCGCAGGTGCAACGCGGACTCGCCCTGGGCGCCGTTGACTTTATTACCAAGCCGGTCAGCGCAGAGCAACTGGCGGCCCAGATTGAAGCCTGCTTTATCCAGTCGCGCCCTTACGGCCCTGAGCTGGATACCTGACGCCCGCAGGAGCCCGAAGTCTCACCATGCGTAGCCGATCGTGACCGGCGCGTGGTCGGAAAACTTTTCGCCCTTGTAAATGTCCACCTGGCGCGCCCCGGCGGCCAGCGCCGGTGTGGATAGGTGGTAGTCCAGGCGCCAGCCCACGTTTTTGGCGTAAGCCTGTCCGCGGTTGCTCCACCAGGTGTAGGCGGCATCGGTCGCCGTGGGCTCCAGTTGGCGGTACACGTCCACCATGCCGCCCTCGGTCAGCAGCTTGGTCATCCAGGCGCGTTCTTCGGGCAGAAAGCCGGAGTTCTTTTTGTTGCCCTTGAAGTTTTTCAGGTCGATCTCCTGGTGCGCGATATTGATGTCGCCGCAGAGAATGAAGTCGCGCTGGCCCTTGAGCGCCATCAGGTAGGGGTACATCTCGTCCAGAAAGCGGAACTTGGCGGCCTGACGCTCCTCGCCGGAAGAGCCACTGGGGAAGTACGCGCTGATGATGGAGTGTTTGCGTTGGGGCGTGTCAAAGCGCAGTTCCACATAGCGGCCTTCCGGGTCGAACTCGGGGGAGTTGGTGCCCACCACCACGTCGCTGGGCTCCAGACGGGTGTAGACGCCCACGCCGGAGTAGCCTTTTTTCTCAGCCAGATGGAAGTAGCCCTTCAAGCCCGAGAGCTCTTCAAATTTGCCCGCCAGGTCCGGCGCCTGGGCCTTGATCTCCTGCACGCAAATACAATCGGGGGCGGTCTGTGAAGCCCACGCCTCCAGACCTTTGCTGGTGGCGGAGCGGATGCCGTTGAGGTTCAGGCTGGTTAACTTAAATAAGGAATTTCCCATGTCGATTCAAGATCCTTTGCCTGGCGCTGTTGCGGACCCTTTGGCCCAGGCTTTTGTGGCGTTTGCCGTGGAGTGCGGGGTGCTGCGCTTTGGTGAGTTCAAGACCAAGGCGGGGCGCATGAGCCCGTACTTCTTCAACGCAGGCCTGTTCGATGACGGAGCCAAGCTCATGCGTTTGGCCGAATTCTATGCCCAGCGCCTGCTGGCCAGCGGCATCGAATTCGATATGGTGTTCGGCCCCGCCTACAAGGGCATCCCGCTGGGTGCGGCGTTGTCCGTGGAGTTGGCACGGCGCGGCCGCAACGTCCCCTTTGCCTACAACCGCAAGGAAGCCAAGGACCACGGCGAGGGCGGCAGCCTGGTGGGTGCGCCGCTCAAGGGACGGGTGCTGGTGGTGGACGACGTGATGTCGGCTGGTACTGCGGCGCGCGAATCGATTGCCATCATCGAGGCGGCCGGTGCCACGCCGCACGCCGTCTGCATCGCACTGGACCGCCAGGAGATGGCTACCGAGAACGGCCAGGACGTACCTTACAGCGCGGTGCAGTATGTGCAAAACAAACTCGGTCTGCAGGTCTGCGCGATTGCGAAGCTGTCGGATCTGATGCAGTATCTTGCGTCGGGTGCAAACGCCACTTCGGCGCAAGATCACCAACGGGTGCTTGCCTACCGTCAGCGTTACGGTGTTGATCAGGGGTGAACATGAACGTTGCAAGGGTGCTGGTGTGCGGTGTATGCGCCTTGTTCGCTACCGTCTGGGCACAAAGTGCGCCGGTGTCGGGCATTTACACCTGTGTGGATGCACAGGGGCGCAAACTCACATCAGACCGTTCCATCCCCGAATGCAATGACCGTGAGCAAAAGCTGCTCAACCCCAGCGGTACGCTGAAGCAGAAAATCGGACCCAGCCTGACCGCCGCCGAGCGCGCGCAGCTGGAGGCCAAAGAAAAGCAGGAGATCGAGGAGCGCAACCGCGTTTCCGAGGAGCGCCGCCGCGACAAGGCCTTGTTGGCACGCTATCCCAACCGGGCGATGCACGACAAGGAACGCGCGGAGGCCTTGGGGCAGATCACCGCCGTCACCAATGCCGCCAGCACGCGCCTGATAGAGCTGGCCGCACAGCGCCGCAAGCTCGATGACGAAATGGAGTTTTACCGCAAGGATCCGAAAAAAGCGCCGGAGTACCTGCGCCGCCAGGTGGAAGAAAACGGCCAGAGCGTCGCCGTACAAAAGCGTTTTATTGCCGACCAGGAAGACGAGGCGCGCAGGGTGAACGGCCGTTTTGATGACGAACTGGTGCGGCTGCACCGGCTCTGGCTCACCATCTCCAAATAGGCAGCATGTCCCGCGCGCGCTCCCGAACGGGCGCAAGCCCGCGCGGAGTTAAACCAGCTTGGCGCGCAGCAGGTCGTTGACCTGTTGCGGATTGGCCTTGCCCTTGCTGGCCTTCATGATCTGCCCCACCAGGCCATTGAGCGCCTTCTCGTTGCCCCCCCGGAACTCGGCCACATTCTTGGCGTTGGCGGCCAGCACGTCATCGACGATTTTTTCCAGTGCGCCACTGTCGTTCATCTGCTTGAGGCCCTTGGCTTCAATGATGGCGTCGACGCTGGCGCTGGCGTCTTCCCACAGCGCATCCATCACCTGGCGCGCCGCGTTGTTGGAGATGGTGCCGTCGCTGATGCGGCTGATCAGTGCAGCCAGGGTTCCGGCTTTCACTGGCGTCTGCTCGATGGAAAGATCTTGCGCATTGAGCCGGCGTGCCAGTTCGCCGGTGATCCAGTTGCTAGCCAGCTTGGCCTGTCCGCAGGCCTTGGTCACGGCCTCAAAGTAGGCGGAGAGTGCCAGGCTTTGCGTCAACTGCGTGGCGTCGTATTCACCCAGGCCGTAGTCCCGCTCGAAGCGCGCCGCCATGGCGCGTGGCAACTCTGCCATCTCGCTGCGCACCTTTTCTACCCACTCGCGCGCAATGCACAGCGGCGGCAGATCGGGGTCGGGGAAGTAGCGGTAATCGGCCGCGTCTTCCTTGGTGCGCATGGCACGCGTCTCGCCGGTGTCCGGGTTGAACAGCACGGTGGCCTGCTGGATCTTGTGGCCGTCCTCAATCTGCTCGATCTGCCAGCGCACCTCGTAGTCAATCGCCTGCTGCATGAACTTGAAGCTGTTCAGGTTCTTGATCTCGCGCCGCGTGCCCAGCTTGCCGCCAGGCTTGCGTACCGACACATTGGCGTCGCAGCGGAACGACCCCTCTTGCATGTTGCCGTCGCAGATGCCTATCCAGGTGACGATCTTGTGCAACTCTTTCGCGTAGGCAACCGCCTCGGCGCTGGAGCGCATGTCGGGCTCGGTGACGATTTCCAGCAGCGGCGTGCCGGCGCGATTCAGATCAATGCCGCTTTGGCCGATGAAGTCTTCGTGCAGCGATTTACCGGCGTCCTCTTCCAGATGCGCGCGCACCAGGCGCACCGACATTTTCTTCTCATTCAGGAAGAACTCGACAGTGCCGCCTTGCACCACGGGAATCTCAAACTGGCTGATCTGGTAGCCCTTGGGCAGGTCGGGGTAGAAGTAGTTTTTGCGCGCAAACACGCTCTTCTCGGCGATGTGCGAATTCACCGCCAAGCCGAATTCGATGGCGCGCTCCACCGCACCCTTGTTCATCACCGGCAGCGTGCCGGGCAGGGCCAGATCGACGGCGCAGGCCTGCGTATTTGGCTCGGCACCAAAGGCGGTGCTGGCGCGCGAAAAAATCTTGGATTGCGTGGACAGTTGCGCGTGGGTTTCGAAGCCGATGATGACTTCATAACCGCCGACCAGCGGTGCGTCCGGGCGATCCAACAAAATGGGTTCTTGCATAGTGGCCATATCAATATCCTGCGGGCTTGGCACTGTGGAAATCCGTGGCCAACTGGAAGCGGTGCGCGGCGTTCAGCAACTGCGCTTCCTTGAAATAATTGCCGATCAATTGCATGCCGATGGGCATGCCCTGGTCCTGCGCGGTGTTGGAGAAACCCACCGGCAAACTCATGCCCGGCAGACCGGCCAGCGAGGCGGGCAGGGTGAAGATGTCGGCCAGGTAGTTGGCCACAGGGTCGTCGGACTTTGCACCCAGCTTCCAGGCCACCGTGGGGGCTACCGGGCCGGCAATCACGTCGCAGACCTTGAAGGCATTTTGAAAATCGTCGGCAATCATGCGGCGGATTTTTTGCGCCTGCAGGTAGTAGGCGTCGTAATAGCCGTGCGACAGCACATAGGTGCCGATCATGATGCGGCGCTGCACCTCTTCGCCAAAGCCCTCCGAGCGGGTCTTCTTGTACATGTCCGCCAGGTCGCCGTATTGCTTGGCGCGGTGGCCGAACTTGACACCGTCAAAGCGGCTCAGATTGCTCGACGCCTCGGCCGGCGCAATGATGTAGTACACGGGAATCGACAGCTCGGTGCGCGGCAGGCTGATGGGCACCAGCTTGGCGCCCAGCTTCTCGTATTCGGCCATCGCAGCGTTGACCGCTGCACGCACATCGTCAGAGAGACCTGCGCCAAAGAACTCCTGGGGGATGCCGATGCGCAGACCTTCGATAGAGTCGTTGAGCGTGCGGCTGTAGTTCTCCGCCGGCACATCCAGCGAGGTCGAATCGCGGTCCAGATCCGGGCCGCACAGGGCGCTCAGCAGCAGCGCGCAGTCTTCGGCACTGCGCGCCATGGGGCCGGCCTGGTCCAGGCTGGAGGCAAAGGCCACCATCCCGTAGCGCGAGGCGCGGCCATAGGTCGGCTTGATGCCGGTGATCCCGCAAAAAGACGCCGGCTGGCGGATGGAGCCGCCGGTATCGGTTCCGGTGGCAGCAGGCGCCAGGCGCGCGGCCACGGCCACGGCGCTGCCACCGGAAGAGCCGCCCGGAATGCGCTCGGTGTTCCAGGGGTTGCGCACCGGTGCGGGCGCGTCCTGGCCGATGGGCGCCACAGCCGAGTTTTCGTTGCTGGAGCCCATGGCGAATTCATCGCAGTTGAGCTTGCCCAGGGTGACCATGCCGGCCCCGCGCGCGCCGCCCGCAACACCCGCCCCGAGCTGGGCCACCACGGTGGCATCAAACGGCGAGTGGTAGCCCTTGAGCATGCGCGAGCCGGCGGTGGTGACGAAGTCCCGGGTGACAAAGATGTCCTTGTGCGCGATGGGCACACCCTCCAACGCGCCGGCGGTACCGGCGGCCAGGCGGGCGTCGGAGGCGGCGGCCTGCGCCAGCGTCACGTCTTTGTTGACGTCCACATAGGCGCCCAACGCGCTATGCGCCTCGGCACGGGCCAGAAAATGCTGCGCCACTTCCACGGAGGAGATTTTTTTGTCGGCCAACGCACGGGCCAGTTGCTTCACGCTCAGGTCGTGCAGGGCGGTTTGGGAAATTGTGGTTGTCATGGCGGCTTCTTATTCGATGACCTTGGGCACCAGAAACAGCCCGTTCTGTACTTCCGGGGCGCTACGTTGGTTGGCTTCGCGGTTATTGGGCTCATTGGCTACGTCATCGCGCAGGCGCAGGGCGATCTCCCCCAGGGTGGCGACCGGGTGTGCCAGCGGTGCTACACCCGTGGTGTCTACCGCGCGCATTTGCTCCACGATGTCAAAAAAACTGTTCATTTGGCCCAGCAGGCGGTCGCTATGGACGGCGTTCAGGTCCAGGCGCGCCAGGTTGGCGATGCGCGCGATATCGGAAGATGTCAGTGACATGGATGAATTTGAATTGAAAGCAAAGGTAAATGCGCACTACACGGGGTCGGTGCTACAGGGTAATCCCGGTCAATCGGTTATTATCCTGCCTTTGGCCCTTAGAGCGTGCATGCGCTTGCAGTAGGGCTCTATCAGACACTTTTTATTGAACAAAACAGGGCGATGGACGGGCGAAGACCTGTCTGTGCCTGAGAGGATTTGCGATGTTTGGATCTTTCCGTCGGTATTTTTCAACCGACTTGGCGATTGACCTGGGTACGGCCAACACCCTGATTTTTGTGCGTGACAAGGGCATCGTGCTGGACGAGCCGTCCGTTGTGGCCATTCGCCACGAAGGCGGGCCCCAAGGCAAGAAGACGATTCAGGCCGTGGGCCGTGAAGCCAAGGCCATGCTGGGCAAAGTGCCCGGCAATATCGAAGCCATCCGCCCCATGAAGGACGGCGTCATCGCCGACTTCACCGTCACCGAGCAGATGCTCAAGCAGTTCATCAAGATGGTGCATCCGCGCGGCATCCTGAAGCCCAGCCCGCGCATCATCATCTGCGTGCCCTGCGGCTCCACCCAGGTTGAGCGTCGCGCCATCCGCGAAAGCGCTCTGGGCGCCGGTGCCAGCGATGTATTCCTGATTGAAGAACCCATGGCCGCCGCCATCGGTGCCGGCCTGCCGGTATCGGAAGCCAGCGGCTCCATGGTGGTGGACATCGGCGGCGGTACCACCGAAGTCGGCGTCATCTCGCTGGGCGGCATGGTCTACAAGGGCAGTGTGCGCGTCGGTGGCGACAAGTTTGACGAAGCCATCATCAACTACATCCGCCGCAACTACGGCATGTTGATCGGCGAGCCCACGGCCGAGTCCATCAAGAAGCAGATCGGTTCCGCCTTCCCCGGCTCCGAAGTCAAGGAAATGGAAGTGCGTGGCCGCAACCTGTCCGAAGGCGTGCCCCGCAGCTTCACCATCTCTTCCAACGAAATCCTGGAAGCGCTGACCGACCCGCTCAACAACATTGTCTCCGCCGTCAAAAACGCGCTGGAGCAAACTCCACCCGAACTCGGTGCCGACATTGCCGACCGCGGCATGATGCTGACCGGCGGTGGTGCCCTGCTGCGTGATCTGGACCGCCTGCTGGCCGAAGAAACCGGCCTGCCGGTGCTGGTGGCCGAAGACCCGCTGACCTGTGTGGTGCGCGGTTGTGGCATTGCGCTGGAGCAGATGGAGCGCCTGGGCTCCATTTTCACCAGCGAATAAGTTCCAAGGACAGCGATGCCACTGGGTACGCTGGACAGAGCTCCCCCACCCTTTTTTCGCCAGGGCCCCTCGGCCCTGTCGAAGCTGGCCGTCTGCAGCGCACTGGCCCTGTTCCTGATGGTGGCCGATGCCCGCTTCAAGGTCATGCAGCCGCTGCGCATGGTGCTGGGAACGGTGCTGTACCCGATGCAATGGCTGGCGATGCAGCCGGTCTATCTGGCGCAGGGCGGTAGCGAGTACCTGTACAGCCTCAATTCGGCGCAGCGCTCCAAGGAGGATGCCTACAAAAAGCTGGGCCTGCAGTCACTCAAGGCCAACCAGGTCGAGCAGCTCACGCTCGAGAACGAACGCCTGCGCAAGCTGCTCGACCTGCGTGCGCGCCTGCAAACAACCGGCATTGCCGCCCAGGTGGTGTACGACGCAGCCGATCCCTACTCGCGCAAGGTGATTGTTGACAAGGGCCTGCTGGACAAGGTCCGCCCCGGCTCTCCGGTGCTTGACGAGCGCGGCGTGCTGGGCCAGGTCACCAGGGTCTACCCGCTGGTGAGCGAGGTGACGCTGATCACTGACCGTGACCATGCCATTCCGGTGCTCAATACCCGCACGGGCGCGCGCGGTGTGGCCTTTGGTGATACCTCCAGCCATGCCGATGCCATGGAGTTGCGCTACATGGCGGCCAATGCCGATGCCGTGGTGGGTGACCTGCTCACCACCAGCGGCGTGGACGGCGTCTATCCGCCGGGTCTGCCCGTGGCGCGCGTGGAGAAAGTGGACCGCCGCGTGGATGCTATCTTTGCCCGTATTTATTGTGTGCCTGCGGCTCTGGTGTCGGGTGCCAGCCATGTGCTGGTGCTGGAGCCGCTGTCGGAGCAAGTGGCGCCGCGGCCTGCACCTGAGCCACCGGCGGCCAAGCGCAACCGGCGTGGGGAGTTGAGGCCATGATCATGCGCCAGGGGCAGCAACTGCTACTGCCGGCCAACCCCTTGTTTGTATGGGGCAGCATGCTGGTTGCCATGCTGGTCAATATGTTCATGAACATGGGACTGACCGGGCGTGCGCCCTGGGTGCCCGACCTGCTGGCCGTCGTGCTGATGTTCTGGAGCGTGCACCAGCCCCTGCGGGTGAGCATCGGTGCGGCTTTTGTCTTCGGTCTGTTGATGGATGTGCACCAAGGCGCCTTGCTGGGACAAAACGCACTGGCCTACACCGTACTGTGCTTTTTGGCCATCAGCATGCACCGGCGCTTGTTGTGGTTTTCCGTGCTGTCGCAGGCGCTGCAGGTGTTTCCCGTATTTGTTGTGGCCCATGTGGTGGAAATCAGCCTGCGCCTGGTATCCGGCGGAGCCTTCCCGGGTTTTTGGATCTTCCTGGGGCCGGTGCTGGAGGCTGCGCTCTGGCCGCTTGCCAATATCGTGCTGCTGGCGCCCCAGCGGCGCGCGCCGGACCCTGACGCAAACCGGCCGCTGTAGCATGGCCCCCACGCTCGTCACTGCGTGTACTACGCTGCCCCCCATGGGGGCTGTTCCGGCTTGGGGCGGCCCGGCGCCGGAACGCATGGCCCCCACGCTCGTCACTGCGTGTACTGCGCTACCCCCCATGGGGGCTGATTGCCCTTGGGGCGGCCCGGCGGGCAATCGCATGGCCGCGCTGCTGCCATGACGGTCTTACGGAACGTCGAAGCGGACCTGGCGCGCTTTCGCTCCCGCGTCTTCGTACTCAGCATGGTCGTGCTGTTCTGCTTTTTGCTGCTACTTACACGCCTGCTTTATCTGCAGATCTGGCGCCATGAAGACTTGCGGGCCCAGGCTGAAAACAACCGCACCTCGGTGGTTCCCATTGTGCCCAACCGCGGCCTGATCCTGGACCGCAACGGCATTGTGCTGGCCACCAATTACTCGGCCTACACCCTGGAAATCACCCCCAGCAAGAGCGGGCCGCTGGAAGAGGTGCTGGACGAACTGTCCCAGGTGCTGGACATCACGCCGCGCGATCGGCGACGCTTCAAGAAGCTGTTGGAAGAATCACGCAGCTTTGAGTCGCTGCCCATACGGACCCGCCTGACAGACAACGAAGTGGCCCGCTTTGCCGCGCAGCGCTACCGCTTCCCCGGCGTGGAAATCAAGGCGCGGCTGTTTCGCAATTACCCTTTTGGTGAACTGGCCAGCCATGTGATTGGCTATATCGGGCGCATCAACCAGTCGGAGAAGGAAAAGATCGACGAGGGTGACGACCCTGACAATTACCTGGGCACCGAGTACATGGGCAAGCTCGGCATCGAGCAAAGCTACGAGGCAGAGCTGCATGGCGTCACCGGTGTGGAAGAAATCGAAACCTCTGCGGGTGGGCGGGCCATGCGCAAACTGGCCAGCAATCCGGCTACGCCCGGCAACACCGTCAAGCTGTCGATCGACATCAAGCTACAGAACCTGATTGAAACCATGTACGGCGAGCGCCGTGGCGCCCTGGTGGCTATGGACCCCAAGACCGGCGAGGTGCTGGCGTTTGTCAGCAAGCCCACGTTCGATCCGAATCTGTTTGTCGAAGGCATTGACAGCGAAAGCTGGCAGGCCCTGAACGGGTCGCCCGACAAGCCGCTGCTCAATCGCGCCCTGCGCGGCACCTACCCGCCGGGGTCCACCTACAAACCGTTCATGGCGCTGGCTGCGTTGGAGACCGGCACGCGCACGCCCGAGTACACCGTGTCCGACCCCGGCTTTTACATGTTCGGCGGCCACCGCTTCCGCGATGACAAGGAGGGCGGCCATGGCGCGGTGAACATGTACCGCTCCATCGTCGTCTCCTGCGACACCTACTACTACACCCTCGCCAATGACCTGGGCGTGGACACCATTCACGCCCAGATGCAGCGCATGGGCTTTGGCGAACTGACCGGGGTCGACATCCTGGGCGAAACCCGCGGCCTCCTGCCATCCACCGACTGGAAGCGTCGCGCCTACAAGCGCGCCGACCAGCAAAAGTGGTATGCCGGTGAGACCATCTCACTGGGCATCGGCCAGGGCTACAACAGCTTCACCATGCTGCAACTGGCACAGTCTGTGGCCACGCTGGCCAACAACGGTGTGCGCCATCCGCCGCATCTGGTAACGGGTACGCAGGATGCCGTGACCCACACCATGGTGCCGACCATCGCGCCTGCTGCTGTGGAGATCGGACTTAAGACCGCCAACATCGACATCATTCGCAAGGCGATGGTGGGTGTCACCCTGGAGGGAACCTCGGCACGCGCCTTTGCCGGCGCCGGTTACACCAGTGGTGGAAAGACCGGTACGGCACAAGCCGTGGGCATAGGCAAAGACCAGAAGTACGATGCGCGCAAAATGGAAGAGCGCCAGCGCGACCATGCGCTCTACATCGCCTATGCACCGGCCGATGATCCCCAAATTGCCATCGCCATGGTGGTGGAAAACGCCGGCTTTGGTGCCGAGCACGCAGCGCCGATTGCACGCCGCGTGCTGGACTACTGGCTGCTGGGCCAGTACCCCAATGCGGAAGATATGGCCGCCGTCAGCAAGGGACAGGCCGCCGCGCCCATGGGCAAGCCCTTGCCTGCATCCGAGGTAACTTGGCCACCGGTCGCGCAAAAGTCCAAACTGACCGGGCTTTCACGTTAAATTGCACGCCTCCCACGCCTAGCGCAGAAATGCGTCGTAACTGGTCTTGCAGATCAGCGCGGAGACCACGGCAATAAATACGCCACGCACAAAGCCGGTGCCGTGCTTGAGCGCCATGTGGGTGCCTGCCAGGCTGCCCACCACATTGGCAATCGCCATGGCCAGCGCAAAGTGCCACCAGATATGGCCCTTGACGATAAACAGCGCCAGCGCCGAGATGTTGGTGGCCGTGTTGAGAAGCTTGGCCGCAGCCGAGGCATGTAAAAAGTCGTAACCCAGAAAGCGCACCATGCAGAAGACAAAAAAGCTGCCGGTGCCGGGGCCGAAAAAGCCGTCGTAAAAGCCGATCACCCCGCCTATGCCACAGGCCAAGGCGGCTTCCATGCGACCGGTGAATTGGGGCGCATGGTGGCGTCCCAGCTCTTTCTTGGCCAGGGTGTAGCCCAGCACCAGCAAGAGGATGGCGGGCAGGATTTTGCGCAGGTAATCGGGCGAAGCCACGGTGACCAGCCAGGCGCCGGCCAACGAGGCCAGCATGGCCACCAGTGCCGCCGGCAGCAGGGCATGCCAGGGCATGGTGACGCGCCGGCTGTATTGCAGCGTGGCCATGCCCGTGCCCCAGACCGAGGCACCTTTGTTGGTGCCGAATAACGTGGCCGGATGTGCCGTGGGGAAGGTGGCCAGCAACGCCGGCACCAGAATCAGCCCGCCGCCGCCGACCATGGAATCCACAAAACCGGCGAACAGCGAAGCGAGGGTGACAACAAGCATTTCCATGCGGGACATTGTCGCACCCGGCCCTTGAAGGGCCCCCACGCTCCCCGCTTCCTGTGGGTTGCGGTTCCCTCAAGGGGCCAATGCCGCTTGGGGCGGCCCGGCGCGGGAGGGCAAAAAAAAGCACCAGACTGGCCGGTGCTTTTTTAGGTGGCACATCGGGGTGCCCCTGTTCTTGCTTTGAGTTGCCATGTCACTGGCTGTTCCTCGGGATCGTTTTCTTTTCAGGTCTCGTGCCGATGGAATGAATCTCTATCGCTCCAACACGCGAACCAACGGACTGTATCCGGAGGGTCTGTATTCCGGAATCGGGATTAACCCTGCGTAAGGGCGCTGTCGGTGGTCTATGCGTCTTCGGCAATCCATTGCGCGGCCTTCTCGGCAATCATCAGCGTGGGCGAGTTGGTATTGCCGCTGGTAATGCGCGGCATGACACCGGCATCTACCACACGCAGGCCGGCCACGCCGTGCACCCGCAGACGCACGTCGACCACGGTCATGGGGTCGTCCACGCGGCCCATGGCGGTGGTGCCCACCGGGTGGAAGATGGTGGTGGCGATGTCACCGGCCAGCTTGGCCAGTTCGGCATCGGTCTGGAATTGCACGCCGGGCTTGAACTCCTCGGGCGCGTATTTCTGCAGCGCCGGTTGGGCCACGATGGCACGGGTGATGCGCAGCGAGTCGGCGGCGATTTGGCGATCCTCGTCGGTGTTGAGGTAATTGGGCGCAATCGCCGGGGCTTGCCTGAAGTCCGGTGAGGTGATGCGCACATGGCCCCGGCTGCTCGGGTTCAGGTTGCAGACGCTGGCGGTGAAGGCATTGAAGCTGTGCAGCGGCTGGCCAAAGGCCTCCAGGCTGAGCGGCTGCACGTGGTACTCCAGGTTCGGGTAGGGCTGGGCCGGGTCGCTGCGGGTGAAGGCACCGAGCTGGCTGGGTGCCATGCTCATGGGGCCGCTGCGCTTGAGTGCATATTCCAGCCCGATCTTGGCCTTGCCCCAGAGCGAATTGGCCTGTGTGTTCAGGGTGATGGCGTTCTTCACCTTGAACACCGCGCGGATCTGCAAATGGTCCTGCAGGTTTTCGCCCACGCCGGGCAGGTCTTTCACCACCGGGATGCCCAGCGCCTGTGACAGCTTGGCCGGCCCCAGGCCGCTGACCTGCAGAATCTGCGGCGAGCCAATGCTGCCGGCCGACAGAATGACTTCGGCGCGTGCGTGGGCGGTGACCATCTCCTGCCCGTTCCACACCTGCACGCCGGTGCAGCGCAGGGCGCGCTCCGGGTTCGCGCCGGTGTTCTTTTCCACCAGCAGCTTGGCCACCTGCGCGTTGGTCCACAGCTCGAAGTTGGGCCGCGCGTAGCAGGTCGGGCGCAAAAAGGCCTTGGCCGTGTTCCAGCGCCAGCCGGACTTCTGGTTGACTTCGAAGTAGCCCACGCCCTCGTTGTCGCCACGGTTGAAGTCGTCGGTGGCCGGAATGCCGGCCTGGGTGGCGGCCTTGGCAAAGGCATCCAGCACGTCCCAGCGCAGGCGCTGTTTTTCCACCCGCCATTCGCCGCCGGCCTGGCGGTGGCGCAGGGTCTGGCGGTAGGGGCTGTCGCCGTCGGCCAGCAACTGCGCCGGCGTACCGCGCGCGCCATGCAGCGCGCTGGCGCCCTTGTAGTGGTCTTCGTGCAGCTTGAAGTAGGGCAGGCTGTTGCGCCAGGACCAGCTCTCGTCGCCACTGATCTGCGCCCAGGCATCGTAGTCGCGGGCCTGGCCGCGCATGTAAATCATGCCGTTGATGCTGCTGCAGCCGCCCAGCGTCTTGCCGCGCGGGTAGCGCAGGGTGCGCCCGTTCAGGCCGGCGTCGGGCTCGGTGTTGTAGAGCCAGTCGGTGCGGGGGTTGCCTATGCAATACAGGTAACCCACCGGGATGTGGATCCAGTGGTAGTCGTCCTTGCGGCCGGCCTCGATCAGGAGTACGCGCTTGGAAGCGTCGGCCGACAGGCGGTTCGCCAGCAGGCAGCCGGCTGTGCCGGCGCCTACGATGATGTAGTCAAAAGTGGTGTCGTTCATAGGGTAACCCGGGTGTGGCGCATGCAAGCGTGACGCTTACAGCAGCAAGAAAAAGAGAGCTGCCACCGCAGTGGGCAGCAGGGCACCCAGCAGCAAGCCGCCGGCGCCGATGGAGGCGTCGTTGAAGCCGTTTTTCAGCAGGGCCACGCCGGCCGGATTCGGGGCGTTGGCAATCACCGTCAGGCCGCCGCCGGTCACGGCGCCGGCCACCAGCATGTACTGCGCGCTGCTGGAGATGCCCTCGATCAGCGAGCCCAGATAGGTCAGTGCCGCGTTGTCGGTCACGGCGGTCAGGCCCACGGCACCAAAGAACAGCACGGTCGGTGCCATGCCGGACACAAGCGGCTGCAGCCACCACTGCTGCAGGCCACCCAGCACCACCAGGCCCGCCAGGAAGAAGCCCACCAGCAAGCCTTCTTTCAGGATGAGTGGGTTCTGGTAGCGCGCATAGGCCTGTGTGTAGCCCAGGAAGAACAGAAACAGGCCCAGGAACAGCACCGGGTGGTGCGCCAGCGTGACCACGCCGCCCAGCACCAGCAGATGGATCAGGCTGACCGCCAGCGGCACAGGCACTGCGTCCGGCGCCAGATCGGCCGCAGCGGGACGCAGGTGTTTGCGCAACAGAAAGGCAATGCCCGTGGCATTCACCAGCACGGCGAGTGCCGCCTTCCAGCCAAAGGTGCCGGCCATGAAGGCGGTGTCCCAGTGCCAGGCGCCGGCCACCATCAGCACCGGCGGCGCTGCATAGGAGGTGAGCGTGCCGCCGATCGAGATGTTCACAAACAGGACACCCAGGGCGCCGTACTTCAGCGGCTCGGGGATGCCGTCCTTGAAGATCTGGCTGGCCAGCATCAGGGCGGCCAGCGTCATGGCGGCCGGCTCGGTAATCAGCGAGCCCAGCAGCGGCACCACGGCCAGCCCCAGCCAGGCCTGCACCAGCGGCGTGGGCAGCGGCGCAGCGCGGGCCACGCCGCCCAGCAGACGCTGCACGATGGACAGCACCGGCTTGCTGGCGGCCACCACCATCACCACAAACACAAACAACGGCTCGGTGTACTGCAGCGACTCGGCGTAGGCAATGGCCCGGTGGCCTCCGGCCAGCAGGGCCATCACGGCAATCAGCACAAAGGCCCAGAAGCCGAACACCACCTCCACCTCGCCCAGCAGATGCAGCAGCCCCGCATGGCGTGGATGGCGGTGCGCCAGCACCTCGAACTGCTTGGCGCAAAAAGTGTGCAGCAGGGCCAGACCAAACAGCCCCACACCCACGGTCTGCATCAGGCTGCTGTGAACGATGGCACCTTCCATGGGCTTACTTCCCGGCCCACACTGGCTTGCGCTTTTCCTGGAAGGCGAGTTGGCCTTCCTTGGCGTCTTCGGTCAGGGTAAAGAGGGCGATCTGGCTTTCGGTAAACGACATGGCTTCTTCAAAGGCCATGGACTCCACTTTCTTCAGCGTGTAGAGCCCGCGGCGTATGGCGGCGGGCGACTTGTCCAGCATGCGCTCCAGCAGCCACTGCAGCTTGGCGTCCACATCGTCGGCCACGTAGTTCACCAGCCCGTATTCCAGGGCTTGCGCGCTGCTGATGGGCTCGCCCGTCAGGCACATCTCCACCAGCACCCGGCGCGGGATCAGGTGCTGCAGCACGCTGAGCACCTGGGCCGGAAACACGCCCACCTTCACCTCGGGCAGGCCGAACACCGCGTGGCTGGACGCCACCGCCATGTCGCACATGCTCATCAGGCCCATGCCGCCGGCCATGCAGGCGCCGTTGACGCGGGCAATCAGCGGGATATTGCTGGCGCGCACGGCGCGCAGCACCCGGGCCAGGTGGCCTTGCGGCTCGGAATAGTCGGTGGTGAAGGCATGGGCGCTTTGCAAATCGGCCCCGGCGCAAAAGGCCTTGCTGCCCGCACCGGTGACCACGATGGCGCGGATGTCGCGCTGGCTTTGCGCCTCGGTCACGGCCGCCGCCATGCTGGCCAGCACGCCGTGGCTCATGGCGTTGCGCCGTTCTTCGCGGGTGATGGTCAGCCACAGCACGTGATCGCGCTGCTCAACCGATAGTTCGGGTGTGGAGATGAGGGCGGGGGTGCTGTGCATGGCGGCGTATCGAAGCGGTAAGAGAACTGTATTTTGCGTGCAAGCGGCACCAAGGCGGTACCATGCAAGACATATTCTTTTGACTCTCCGACCGCTCTGTGCAACACCTTCCACCCCGCATCGTCAAGGAACACTCCGCCACCGGAGAAAGCCTGACTTTGTACGGCAGCTGGAGTGCGGCTGCACTGGCGCAACTGGAGCACTGGACTGCGGTGGAAGAGTCACTGCCGCGACACGGCCAGGCCGGCATGGAGGCCAGCTGGGACCTGCGCCAGATCGAGCGTCTGGACCACACCGGCGCGCAGTTGTTGTGGAACGCCTGGGGCCATGCCTGGCCGCGCCATGTGCTGGTGCTGGACTTGCAGCGCGCCACGCTGAACCGGGTGGCCCGCTACACCGTGCTGCCGCCCAAGCCGCACCGCACGACCCCGAAAGAGCTGTTTCTCCGCTTGGGTGAGTGGATCATGGGCGTGGAGGGCCATGCGGTCAGTGCCCTGCGCCTGACCGGCCAGTTGTTTCTGGACCTGTTGCAGTTTCTGCGCGATCCCAGCCAGGCGCCATGGCGCGATATTTCCGGACACATCTACCGCATTGGCGCCACCGCCTTGCCGATTACCGCGCTGGTGGGCTTCCTGATCGGCGTGGTGTTGGCGTATCTGATGTCGCGCCAGTTGCGCCAGTTCGGTGCCGATGCCTTCATCGTCAACATCCTGGGTATGGCGCTGATCCGCGAACTCGGGCCGGTGTTGGCGGCCATCCTGATTGCCGGGCGCTCCGGCTCGGCCATCACCGCGCAGATCGGCGTGATGCGCGTGACCGAAGAGCTGGACGCCATGCGTGTGATGGGCATCCGCAAGGGCTACCGCCTGGTGTTCCCGCGCGCCCTGGCGCTGGCCCTGGTGATGCCACTGCTGGCGGCCTGGACCACCGCCGCGGCCCTGCTGGGCGGCATGCTGGCCTCTGACCTGTCCATGGGCCTGTCGCCGGAGTATTTTCTGGTGGCGTTGCCCAAGGCGGTGCAGCTGTCCAACCTGTGGCTGGCCATGGGCAAATCCATGGTGTTCGGCCTGCTCATTGCGCTCAACGCCTGCCACTTCGGCCTGCGCGTGCTGCCCAATACGCAAAGCCTGGGCGAGGGCACCACCGCTTCGGTGGTCGCCTCCATCACCCTGGTGATTCTGGTGGACGCGCTGTTTGCGGTGCTGTTCAAGAGCGTGGGGCTATGAGCGGCGCAGCACGCCCAGCGGCAAGCGTGGGAGCTACTCCACCCGTGGTGGTGATCCACGGCCTGCGCTCGGCCTTCACGACCCGGGGTGTGCGCGCCACCATCCACAAGGACCTTAACCTGTCGATTGCGCAGGGTGAGTTTCTGTCCATTGTGGGCGGCTCCGGCAGCGGCAAGACCGTGTTGCTGCGCCAGATGCTGGGGCTGGAGACGCCGATCAAAGGCACGGTGACGGTGTTGGGCGAACCGGCCGCCGTGATGGGCCGCGCCGGTGCCGCCAGCCGTGTGGGCATGCTGTTCCAGCATGGCGCCCTGTTCTCGGCCTTTACCGTGCTGGAGAACATTGCCTTTCCGCTGCGCGAACTCGGCACCTTGCCCCAATCCCTGATCCACGATGTGGCCATGGTGAAGATGCAAATGGTCGGGCTGGCCCCGTCGGCCGCGCACATGATGCCGGCCGACCTGTCGGGCGGCATGGTCAAGCGCGTGGCGCTGGCGCGCGCCCTGGTGATGGACCCGCCCTTGCTGCTGCTGGACGAGCCCACTGCCGGGCTGGACCCGGATGCATCCGACGCCTTTTGCACCCTGCTGCGTTCCCTGCACCAAGAGCTGCGTCTGACGGTGGTGATGGTCACCCATGACCTGGATACGATTTTTGAACTCAGCACCCGCATTGCCGTGGTGGCCGACAAGCACGTCATCGTGGACGCGCCGCCGCGCGAGGTGATCCGTTTTGAGCACCCCTTTGTGCAGGACTTCTTCCGGGGCGAGCGTGGCATCCGCGCCATGGAAGTCTTGCACAGCGCAACGCAAGACGTGTGAAAGAGAACCTATGGAAAACAAATCCCACGCCCTGGCCGCCGGCACTTTTGTGCTGCTGCTGGTCGGCCTGTTGATCGCGATGGCGGCCTGGCTGACGCGCGACACCAGCACCCAGCGCCTGTTTGATATCTCCAGCAAAGAGGGTGTGACCGGCCTGCAGGTGCAGGCCGGCGTACGCTACAAGGGCGTCACAGTGGGCCGTGTTACCGCCATTGCGCTGGATGCACAAACCCGCGGCAATGTGCTGTTGCGCATCGCGGTGAACGACAACGCACCCATCACCACGACCACCTTTGCCAGCCTGGGCTTTCAGGGTGTCACCGGCCTGGCCTTCGTGCAACTCGATGACAGCGGCGAGCCCGGCCCACCCTTGGCCACCAGCATGTCGCACCCGGGGCGCATCCCCATGCGTGCGGGCCTGCTCTCGCGCCTGACCGAGCAGGGCGGCAACCTGCTGACGCAGTTGGAGCAGGCCAGCCAGCGCATGAACCAGCTGCTGGCGCCTGAGAACCAGAAAACCCTGACCACGGCCTTGAACAATCTGTCGCAGGCGGCAGCCGGCATCCACCAGCTCACCCGCCACGCCGACCAGGTGCTGACCGGCAGCGGCCCTGAGGGCAGCGCCAGCCTGCCGCGCATGGCGGCCCAGATGGACAACACCTTCAAGAGCATGCAGAGCACCTCCGAGCGGCTCAAGGACAGCGCCGAAGTGGTCAAGGCTTCGGCCGAGAAGTTCCGCCTCACCAACGTGCGCATGAACGAGCCCGGCGGCACCCTGGACAAGATTGCCCGCAGCACCGAGGCCCTGGCCGCCAGCACGGCCACGCTCAACGCCACCCTGCTGCCACGCCTGAGCCGCACCTCGGATGACACCGCGCGCACCGTGCGCCAGTTCGGCCGCCTGGCCGAAGGTCTGGCAGAACAACCGCAATCGCTCTTGCTGGGCCGGGGTGCGGCGCAGCCTGGGCCGGGTGAGTCCGGTTTCACCGCGCCCGCCAGCACCGCAGCAGAAAAATGAGGCACACCATGCACCCGCAATCTCCCGCCATGCCCCGCCACAGCGCCCCGCTGGCGCCCACCCGTTGGCGTGCCCTGGCCGCCAGTCTGCTGGTGGCCGCCGTGCTGGCCGGCTGCGCAGCACCGGCCGCACGCCTCGCGGTGTACGACTTCGGCCCCGGCGCCACCCAGCCGCAGGTGACCCAGCGCATGGCGCTGGCGCCGCTGCTGCTGTCCGAGGTGGAAGCCGCCAGCGCGCTGGACAGCACCGCGGTGTTGTACCGTCTGGCGTACGCCGATGCGCAGCAGCTGCGGCCCTATGCGCAAGCGCGCTGGAGCATGCCGCCGGCGCAACTGCTGCGCCAGCGCCTGCGCGAGTCCCTGGGGCAGCAGCGCAGCGTGCTGGCGCCCGGTGATGCGCTGGCCCCCGGCACGCTGGTGCTGCGGCTGGAGCTGGAAGAGTTCAGCCAGTTGTTTGAATCGACCCAGCGCAGCGCCGGTCTGGTGCGCGTGCGTGCCACCCTCAGCCGCAGCGGCAGCCCGGCCCGCGTGCTGGCGCAAACCAGCTTTGTGCAGCAGCAGCCCGGCCGCAGCGCCGATGCCGCGGGCGGTGTGCAGGCCCTGGCCCAGGCCAGCGACGCCGTCATCCTGCACATCGCGCAATGGCTGCAAGAGGCGGGTGCTGCCGAGCCCACACCATGAGCACGCCAGCGACACCCGCCTCGGGCCTGGCGCAGGACGCCCTGCCGCTGTTCCCCTTGAACACCGTGCTGTTCCCCGACGGAACCCTGAACCTGCAAATTTTCGAGGTGCGCTACCTGGATCTGATCGGCAAGTGCTACAAAAACGGCACGCCCTTCGGCGTGGTGTCGCTGCAAAAGGGCCGGGAGGTACGTCAGCGCGATCCTGCGGCGCCCGCAGGCGATGCGTTTGCCCACGAGGTGTTTGCCGATGTCGGCACCCTGGCGCATATTGCCGAGCTGGCCTCGCCGCAGGCCGGCTTGCTGGTCATCCGCTGCACGGGCGGCGCGCGCTTTCGCATTCGTACGCGCCAGCAACTCAAACACGGGCTGTGGGTCGCTGAGGTGGATGCATGGGCCGACGATCTGCCCACCGCCATCCCGCCCGATCTGCAACCGGTTGCCCACGCCCTGGCGGAGCTGATTGCGCAGCAGCAGGCACGTGCGTCCCTGCTCGAGTTTCTGCCCATTACCCCGCCTTACCGGCTGGACGACTGCGGCTGGGTTGCCAACCGCTGGTGCGACCTGCTGCCCATGCCCGCCAGCGCCAAGCAAAGCCTGCTGCAGCTCGACAGCCCGCTCTTGCGGCTGGAACTGGTGGGCGACTTGCTCAGCCAAAGCGGCGCGCTGGCCGGCCCGCAGTGAGGGGCCGGCAGCAGGGCGTTTCACAACCCTGAACAGCGCCACATGCCCCTTATTTCGCCTTGACTGCGGCTGCAGCCTTCTTGATTGAAGACGCTGCAACCAAGGTCACCATGGCCAGCCCGAACACGCCCAGCGCGGTCGGATCGGACATGATGATTTTTGTTGCGGTAACCGATTGGGTTTGCATAGTGTGTATTCACGCTTGCAATGAATGGATCTGGCAGGGAACTCTAGGTTCGCTACCTTGCGCTGCCCTGATTCGGGCAGTGACCCACATCAACCTTTGAATGAATAGCACAGGTTTGTCGAAATGGCCGAGGCCGGGCCGTGACAAAAATTTGCAATCTGCCCGCCCCAAAGCAGGCCTGCACCTGGGCGCAACATGGGTCTCGCTGCAAGGCGCCGGTCAAAGCCCGGCCAATGACAATCTGTGCGCCAGCCACCAACGCGCGGGAGTCGTTCTCAAAAAGGGTTGTCAGCGCGCCAATGCTTGTCAGGGAGTGTTGGCGAGGTGCAGCCAAATTTCGTTTCGTCGCAAAAACCAAGGCATGAATGGAGAGTCATACCGGGAATAAACGGCTTCGCCCAACCAGGACAGGCCTGCAGCGCGTAATCCAGTGCGCAGTTTGTCCAGATGCTGGCTGTAGTTGCCATCCGACCAGAAGCCCGTATAGCGGATGACTGCCACGCGCGCGGGCGCGATGTCACGCAGCGTGACGCGCGTGTCGATGGGTTCCGGGGCGCTCGCCTGCGTTACCCCTTTGGGCAGGACGAACTGCACCAGAAATCCACCCGGTGCCGCTGTTTGGGTCACAGGTGCGGTCATCTCTAACTTCACTGGCACGGCGACCTGCGTAACCGGGGCGGTCATTGCAAATCTGCGATCCCCTTTGTTCTTGCCAAAAATGTAGCCGGCCAGAATCGGGAAGGCCAGGCTCCCTGCTTCTGCGGCAGTTCCGGAAACCACGACTTCCGCGACTGTGTAGGCCGCGTATTCGCGCACCTCGATTTCCTCAAGCTTCTGGACCACCTTGTAGTCGGGTTCTTCTGTGGCATGGCTGGTCATTGGTAATGCGAACATCAAAAGGCAAAACGGCAGCGCCCATGCGGCAACGCGAGACTTCAAACTGTGCTTGCCTTGCGCGCGGTGCTGGAGTTGGCAGCCTATTTTCATATTCGGTGCTCCGGTTGGTTGGGGTGTGTCAGTATGTGCGATGAACGGAAAATTCAAAGTGAGACAGCGAACATAAAGCGCTTGCGTCCGGATCAGCGCGCGTGGCGTATGGTCGGCGCACCGGCGCTAAAACCGCTTTACCAACCGCCACTGCCAGGGTCGCCCTTGAACGGCCCCGCCAACTCGGGCGTGATCCATCCGCCATAAAAACCACCAGGCTGTGCAATCACCCGGGCGCCGCCTACGCTGCAATCGAGACCGTGCGCGTAAAAAGCGATGCACTCGGCCAGCGCCTCCGCCCCGGCCAAGGGCTGCGGATAGCTCCAGGCAACCTGTGCTAACCGACGCACACCGTCAACCAAGTCCCAATACCGCGCAGGGCCTTTCCACTCGCAGAAAGAGCCGCCGCCAGCGGGGCGTAAAAATGCGCGCTGAACATCGGCCAGGGGCAGGTAGAAAGTGGGTGGGTGCGCGGTCTCTCTTACTGCCCAGGCGGCGCACGTTCGAGCCACCTCAAGCTCGCCCCAACGCACCACGATCTCGCGTGCGTCTCTCACGAGTTCAGGCGGGCGCGGGAAATCCCATACCGATATTTTTCCTGGCAACGGAATGTCTGCAAACGGCGGGCGTTCCTTGCCGCGCCAGCGCCATTGCGCGCGGGCTCGTGACAAGGGGTCGAGATCATCCGAAGTGGCCATTGGTATCCGTACTCCTTGCAAAATTTATATCCATACGCGCGACGTTAGCATTCCATCACAGCCTGCCACACCCTAAAACCTGTTCCAGGCGCACCAACCCAACCCAAGTCCCCCGGGATCACAAAAGACACGTGTAAAAAATGACTGCATTCAATGTATTGGGCACCCCGCTGCGGGCCTGCTCTTTTGACCCCGTTACAGGTTTTTTTCGCGATGGCTGCTGCAACACCAATGCACAGGACCAAGGCACCCATGTCGTGTGTACCCAAATGACAGCCGAATTCCTGGCCTTTTCGCGATCGCGTGGCAACGACCTGATGACACCGCGCCCCGAGAGCCGTTTTGCGGGATTGAAACCGGGCGACAGATGGTGCCTTTGTGCGATGCGCTGGCTGGAGGCACTGGAGGCTGGGTTTGCACCGCCTCTTCACATGGAGGCAACACACGCAAAGGCCTTGGAAATGATCACGCTGCAACAGCTTCAAGACCACGCGCTCAGCTAGACAGCGTGCATTCCACACCGCAAGAGAACTGCCGAACGATGCAACCATGGTGTTTGATTGCGCTGGAAATCCGCCAGCGGACCTGGTTTAAGGTGCAGAAAAAGACGGGCTTGAACTCCGTCGCAGGGGTCACCGCCGAGCGGCATGCGGGGAGGACACATGGCAGTGGCGGGTGCCCGAATGACCCGCCGCGCGCAAGGACAGTGCCGATGGGATAAAAACTGATGCCAGCCTATTCCAGGATAGACAGGTGCGCGCTGGTGCGCGTCCTTAAATACCCAACGGATATCCCGGTTTTGCTTTTTTGATCTCCCGCCTACGGAATGTCGTTTGCCCAGTGGTTCACCGGGCGGTGATTTTCTTTAGATTTTTCAACCACCCCAAGGAACTGACCCTGATGAAAACCCGAACCTTCTTATCCCTCAGCGTGATCACTGCTGCGCTGGGCTTGAGTGCCTGTGGCTCGATGATGGCGAACAACACGACCGCCTTGCGTGCAAGTCTGTCCAGTGCCAACGAGGTGCCGGCCAACGCCAGTACCGGTACAGGCGCGCTCGACGCCAGTTTGGACAAACAATCCAATGTGCTGACTTGGACTGTGACCTATGCAGGCCTGACAGGTCCCGTGAAAGCGGGCCACTTCCACGGCCCTGCTGCCGCTGGAGCGAATGCCGGTGTGGCGCTGGGCTTCACTGGAAGCGTGGAGAGCCCGATCAAGGGATCGGCGACCCTGACGGCCGCTCAGGCCGCAGATGTGATGGCTGGTAAGTGGTATGTCAACTTGCACACCGGCGCCAATCCGGGTGGTGAGCTGCGCGGTCAGGTGATGCCAGCCCAGTAGCAGCATGCAGAAGCCGGGCTGTGGCCCGGTTTCCTTTTCAGCCGATGGAGACACCTTCAAGAAGGCGTCCGTGCAGGTTCAGCCGAGAAGGTGCCCCGTTTTGACAAAGATTAAACAGCCCTCGACGCTGAACGGCTTGTGTTGGCTGAGGTGGGGACTGCGAATCCAGCTTCCTTGGCGGTAGCTTCCATGCTCGTCGGAAAAAACGCCTTCGACCACATAAATTTCCTCGCCACCGTAATGCCGGTGGGGATTGAAATAAGTTTCAGGTGCCCATCGAACCATGGCGGTGTGTTGGGTCCCGAATTCAGACAGTGGCATCACCGTTAGCCCCTCTACCATTCCACGGAACCAGGACGATTGACGGGTGTGGACCACCACCCTCTGGCTGTCATCGGGTGAAAGGTGCCGAAGTTTCACAAGCAAGGTGCACCCGCCCTCAGAAAAAGGCGCATGGCTGGAACCCGGGGGATTTTTCACATAGGTGCCTGGCCCGTAGTCGCCGAACGCGTCGCTCAAAGTTCCATCGAGCACCAGAATTTCTTCCCCCAGTTCATGCGCATGCAAATTGAACTTCGCGCCCGCTTCATATCGCACGATGGAAGTAGCGCGGGCGACCTCACCGCCATCCCGCTCCAAAAGTCTGCGCTGAACCAGTGGTGACGGGGACGGCTGCCAAGGCAGGGTGTTGCCATCGACAACACAGCGCTGCGACAGGTCAGCATTCACAATGCGGGTGTTCATAGAAAAGGTCTCCAGTGCGGCCCATTGACCGGCCTTCATGCAGCAAAAGCCATAGTCCAGGCCAGGGGGCTTTGTTCTTTCATGGGCGTGGTCACGGTGAATCCGGTCGTTGTTGGCTTGCGTATGCCAGCCCAATGTAGCAATACGCTGGCGTTGCTGCCGACAACCGCCGTATTCACGTCGCTGGCAAAGGGTTCTCTTCATTCACAGTTAGCCCCCTTTGCCGGCCAAAGTACGCGCCTTGGATCCAGGCGCTACTGGATTGCCATCGGCTCCCATCCCGTACAGGGCCGGTGCAGCGGTCCTTGGGAAGCGTTTGGCGAACGATTGCGCTCTGTATTTCTCGCCACACGGGCAGTTCCGATGGAAGGGTTAGCACGGTAAAAAAGTGAAAGGCAGCTCAAATTTTTCATGCTAAATTGACTTGTTCGGGGGCGCACTTCAATCAATCGACTGAACGCAAGTTTTACGCGTCCGCAGGAGGAAAACGTACCATGGCAGACGCCTTTTTAAACGCAGAGCCACCTCTGCACCAGACGCCCGAAATGCCCAACACCACGGTGGAGCATCCGAGAACGCTGGGATGGATAGGTACCACGGCACTGGCAATGGGGGGAAGTAACCAGAGCCTGTTTCTTATTGCCGCACTTTTTGCAGGACAGGGTGACATTCTGGGTCAGGGCAGTGCAGCCGTTCCGCTGTTGGCCCTGGGCCTGTTGCTGAGCTGGGCCGCGGCGCCCGGCTGGACTGAATTGGTATTGATCTGGCCCAACCGGGTAGGCGGCATTGCCGCAACGTGCAGCGAAGCGTTCCGGCCTTACGCGCCTGTGCTGGCCAATCTCGCCGGCACATGCTATTGGTGGGGTTGGGTACCTACTTGCGGGCTGACTGCCCTGTTGTCTGCTGCGGCAATCCAAAGCTGGTACTTGCCCGGCGTGTCAGTCGATGCACTGGCCGCGGGCCTGGTACTCTTCTTCATGGGCGTGAACCTGATGGGTGTGAAGTGGGTGTCTCGCATGACAACACCGATTGCGGCGGTGTCCGCAATCCTCGCGTTCCTGTCCGGTTTTGTTCCCATTTTTTCAGGCACTGTGGATTGGCAGCGGGCCTTTGACTTTCATTTGACCACCCCTTTCCCCGGCTTTTTTGGCGAGATCACCAGCCTCATGGCGGGCCTCTACCTGATAGGTTTTGCTGCGCCGGCGTTCGAAGCTGCGGCATGCCATGTCGGCGAAACGCGCGACCCGCAGCGCAACGTGCCGCGCGCCATGTTTGCCGCCGCAGTCATGGCCTCGGTGTATTTCATTGTGTTGCCGGTGGTCTGGCTTGGCGCGTTAGGCGCTGAACCCCTGGGCAAGGACTTGGCGCTGGAGTTGGGTCCCACATTTGCGCCATTGTTGGGCGCCGGGGCCAAGGCGGCGGCCATCTGGTTCATGATGCTCAACATGTTCCACGGCACCATACAGCCGCTGGCCGGCGCCTCACGCACCCTGGCGCAGCTGGCTGAAGACGGACTGGTTCCCGCATTTCTGGCGCGGCGTTCCTCCACGGATGCGCCATGGGCCGCCACGTTCATTACGGCGGCCATGTCCATCTTCTTTTTGCTGATCGGCGACCCGATCTGGCTGATTGCGGCGGCCAACTTTACCTACCTCATCGGCATCGCATTGCCCAGCGTGGCGGTATGGTTGCTGCGGCGGGACCAGCCGGATATAGCGCGCCCCTACCGGGCGCCGCGCGGCACCATTTTGCTGGGGCTTTTGGCGGCCATGGTGTGGGCCATTTCGTGTGTGCTGGGATTTCAGCAGTTTGGCCTGCCCACGGTGCTCTTCGGCTTGGCGTTCGCCTATTCCGGGGCTGTTCTTTACGCCATTCGAAAGTATTCAGACCGACGCAAACTGGGCTTGGCCGGGGTGACACCCTCGCTGCATATCAAGCTCACCGGTGCCATGTTGTTGGTACTGGTGCTCGATGGCGCAGGGTATTTGTTGGCGGTCGACAACGTGCCCAAAGGCAATAGCGCATTGGTCAGCGTTTTGGAGGACGTTTTCGTTGCGGTGGCAATGCTCACGATCAGCGTAGGCCTGATTTTGCCGGGGATGATTGCGCACTCTGCGGTGGAGGTGGCATCCGCTGCACAACGACTCGCACGCGGAACGGTGTCCGACTTCACGCGCGCAATGCGCGCTCTGGGTGAAGGGCGTCTTGACGAGGCGCACGCACGTGTCGACCGCAAGCCCGTGAGAATAAACAGCCGCGACGAACTGGGCGAAATGGCCCAGAGTTTCAATACTTTGCAGGCGGAGATTGCCGGCGCAGCGCACAGTATTGACGATGCCCGCGAAGGGCTGATCGGCGCACGAAATCAGGTGGAACTGGCCCAGCGCAGCCTGGAGCAGCGACTCGCTGATCTCTACGTGGCGCTGGAGCAGCGCAAACAGGCCGAACAGCGTGCTGCCAGTGCCAATCAGGCGAAGTCGCAATTTCTGGCGAACATGAGCCACGAAATTCGAACCCCCATGAATGGCATCATGGGCATGACGGATGTGACACTCGATACGGCCTTGACGGACTCACAGCGCAGTTATCTGGAAGCCGTCAAAACGTCAGCGGCATCGCTTTTGGTGATTCTCAACAGAATTCTGGATTTTTCCAAAATTGAGGCTGGCAAGATCGAACTCGAATCCATTGCGTTTGACATGGGGCAGTTGGTCAGTGACACGCTCCAAGGCATCCAGGTACGGGCCAAAGAAAAGCACCTCGTTTTGCACTTGGACGTTCCACAGGATTTGCCCGAGCGTCTGATTGGCGATCCCGGTCGCCTGCGACAGGTGCTATCCAATCTGTGCGACAACGCCATCAAATTCACAAGCGCGGGGGAGGTAACGGTATCGCTGTACCTTTCTGCCGTGGGCGAAAAAGGCGTAGAGGCCCATTTTTCGGTAGCGGATTCCGGCATTGGTATCGCGCCTGAAAAATTGAAGTCGATCTTTGATGCCTTCTCGCAGGCCGATGCTTCAACAACCCGAAGTTATGGGGGCACCGGCCTGGGATTGGCAATCAGTGCGAGTCTGGTGGAACTCATGGGGGGCCGCATCAGGGTGGAGAGTACGCAGGGCAAGGGAAGCACCTTCTATTTCAGCGTGCGGCTTACCCGTGAGCCGGACTTGCCGGCACCGTTGGTTATTCCAGTTCCAGTTCCCGCTCCAGCCGCAACGGTGACAACCGTGCAGCGCGAACCGTCTGCAATGCGCCATCTCAGGGTGCTGCTCGTAGAGGACCATCCCATCAATCAGATGATGATGTCCACCATTTTGAAGCGCGCCGGTCACTCCGTCACCATTGCCGCGAATGGTGCGCTGGCCGTGGAACAGTGTGCGACATCGGCCTGGGATCTGATTTTGATGGATGTACAGATGCCGGTGATGGGCGGTCTGGAAGCTACGCAGCTGATCAGAGCCCAGGAGGCAGCAGGCCAGCGAACGCCCATCATCGGCGTGACAGCCAACGCGCGCGAGGAAGACAAGGACCAGTGCATGGAAGCCGGAATGGATGCGCATTTGCCAAAGCCGGTTGTGGTCGGGGATTTGTTGGCAATGATTGAACGCTTTTGTGCGGAGTCCGATCCAATGTGATGCAGTGTGCCGGTCCCATTGGCGCATGGGCTGCCGGCCGACGGTTAAATCAGCTTGGAGAACTTGGCCGTGGATTGCGCCAGGTGCTTGTCAAACACCATGCCCGAGGCGCGCACAAACATGCGCCCCTTGGGTGTGACGGAAATGCGCTCGTCGTCCACCACGATCAGGCCGGCCTCTTCATACTGCTGGAGCTGCAGCAGTTCATCGGCAAAGTAGCTTTTGAAGTCAATGCCGTGCGCCTGGTTGATGGCTGAAAAATTGACCGGGCCGCTGCACATCAGCTCCATGATGACCTGGCGGCGCAGCACGTCGTCGTCGGTGAGTGCGTAGCCTTTTTCCACCGGCAGTTGGTCGATATCCAGGTGCTCGTAGTAGGCCTTGAGCGTGCGCACCGACTGGCTGTACGAATGCCCCACCTTGCCAATGGCCGAGACGCCAAAGCCGATCAGATCGCAATCGGCACGCGTGGTGTAGCCCTGGAAGTTGCGGTGCAGGGTCTTGTCGATGCGGGCAAGGTTCAACTCGTCTTCGGGCTTGGAAAAATGGTCCAGGCCGATGTAGATGTAGCCGGCGTCCAGCAGGCGGTGCACCGACATCAAAAAGATCTGCAGCCGCTCCTCGGCGCTGGGCAACTCGGCTTCCACAATCAGGCGCTGGGCCCTGAAGCGGCTGGGCAGGTGGGCGTAGTTGTAGAGCGCAATGCGCTCGGGTGCGAGCTCGATCACGCGGTCCAGCGTGCGGTCAAAGCTGGCCATGCTTTGCTTGGGCAGGCCGTAGATCAGGTCGGCGTTGATGGACTCAAAGCCCGACTTGCGGCTGGCCGTGACGGCCTTTTCCACCATCTCGTAAGGCTGGATGCGGTTGACCGACTGCTGCACCGCCGGGTCGAAGTCCTGCACGCCAAAGCTGGTGCGGTTAAAGCCCAGGCCGGCCAGCATGGCCATGGTGTCGTCGTTGACGGTACGCGGGTCGATCTCGATGCCCAGCTCGGCATCTGGCAAAAAGTGGAAGTGGCTGCGCAGCATGTCCATTAGCTCGCGCAACTCATCGGGTGTCAGGAAGGTGGGCGTGCCGCCGCCAAAGTGCAGCTGGGACGCGCGCCGGTCCGGGCCGATGTGCTGGGCCACCAGCGCCATTTCCTTGGCCAGGTAGCGCAGGTATTCGGCGGTGCGGGTGCGGTCCTTGGTGACGATCTTGTTGCAGCCGCAAAAGTAGCACAGCGATTCGCAAAACGGCAGGTGCACGTAAATCGACAGCGGCGGGTTGGTGGCGGCCGGGTTGTTGCGCTGCGCCAGGTAGTGGATGTAGCTGGCCTCGGTGAATTCGGCGTTGAAGCGGTCCGCCGTCGGGTACGAGGTGTAGCGGGGACCGAGCTTGTCAAAACGGCGGATCAGCTCTTCGGAGAATTCGATATCGGGCAGGGTGTTCATGGAATAAGGGGGTACGAAAAGTGAGGGGAAAGACAGACTTGGAAATGCGCCACGCAGCCGGGCTCAATGCCCCAGTGCAGGAAAGAGTTTGATCAGCCCGTCCGACATCACCTCCACCGCCAGCGCCGCCAGGATCAGACCCATCAGCCGCGTCATCACGCTGATACCGGTTTTGCCCAGCACCCGCGCAATCGGCCCGGCCAGCAGAAAGCAGACCAGCGTGGCGATGGCCACCACCACGCCGTAGCCCACCAGGGTGCTGAGTTGCATCAGCGTCTTGGCCTTGTCGGCATAAATCACCACAGTCGACATGGTGGCCGGGCCGGTCAGCAGCGGAATGGTCAGCGGCACCACGGCAATGCTGGAGCCTTGGGCGGCCTTCTCGGCGCCGTCTTCCATCACATGCGCGCTGGGTTTGGCTTCGGCCGGTTGGGCGTTGAGCATGTTGAGTGCGCTGGTCAGCAGCAGCATGCCGCCGCCCACCTGGAAGCTGGCCAGCGTGATGCCAAAGAACTCCAGAATCTGCAGCCCGGCCAGGGCACTCACCGCAATCACCACGAAGGTGGTGAACGACGAAACAATGATCGTCTGGCGCTTTTGTTCGGCAGAGAAGCCGTGGGTGTAGTGGATGAAGAACGGAACAATGGCCAAGGGGTTCACGATGGCCAGCAGGGTGATCAGCGGTTTGAGATCCATGGGACTTTATTGAAGGAGCGTGGTTGTGCATGGTAAGCCCAATGCGGCATGGTCCTGCCGGTCTGTGCCGAATGCGGTTCAGGCCTGTGCCATGGCCTGCGCCTGGATGGCGGTCAGCGCGATGGTGAACACGATGTCGTCGACCAGGGCGCCGCGCGACAAGTCATTCACCGGCTTGCGCAAGCCCTGCAGCATGGGCCCCACCGACACCACATTGGCCGAACGCTGCACCGCCTTGTAGGTGGTGTTGCCGGTGTTGAGGTCGGGGAACACAAACACCGTGGCCTGTCCTGCCACGGCGCTGCCGGGTGCCTTTTGGGCGGCCACATCGCGCACCGTGGCGGCGTCGTATTGCATGGGGCCGTCAATGACCAGCCCGGGCCACTGGGTGCGGGCCAGCGCGGTGGCGGCGCGCACCTTCTCCACATCGTCACCGGAGCCGGAGACGCCGGTGCTGTAGCTGATCATGGCCACCTTGGGGTCTATGCCGAAGGCCCGCGCGCTGTCGGCGCTCTGCTTGGCAATTTCCGCCAGCTCCTTGGCCGTCGGGTCGGGGTTGATGGCGCAGTCGCCATACACCAGCACCTGCTCGGGCATGAGCATGAAAAAGCAGGACGACACAATCGACGAGCCTGCTGCCGTGCGGATCAGCTGCAGGGCCGGGCGCACCGTGCTGGCTGTGGTGTGAATCGCACCGCTGACCAGGCCGTCCACCTCGTCCACCGCCAGCATCATGGTGCCCAGCACCACAGCGTCTTCCAGCGCCACCAGCGCCTGGCCCGGCGTCAAGCCCTTGGCCTTGCGCAGCTCCACCATGGGCGCGACAAAGCGTTCCGCGATGTCAGCGGGCTCCAGGATTTCAAGGCCCGCAGGCAATTCAAGCCCCAGCGAGTCGCAGACCGACTGGATCACCTTGCGCTTGCCCAGCAGCACGCAGCGCGCAATGCCCTTCTGGGTGCAGATGACGGCGGCGCGAATGGTGCGCGGCTCCTCGCCTTCGGGCAGCACGATGCGTTTGTCGGCCGCGCGCGCCTTCTGGATCAGCTGGTAACGGAAGGACGGGGGCGACATGCGGGTGGACGGGGCCACTTCCAGCCCGGCGCAGATGGCGTCGCCGTCGAGCTGCTCGGCCACGCTATCGACCACAGCGTCCATGCGGCCCGAATCGTCCTGCGGCACGGCCAAAGGCAAACGGCTGATGCGCGACGCGGTCTCGTAGCTGTCGCCATCGGTGCGCAACACCGGCAGGCCGCCGTTGAAGGCGCGCGAGCCAAAACGCGCGATGCGCGGGCCGATGAAGCTGTTGTGGGTCAGCACCAGGCCGGCCAGTTCAATGCCATTGCTCTCCGCCAGCGCGGTGGCCAAGAGGACGTCGTCGCGGTCACCGGCGGTAATCACCAGGGTGCCCGGCTTCAGGCGCGCAATGACTTCCGTTACCGAGCGTGCGGCCAGCACCGTGTCGCGCACGCGCCGGCTGGCAATCTGGCCTTCAATCATGACTTCGGCGCCCAGGTGGCGCGCCACGTCGATGGTGCGGGGCCGGGACAGTGCGGGGTTGTCTTCCACCGCGCCCCAGATGGGTACACCCTCCAGTTGGGGGGCGACGGCTTCTTCGTCAAAGCCGTCCGTTGTGCGGTTGAAGATCACGCCCACCACTTCGCGTCCGGCGCGACGCACCTGCGCAATCATGTGGCGGGTCTGGTCTATGCCCTCGGCGTCCGCACCGCTGGCCACCAGCACCACATCGGCCTGCAGGCTGCGGGCAATGTCGGCCGACAGGCGCGGGATGAACGACCGGCTCGGGTCGGCATGCATGCCTTCGACCACCAGCACGTCGGCGTCATGGCTGGCGGACATGACCAGGCTGACCATGTCTTCCAGCAGTTCATCGCTCTTGCCGCTGGTCACAAACTGGGTCACCAGGCCCATGGGCAGGGGGTTCGGTGTGTTGGCGACCTTGCAGATGCTGCGCGCAAACAGGACCGAGGGCTCGGTCTCCGGTGTGAGCTTGGTGACGGGTTTGACAAACGCGACCTTCAGCCCGCGCCGTTGCAGCGCCCGTACCAGACCGAGAGACACCGAGGTAAGACCGACATTGGGTTGTGTCGCGGCAACGAAATACGTGCGCATGGGGGAAAGCCTCCGCTGAGATCGCCAATCCTCCAGACCGCTGGAGAAGGAAATTGTGCGATGCATCATAACGCCGAACCTAGGGTTAACCCTTGATCTAACCGGGCATGGTGCTGTAGGTTCTCAGAAGTCTTTGAAATATTCTCACGACTTTGAAATTTCCAGATTCAGGCGACCAGTAAGGATTTTCTGGTAGTGTAGGTTCTCAGAAAAATTGCAGAAATTTTCATTTGATGCAAAAACAGCCGAGTAAACGGCTGTTT
>CANCER010000022.1 GCA_947375135.1 Comamonadaceae bacterium | reverse complement strand
TGTGTCGCAGCCCACCTTGTCGGTGGCCATCAAAAAGCTGGAAGAAGAGCTGGACTGCAAGCTGTTCGAGCGCAGCGCCAACGAAGTCTCCATCACCCCGCTGGGCGAAGAAATCGTGCGCCAGGCGCAAAGCGTGCTGGAGCAGGCCGCCAACATCAAGGAAATCGCCCAGCGTGGCAAAGACCCCCTGGGCGGCGCGTTGCGCCTGGGCATCATCTACACCATTGCCCCGTACCTGCTGCCCGACCTGGTCAAGCAGGTGATCAGCCGCACGCCGCAGATGCCGCTGATGCTGCAGGAGAACTTCACCGTCAAGCTGCTGGAGATGCTGCGCACCGGCGAGATCGATTGCGCCATCCTGGCAGAGCCCTTCCCCGACACCGGCCTGGCCACCGCGCAACTGTATGACGAGCCGTTTTACGCCGCCTTACCGGTGAATCACCCGCTGGCACAGCAGGAGAGCGTGTCCGCCGAACAGCTCAAGAATGAAACCATGCTGTTGCTGGGCAACGGCCATTGCTTCCGCGACCATGTGCTGGAGGTGTGCCCGGAGTTCGCGCGCTTCTCCAGCAATGCTGAGGGCATACGCAAGAGCTTTGAAGGCTCCAGTCTGGAGACCATCAAGCACATGGTGGCTGCCGGCATGGGCGTCACCCTCGTTCCACGTCTGAGCGTGCCGCGCGAAGCCCTGGAGTCCCAAAAGCGCCGCCATGAAGATGCCTACGTCAAATACCTGCCGGTCACGGATGACAAGGGTGCGGCACCGCCGACACGCCGCATCGTGCTGGCCTGGCGCCGTAGCTTTACCCGCTACGAGGCGATTGCCGCGTTGCGCAACGCCATTTATGCCTGTGAACTGCCTGGAGTGACCCGTTTATCGTGAGTGCGCGTCTGAACCTCTACCTGGACCTGATCCGCTGGAACCGGCCCGCCGGCTGGCTTCTGTTGTTGTGGCCCTCGCTCTCCGCCCTGTGGATTGCCTCAGGTGGCTTCCCCGGCTGGCATTTGATTGCGGTTTTCGTGTTGGGCACCATCCTCATGCGCAGCGCCGGTTGCTGTATCAACGATGTGGCCGACCGGGAATTTGACAAGCATGTCAAACGCACGGCCGGTCGGCCGGTGACCAGCGGCAAAGTGTCGGTGCGCGAAGCTCTGTGGGTGGGCGCGGGGCTGGCGCTGTTGGCCTTTGTGCTGGTGTTGACCACCAATGAGGCCACGGTGTTGTGGTCGTTTGCGGCGCTGGCGGTGACCTTGATGTACCCCTACGCGAAACGCTATGTGTCCATGCCGCAGGCGGTGCTGGGTGTGGCCTTCAGCTTCGGCATCCCCATGGCTTTTGCTGCCGTGCAGGGCCATGTGCCGCTCTTGGCTTGGATACTGCTGCTGGGAAATCTGTTCTGGGTGCTGGCCTATGACACCGAATACGCCATGGTGGACCGCGACGACGACCTGCGCATCGGCATGAAGACCTCGGCCATCACGCTGGGGCGCTGGGATGTGCTGGCAGTGCTGTCTTTCTATCTGGTGCAACTCGCCATCTGGTCCTGGGCCATCATGCCGCAACCCAATCCCTGGGCCTGGTGGATGGGTGTGGCGGTGGTGCTGGCGCAGGTGGCCTGGCACGGCAGCCTGATCAAAGACCGCACGCGCGAAGGCTGCTTCCGGGCATTCCGGGCCAACCACTGGGTCGGCTTCACGCTGTTTGTGGCGGTGGCACTGGGCCTGGCTTAGACGCACAACGCCGCCAGCAGGGTCGGCGCCAGCGCGCCGGGACGGTTGACCTGAAGCCGTGGACGTTGCCTAAGGGCAAACACCCATTCCGGCCACCTGTTGTACAGTGGGTGAACTTGTCCTGCAGCCCCAGATTGAACCGATGGACATGACCCACGAAAGTTCACCATGACCAACCGACCACCTGTCACCAAAGCTTTTCAGGTCCGCCCTGCGAACGGATCGTTTCTGGACCGCCCGGCTCCTCTGACGCCTCCGGACCGTCCTGCTGCCGTATCCTTTCGGCAGCTCCCCGCCACCCTGTCGCCTCTGGACCGCCGTGTCGAGCGCATCTTCACCTTGTTGTTCAAGAGAACGCTGAAAGACCGCAGCCGCCCGCGCTGAGCGCACAGCTGGCAAAAAAAAGCCCGCGGCATGGAAGACGCGGGCTTTTGGGTGTGATGCCCTGGGGGCTTACTTGTTGCTCAAGCATTCCTTCATGAACGCCTTGCGCTCGTCGCCCTTGAGTGCCTTGGTCTTGGCATCGGCGTTACAGGTCTTCATCTTGTTTTGTTGGGGGGTGCCGGTGGCAGCTTCAGCGGCAGGCTTGGCGCTCAGACACTCTTTCATAAACATCTTGCGCTCGTCGCCCTTTTTGTCCTTGGCTTCCATATTGCAAGTCTTCATCTTGCTTTGCTGGGCCGAAGGCGCGGCAGCAGCGTCGGCCGCATGGGCCACGCCGACGGTCAAAGACATGCCCAAAGCCAGGAGAGTCAGAAGTTTTTTCATTGGTTTTCCTCAAGAAGGTTTTGGCAGAAGGCCTGCCGGTGCGGTGAATTCCCGACGGGATTCCAGCACATAACGCCTATTTTGGCAAACCGGTTGACTGCGCGGCCAGCGTCTGCGAGAGCGCCCGCTTAAAATTGCGCCCTATGCTGTCTGTAAAAAACGAACTCCTGCTGGCGCTGGCCGCCTGCCTTGAAAACATCTCTGCCGGCTCCGGTGCCAAGGCAGCTTTTGAATCCCCCAAGGTGGCCGCCCATGGCGACCTGGCCACCACGGCCGCCATGCAACTGGCCAAGCCGCTCAAACGCAACCCGCGCCAGTTGGCCGAAGAACTCTGTGCCGCCCTGCTGGCCGATGCCGCCTACATGCGCTGGGTCGATGCAGTCGAAATCGCTGGCCCCGGTTTCATCAACATCCGCCTGAAACCTGCGGCCAAACAGGAAATCGTGCGCGAGGTGCTGGGGCAAGGCCTGAAGTTCGGCGAGCAAGTGTCCAACGGCCAGCGTTTGCTGGTGGAGTTCGTCTCGGCCAACCCGACCGGCCCGCTGCACGTGGGCCATGGCCGCCAAGCGGCGCTGGGGGATGCCATCTGCAACCTGTTCCAGACCCAGGGCTGGGACGTGTACCGCGAGTTTTATTACAACGATGCCGGTGTCCAGATCGGCACCCTGGCGTCCAGCACCCACCTGCGCGCCCAGGGCTTCAAGCCGGGGGACGCGCAGTGGCCGAGTGGCGAGAACGCCGCTGCCTACAACGGCGACTACATTGCCGACATTGCCGCCGACTTCCTGGCTGGCAAAACGGTGGAATCTGATGACCGCAGTTTCACTGCCAGCGGCGACATCAACGACCTGGACGGTATGCGCCAGTTTGCCGTGGCCTATCTGCGCCACGAGCAGGACCTGGACCTGAAGGCCTTTGCGGTGAAGTTCGACAACTACTACCTGGAGAGCAGCCTGTACACCAGCGGCCGCGTGGCCGCCACCGTCAAGCGTCTGCAGGAAGCCGGCAAGACTTACGAAAAGGACGGCGCGCTGTGGCTGCAGTCCACTGACTACGGTGACGACAAAGACCGCGTCATGCGCAAGCAAGACGGCACCTTCACCTATTTCGTGCCGGATGTGGCCTACCACATCGCCAAGTGGGAGCGCGGCTTCACCAAGGTCGTCAACATCCAGGGCACCGACCACCACGGCACCATTGCCCGCGTGCGCGCCGGCCTGCAGGCGGCCAATGTGGGCATTCCCCAAGGCTACCCCGACTATGTGCTACACACCATGGTGCGTGTGGTCAAGGGCGGCGAGGAGGTCAAAATCTCCAAGCGCGCTGGCAGCTATGTGACGCTGCGCGACCTGATCGAGTGGACCTCCAAGGACGCGGTGCGATTCTTCCTGCTCAGCCGCAAGCCCGACACCGAATACACCTTTGACGTCGACCTGGCCGTGGCCAAGAACAACGACAACCCGGTCTACTACGTGCAATACGCCCATGCCCGCATCTGCTCGGTCTTGACCGCCTGGGGCGGCGATGCGGCCACCTTGGGCGCAGTGGACCTGTCCGCCCTGACCAGCCCGCAGGCCCAGGCCCTGATGCTGCTGCTGGCCAAGTACCCGGACATGCTCACTGCGGCCGCCACCGGCTTTGCCCCGCACGACGTGACCTTTTATCTGCGCGAGCTGGCAGCTTGCTACCACAGCTATTACGATGCCGAGCGCATCCTGGTGGATGACGAGGCCGTCAAACTGGCCCGCCTGGCACTGGTGGCAGCCACTGCGCAGGTGTTGCACAATGGCTTGGCAGTGTTGGGCGTCAGTGCCCCGCAAAAGATGTAATTCCATCGAAAGAACGAGACTCAAGGCATGAAGCAACAGCGCGGCGGAACCCTCTTGGGGGTGATTATTGGAGTGGTGGTTGGATTGGCAGTCGCTCTGGCGGTGGCCGTCTACGTGACGAAGGTGCCTGTGCCCTTCGTGAACAGGGGCCAGACCCGCAGCGCCGACCAGGACGTGCAAGAGGCCAAAAAGAACAAAGACTGGGACCCGAACGCCCCCCTGTATGGCAAAAATCCGGCCAAGCCGTCGCAGCCTCTGGCGTCGGCTCCAGCCCCCGCTCTGGTGGCTGCGCCCGCACCGGCGCCTGTGCCGGTCACGCCGGTTGTGTCGGAGCCAGTCAAGCCGGAAGCCAGGGTGCCGGAGTCCAAGGTTGCAGAGGCCAAGGTCCCTGAAGCCAAGGCAGCAGAAGGCAATAAGCCGGAAGCCAAAGCCGCTGCATCGGCCGACCCGATTGGCGAACTGGCCAAGTCGAAGGTCAAAGCCAAGGCCGCTGCGACCGAGGGCGACCTCTTTATTTACTGGGTGCAGGTCGGTGCTTATCGCACCCCCGAAGACGCCGAGAGCCAGCGCGCCAAGTTGTCGCTCAGCGGCATCCAGTCCAAGATTACCGAGCGCGAGCAGTCCGGACGCACCCTGTACCGTGTGCGTGTAGGCCCGTTTGATAATAAAGAAGAGGGCCAGAAGGCCAAGGAAAAGCTGTACCAGTCGGGGCTGGACACGGCATTGGTGCGGATACCGCGTTAGGCTGGTGCAACCGGGTCCTTTGGCGTGTGTGCGCGCGAAACTGAATTAGATTGGAGTGTTATGAAACGTCGTGATTTTTCTTTGCTGGCTGGTGGTTCCACGGTGGCAGCCGGAACCCTGTTGTGTGCGTCCGCCTGGGCCCAGACCAAAACCAAAGCCAAGCCTGAAGCGGCCAAAGCTGAGACTACGCCCGAGGGGGTCAAGTCGGAGTCCCTCAAAATCGTGGCGGGCACCGACTACGTGCAACTGGATCCGCCTGCGCCGGTGGAGGCGCCTGTCGGCAAGGTCGAAGTGCTGGAGTTCTTCTGGTACAACTGCCCGCACTGCAACGCTTTTGAACCCCTGCTGGCCAGCTGGCTCAAGACGCTGCCCAAGGACATCGCGTTCCGCCGGGTGCCAATTGCCTTTCGCGAAGACTTTGTGCCGCAGCAGCGCTTGTACTTTGCATTGGAAGCCATGGGCTTGGTGGAAAAACTGCATGCCAAAGTGTTTGCAGCCATCCATGTGGAAAAGCTGGACCTGTCCAAGGTCGCCGCGATCACCGATTGGGTGGCTAAGCAGGGCGTGGACAAGACCAAGTTCAACGAACAGTACAACTCCTTCTCGGTGGCCACCAAAGCCTCCAAAGCCACGCAGTTGCAAAACGCCTACAAGGTCGAAGGCGTACCGGCTTTGGGTGTGGCCGGACGTTTCTATACAGATGGCACTTTTGCCAAGGGCATGGAAAGGGCACTCAAGGTCGTGGAGTCCCTGGCCGCAGCAGTCCGCAGCGGCAAATAGCGGCCACTGGGCCACAACCCCCGGGCGGGCACAGCTGTGCTCTAGACACGCGGCACGCCCGGTAATCAATCCCCCGTGGTCGGCGGATTGATTTTCACTTGCAGCATGAAACATGCCATGCGCTGGCTACAATGGGCTTCGTGCTTTCTGAGCAAGTTTCGTGCCTTTATGAAATACACACTATTTACCCCGTTGCTGATTGCGGCATGGCTGTGCCTGTCAGGCGTGGCGCATGCGGAAAAGGCAGACCGAAACAAGCCCTTGAATGTCGAGGCCGATTCGCTGCGCTATGACGACCTCAAGCAGATCAGCGTCTTCACCGGCCGTGTCATCCTGACCAAGGGCACGATTGTGATCCGGGGCGAACGGCTCGAAGTGCGCCAGGACCCGGACGGCTACCAGTTCGGCGTGGCCACAGGGTCTGCCGATAAGCTGGCCTTTTTCCGCCAGAAGCGCGAAGCACTGGACGAGTTCATCGAGGGTGAGGGTGAAACCATCACCTACGACGGCAAAGCCGACACCGTGACCTTCGCTCGCCGGGCCCAGTTGCGCCGTCTGCGGGGCAGCACGTTGGCCGACGAAATCACCGGCGGCAACATCGTGTATGAAAACCTGACCGACCTGTTCACCGTGGACGGGGTGGCCAACAAGGGACCTTCCGGTGCCTTGGGCAGCGCAGGCCGGGTGCGTGTGATGCTCACACCCAAACCTGAACCCGTAGCCAGTGCGCCAGGTGCTGCCGATGCGACACGGTTGAAACCGTCGTCCACCCTGGGAGGCACGCCCAAGTGAGCGATTTTCCCGAGGGGAGTCTGACGGCGAAACACCTGAAAAAGTCCTATGGCAAGCGCGAGGTGGTCAAGGATGTGTCGCTGACCGTGCGCACGGGTGAGGTGGTAGGTCTGCTCGGTCCCAATGGAGCGGGAAAGACCACGTCGTTTTACATCATCGTCGGGCTGTTGCGTGCCAGTGGCGGTGACATCGCGATTGACGGCCAATCCATAGAGCACATGCCCATCCACCGCCGCGCCCGTCTGGGCCTGGGTTATTTGCCGCAGGAAGCTTCGATATTCCGCAAGCTCAACGTGGAAGACAACGTACGCGCCGTGTTGGAGCTGCAGCGCGACGATCAAGGCGAGCCGTTGAAGTCCGCCGAGATCGAGTCGCGCCTGACCAATCTGCTGCAGGAACTGCGTGTCGAACATTTGCGCGAGTCGCCCGCGCTTGCGCTGTCCGGCGGTGAGCGTCGCCGGGTCGAGATTGCCCGCGCCTTGGCGACCCGGCCGCGCTTCATCCTGTTGGACGAGCCCTTTGCCGGCATCGACCCGATTGCCGTGATCGAGATCCAGCGCATCATCAACTTTCTCAAGGCGCGTGGCATTGGCGTGCTGATTACCGACCACAATGTGCGCGAAACCCTGGGTATTTGCGACCACGCCTACATCATCAGCGATGGCCGTGTGCTGGCCGAGGGCACGCCCTCCGAGATCGTGAACAACGCCGAGGTGCGACGGGTGTACCTGGGCGAGCACTTTAAGATGTAAATGTCGCACCCCACGGTCGTCACTTCGTGTACTTCGCTGCCCCTCCAAGAGGGGTTGCAGCGCCTTCGGGCGGCCGGGCGGCGCTGCGCATGAGGCAAGGTCTTTCCCTGCGCGTTTCGCAGCACCTGGCGCTCACGCCCCAGCTGCAGCAATCGATCCGCCTGTTGCAACTCTCGACCCTGGAGCTGAGCCAGGAAGTAGACCAGATGCTGGATGAAAATCCGTTTCTGGAACGCACCGAAGACCAGGCCGAGCGCGAAGAGTTTGGCCTGCGCCAGGCCGACACGCCGGTCAGCGAGGGCGACCGCGACAGTGAGTTCGCTTCTGCGCCCACGGCGGATATGGGCAGCGCCACGGTCACCAGCAGCAGCAACGACGAAGACAATGCGCCCCTGAATGGCGACGAAGGCATTGACTGGGAAGGCGACGGCAGCACCGAGATGGCGCCGGACGATGGCGAGTGGGGTGTGGACGCCAAGGCGCGTAGCAACAACCTCAACGGCGACGAAGACAAGGACGCCACCGAGCTGGCCCGCAACCAGGAAAGCCTGCAAGCCTTTTTGCACCGTCAGGCCCTGGGTCTGCGCCTGAGCGCGGAAGACACGGCTGCCCTGCGCTTTCTGATCGAGTCGCTCAACGACGACGGTTATCTGGAAGAGCCGCTGGAAGAACTGGCCGCAACCCTCAATCCCCCCGACGAAGAACAGTTGCACCAACTGGTGCACCACTTCACCGTCGCCCTGGGCCTGTTGCACAGCCTGGAGCCAGTAGGCGTTGGCGCGCGCGGCTTGGCCGAGTGCCTGCGCCTGCAAATCGCGGCGAAGCTGCAGGATGTTGAGCTCGATTGGGACGATCGCGAAGTGCTGGACGTTGCCCTGCGCGTTTGCCGCCAGCCCATGGAGTTGCTGGCGCGGCGCGATATCAAGCGCCTGGTGCAGCTGGGCGTGGGCAGCGACGCGCTGGTGCGCGAAGCCATTGCCGCGATAGCGCGCCTGGAGCCCAAGCCGGGGCGGCGTTTTGTGGATGTGGAGCGCAATATCGTGGTGCCCGATGTGCTTGTGATCCCTGTGGCCAACACCAACAAGGCGGCGAGCCCCAAGTTCCGGGTCATGCTCAATCCGGACGTGATGCCGCGCCTGAAAGTCCACGACATTTACGCCAATGTGCTGCGCAACCACCGCGGCGGCAAGGACAGTGCCAGCCATGCCGCCCTCCAGCAGCGCCTGCAGGAAGCGCGCTGGTTTATCAAGAACATCCAGCAGCGCTTTGACACCATCTTGCGTGTCAGCACTGCCATCGTGGAGCGGCAAAAAAGCTTCTTCACCCATGGCGAACTGGCCATGCGCCCGCTGGTGCTGCGCGAGATTGCTGACGAACTGGGCCTGCACGAGTCCACCATCAGCCGCGTCACCACCGCCAAATACATGGCCACGCCCTTCGGCACCTTTGAGCTGAAGTATTTCTTCGGCTCCGGCCTGGGCACCGAGTCCGGTGGCAACGCGTCCAGCACCGCAGTGCGCGCGCTGATCAAGCAATTTATTGCCTCCGAGAGCGCCAAGAAGCCGCTGTCGGACAACCAGCTTTCCGAAATGCTCAAGGAACAGGGCATTGAATGTGCGCGCCGGACTGTCGCCAAATACCGCGAGGGCCTGAAAATCGCCCCCGCATCCCTACGCAAGGCGCTATGAACCAACTCCAACTCTTTCTTCCCTGCGCCGCCGGCGTGGAGGACTACCTGGCTCCCGAGGCCCTGCGCATCACCGGCCTGCCGCCGGGCTGTGTGACCAAGCAACGCGGGGGTGTGGCGGTGCGCACCTCTCTGAATGACGCCATGCGCCTGAACCTGTATTGCCGCCTGGCGCAGCGTGTTCTGGTGCTGGTGTCGTTCACGGAATACCGCAGCGAAAACGACATCTACCGCGCCGCCATGGCCGTGCAGTGGGAGCGCTGGTTCACCCCGAAGGAAAGCATCAAGATCGAAGTCACAGCCCAGCACAGCCCGCTTACCTCGCTCAACTTCGCCGCGCTCAAGGTCAAGGACGCAGTGTGTGACCGCTTCCGCGAAGTCGCGGGCGGCGTGCGCCCCAATGTGGATACCCAGTGGCCCGATGTGCGCATCTACGCCCACCTGACCACCGACAACTGCTCGCTCTACATCGACACCTCGGGCGAGCCGCTGTTCAAGCGCGGCTGGCGCGAGGACAAGGGCGATGCCCCGCTGAAAGAGACGTTGGCCGCCGCCATGATTGCCGCCAGCGGCTGGGCCGATGGCGACGCCGATCTGATGCCGCTCTACGACCCCTGCTGCGGCAGCGGCACCATTGCCATCGAGGCGGCGCAAATCGCCTGCAACATCGCCGCCGGCTCCCTGCGCCGCTTTGCCTTCGAAAAATTCGTGCCCTTTCGCCACCAGGTCTGGGCTGACATGAAGAAGGAAGCGGCTGAGGCCGTGGTCAAACCCGAGCCGGGTCAGCAGGCGCTGATCTACGGAAGCGATGTGTCGCACCGCATGGTCGACTTTGCCCAGCGCAATGCCCAGCGCGCCGGTGTGGCCGACGTCATCGAGTTCCGCGGCGGTGATGCGCTGCAACGCATGCCGCCCATCGAAGGCGGTGGCGTCATGGTGCTGAACCCGCCCTATGGCGAACGTATCGGCATTGGCGGTGTGGCCGGAGATGGACGAACCGCAAGCAGCGAGGGGCGATTCGCTGCAGGCGGTGAGGGCGCGCAGCCCCGTTTTGGCGCCCGTGAACTGGCCGAGACCGAAGACGGCGGCGAATTCTTCAGCCAGTTGGCCAGCCACTGGAAGAAAAACTTCTCCGGCTGGCAAGCCTGGGTGCTCACGCCCGACCTCAAGCTGCCCGGCAAGATGCGCCTCAAAGAGTCCCGCCGCGTGCCCATGTGGAACGGCCCGCTGGAATGCCGCCTGTTCAAGTTCGACATGGTGGCCGGGCGCATGGCCAAGGAAAAAACACCGGGCGCCTCCTGATGGCGTTGTCGCCGGTACCCCGCATCGTGTTGGATACCAACATCGTGCTGGACCTGTTCATCTTTGCCGACCCGGCTACACCTGCCTTGCACGCGGCGCTGGAATCCAAGTCCCTGCGCTGGATCGCCACGCAGGTGATGCGTGACGAACTGGAGCGCGTGCTGGCCTACACCCACATCGTGCCGCGCATGGTGTATTACCAGGTGACAGCGCAGGATGTGCTGGACCGCTTTGATGCCCTGGTGCAAATCCTGGACGTGGCACCCAAGGTCAGACTGACCTGCAAGGACCCGGATGACCAGAAATTCATGGACCTGGCCGCCGCCCACCAGACCCTGTTGCTGAGCAAGGACAAGGCGCTGCTCAGCATGGCCAAGCGTCTGCGCCCCTTTGGCGTGCAGACGGCCAAAACGTTTGCAGCGCTCAGTCTGCCATCGTCACCGGCATCTCCCACCACCCTTTAAAACCCGCGTTGCCACAAGGCGACAATAGGGGCCACTACCTGTTTTGCCCAGCCCATGACTTCCAATACCTCACCCCCGCAACCCACATCGATTGATCCTGTCCGGGTCGTCCCCTTGACACCGGAAGAGTTCGATGAGATCGACACCATCCTGGACGACCTGCGCCAACGTTTCGAAGAAACCCCGCAATGGGAATTTTGCGAAGGCTTCATGGCCGCACTCATCGTCTGCCGGCGTGCTATTCCACAGGCCGAATACCTGCCCGTGCTGCTGGACATGGGCGAGGCTGAAGGCGATGCTGCAGACCAGGGTTCTTTTGCCGACGCCGCACAGGCCGCGCGCTTTCTGGAACTCTGGCAGCGCCGCTGGACGGATATTGAGCAGGGTCTGGCCGCCGAGGTCGAAAGCCTGGATGACGAGCGCGCTTTTCACCCCGAGGTGATGGACGTGCGCGGTGCGGTTGCCGCCTTGCCCGAGGCGGAGCGCGCCGAGATGGCGGGCGAAGTGCTGCCCTCTTTTGCCCAAGTCTGGGCTGTGGGCTTTATGTACGCGGTGGAAAACTGGCCGGACGAGTGGCAACCACCGCGCGACAAGGAAGGCCGCAAGTGGCTGGACACCGCCTTGCAGCGCATGGTGGCCCTGACCGAAGACGACGAAGACGAGCCCACGCTCTCCGTGTTTGATGACGAAGGCGTGCCCACCGTCAGCGTAAACCGCTTCAATGCCTTTGCCGATGCCGTGTGGGCGGTCTACGACCTGCGCGAACTCTGGCGCAATATCGGACCGCGCGTGGAAACGCTGCAAAAAGCGGCGGTACCCGGGCGCAACGAGGTTTGCTTTTGCGGCAGCGGCAAAAAATACAAGAAGTGCCACGGGGCTTAAGCACCCTTTGCAAAAAGCAAAAAACCCACCGGAAGGTGGGTTTTTTGTGGCCGGTGGGCTGGGGCTTAGAACTTGTAGCCTGCCGTGAGTGAATACACGGAGCTCTTGAGCTTGTCGGTCTCGTTGAGTGAGGACTTGTTGTTGTACTGGTTGGTCATGTATTCGGCTTGGCCAAACCAGTGTTTGGTAAACATGGCTTGCACGCCAATGCCATATCCGTAGCCATTGTCAAATTTGACGTTGCCACCATTGTTCGAATTCGTGTTGGCATACAGGTAGGCGAGCTTGGCATAGCCCAGCCAGGTGCTGTTAAAGGCAAAGCCAGGCGCCACATACAGGGAATACGTGTCCTTCACCTTGACCTGCCCCGCCGATCCCAGCTTGCCCGCCTTCAATTCCCCAAAGCCTACGTTGGCACCAAGGCCCAGTAAAAACGCCTCGCTCAGGGCGACGTTGTACTGCATTTGCAGCGAGAAATTGGAGTCGGTGTCGGTGCCTTTGTACGAAACACCCGGGAGTTCGGCTTCCGACGTGGTGTCCGCCACGTTCACGCCCACGCCCGCACTCAGACCTTGGAAGTTGCCGGACTGTGCAAACGCATGGGGTGCTGCTGCGGCAAGGGCTATAGCGGAGACGGTTATTAGTTTTTTCATAGGGATTCTCCGAAGGAGTTGGAAAAGAAAGACAGTGCTTTTGCACGGATCGTGTGGAGGGCGCGGCCTCCCACACGCGGTGCGGATCTTGCTGGCAATCACCGTAAAAATCTTGATCGGAATCTGATCAAAACGGTATCCTGGCAACCGACTCCGGCCGAGGACTTGTGGCCATAAAAAAACCCGCAGGGGCCGGAAGCCGCTGCGGGTTGTGGGCGTCGCCGCAAGCGCGTTACGGCGTCATGCCCAGGAGGCGCGGCAGCCACAGCGTCAGACCCGGCCAGTAGGTGACGACCATCAGGAAGGCCAGCATGGTGAGCAACCAGGGCATGACGGCCATGGTGAGCTCGCTGATGCCCATCTTGGTAATGCCGGACGCCACATACAGGTTCAGCCCCACCGGCGGGTGGCACATGCCCACCTCCATGTTCACCACAATCAGGATACCGAAGTGGATCGGGTTGATGCCCAGTTTGATCGCCACCGGGAACAGGATGGGCGCCAGGATCAGGATGATGGAGCTGGGCTCCATGACGTTACCCGCCAGCAGCAGCAAAATGTTCACCACCAGCAAAAAGGCCACCGGTCCGAAGCCCTGGTTGATCATCCAGTCGGCCATGGCCTGTGGGATGTTCTCGCTGGTCATCAGGAAGCTGAACAGCACCGCGTTGGTGATGATGTACAGCAGCATGGCGCTCATGCTGGCAGAGTCCAGCAACACCTTGGGGATTTGCTTGAGCGACATGTCCTTGTAGACAAACACCGCCACGATGAAGGCATACACCGCGGCCATGGCCGCAGCTTCTGTCGGGGTGAATACGCCGCTGTAAATGCCGCCCATCACCACCACGATCAGCAGCAGTCCCCAGACGCTTTCTTTGAAAGCCACCAAGCGTTCGGCCCAGCTTGCCTTGGGCATGCGCGGGTAGTCGTTTTTGCGTGCGATGTACCAGGTGGTGGTACCCAGTGCAATCGCCAGCGCGATGCCCGGCACGATGCCGGCGATGAACATGGCACCCACCGATACATTGGTGGAGACGGAGAACATCACCATGGCAATCGAAGGCGGAATCAGGATGCCCAGCGAGCCGGACGTGGTCAGAATGCCGGCGCCGAACTTGTTGGGAAATCCCTGCTTCACCATCGCCGGCAGGATCACCGAGCCGATGGCCACCACGGTGGCGGGCGAGGAGCCCGACACCGCCGCGAACAACGCACAGGCCATCACACCGGCCAGGCCCAAGCCGCCATGCCAGTGGCCGATCATGCTGGTGGCAAAGCGAATCATGCGCCGCGCCACGCCGCCGTGCGTCAGGAAGTTGCCCGCCAGAATGAAGAACGGAATCGCCATGATCTCGAACTTCTCAATGCCGGTGAACAGCTTGAGCGCCACCGACTGCACCGGCACATCCGTCATGGTGAACAGGAATGTCAGTACCGTCAGGCCGAGCGAAATACTGATGGGCATGCCGGTGAGCATGAGCACAATCAGCAGTACAAAAATGATGCCTGCGTTCATGGCTTGGCTCCCTTGGCCGTGGCCAGCAGGGCGTCGGCGGCGTCGTCCTCAATGCCCTCCACATGGGTATGGTCGTGGTGCGGCAGTTCGCCACCGTGGGCGAAAGTCCAGGCCACCTGCAAAAAGCGGTAGCACATCAGCGAGGAGCCCAGCGGCACGCACAGGTAGACGATCCACATCGGCACTTCCAGGTCGGCCGAGGTCTGGTCGGTGTGGCCTATGTGCCAGACGAAGTTGGCCCCCAGCGTGGCCACGGTGCCTGTGAACAGCGCGCCAGCCAGCAGGCCGAACAGCACCAGCATGCGCTGCGGCTTTCCGGTGAGCTTGCGGATGATGACATCCACGCCGACGTGGATGCCGGTGCGCACGCCGTAGGCGGCGCCGAACTTGGCCATCCAGACAAACATGAAGATGCAGAGTTCCTGCGCCCAACTCACGTCCATACGGACGGTGTAGTCCTGGATGTAAGGCACGCCGGACAGAAAGCGGTGCGCCACGGCCAGAAAGATGACGATGGTGGCGGCACCGATGAGGAAGGCGATCAGCCATTCCTCCAGGTGGTTCAAGAGGCGGTTGATCACGCAAATTTCCGTAACAAAGTGACGCGCTTACTTGACCGGTACAAAGCCGGTGGCCTTGTAGGCCGCCTCGATCGTGCCCTTGCCCACGCGTGATTCCATTTCCTTGTGCACCGGCATCAAAGCCTTCTTCCACTCCGCCAGTTCAGCGGCCGTTGGTGTGTAGATGGTGGTCTTGCCGCTGGCCTTGATTTTGTCCAGGGCTATTTCGTTTTCGGTGGCGGCAATGGCGTTGGCGTAGGTGGTGGCGTCCTTGATGGCGCCGGTCAGCGTGGTGCGGATGTCCGCAGGCAGGCCGTCCCAGAACGGCTTGTTGACGATCACAGCATAGGCCAGGTGGCCGTGGTTGGACAGGGTCATGTGCTTTTGCACCTCAAACACTTTTTGCGTGTAGAAGTTCGAAGGCACACCCTCCGTGCCATCCACCACGCCGCTTTGCAACGCCTGGTACAGCTCCGAGAAGGCCATCACCTGCGGAAGGGCGCCCAGTGCCCGCATTTGTGCGTCCAGCACCTTGGAGCTCTGGATACGCATCTTCATGCCCTTGAAGTCGGCCACGGTATGCAGCGGCTTGTTGGCGCTCATGATGTGAAAACCGTTGTCCCAATAGGCCAGGCCGGTGATGCCTTTGGACTCCAGCTTCTTGAAAAGGTCGACCCCCAACGGGCCTTCGGTAATGCCACGGAAGGCTGCGCTGTCCTTGAACAGGAAGGGCAGGTCAAACACCTCAAAGTCCTTCACGCCCAGCGGGCCGAACTTGGCCAGCGAGGGGGCCAGCATTTGCACCGAGCCGAGTTGCAGCGCTTCGAGCTCTTCCTTGTCCTTGTACAACTGGCTGTTGGGGTAGAGCTCGACCTTCACGCGGCCTCCCGAGCGCTGCTCGGCGAGTTCCTTGAAACGCTGGGCTCCCTTGCCCTTGGGCGTGTCAGGCGCCACCACGTGGCTGAATTTGATGACGATAGGAGCCTGCGCCATGGCAGCCACGGCGCTGAAGGCGGTTGCGGCCACGACGGCGGCCTGAACCAGGGTGCGGCGGGTAAAGTTTTGCATGCGTATCTCCATAATGGGTTTAAGTGCAACGAGTTTGCTGTACCGGCCTCCAAACTGCCATTGTGGTTTTCCACATGGGGGGCGCCTTTGGGCGCAAACATCGGGTTAACCCCGGTGGGTTTTGCGGCGGATGTGCTGCGGGAGCGGCCCCGAAGCTAGACTGCAGCCATGCTCGCCACCCAAATCACTGCGCTGGAAAGCGCCAGCAGCCCCCGCTGGGCACGGCTGCGGCGCACGCTTTGGTTACTGCCGCTGCTGGCCGCGCTGGTGTTTGTGGCCGGTGTGATGGCGTGGGCCTACCGCGCCGACCGCGCCGAACGTGAAGACCGGCGGGCTACCCTGATTGCCGATGCGCTGAGCAGCGAAGCGCAATTGCGCGACCGGTTGGGCGTGGAAATGGCGCACCTGCGCGACCTGGCCCAACAACTGCCTGCGCTGGCGCCGACCTCCGCCGGCCTGTCGGCCAGCCCCCAGGTCGTGGAGGGCCTGCGCGGTTTGTGGTTGAGCCTGACCTGGCTGGACGCCAACAACCGCATCATTGCCCATGTGCCGGAATCCGCCATTCCCGGCCAGGACGGAACCGGTGAACGGGCCGATGTGCCCGGCCTGTCAGCCCATCTGACGCAGGCTGCAGGCACACAAAGGCTGGTGCTGCGCTACTCGCCTGCACTGCTGCTGCGCCGTGGCATACCCTGGTGGCTGACCCGCAAATACGATGTGCAACTGATTGACTCCAATGAGGAGGTCATTGCCTCCCTGGACCAGACCCCGCCGCGTTCCGAATCCCGGGGGCGGGAGAGCTATATGGTGTTGGTTGGCAGCAATATGCCGGGTGCTTTTCTGGCGTTGAGTCTGCGTGAAGTTCCGCCGCCTTTCTGGCGCACCTTGCCTCTGGTGTTGATTGCCGGTTTTCTGGGCCTCATGCTGGCTGCCACGTTGCTGTTGCGCCGCCAGGTGGCCCGCATCTCCCGCGCCGAGAATGCCTGGCGGACCGAGGCTGCCTGGCGCCAGGCGATGGAAGACTCGGCCCTGGTCGGTCTGCGCGCACGCGATGCCGAGGGCCGCATCCTGTATGTGAACCGTACCTTCTGCCATATGGTGGGTCTGCCCGCCGACCAGTTGGTGGGACTGCAACCGCCCATGCCCTACTGGCCACCCGATGCACTGAACGAAGTGATGTTGCGCAACAAGCGCAATCTGGAGGGCAAGGCCCCCCGCGATGGCTACGAGGCGCTCTGGTGCCACCAGGACGGAAGGCGCCTGAACGTGATGGTGTTCGAGTCTCCATTGATCGACGCGCAGGGCCGGCAGACCGGCTGGATGGGCTCCATCATCGACATCACCGCGCGCAAACAACTGGAAGAGCGCGAACGCCACCAGGCCGAGGCCATGGCCCACCAGGCGCGCCTGACGACCTTGGGCGAGGTGGCATCCTCGCTGGCGCACCAGCTGAACCAGCCGCTGACCGTGATCATGGGTTACAACGCCGGCCTGCAGCGCATGCTGCTGGACGCCGGCTATGACAACCAGGCCGTGCTGCATGCGCTGTCACAGCAGGGGGAGCAGGCGGCCGAGGCCGGACGCATTGTGCGCCGCATCCGCGAGTTTCTGACGCGCCGTGCGCCCCAACGCGAGGCCTGCGGCCTGGGCGCCGTGGCACACCGCGCGGCCGCCTTGCTGCAGCGCGATTTGCGCGCCGCCCGGGTGCAGATCGATTGGGCGCTGGCACCGGCCTTGCCGCCGGTATTTGCCGACCCCATTTTGATGGAGCAGGTGCTGATCAACCTGATTCGCAATGCGGTGGACGCCATGGTCGGCAGCGCGCCCGACCAGAGCACTGCGGGTGGCCGCATCCGCGTCACGGCGCAGCCCGACGGGGAGCGCTTCGTACGCATGGATGTGGAAGACACCGGTCCCGGTCTGGAGGGGCGCACGGTGGAAGCTTTGAGTGCGCCTTTTTATTCCACCAAATCCGACGGCATGGGCATGGGTCTGGCGATTTGCCGCTCCATCATCGAGGTGCACCACGGCGGCATGGATGCAGGCAGCAGCAGCTTGCGGGGCGCGCGTTTTTCCTTCACCCTGCCGGTGTTCGATACCGCACTGCACGCATCGCACGAGGCCAGTCTGGCCGATGAAGACGCGCGTGCCAACCTGGAAATGGAACTATGAAGGCGACGTCCGACCAAGCCGCTGTGCATCTGGTGGATGACGAGGCGCCGGTACGCGCCGCGTTGGCCTTCCTGCTGGCCTCACACGGTCTGGCGGTGTGCAGTTATGACGGCGGCGTGCCGCTGCTGCAGCGCCTGGATGCGGGCTCGGGCGTGCGCGGCTGCATCCTGCTGGACGTACGCATGGAGCCTCTGTCCGGTCTGCAGGTCTATGACGAACTGGTGGCGCGGGGTGTCAACACGCCGGTGATCTTTCTCACCGGGCATGGCGACATCCGCATGGCCGTGGCGGCCTTGAAGAAGGGTGCCTTCGATTTTGTGGAAAAACCGTTTGGCGATGCGGCCCTCGTGGAGCGGGTGCGCGACGCCCTGGCCTCCGACGCCGAGCAGCAGCAGAAGCGATCGGAGGGCGATTCGCGCGGCGCCCTGCTGGCGGCGCTGACACCGCGCGAGCAGGACGTGATGCACCGGGTCGCGGCCGGCAAACTCAACAAGGTGATTGCCGACGAGATGAATGTCTCCATGCGCACCGTGGAGGTGTACCGCGCCCGGGTCTATGCCAAGCTGGCAGTACGGTCCTCCGCCGAGCTGGCAACCTTGTTGGCCCACAGGGGCTAGCCCCCGTTGTGCCTCAGGCTTGCGCCGTTTTGTTCGGGCAGTTTTCCTGGTTGCAGGTGGCGTACAGGCTCAAAGCGTGGTCGGCGATGGTGAAGCCTTTGGCCTTGGCCACGGCATGCTGGCGCTTTTCTATCTCGGCGTCATAAAACTCCTCGACTTTGCCGCAGTCCAGGCAGACCAGGTGGTCGTGGTGCTGCCCCTCGTCGAGTTCGTAGACCGACTTGCCGCTCTCAAAATGGCTGCGAATGAGAATGCCGGCCTGTTCAAACTGGGTGAGCACCCGGTACACCGTGGCCAGGCCTACGTCCGAGCGTTCTTCCAGCAGGACACGGTACACGTCTTCGGCCGTCATGTGGCGGTTCTGGCCGCGCTGAAATACTTCCAGAATTTTCAGGCGCGGCAAGGTGGCCTTGAGGCCGGTGTTTTTGAGTTCGTCGATGTTGGTCATGGTGTCTGCTAAAGCCGCTCATGCAAAGGTGTCCGGCCTGGGGCAACCGCTACAATGGCCCGATCATATCGCCCATGCCCCACTCCATGTTTGACCCATTTCGCTTGCGCTTGACCCTGCTGCCACTGGCTTTGCTGTTCGGCAGTTTGACGGCGTGCTCCAGCGCACCGTCGTCCAAAAGCTGGATGGACGTGGTGTCCCCTTACCGCTTTGACCGGGTGCAGGGCAACGTCATTACGCGTGAGCAGGTAGTAGCCCTGAAGGCCGGCATGCCGCGCAACATGGTCAAGGACATTCTGGGCACGCCCCTGCTGGCCAGCGTGTTCCACGCCGACCGCTGGGACTATGTGTTTTCCTTCAGGCGCCAGGGCGCAGAGTCGCAGTCCCGCCATGTCACTGTGTTTTTCAAGGGCGACATTCTGGATCGCTACGAGTCCGATGACCTGCCTACTGAGGCTGAATTTGTCGCCACCCTCAAATCCATGCCGAAGATTGAGAAGTTGCCCGCCATGTCCGCGTCGGAGGAAAGCCTGCAAAAGTTCCCCCCCGCGGCCAAGCCAACGCCAGTGGTGCCCGCCGCAATCAAGGCGCCCTCCGACTATCCACCGCTTGAGCCTGTAGCCAAATAAGCGCTCGCGGTCTTTCGCTTTTTGACAGGAACGGGACTATGACCCACAAAATCGCAGTGGCCGGCGCGTCCGGTCGCATGGGACAGATGCTGATAGACGCCATCCGCGCGGCAGACGATTGCAGCCTGAGCGGTGCACTCGACATCGCATCCAGCCCCGCCATAGGCCAGGATGCCGGTGCCTCGTCGGGCCAGCCCACCGGCGTGCTGATCACTGCAGACCTGCGCGCTGGCCTGGCCCACAGCCAGGTGCTGATTGACTTCACGCGGCCCGAAGGCACCCTGGAACACCTCAAGGTCTGCCGTGAACTCGGCGTGGCGCTGGTGATCGGCACCACCGGCTTTAGCGAAGCGCAAAAGGCCTTGATTGCCGAGGCTTCCAAGGACATCGCCATCATGATGGCCCCCAATATGAGCGTGGGCGTGAATGTGACGCTCAAGCTGTTGGAGATGGCGGCCAAAGCCCTGTCTACCGGCTACGACATCGAAATCATCGAAGCGCACCACCGCCACAAGGTGGACGCACCTTCCGGCACGGCACTCAAAATGGGCGAGGTGATTGCCGACGCCCTGGGGCGCGACCTGAAAGACTGCGCCGTCTACGCCCGCGAAGGCGTGACCGGCGAGCGCGATCCATCCAGCATCGGCTTCGCCACCATCCGCGGTGGTGACATTGTGGGCGACCACACCGTGCTGTTTGCCGGAACGGGCGAACGCATCGAAATCAGCCACAAGTCCTCCAGCCGCGCCACCTATGCCCAGGGCAGCCTGCGCGCGGTGCGTTTTCTGGCCGGGCAGAAGTCGGGTCTGTTCGACATGTTTGATGTGCTGGGGCTGAAGTGAACGCCCTGGACCTGCTAGCGCACCGCGACACCGTCAGTACGGTGGTAGCGGTTCTGCTGCTGGTCATGTCGGTTGGCAGCTGGGTGGTGCTGCTGTGGAAGGCTTGGCTGCTGCAGCGCGCCATGCGGGATGTCAGACGCAGCACCCTGGCTTTCTGGCAGGCCGCCTCCTTTGACGACGGCCTGACCGTGGTGCGCGCCATGGACCGTGAGCAACTGTTGCTGCCCCTGGTTGAAGCCAGCCGGGTTGTGCCGGTTGGCAATCTGGCCGCTGCGGGCGACCGCTCCCAGCAACTCACCCGCGTCCTGCGCGATGCCTTGCACGCGGTCCTGCACAAGCTGCAGGCCGGCCAGGTGCTGCTGGCGACGGTCGGCTCCACGGCCCCCTTCGTCGGCCTGCTGGGTACCGTCTGGGGCATTTACCACGCGTTGCTGGGGATTGCCGGTGCCGGCCAGGTCAGTATCGAAAAAATCTCCGGCCCGGTGGGCGAGTCGCTCATCATGACCGCCGCCGGACTGGCCGTGGCCATTCCCGCCGTGCTGGGCTACAACATCCTGGGCCGCTTCATCGGCCGCATCGAAGCCGACCTCGAAGGCTTTGCCCGCGATCTGCGCGAACTGCTGCTGACCCACAAGCCATGAGCTTCGGGCGACTTGAACGGTCGCAGGGCGCCAAGCCCATGAGCGACATCAACATGACGCCGCTGATCGACGTGATGCTGGTGCTGCTGGTGATCTTCATCATTACTGCACCCTTGCTGGTCAGCTCGGTGCGGGTGGATTTGCCCAAGGCTGCCGGTACCTCCGCCTCCAACGCCCCCAAGTTTGTCGAACTGACTATCGACCGCGCCGGCACCGTCTATCTGGACGATGCGGCTCAGACGGCCGAAGGCCTGGTCGCCGTGCTGGAAAAGACCGCCAAAGCCAATGCCGATGCCGAAGTGCGGCTGCGCGCCGACACCACCGTGCCCTACGGCCGCGTGGTGGAGGTCATGGGTGTGGCCCAAAAAGCCGGCCTGAGCCGCATCGGTTTTGTGGCCGACGCGCCGCAAGCTACCAAGCCCTGACCGCGGTTCGCGACGCGACATTCACCCGTTCGGGTGCCTGGCGGTCAGCCCCGCCAGGGAAAACAAGCCCTCTCGGGAGCCAGTGAGCTGCGCGAAGCGAGCGAACGTGGGGGCGACATTCTTTCAGCGCCTAAAATCACTGCAAGCTCCTTCTCTGGCGGCCCTTTTGCCGCAACACACTCCATGCACGATAAATACCAGCACCTCGACGTTGAAAAAGCCGCCCAAACCCACTGGGCCCAGCCATTGTGGGATGGCCGCAATGCCTACCAGGTCGTTGAAAACGCGCTCGACGCCTCGGGCCAGCCGCGCAAGAAGTTTTACGCCTGCTCCATGCTGCCGTACCCCAGCGGCAAGCTGCACATGGGCCATGTGCGCAACTACACCATCAACGACATGCTGGCGCGCTACCTGCGCATGAACGGGCACAACGTGCTCATGCCCATGGGCTGGGACGCCTTCGGCCTGCCGGCAGAAAATGCCGCGCTCAAGAACAAGGTGCCGCCGGCGCAGTGGACGTACGAGAACATCGCCTACATGAAGAAGCAGATGCAGGCCATGGGCCTGGCGGTGGACTGGAGCCGCGAGGTCGCCACCTGCGACCCCACGTATTACAAGTGGAACCAGTGGCTGTTTTTGAAGATGCTGGAAAAAGGCATTGCCTACCGCAAGACCCAGATCGTCAACTGGGATCCGGTGGACATGACCGTGCTGGCCAACGAGCAGGTCATTGACGGCAAGGGCTGGCGCACCGGTGCCATGGTCGAGAAGCGCGAGATCCCCGGCTACTACCTGAAGATTACCGACTACGCGCAAGAGCTGCTGGACCATGTGCAGATGGGCAACGACAAGGCCACGCTCAACGGCTGGCCCGACCGTGTGCGCCTGATGCAGGAAAACTGGATTGGCAAAAGCGAAGGCGTGCGTTTTGCTTTCACCCACACCATCCCCGGCGCCGATGGCACACCGATCGGCGATGGCCGCATGTATGTGTTCACCACCCGCGCTGACACCATCATGGGCGTGACCTTTTGCGCCGTGGCACCGGAGCATCCGCTGGCCGCGCACGCCGCACTGACCAACCCCAAGCTGGCCACCTTCATTGAAGAGTGCAAGGCTGGCGGCACCACCGAGGCCGAACTGGCCGTCAAGGAAAAGTTGGGCATGCCCACCGGCCTGCAGGTGATGCACCCTCTGTCGCACCGCCTGGTGGACGTCTGGGTCGGCAACTACGTGCTCATGGGCTATGGCGACGGTGCCGTCATGGGCGTGCCCGCGCATGACGAGCGTGACTTTGCCTTCGCCAAGAAATACGGCATCCCGATACACGACGTGGTGCACATCGACGGCCTGACTTACGACCACGACCACTGGCAGGAATGGTATGGCGACAAGCAGCGCGGCATCACCGTCAACTCCGACGTGTACAGCGGCCTCTCCTGCAAGGATGCAGTGGACGCGGTGGCCCATGCCCTGCAGGCCCATGGCCTGGGCGAGAAGAAAACCACCTGGCGCCTGCGCGACTGGGGTGTGAGCCGCCAGCGCTACTGGGGCACACCGATTCCCATCATCCATTGCGAAGAGCATGGCGCTGTGCCCGTGCCGGAAAAAGACCTGCCCGTGGTGCTGCCGCAGGACTGTGTGCCCGATGGCTCCGGCAACCCGCTGCACAAGCACGAAGGCTTTCACGCCGGTGTGGTCTGTCCGGTCTGCGGCAAGCCCGCGCGCCGTGAGACCGACACCATGGACACGTTTGTGGACAGTTCCTGGTACTACATGCGTTATTGTGACCCGCGTAGCACCGACAGCATGGTCGGCGAGGGCACCGCTTACTGGATGCGCGATCAACACAAAGCCACCGGCGGCAGCGGCATGGACCAGTACATAGGCGGCATTGAGCACGCCATCCTGCACCTGCTGTACGCGCGCTTCTGGACCAAGGTCATGCGTGATCTGGGCCTGGTGCAGATTGACGAGCCCTTCACCAAGCTGCTGACACAGGGCATGGTGCTCAACCACATCTATTCCCGCAAGGGCGACAAGGGCGGCAAGGAGTACTTCTGGCCGGCCGATGTGGAGCATGTGCTGGACGAGACCGGCAAAGTCACCGGTGCGCGGCTCATCAAGGCGGTGGGCGATCTGCCCGCAGGCACTGCGATTGACTATGAGGGCGTGGGCACCATGTCCAAGTCCAAGAACAACGGCGTCGATCCGCAGGACCTGATCGAGAAATACGGTGCCGACACGGCACGTCTGTACACCATGTTCACCGCCCCGCCCGAGGCCACCCTGGAGTGGAACGATGCAGGCGTGGAAGGCAGCTACCGCTTCTTGCGCCGCGTCTGGAACTTTGGCGTCAAGCTCTCAGCCATGGACCACGCCCAGGCGCAGGCTGCGGTGGCGCATGCCGACAGTCTGCAGGCCGTGGCGTTTGGCAAAGAGGCCAAGGCCTTGCGCCTGGAAATGCATACCGTGCTCAAGCAGGTGGACTACGACTACCAGCGCATGCAATACAACACCGTGGTGTCCGGCGCCATGAAGATGATCAACGCCCTGGATGACTTCAAAGCGGTGGATTCGGCCGGTGCCCAGGTCGCGCTGATCGAAGGCTTTGGCATTCTGCTGCGTTGCCTGTACCCGGCCACGCCGCATCTGGCCCACACCCTGTGGGCCGAACTGGGTTACGCCGCACACCTGGGCGATCTGCTCGATGCGCCCTGGCCGCAGGTGGATGCCGGCGCATTGGTGCAGGACGAGATTGAGCTGGTGCTGCAGATCAATGGCAAGTTGCGCGGCTCCATCGTCGTTGCGGCCGGCGCCGACAAGGCCACGATGGAAGCGGCTGCCTTAGCCAGTCCGGTGTTCATCAGCCATGCAGCCGGTGCCAAGCCGAAAAAAGTGGTGGTGGTGCCGGGCCGATTGGTCAACGTGGTGGTGTAAGCCATGAAGCTGCCGCGACGCCTTGCGCTGGCCCTGTTGGCATCCACGGTGGTCGCGGGTTGCGGCTTCAAGCTGCGCACCAGCCAGCCACTGCCGTTTGCCACCATCGCCATCACGCCGGAAAAAGCCGGTGGTGTGGCCGGGGACATGGCGCGCTATTTGGGCGACAGGGTGCGTCCTGTGGCGGCAGCGGCGGGTGGCGAATTGCCGGAAGTCATTCTGGACATCTTGCAGGAGGCCCGCGAGAAGCTGGTGGTCGGCGTGAATGCCTCCGGTCAGGTGCGCGAGTACGAGTTGCGCATGCGCATCAACTTCCGCCTGCGCAGCCCCAAGGGGGATGAGCTGATTGCCCCGTCCGTGATCGAGCAGCACCGCAGCATCAGCTTCAACGAGTCCGCCGTGCTGGCCAAGGAGGCCGAAGAGGTGCTGCTGTACCGCGACATGCAGGCCGATATCGTGCAACAGTTGCTGCGCCGTCTGGCAGCCTTTAAACCGGCAACCACAGCTCCGCGGCCTGCGCCCGAAGCCGCACCCGAGTAGCGCGAGCCATGCAAATCTCCGCCGGCCAAATCACCAACCATTTGCAACGCGGGCTCAAAAGCCTGTACACCCTGCACGGGGACGAGCCGCTCTTGCAACAGGAAGCACTGGACGCCATCCGTGCCTGTGCGCGCACCCAAGGCTTTAGCGAGCGCTCCTCCCACACCGTGTCGGGCGCGCACTTTGACTGGAGTGCGGTGCTGGCAGCGGGCGGCTCCATGAGCCTGTTTGCCGACAAGCAGATCATCGAAATCCGCATTCCCAGCGGCAAGCCCGGCAAGGACGGCAGCGTGGCCCTGCAGCAGCTGGCGCAAGCCGCGCAGGGCAATGACGAGGTGCTGACCATCGTGCTGCTGCCGCGCCTGGACAAGGCCACCAAAACCGGCGCCTGGTTCGCCGCGCTGGAGAGCTTTGGCATCACCCTGGAGGTGCAACCGGTGGAGCGCAATGCGCTACCGCAATGGATTGCCCAGCGCCTGGGCGCCCTGGGCCTGAAGGTGGAGCCGGGCGAGCCCGGGCAGCGCAGCCTGCAATTCTTTGCCGACCGGGTGGAGGGCAATTTGCTGGCCGCGCACCAGGAAATCCAGAAACTGGTGCTGCTGTTTCCCTCCGAGCAGGGGGGTGTACTCACATTTGCACAAATCGAGAGCGCGGTGCTGAATGTGGCGCGTTATGACGTGTTCAAACTGTCCGAGTCCGTGCTGGCCGGGCAGCCTGAGCGCGTGCAGCGCATGCTCGACGGCCTGCAGGCCGAGGGCGAAGCCGAGGTGCTGGTGCACTACACACTGGCCGAAGACATCCGCGCCTTGAAGCGCGTCAAAGATGCCATGGCCCAGGGCCGCCCGCTGCCCATGGCCCTGCGCGAAAACCGCATCTGGGGCAACAAGGAGCGCCTGTTTGAACGCGTGCTGCCGCGCCTCTCCAGTGCGGCGTTGGCCGAGCTGCTGCAGTCGGCGCATCTGGTGGACGGCATTGTCAAAGGCCTGAAACAGCCGGACTGGCCGGCCAGTGGCTGGCAGGCGCTGCACCGGCTGGCGCTACAACTGTGCGGCCTGTGTGCGGCCCAGCCTGCTGCGCCCGCAGGGCGCAGTGCGCAGCAACGCAGGTAGCGCTTGCAGGCCAAGCACGCCGGTTGCACAGCGCACGGCAGCATTGCTTATTTTTCTCCCCAATGTCAGGCGTAGTAACGGCTTTTCATGCGCTGGCAATAGCGTTCCAGCTGCGGGTATGTTTGCGCATGCAACTTGAGCGCGGACTCCAGCGGCACCCACAGCAAATTGGCCAGAAAGCCATAGGCCACGGCGTCCAGTGAGCAGGGCTGCCCGCCCATCAGAAAGGGCTTGTCACCCAGAAAATCCGCCAGCGCCGTGAGGTCGCGGCAGCCCAGGGCGTGAATCTCCTCGCGGCTGTGGCGGCCCATGCCCTGGCTGTGCAAGGCCTTGGCCATACCGCGCCTTGCCAGGGGCGGCACGATCCAGGCCAGCGGCGCGGGCAGCCCTGCGAAAAAGGCCGGCCGGGTCAGGGCCCAGCCTTGCGCTTCTATCCAGCGCGTATGAATCGCCGCCCAATACAAATGCTCTTCCAGCAGGCGCTGCCAGGCCAGCGCCATGGCGCGCTGCTCAGTGTTCATCCAGCCATCCACCGGATCGCCATAGGTGGACTTCAGGTAGTCAATGATGAGGCTGCTGTCCGACACGGTGCGGCTGCCATCCACGATGTAGGGCATCTTGCCCTTGGGCGCGCCCTGCAACTGCTGCAGCTTGAAGCGCGGAATCTCAAAGGGCAGGGCGGCCATGCGCAAATAGGTTTCCAGCTTCATGCAAAACGGGCTGGCGTTGGGCAGGCCAAAGGCGGGGGCGAATTGGTAAAGCTGGATCATGCTGCGTGCTTAGGTGCGTGAAGTTGCCATGGTAGCGAGGCGGGTCCGTTCAGTGGGAAAAATCCCGAAGCCAATACGACACGTCAGAGTCGGCAGCCGAAGCGTCAGGGTCCATGTGGGCTCTTTCGGGGAAGGGGTAGTCCTTGTTTGGCGTCCACGTAGCCCTACCGTTGGGTTGGGCTACGTCGGTGATCATGTTGTCAAAGAGTGCATCGATGCTGGGTACGGTTTGCAGCCGCTCGGCACCCACCGGTGTGCCACTGGGGGTGTAGCGGGCGCTAAAGACCGCGCCGTTTTTCACCACCACACGCATGGCCTCTTCGTCCAGACACTCACAAGACCGGCTGATGGTGAACTGGTAGTCGCGGATGCCGGCATCGGTCCAGCGCTGTTTGGCCCGGACGAATTCGCCGGTCTTGCTGCCCGGAGCCTGGGCGACACCCGCAGCCAGGAGTAGCAGGGCCGGCAATACGAGCAGCAACGCCCGCAGGCCGACGTGCATTGCAACATCCAGGGCATGCAGGGTCAGGGCCATTTGGTTGGGTAGCTTCATGACGGGCCAACGCTCCCGGCTCAGTGCGTGAAGTCGCTTATCGAGTAGTGCAACTCTTCGTCGGCCATGTTCTCGTAGTAATCAATGTAGACGCTCTCGGGGTAGCCGTAGTCCTTGTTAAGGGTCAGCCGGATGTGGTCGGCTGGTTTGGCATAGCCATCTGCAATCTGTTGAAATATTTCGTTCAGGGTCAGCGACCGGCCCACCTCTTCGGGTTTGACGGCCGCGCCGCCGCGCACATTGGTCGCGCTCTTCACCCTGTCGCCCTTGACCGTGATGCGGATCGGCTGGCGGCCAATGCAAAAGCAGCTTTGGTAAAACGTGAAGCTGTAGTCGTGGATGCCGGCCGATTTCCATTGCTGCAGCGCTGCGTTGAATTCCTGCCGGCTGGTGTCGGCACGGGCTGTGCCCACCAGCAGGGCAAGCAGGCAGGCACTGGCAAGGGCTTGCCGAAAGTGTTTGAAGGTTGGCATTGCGGTGTTCCTCAGGGGCTTGGGCACGGCTGGGCACCGGCCCGATTTGTCCGCTGTGAAGCGGATTCTTGTGTGGTTTCACCCAAGAACGAACGGCGGCGCGCATCCGCTGACACGCGCATCTGCCAAAATCACCGTATGAACGCGCTCAACATTTCCGACTACACCCAAACCCTGGGCCTGCAAGCCAAGGTCGCCTCGGCCGTCATGGCCGCCGCCCCCACGGCCGTCAAGAACAAGGCCTTGCGCCGCTTGGCAGTACTGCTGCGCGAGAACACCCAGGCCCTGCAGATCGACAATGCCAAAGACCTGGATCGCGCCGTGGCCGCCGGTCTGGCCGCCCCCATGGTGGACCGGCTCAAGCTGACGCCGAAGGTGCTGGAAACCTGTGCCGAGGGCTGCGAGCAGCTGGCAGCCATGGCCGATGTGATTGGCGAGATCATCGGCATGAAGCAGCAACCCAGTGGCATCCGCGTGGGCCAGATGCGCGTACCGATTGGCGTGTTCGGCATGATTTTCGAGAGCCGCCCGAATGTGACCATTGAGGCCGCCAGCCTGTCCATCAAGAGCGGCAACGCCTGCATTCTGCGTGGCGGCTCCGAGGCGATTGACTCCAACAAGGCGCTGGCCAAGCTGGTGCAGCAAGCGCTGGTGGAGAGCGGGCTGCCGGCCGATGCCGTGCAACTGGTGCAGACCACCGACCGCGCGGTGGTGGGCGAGCTCATCACCATGCCGCAGTATGTGGACGTGATCATCCCGCGTGGCGGCAAGGGTTTGATTGAGCGCATCAGCCGCGACGCCAAGGTGCCCGTCATCAAGCACCTGGACGGCAACTGCCATGTCTATGTGGACGACCCCTGCGACATCCCCATGGCGGTACGCGTGGCCGACAACGCCAAGACCAACAAGTACAGCCCTTGCAATGCTGCCGAAGGCCTGCTGGTGGCGCGCGGCGTGGCGGCCGCATTCCTGCCGCTGATCGGCAAGGTGTATGCCGACAAGGGCGTGGAGATGCGCGTCTGCCCCGAGGGCCGTGCGATTCTGCAGGCCGTGCCCGGCGCGCAGCTGGCGGATGCCACCGAGCAGGACTGGTTTGAGGAATACCTGGCGCCCATCATCAGCGTCAAGGTGGTGTCCGGACTGGACGAGGCGATTGCGCACATCAACCGCTATTCCAGCCACCACACCGACGCCATCCTGACGCGCGACCACATGCACGCCCAGCGCTTTTTGCGCGAGGTGGACTCGGCCAGCGTGATGGTCAACGCCAGCACCCGCTTTGCCGATGGCTTTGAGTACGGGCTGGGGGCAGAGATTGGCATCAGCACCGACAAGTTCCACGCCCGCGGGCCGGTCGGTATTGAAGGCCTAACCTCGCTGAAGTACGTGGTGCTGGGCGAGGGCGAGCTACGCAAATAGCCTGCCCTGTGCTTGAATCCGGCGCAGATGGCTCCATCTAAAGCCGCTGCTTCTACTCCCTTTTGAAAGTTTCGCATGGTTCCGCACCTCGTTACCGCCCTGACCGGCCCCATCAATGAGTTGGAGCAGCGCGTGCTGGACTCCATGCCGGCCATTGAGCGCTGGTTCCGCCTGGAGTGGATGGAGCACACGCCGCCTTTTTACTGCTCGGTGGACGTGCGCAATGCCGGCTTCAAACTGGCGCCCGTGGATACCGATTTGTTTCCGGGCGGCTGGCACAACCTGACGCCATCCATGCTGCCGCTGGCGGTGCAGGCCGCCATGGCCGCCATCGAAAAAATCTGCCCGGAGGCGCGCAACCTGCTGATCATTCCGGAAAATGATGTGCGCAGCACTTTTTACCTGAGCAATCTGGCCCAGCTGCGCCGCATCTTCCACATGGCTGGCCTGAATGTGCGTATGGGCTCCATTAGCCCCGACCTGAAGAAGGCTACGACCCTCAAGCTGCCCGATGGTGAGACGCTGACGCTGGATCCGGTGATACGCACCCGCGGTCGTCTGGGCGTCAAGGACTTCGACCCCTGCACCATCCTGCTCAACAACGACCTAGTGTCCGGGGTACCCGGCATTCTGGAAGAACTGAACGAACAGTATTTGCTGCCGCCCCTGCATGCCAGCTGGAGCACGCGCCGACGCAGCACCCACTTCAAGACCTACGAAGAGGTGACCAAGCGGTTTGGCAAACTCATCGGCGTGGATCCCTGGCTGATCAATCCCATGTTTGACCGCTGCGGCGGTGTGGATCTGGGCACGGACGACGGCATAGAGGCCCTGAAGGCGCGGGTGGATACGCTGCTGGCCAAGGTCAAGAAAAAGTACAAGGAATACGGCATCAAGGAAAAACCGTTTGTGGTAGTCAAGGCCGACAACCTGGGCGGAAGCGCCGGGCTGATGTCGGTGCGCGACGCCAAGGACGTGCCCACCCTGGCCCAAAAGGCCCACGCGCTCGCTGGCAAGCGCTTCCAGGGCGTGCAGGAGCTGATTTTGCAGGAAGGCGTGCTGACGCTGGAGCGCATGAATGACGCCGTGGCCGAGCCGGTGGTCTACATGATGGACCGTTACGTGGTGGGTGGTTTTTACCGGATACACGCCGAGCGCGGCATTGACGAAGACCTGAACGCGCCAGGCTCCAGCTTTGTGCCGCTGGCCTTTGACCAGAGCATGCACCTGCCCCAGCCCGGCGTGCGACCGGGTGCCAGCGCACCCAACCGCTTCTACATGTACGGCGTGATCGGCCGCTTGGCCATGCTGGCCGCCAGCTATGAGCTCGAGGCCACCGATCCGCAGGCCGAGCATTACGACTAACACTTCGTGGCGGCGCGTTCAAGCCCAGTTGTTGCAGTGCAACAGAGTTTTGCGGACGCAATTATTTGAACGTGCAGGGCTTGCACCGGGCTTGACCGGGCGCAAAATGGCGATCCCGAACAGAATGGACATCGGCCGTTGGATTGGCCGGCATAACTCGTGTCAGCATCAAAATCGTCTCTAACGGCACTTACCCTGGGCGCCATCGGTGTGGTTTACGGGGATATCGGCACCAGCGTGCTGTATGCCATGAAGGAAGTGTTCGGTTCTGGCCACGTGCCGTTTACCGAAGCCAACGTCTACGGCATTCTCTCGATCTTTTTCTGGACCCTCACCGTCATCGTTTCCATCAAGTATGTGGTGCTGGTGCTGCGTGCCGACAACCACGGCGAGGGCGGGCTGGTGGCCATGCTGGCGCTGGCCTCGCAGTCGGTGAAGGACAGGCCGCAGCTCCGCCGCGTGCTGCTGCTGGTGGGTGTGTTTGGCACCTGCTTGTTCTACGGCGACGGCGTCATCACCCCGGCCATTTCGGTGTTGTCAGCGGTGGAAGGTCTGGAGGTGATTTCCCCGGCCTTCAAGAAATACGTGATCCCGATGACGCTGGTGATCCTGTTCGGGCTGTTTGCCGTGCAAAAGCGCGGCACCACCGGCATTGGCAAGTTCTTCGGACCCATCACCGTGGTCTGGTTTTTCTGCATTGCCGTGCTGGGTGTTTTCCACATCATGGAGGATCCCGACATTCTCTGGGCCATCAGCCCGACCTATGCCCTGGGCTTCATCTGGAACCAGCCGTTTATCACCTTCATCATCCTGGGCGCGGTGGTGCTGTGTGTGACCGGGGGCGAGGCGCTGTATGCCGACATGGGCCACTTCGGCAAAAAGCCGATCCGCGTGGCCTGGTTTTCCATCGTCATGCCCTGCCTGACGCTCAACTACTTCGGCCAGGGTGCCCTGTTGCTGACGCACCCCGAGGCGGTGAAGAACCCGTTCTTCAATATGGCCCCGGACTGGTTTCTGATTCCCCTGGTGGGTCTGGCCACCATGGCCACGGTGATTGCCTCGCAGGCTCTGATTTCGGGCGCCTTCTCGGTCACCAAGCAAATCATCCAGCTGGGCTATCTGCCGCGCCTGCAGGTGCTGCACACCAGCGTCAAGGACACCGGCCAGATTTACCTGCCGTTTGTGAACTGGGGCCTGTTTGTCACCATCGTGCTCGCCGTGGTGATGTTCAAGTCGTCCAGCAACCTGGCTGCCGCCTACGGCATTGCCGTGTGTACCGACATGCTGATCACCACTGTGCTGACTTTCTTCGTGATCCGCTACGGCTGGAAGTATCCCTTGTGGCTGTGCTTTGCCGCCACCAGTTTCTTCTTTGTGGTGGACTTTGCCTTCTGGGCCTCCAACCTGCTCAAGCTGCTGGACGGCGGTTGGTTCCCGTTGCTGATCGGCGGTGCTGTGTTCACGCTGATGCTGACCTGGAAAGATGGCAGGCGCCTGATGAACAACAAGCTCATGGCGGATGCGATTGATCTGCCCAGCTTTCTGGAAGCTGTGTTTGTCAGCCCGCCCGCGCGCGTGGATGGAACGGCTGTGTTTCTCACCGGCGAAGTGGGTACCGTGCCCAACGCCATGTTGCACAACCTCAAGCACAACAAGGTGCTGCACGCCAACAACCTGTTTGTCACCGTGCGCAACCACGAGACGCCCTGGATCGGGCTGGACAAGCGCATCGAGATCGACTCCCTGGGCCACGACTGCTGGCAGGTGGTGATCAACTACGGCTTCAAGAACGACCCCGATGTGCCCAAGGCGCTGCAGCACATCAAGGCGCGCGGCTGTGATCTGAACCCCATGACCACCAGCTACTTCCTGTCGCGTGACACCGTGGTGCCTTCACTGGGCGAGGGCATGGCCCCGTGGCGCGAAAAGCTGTTTGCCCAGATGCACCGCAATGCCAGCGCGGCTGCCGACTTCCTGAACCTGCCCAACAACGCGGTTGTGGAGCTGGGCAGCAAGATCGAAATTTAGTTGTCAGGTCACTCCATGCGGTTTTTAAGGGACTGGAGCCTCTGTGCCTTCAGCGCCGGCTTTGTCGCCGTGCTGGTGGGCTTTACCAGCTCGATTGCCATCGTCTTTCAGGCCGCGCAGGCCTTTGGTGCCACGCCGGCGGTGATGGCTTCGTGGATGTGGGCGATTGGCCTGGGCATGGGCCTGTGCACCCTGGTGCCGTCCCTCTGGTTGCGCAAACCGGTGATGGTGGCCTGGAGCACGCCCGGTGCGGCCGTGCTGGCCAGCGCCGGTCTGGCAGGTGGCTTCACCATGAATGATGCGGTGGGAGCCTTCATGATGTGTGCCGCGCTGATCGTGCTGGTGGGTGCCACCGGCTGGTTCGAGCGTCTGATGGATCGGATTCCCGCAGCCATTGCCTCGGCCCTGCTGGCCGGTGTGCTGGCGCGTTTTGGCCTGTCGGCTTTTACCGCCGCGCAGACCGCTTTGCCGCTGGTGGTGCTGATGCTTGTTACCTACCTGGCCGGCAAGCGTTTTCTGCCGCGCTACGCCGTGCCGCTGACGCTGCTGGTAGCTATCGTGTTTGTGGCGTTGAACCATGGCTTTTTAAAGACCGAAATCCAGTACAGCCTGACCCTGCCGGTATGGGTGTCCCCGGCCTTCTCTGTGTCGGCCTTTGTCAGCCTGGCCCTGCCACTCTTCATCGTCACCATGGCCTCGCAAAACCTGCCCGGCGTGGCGGCCATCAAGGCCTGCGGGTATGGCGACGAGCGCGCCAATGGGGGCGACGCAGGCATCCCTATCTCCGCCACCATCACGCTCACGGGCCTGTGCACCTTGCTGCTGGCGCCGTTTGGCGCCTTCTCTCTGAACCTGAGCGCCATCACCGCCGCCATCTGCATGGGCCCGGAAGCCCATGTGGACCCGAAACGCCGCTACACCGCGGCGGTTTCCTGCGGCGGCCTCTATGTGCTGGTGGGTCTGTTTGGCGCCACCATCATCGGCGTGCTCACCGCTTTCCCCAAGGAACTGGTGGCGGCGATTGCCGGCCTGGCGCTGCTGGGCAGCATTGCCGGCGGGCTGCGCGTGGCGCTGGACAAGGACCTGGACCGCGAGGCCGCCACCATCACCTTTCTGGTCACGCTCAGCGGCGTCACGGTGGCCGGTGTAGGCTCGGCCTTCTGGGGTGTGGTGGCCGGTGCGCTGGCGCTGGCCGTGCAGCACTGGCACAAACCGCAAACCGTCTGAACCTGACTTTCTTAAGAGCCGTATGAACATCCTTTTCGTTGCCGATCCACTGGCGTCTTTCAAGATCTACAAAGACACCACCTTTTCCATGATGCGTGAGGCGCAGCGCCGCGGCCACACCGTCTCTGCCTGTGAGCCGCAGCATCTGGTCTGGCAGCGTGGCGGTGTGGTGCAGGCATGGGTGCAAAGCATCCGCCTCACCGGTGACGCGCAAGACTGGTTTGAGGTGACCGCCACAGCGACGCAGGCTCTGCATACCTTTGACGCCATCATCATGCGCAAGGACCCGCCCTTTGACAGTGAGTTCTTCTACGCCACGCACTTGCTGGAACAGGCCGAGCGCGAGGGCGCCCACGTGTTCAACAGCCCGCGTGCCCTGCGCGACCACCCGGAAAAGCTGGCCATCATGGAGTTCCCGCAACACATTGGCCCGACGCTGGTGACGCGCGATCCGCAGGCCGTGCGCGCCTTCCATGCCGAGCACCGCGACATCATCCTCAAGCCGCTGGACGGCATGGGCGGCACCGGCATCTTCCGCGTGAAGGACGATGGCCTGAACCTGGGTGCGATCATCGAGACGCTGAATGCCGAGGGCACGCAGACCATCATGGTGCAGAAGTTCCTGCCCGCCATTGCGTTTGGCGACAAGCGCGTGCTGGTCATAGGCGGCAAGCCCGTGCCCTTCTGCCTGGCGCGCATTCCGCAGGGTGGCGAAGTGCGTGGCAATCTGGCCGCCGGTGGCAAGGGCGTCGCGCAGCCGCTCACAGAAACCGACCGCGCCATCGCCGAGGCGCTGGGCCCCATCCTGGCCGCGCGGGGTCTGCTGCTGGTGGGTCTGGATGTGATTGGCGACAGCCTGACCGAAATCAACGTCACCAGTCCGACGTGCTTTCAGGAAATCACAGACCAGACCGGCTTTGATGTGCCCGCCATGTTTGTGGATGCATTGGAAGCAGCGCTTGAAAAGCCTGCGGGCTAGTGCAAAATCCAGTTGCGGCGCCTTTGCTTTAACTTTTATAACCTGCGCCGCACTTTTGGAGGTTCCCCTATGCGTTTGATTTCCTGGATTTCAGCGGCCGTTCTGGCCGCAAGCTGTGGCGTGACGGCCCATGCCCAACTCATCGGCAGTGTGACTGCCAGTCCCGCTACCGTGAAAGCAGGTGAGCCCGTGACAGTCACCGCCAACGTGGATGTGATGAGCGGCAATTACTGCGGCTTTGCCGTGTTCTATGGTGACGGCAAAACGGTAGATGGCTACAGCGATGTCAGCCATCCCACCCCGTTTGTCACCACCCACGTGTATGACAAGCCAGGTACCTACACCCTCAGCATGGGTGGGCGCAATGTGGAGTCCCACCCCAATTGCGGTGGCGGCGATAAGTTCGCGACCGTCACAGTGACGGAAGGCGCCAAGCCCGCCGCTGCACCCGCCCCGGTTGCGGTGGCGAATCCATCGGCCGCGGGTATGGCCACCCTGTGCGTTGCACCGTGGAAACTGTCGGGCAAATTCAACGTCAAGACCGGCGCCTACACCTGCGTGGCCAAGGCAAAAACGCCACTGCCCGATCACAAGCCCATGTGCCAGGGTGATCTGACCTACTTCGAGAACGCCAAGAAGGGGCAGTACGGCTGCAAGCCCTGAGTTGCTGAGTGCATGGCTTGAGGGCGTGTCGCTTTCTTGCCTTGTTGCCTTGCGGTAATTGCTCGCTCCGAAGCGGCTGGAGACTGGATTCCAGCAGAGACAGTCATTGCCAGGCTGGAAGCGCAAGCCGCTGCCGCCAGAGAGCGCCAAAAGAAGCACCAAGGCTGACTTACCAGATCGTATTCAGCCGCGAGGCCGAAGAGGGCGATTCAGTCCACCCACGGGGCCTGCCAGTTTCTTGTCATGCGCCCGTTCAGCTGCCGCAAAGCAGACGATAGTCCGTTGGTCCGTGAACTGATTGTCCCGTTGGGTGCAACCGGCTACCGCTGAATGAACGAACACAAAAAACGCCTACCGAATGACTTCGGAGCTGCGTTGCAGTCATAAAGCAGTTCAACTTGCTTGCCCGATACCTGACATTTTCGCCCTGGAGAGAAATGTTCAGCAGGATCGGTTCCAGATGCCAAGGATCAACCCTTCAACATCGACCTCCGGTCGAAGTCCCGATGACTCCCGGCGCTGCGCCACTGCCAGCCGCCTCATTGCCGCGTCTGATTGCGATGGGCACACGGTTGGGGTTGCGGTGGATTTCGTTAATCGGACTCCCATTGGTCGAATCTACAAACCAGGGTAAACACTTAGGAAATTGCGCCGCAAGGGCCTTGATAAGGTTATTTTATATAACCATAATTCAAGCACACGAAAGCACCACATGAGCCAAAAACACATCCACTTTGAACTCCAGGGCGAGCATCTTCAGGTCGCCGTCATCCGCCTCACCCGCGGCGCCAAGCGCAACGCGCTCAATGACGGCCTCATCATCGCCCTGCGCCACCTGTTTGAAACCATGCCCTCCAGCGTGCGCGCTGCCGTTATTGACGGCGAGGGCGATCACTTCTGCGCCGGCCTCGATTTAAGTGAGCTGCAGGACCGCGACGCCGGCCAGGGTCTGCACCACTCGCGCATGTGGCACTCGGCACTGGAGCAGGTGCAATACGGCCCGGTGCCGGTGATTGCGGCGCTGCACGGCGCCGTGGTCGGCGGTGGCCTGGAACTCGCCAGCGCCTGCCATATCCGTGTGGCCGATGACACCACGTTTTACGCATTGCCCGAAGGCTCGCGCGGCATCTTTGTCGGTGGCGGGGGCTCTGTGCGCATTCCGCGTCTGATTGGCGTGGCGCGCATGACGGACATGATGCTGACCGGGCGCGTCTACAACGCCGCCGACGGTGAACGCATCGGCCTGGCGCAATACCTGGTCGGTGCCGGCACCGCCTTTGACAAGGCGATGGAACTGGCCCTGCGCATTGCCGGTAACGCACCGCTGACCAACTACGCACTCACCCATGTGCTGCCGCGCATTGCCGACCAGCCGGCCGACCAGGGCTTTATGACCGAAGCCATGATGGCTGCGATTGCCCAGAGCGCGCCCGAAGCCAAGGACCGCGTGAAGGCCTTCCTCGAAGGCCGCGCCGCCAAGGTGCAAAAGGCTTAAAGCCCTACCCGTCGGCGCAAATCGGCACAGACCGCAAGCGCCCAGGCACACCACATAAAGACCCGAAGAGACACCCATGACCCCACCCACATACCGCACGCTGCGCTTTGGCATCACCCGTGTGCGCTTGAGCGACGGCGTCCCCGGCGTGCGCTATATGCAGGCCGAGCAGCCCTTGCAGGTCTACGCCCAGCGCATCACCGACCGCCTCAAGCTCTGGGCCGCGACCCGGCCGGACCAGACGTTTATGGCGCGGCGCGCACGGCTGGCCGATGGCAGTCTGGGTGACTGGATTCACCTGACCTACGCCCAGGCCTGGGACAGCGCGCGCAGCATTGCGCAGGCGCTGCTGGACCGCAAGCTCAGCGTCGAGCGGCCCGTGGTCATCCTCTCGGAAAACGATCTGGAACACGCGCAGCTGGCCCTGGGTTGCCTGGTGGCCGGAGTGCCCTTTGTGCCCACTTCGCCAGCGTATTCGCTGATCAGCCAGGACTACGACAAGCTGCGCCATGTGCTCAAAACCGTGACGCCCGGACTGCTGTTTGCGGCGGACGCCAAGCGCTATGGCCGGGCCATTGCCGCCGTAGCCAGCGACGACATGAAAGTGGTGTTGACGAATGGCACGGTGAACGGCATTGCCAGCACCCGCTTTGCGGACCTCTTGGCCACCGAAGCCACTGATGCCGTGGACGCAGCCATGGCCGCCACCGGCCCTGAGACGATTACCAAGTTCCTGTTTACCAGCGGCTCCACCAAGCTGCCCAAGGCGGTGATCAACACCCAGCGCATGTGGTGCGCCAACCAGCAGCAGATGGCACAGAGCATGATGGCCCTGACCGAGCGGCCGCTGGTGCTGGTGGACTGGCTGCCCTGGAACCACACCTTTGGCGGCAACCACAACTTCGGCATGGTGCTGTACCACGGTGGCACGCTGTATATCGACGACGGCAAACCAACGCCGGCCCTGATGCACGAGACCCTGCGCAACCTGCGCGAGATCGCGCCCACGGTGTACTTCAACGTGCCCACCGGTTTTGAAGCCATTGCCAACGCCATGCAGACCGATGCGGTGCTGCGCAAAACCCTTTTCTCCCGCGTGAAGATGTTTTTCTATGCCGGAGCCTCCTTGGCGCAACCGATCTGGGACAGCCTGTTTGCCACCGCCGAGGCTGAAATCGGCGAGCGCATTGTGATGACCACCGGCATGGGCATGACCGAGTCCGGCCCCTTTGCCATCTTCGTCACCAACCCCAATGTCCGGGCCGGCGATCTGGGCGTGCCCACACCGGGCATGGACCTGAAATTGGTGGACATGGGTGGCAAGACCGAAGTGCGCTACCGCGGCCCCAACATCACGCCGGGCTACTGGCGTGCGCCACAGGAGACGGCGGCCCACTTCGACGAAGAAGGCTTCTTCTGTTCGGGCGATGCCGTCACCTGGATTGACCCCGAAGACGAGCACCAGGGCCTCAAATTCGATGGCCGCATTGCCGAAGACTTCAAGCTCGCCACCGGCACCTTTGTGTCCGTGGGCCCGCTGCGCGCCAAGATCACCGCGGCCGGTGCGCCCTATGTGCAGGACGTGGTGCTCACCGGCATCAACCTGAAGGAAGTCGGCGCCATGGTGTTTCCCACCCAGGCCGTGCGTGCCTTGAGTGGCTTGAGCGCCGATGCAGCGATGGCCGATGTGCTGGCCAGTGCGCCGGTGCTTGCGCACTTCCAGACGGTGGTGGACGCGTTGTCCAAGCACTCCACCGGCAGTGCCAACCGCATTGCACGCCTGTGCCTGCTGGCCGAGCCGCCCACCATAGACCGCAGCGAAATCACCGACAAGGGCTCCATCAACCAGCGCGCCGTGCTCACGCACCGCGCAACCACGGTCGAAGCCCTGCACGCCAACACGCTGCCCCGCATCATCAAACCCACGGTCTGAACCGGCCGAACAGGAACAACGCAATGGCATCCAAAGGATTTTTTAACGCCTTCCAGGACATCTGGATTCTGGACGGTGCGCGCACCCCCATGGTCGATTACTGCGGCGCACTCGGCCACATCTCGCCCACCGATCTGGGCATCAAGGCCGCACGCGCCGCGCTGCAACGCGCAGCCGTGCCCGGCGCGCACATCGGCTCGGTCATCACCGGCAATATGGCGCCCGGCGACTTTGAGCAGTTCATGCTGCCGCGCCACATCGCCCTGTATGCCGGCGTGCCGATTGAAGTGCCGGCCCTGATGGCCCAGCGCATTTGCGGCACCGGCTTTGAGCTGTTCCGCCAGGCGGCCGAGCAGATCCAGGGCGGCGCCTGTGATGCGGCCCTGGTGGTCGGCACCGAGAGCATGACGCGCAACCCGATCTGCGCCTTTGAGCACCGCACCGGCTTCAAGCTGGGTGCCGAAGTCGGCTTCAAGGACTATATGTGGGAGGCCCTGAAGGACTCCGCCGCCGGCATCAACATGATCCAGACGGCCGAGAACCTGGCCGTGAAATACGGCATCACCCGCGTCGAGGTGGACCAGTTTGCGTCCGACTCCTTTGCCAAGGCCGTGGCCGCACAAGAGTCCGGCTTTCTGGCCGGCGAAATCGTGCCCGTGGTCACCGAGAAGTTTGAACTGGCCGGTTACAAAACCCGTGGCATCAAGCTGCAGGGCAAGACCCTTGAAGTAGCAACCGACACCCATGCGCGCCTGTCGCCACCCGAGGTGCTGGCAAAGCTGCGCCCGGTGTACGAGGGCGGTGTGCAAACCGGTGGCAACAGTGCCGCACTGGTGGATGCCGCTGCGGCTGCCGTGGTCGCCTCCGGCGCCTATGCCAAGGCCGAAGGCAAGAAGCCGCTGGCCCGCGTGGTCGCCGCTGCTGTGGTCGGTGTGCCGCCCGAAATCATGGGCATCGGCCCGGCACCGGCCATCAAGCTGCTGCTGGAGCGTGCCGGCTTGACGCTGGACCAGATCGGCCGCTTTGAGATCAACGAAGCGCAGGGCGCGCAAACCCTGTCGGTGGGCCGCGAACTGGGTCTGGATTTGAGCAAGCTGAACGTCAACGGCGGCGCCATCGCGCTGGGCCATCCGCTGGCCACCACCGGCGTGCGCCTGACCCTCACCCTGGCGCGCGAAATGCAACGCAGCGGCGTGCGCTATGGCGTGTCGTCGGCCTGCATCGGCGGCGGCCAGGGCATTGCCCTGCTGCTGGAAAACCCCAACGCCACCGCCTAAGAAGCAAGAGACACTGCACCATGCAAATTCAAGGACAAGTCGCGTTGGTGACCGGAGCCGGCTCCGGCCTGGGCGAAGCCACCGCGCGTGAGCTGGCCCGTCTGGGCGCCCGCGTCGCCGTGCTGGACATCAACCTGGCCAATGCACAAAGCGTGGCCGATGCCATCAACGCCGAACACGGTGCAGGCAAAGCCTTTGCCGCCCAGTGCGACATCACCAACACCGAGAGCCTGCAGGCCGCCATGGATGCCTCCACCCAGGCCCTGGGCGCTGCGCGCATGCTGATGAATATCGCAGGCATTGGCGCTGCCAAGCGCGTGGTCGGCAAGGACGGCAGCCCTGCACCGCTGGAAGACTTCAGCCGCGTCATCAGCGTCAACCTGCTGGGCACCTACAACGCCAGCCGCCTGTTTGCCGCGGCCTGCGCCAAGCTGGATCCGCTGGAAGACGGCGAGCGCGGCGTGATGCTGTTCACCGCCTCGGTGGCCGCCTATGACGGCCAGGTCGGGCAGCAGGCCTACAGCGCATCCAAGGCCGGCCTGGTGGGCATGACGCTGCCCATGGCGCGCGATCTGGCACAGCACGGTATCCGTGTCTGCACCATTGCGCCGGGCCTGTTTTCCACGCCGCTGATGCGCACGCTGCCCGAAGCCGTGCAGGCCTCGCTGGCGGCCAGCATTCCCTTTCCCTCACGCCTGGGCAAGCCCGAAGAGTTCGCCCAACTGGCGGCCCACATCGTGACCAACACCCACCTGAACGGCGAAGTGATTCGTCTGGACGGCGCGCTGCGCATGGCGCCGCGTTAAGCCCCGTTTATTAAAGAGACCCATGAGCAAAACCACGGTTTACGACATCAAGGTGCAGTTTGGCGACTGCGACCCGGCAGGCATTGTTTTCTTCCCCAACTTTTCCAAATGGATGGATGCGTCCTCCCTGCATTTCTTCATGGAGTGCGGCGTGCCGCCCTGGCGCGAACTGCTCAAGACGCGCGGCATCGTTGGCACGCCGCTCTTGGAGATCAATACCCAATTCCGCCAGCCCGCCACCTATGGCGAGACGCTGCACATCCACACCAGCATCGTGGAGTGGCGCGCCAAGGTGTTCATCCAGAAGCATGTGGTGATGCGCGGCGATGTGGTCTTGTGCGAAGGCACCGAGACCCGCGCCTTTGTGATCCACCCGCCCGAGGCGCCAGACCGCATCAAGGCCATCCCCGTTCCCGAAGACATCAAGGCCCTGTGCTCTTGAAGTCCGCTGAGTTCCCACCCCGTTCCCTTTAGACCAAAACCATTGCAGGAGACAAACCCATGAAACTCGTCAAATCCCTTATTGCCACCGCCGCCACCCTGGCGCTGTCGGGTGCCGCGCTGGCCGACATCACCATCGGCGTCATCCTGCCGCTGACCGGCCCGGCCTCCGGCCTGGGTATCCCGATCAACAACCAGATCAAGCTCTGGCCCACCAGCATTGCCGGTGAAAAGGTCAAGGTCATCGTGCTCGATGACGCTACCGATCCCACCACCGGCATCAAGAACGCCAAGCGCTTTGTCACCGACGACAAGGTCGACGTGATCTTCGGCTCGGTGGCCACACCGGTTGCCATTCCCGTGGCGGGCGTGGCGGCCGAGTCCGAAACCGTGCAACTGTCCCTCTCACCCATCGAGCTGCCCCCCGGCAAGGACGTCTGGACCTTCCGCATGCCGCAAAGCAACACCGTCATGGCCCACGCCATCGTCGGCCACATGAAGAAGCAGGGCATCAAGACCGTGGGCTTCCTCGGTTACACCGACGCTTACGGTGAAAGCTGGTTGCGTGACTTCACACCTGAAGCCGAAAAGAACGGCATCAAGGTCATCGCTGCCGAGCGCTTTGCCCGCGCCGACACCAGCGTGACGGCCCAGGCCCTCAAGCTGGTGGCCACCAACCCGGACGCCATGCTGATCGTGGCCTCCGGCAGCGGTGCTGCCATGCCGCACAAAGCGATTGTGGAGCGCGACTTCAAGGGCAAGATTTACCAGACACATGCGGCCGCTTCGCGCGACCTGATGCGCGTGGGTGGCAAGGACGTGGAAGGTGCCTATGTGGTGTCCGGCCCGGCCGTGGTGGCCGAGCAGCTGCCCGACAGCCACCCCTCCAAGAAGATCGCCCTGGGCTGGATCGCCCAGTACGAAAAGGCCAATGGCGCCGGTTCACGCAACCAGTTTGCCGCCCACGGCTTTGACGCGTTCTCGGTGCTGGAAAAGGCTGCGCCGATTGCGCTCAAAAAAGCCAAGCCGGGTACCAAGGAATTCCGTGCCGCCTTGCGCGATGCGTTTGAAGGCATGGGCCGCACCGTGGTAGCCCACGGCGTGCTGAACTGGACCAAGGAAGACCATTGGGGCTACACACCGGAAACCGGCGTGATCCTCAAGGTGGTCAATGGCGACTGGAAGGTCGAGTAAGTAATTTAGTCCGGCCCCCGCCGCGTGGTGGGGGTCTGGTACGCCGCGTTGGCTTCGTTTCATTCCCCCCGATTTTTCAGGCTCCCCATGGATTCAACCATCGTCAGCATTCTTCTGCTGGACGGCATGACAAATGGTGCGGTTTACGCACTGCTGGGCCTTGCCACGGTTCTCGTGTTTTCGGTAACACGGGTCATCTTCATTCCCCAGGGGGAGTTTGTCGCCTATGGCGCGCTCACCCTGGCGATTTTTCAAACCGGCCAGGTGCCCGGCACGGTCTGGCTGCTGCTGATCATGGCGGTGCTGGCCGCTATGCTGGATGCGCGCCTGAGCTGGCTGCACAGCGGCAACGCCGCCAAAGCGGCCAAGGCCGGACTGCGCACGCTGGTCATCCCGGCGGTGATTGCACTGGTGTCGCTATGGGCTGCGCCGCAGAATTTGCCGCTCTTGGTGCAGGCCGGCTTGACGGTGGCCATCGTCACCTCGTTTGGCCCGCTGGTGTACCGCCTGGCCTACCAGTCGCTGGCCGATGCCAGCTCGCTGGTGCTCTTGATTGTGTCGGTGGGCGTGCACTTTGCTATGACCGGCCTGGGCCTGCTGTTCTTCGGTGCCGAGGGCTTTCGCAACCCGTCGTTCTGGGACATGCGTGTGAGCCTGGGCGGGCTTGCCATCAAGGGCCAGGCCATCATCATTTTCATGGTGTCGCTGGCGCTGATCGTGCTGCTGTGGCAGTTCTTCTCGCGCACCCTGTATGGCAAAGCGCTGCAGGCCACGGCCGTGAACCGGCTCGGCGCGCGCCTGATGGGCATCTCCACCATAGGCGCCGGCCAGGCCACCTTTGCCATGGCGGCACTCATTGGTGCACTCTCGGGTCTGCTGATCGGCCCGACCACCACCGTGTTTTACGACTCCGGTTTTCTGATCGGTCTCAAGGGCTTTGTGGCCGCCGTGATGGGGGGCTTGCAAAGCTACCCGCTGGCGGCACTAGGCGCCATTTTTGTGGGCCTGGTGGAAGCCTTCGGTTCATTCTGGGCCAGCGCCTTCAAGGAAGTGATTGTGTTCACCCTGGTGCTGCCCATTCTGTTGTGGCGGTCCATGGCCGGTGGCCACGACGAGGAACATTGATATGACGCTTGTCTCCACATTGCAGCATTGGCTGCACAACGCCCGGGTGCAACGCGTCAGCGTGTTTGCCTGCATGCTCCTGTACGCGGTGTCGCCCGTGCCGGATTTCTGGATCACCCAGCTCAACTACATCGCGCTCTACAGCCTGGTGATTCTGGGCCTGGTGCTGCTCACCGGCATCGGCGGACTCACGTCGTTTGGCCAGGCTGCGTTTGTCGGCATCGGTGCCTACACCAGCGCCTACCTCAGCACCAGCATGGGCTGGTCGCCGTGGCTCACGGTGTTTGCCGGTCTGTTCATCACCGCCATCAGTGCGCTGGTGGTGGGCTGGATCACGCTGCGCATGTCCGGCCACTACTTGCCGCTGGCAACCATCGCCTGGGGCCTGTCGCTGTACTACCTGATGGGCAATGTGGACGCGCTGGGCAAGTACGACGGCATCCAGGGTGTGCCGGGCCTCCTGATCGGCAGCTGGGATGTCAGCCAGGGCCGCAGCTTCTTTGTGCTGGCCTGGGGCCTGGTGCTGCTGGGCGTGTTCGGGCTCCTGAACCTGCTGGACTCGCGCACCGGCCGCGCCATCCGCGCCATGCGTTCCAGCGTGCTGATGGCCGAGGCCATGGGCGTGGACACGCTGCGCCACAAGGTCGGCATCTTCCTGATCGCAGCACTCTTCGCCAGCGTGTCGGGCTGGTTGTTCGCGCACTTTCAGCGCACCGTGAACCCTTCGCCCTTCGGCCTGAAGATGGGTATTGAATACCTTTTCATGGCAGTTCTCGGTGGTGTCGGTTATGTCTGGGGTGCCATTGGCGGCGCGGTGCTGACCAAGCTGCTGGAAGACCAGTTGCAGGTGCTGCTGCCCAAGTTGCTGGGCACCAGCGGCAGCTACGAAGTGATTGTGTTCGGCATTGTGCTGGTGCTGGTGCTGAAGTACCTGCCCGACGGCATGTGGTCGCTGGTCGGCCGCTGGTTGCCCAAGCCCGAGCGCGTGGACGATTGGCAGCGCGCAGCCGTGCTGCCCGAGCGCACCAAACCCGCACTGGGCGAGACCGTGCTGGAAGTCACCGACATCCGCAAACAGTTCGGTGGTCTGACGGCCGTGAAGGACATCACCTTCTCGATCAAGGCCGGCCAGATCGTCGGCCTGATCGGGCCCAACGGTGCCGGCAAATCCACCACCTTCAACCTGGTCAGCGGCGTGCTGGGCCTGACCTCGGGTACGGTGAAGTTCCGCGGCGAGACCATCAGCGGCTTGCCATCCAGAGACATTGCCCACCGCGGCATGAGCCGCACCTTCCAGCACGTCAAGATGATTCCGGAAATGACGGTGCTGGAAAACGTGGCCCTGGGTGCGCAGCTGCGTGGCAGCAAGAGCGCTCTGTCGTCGATGTTGCGGCTGGACCGCGCGGAAGAGCAAAGCCTGTTGCGCGAAGCGGCCCGCCAATTGGAGCGCATCGGCATGGGCCACGCCCTGCACGAGCAGGCCGGCAACCTGGCCATGGGGCCGCAGCGTCTGATGGAAATTGCCCGCGCCTTGTGTAGCGACCCGGCCTTGTTGTTGTTGGACGAGCCGGCTGCCGGTTTGCGCCACAAGGAGAAGCAGGCGTTGGCCGGTGTGTTGCGGCAGCTGCGCTCGGAGGGCATGAGCATTCTGCTGGTGGAGCACGATATGGATTTGGTGATGGATGTGACGGATCACATTGTGGTGATGGAGTTCGGCACCAAGTTGATGGACGGCACACCCGCCGAGGTGCAGCAGAGTCCGCAAGTGCGGGCGGCGTATCTCGGTATGGAACATTGAAGTCATGGGTATGTACTTCCAGCGTGGGGGGCAGGCCAAAGTCACTTCTGGACTCAGGCCGACGTGGCACTCCGCTCCGTCCGTGTCCCCCGCCCTGCGGGCTCCTCCTTTACCTACCGGAGCGGAGCGCCACGCCGTCCTGAGTCGGCCAGCGCTGTTGGTGTGCCTGGGCTTTAAGTCATTGCAGGCACGTGGGCCTCAGGCCGACGTGGCACTCCGTTCCTTCCGTGTCCCCCGGCCTTCGGCCTCCTCCTTTACCTACAGGAACGGAGCGCCACGCCGTCCTGAGTCCGCCAGCACGGTTGGTGCGCGAAGGTGTTCAGAGATTGCAGGCCAACGTTTACTCAGCAAGAAAGCCACGCGCTGGGCCCGACTTGGGTATTCAGCCATCGTGCGCCGACTGTGCTGGTTGCCGGGGGCAGTGGGGTGGATGTTTCCGGTAGGTAAAGGAGGAGCCCGCTTAAGCGGGCGGGGGACACGGACGGAAACATCTACCCCACTGTCCCCGGCGTACACAAAGCTCTGCGTACAAATGAACCCGCTACCCACTGCGTACAAAAGACCCGGCGCGCCAATGAACCCAGTTGGCCCTCTGCGCTCACAAACCCGCGCAAACAAATTGTCGAATAGCCTGAAAGCAGCAACATGAGCGAAACCGTTTTATCCATACAGGGCCTGCACGCCGGCTACGGCCGCGCCGAAGTGCTCAGCGGCATTGACCTGAGCGCTCCCAAGGGCAGCATCATCACCGTCATCGGGCCTAACGGCGCGGGCAAATCCACCTTTTTGAATGCGCTGATGGGCGTGCTGCCTTCTAAGGGCAGCATCCACTTTGAAGGCCGCGACATCAGCCAACTGTCACTCGAAGAACGCGTCATGCTGGGCATTGCCCTGGTGCCGGAAAAGCGCGAACTGTTTGGCACCATGCCGGTGGAAGACAACCTGCTGCTCGGCGCCTTCCGCCAGGTGCGGCTGAACAACAAACAGTGGCGCGAACAGATCGACGTCGTGTACCAAATTTTCCCCCGCCTGAAAGAACGGCGCCTGCAACTGGCCGGCACGCTGTCGGGCGGCGAGCGCCAGATGCTGGCCGTGGGCCGCGCCATGATGTCGCGCCCCACGCTCTTGATGCTGGACGAACCCAGCCTGGGTCTGGCGCCGCTGGTGGTGCGTGAAATCTTCAAGACCATCGACGCGCTGCGCAAGACCGGCGTCACCACTTTGTTGGTGGAACAGAACGCCCGCGCCGCGTTGGAGACCGCCGACTACGGCTATGTGCTGGAGATGGGCGAGATCGCCTTGCACGGCCTGGCCCAGGACCTGGCCAAGGACGCTCGCGTGATCGACACCTACCTGGGCGCCGCGCGCAAGCCAGCCGCCTCCACCGAAAGCCAAGCAGCATGAGCGACTACCAACCACGCCCCGCCGATATCCAGTTCATTCTGTCGAATGTGCTGGGCGCACCGGCCTATCTGCAAAGTCTGCCGGCTTACGCCGAGGTGGACGCGGAACTGATGCAACAGGTGCTGGAAGAATCCGCCAAGTTTGTCGGCGAAGTGGTCGCACCGCTGCAGCGCATTGGCGACGAAGTCGGCGCGCAGCACCGCCAAGAAAACGGTACCGGCAAGGTCACCATGGCACCGGGCTTCCGGGACGCCTACCAGAGCTTCTGGCAAAGCGGCTGGCCGGCTCTCGCCTGCGCGACCGAAGACGGCGGCCAGGGGCTGCCGGCCGTGCTGGAAGCCACGCTGTACGAAATGCTGAGTGCCGCCAACCACGGCTGGACCATGGCGCCGGGCCTGCTGCATGGCGCCTATGAATGCATCAAGCACCACGCCAGCGATGCGCTCAAAGCGCAATACCTGGAAAAGGTGGCCACCGGCGAATGGCTGGCCACCATGTGCCTGACCGAGGCGCACGCCGGCAGCGATCTGGGCCTGGCGCGCACCCGCGCTGTGCCGCAGGCGGATGGCAGCTATGCCATCAGCGGCACCAAGATTTTTATCTCCGGCGGCGAGCATGATCTGTCTGACAACATCGTGCACCTGGTGTTGGCGCGTCTGCCCGATGCACCGCCCGGACCCAAGGGTCTGTCGCTGTTTCTGGTGCCCAAGTTCTATGCCGATGGCACGCGCAGTGCGGCGCATTGCGACCGCATCGAGGAGAAGATGGGCCTGCACGGCAGCCCGACCTGTGTCATGCGCTTTGAAGAGGCCACCGGTTGGATCGTCGGCGAAATCGGCAAGGGCCTGAACGCCATGTTTGTGATGATGAATGCCGCGCGCCTGCATGTGGCGCTGCAAGGCATTGGTCTGCTGGACGCGGCCTGGCAAAAGGCCGACGCTTACTCGCAGGAGCGGCGCCAGATGCGCGTGCCGGGGCGTGGGAAATCTGCTGCAGAGGCTGACTTCATTAGCGAACATCCAGCGATGCGCCGCATCTTGGATTCGCAGCGCGCCTGGGTCGATTGCGGCCGCGTGCTGGCCTACACCACGGCCGTGGAGTTGGACGTTATCAAGCACCACGCCGACGCGGATCGACGTGCGCAGGCGCAACGCTGGTGCGCCCTGGTCACGCCGGTGATCAAGGCCGCGTTTACGCACCAGGCCTTTTACGGCGGCAGCGAATGCCTGCAGGTGTTCGGCGGCCACGGTTATGTGCGCGAGTGGGGCATTGAGCAAATCGTGCGCGATTCCCGCGTGGCGATGATTTACGAGGGCACCAACGAGATCCAGGCGATCGATTTACTCGTACGCAAAATACTGGCGGATGGTGGTACGGGCCTGGACGCTCTGTTGGATGAACTGGTAAGCCAATTGCTCCTCGGTCTGGAGGCTAGCGTTGCCGTAGAGAGGCGCTTCTTGCAACTCCGTAAAGTCACCGATGCCCTGGTTCAAGCCAACAAAGAAAATAGCACGCTGGCTTATTGGGTGGCCGACGATTATTTGCGCCTGGTCACTGTGGCTTTGCTGGGTTGGGCGGGTGCGCGTGTCGAAGCGGCCGCTGCAGAAACGACGGACACGCAGCGTTGGAGCCAGCCGCAAAGCGCACTCAAGCGCTGGGTGTTGCCTGAATTTGAGATGCGACTGGCCATCATTACAGGCCAATTGTCATAGGTCGCGGCGCTGCGACACTTATCATGCGAGCACATGACGCACAACACAGAACTCCCCTTTGTCGAAAAGGTTAACACCCGCTACCTGGAAACGCTGGTGGGCTACAACGCACGCCGGACCGCGCTCGCGGTGATCAGCCAGTTTCTGGACGAGATGGCAGTGTATGACCTGCGCCCGGTGGACTTCTCGGTTCTGTCACTCATCAACCACAATTCCGGCATCACCTCGCGCCAACTCTGCAATACGCTGGGCATACAGGCGCCCAACATTGTGGCCATGATCAATGGATTTGAGAAGCGCGGCCTGATTGAACGCCACGCCCATCCTTGCGACGGAAGGGCCTTTGGGCTAACGCTCACGGCGGACGGTCAAACGCTGATGGCCAAAGCGGAAAAAACCGCCTCCAGCCTGGAATTGCGCATTTCAGAAAAACTCACAAAGCAAGAGCTCAAGACGCTCATTTCTTTGCTGAAGAAGATGTACAAATAGCAGGCCCTAAGCGGCCTGACTTTCATCGCAATTCAGCCAGTGGGCCAGCGGCCAATGCGGAATGCCGCTGTAGCAATTAATGAATACTATCCCTCTTCAGCCGACGACGTCCCCCACCGAGATCTGGCGACCGCGCTTTCACTACACACCCAAAAGAAATTGGATGAATGACCCTACCGGGTTGGTTTGGTTCGACGCCGAATACCATCTGTACTACCCATACAACCCACAGGGCGATCAATGGGGCAACATCAGCTGGGGTCACGCAGTCAGTCGAGACCTGGTGTCCTGGGAAGAATTGCCTGTTGCCATTCTTGCGAATGAGCCAATGAGCGGCTGATGGCTTTCTTGGGCTGTGTAGTGATCGACCACGACAACACCGGTGATTTCGCGCCTCCTGACGCAGCCGATCCGGCCTTTGTCGCATTTTTCACCGGATTCGATCCCGTCACCAAGATCCCGTCTCAGCACCTCGCCTTGAGCCTGGACCGCGGGCGTACTTACACCTCCTATATGGGCAATCTGGTAATTGACATCGGCTCCACTGAGTTTCGTGACCCCAAGGTGTTCTGGCATGCGGATACTCGGCGCTCGGTCATGGTGGTCTCGGTCAACCATGGCTCCTTGTGGGGCGGCAGTGGCGTGCAGTATTTCATCGGCGATTTCGACGGCACGCACTTCATCGCCGACGTGACCGACTGCATAGATGCACTGTCGGCGCCACCAGGCGACCTTATTGCGGACTTTTATGGCAGCAACTGGGCCGAGGGCTGGCACACCGATGGCATGGCGTTTGGCAGGTCGCCGGTACCTGGTGCATTGCCGGATCAGCCCTTCATCCGTGGGCATTTGGCGCGCGGCTTGGCCAACTCAGGCCATGGCGGTGTCGCCAGCACCGGCACCCTTACCTCCCCAACCTTTACCGTCACCAGGCCTTGCCTGAGCTTCCTGATCGGTGGCAGCAGTGGTGACCTCACAAGGCTGGAATGGGTTGTGGATGGTCAGGTTGTGAGACGAGCCTGCGGCGATGGTTCCACCGTGCTGAAATGGGCTGGTGCGCCTGGCAGTGGCGACTGTCGGGCTGGTTGAACCCATTGGGATTGAGCTGTTCCAAGGGAAGGGGGACTCTGTGCGCGTGGGTTACTTCCCTGAAACAGGCGGCTTCTTCATAGACCGTATCGCGCACAATTCTCTTTTCGCCGGTTCTGCAGAGCGCCACAGTGCCAGGCGCGTGCTGACCGATTCAAATATTGCCATGGAGATTTGGACCGACGGCAGCACCATCGAACTCTTTGCCGTTGGGGGCACGGTTGTGATGGGTGATATCGCTTATGGTTTGTGGTGAAGCGCTGCTCAACAAGGTATTTACGAAGGCGCAAAAGCGCTCGCATTTAAGGCCAATTTTTAATCTCTATAAGTAACTAAGTATGAACTTCCAACTCTCTCGGTATATTTCAACCTTCGCTATCACTTTGGCCTGTCTCTTTGCACATCCCGCAGTGCTCGCGCAGGGGCAGTCCAAGGAAACCGTTCCTGCCAGCGTAAGTAACAGCCTAGCGCCGCGTGTCGCCCCCGAGGCCACGACTTCCCCCGCTGCTGCGCCCAATGCGCACGAAGCTTCCGCCAACCCCTACGGCCTCGAAGCCCTCTGGAGCGGCTCCGACCTGGTGGCCAAGGCCGTGCTCATCCTCTTGTTCATCATGAGCGCCGGCAGCTGGTACATCTTGGTCGTCAAAGTGCTCGAACAGGCCAAGATGGCCAAACAAGCCCGCGCCGCGCAGTCCTTCTGGAGCGCCAAGACCGTGGCCGAAGGCACGCAGGCGCTGGACGCCGAAAGCCCGTTTCGCTTTATGGCGGATGCCGCCAACAACGCTGTCCAAAAGCATGACGGCCTGGTGGGCCACATTCCGGTCAATGACTGGCTGGCCATGGGCATACAGCGCGCGGTGGACCGCATCAACAGCAACGCCCAAGGCGGCCTGGCCTTCTTGGCTACGGTGGGCTCAATTTCTCCCTTTGTGGGTCTGTTTGGCACGGTCTGGGGCATTTACCACGCACTTACTGCCATTGGCATCTCGGGCCAGGCCTCGATTGACAAGGTGGCCGGCCCCGTGGGCGAGGCGCTGATCATGACCGCCATCGGCCTGGCCGTGGCTGTGCCTGCGGTGCTGGCCTACAACTGGCTGGTGCGGCGCAACAAAGCGGTGATGGACGAGGTACGCGCCTTTGGCAGCGACCTGCACGCCGTGGTGCTGGGCACCATCAAAGCCTGATCCGGCCGCACCTTTCTTACCATCCAGGTACATCTCCATGGCAAAGAATGTGGGCCCCAGCGCCGACGGCGACGACGCCGTCATGTCGGCCATCAGCCAACAAAGCAGCCAAGCTGAGGTGCACATTCGCCCCAATAAGGATGCGCGTTACGCCGTGTTTGCCCATGTGCTTTCCAGCAGTCAGCGCGTGGGCCTGATCAAGATCGCCGTCATTGGCGCGGCGCAGTTTGTCCAATGAATGCCACCATCACGCCCCCAAGCTGCGGCACGCATGACCCCAGCAGCCGGGTCAAAGGCATCGTCATTGTGGTGGCGCTGCATGGGGTGATTGGCTACGCGCGGGTCTCGGGAATGGCCCGCAAGGGCTGGACCTGATCAAAAAGCCGCTCGAAGCGGTAGTGATTCAAGAGGTGATCATCCCGCCGCCAGCCCCAACAGCACCCCCCCGCGCCTGTTCCGGTGGCCGCAGGCCCTAAGCGATCAGCCATTGGCGTGGCCTGCCCTACCCAGGTGGCGCCCGAGATGCCGCGCAAAGCGCTGCAAGACGGCACCGAAGGTGTGGTCAAGGCGCAGATTCTGATCAAAAACGGCGTGGTTCATGCTTCGGTCAAGAGAGCTGAATTGGCTATGCACGAATACTCCAATGAATAGGGCGTAGCGCTTCTTTGTCCCATCAACGGATGGCTGCTTTGAGCTTCAGCCAGTCCCTTGGATCTCATAGCAGTTCTAAGATGAATGCTGAAAAGGGTCAGTCGGCGGCGTGATTTAGAACTCCCGCACCCGGCCTTTCGTGCACAGGTCGCGGGACTGTCCCGGCCAAAGTCAGCACTTTTCGAGGAAATCTGAATTCGGGCTCACCAGATCTGAATTGAACGGGTCTCCGAAAGAGTTAACACCCTCCGTACCCCGCTCCAGATGGGTAGGGTGCGGCTCGTCTAGCTTGCTGGCGTGGAACCGCCGCGCGAGCTCTCCCGGCTATGACGTTGAGCACCGACTCGGAAGCACGCTACTGAGCCAAGTCGGCCCTCGAAACTGGAGCACCAGATACCGGACTGTCCTTTATGACCCGTTACAGCCCCAAGCGGGTACCACCAATCCATCCATCTGCATAGCAAGTCAGCGCGAAATGCAAACGCGTACCGCAGCGCTTTAAACCAGCAGCGCCCCGTCGCAAAACGCCCGCAACTCCCCCGGCCGCATCGCCACCCAGTCTTCGTTGGTGGTGAGCGGTTCGGTCACCACGATGGCCAGGCGGTCTTGGGGGCCGTTCAGGACGGACAGGTCCACGCTGATGTCCTCATCCTTGAGCTGCACTTCATGAAACGGGTATTCGCGCAGCACGTAGTGCAACTTGGTACTGGCATGGGCCCATAAGGCCTGGCCGTTGCTCAGCAGAAAGTTGAAGGTGCCATGCTTGGCGATTTTGGGTGCGAGTTCGGCCAGCGTGTGGCTGAGCTCTTCCACCGAGGGGACGTTGGCGTGTGATTTGTTGAGCTCCTGCATCAGCCAGCAAAAGGCCAGTTCGCTGTCGGTGCTGCCCACCGGTTTGAAGCTGCCGTGCAGCGGCGGGTTGAAGTCTTTGAGGTCGCCGTTGTGGGCGAAGAACCAGTAGCGGCCCCACAGTTCGCGCACAAAGGGGTGGCAGTTCTCCAGCGTCACTGCCCCCACCGTGGCCTTGCGCACATGGGCCACCACGTTGTGGCTTTTGATCGGGTAGCTGCGCAGCATCTGCGCGATGGGGGAGGTGGCCGCACTTTCCTTGTCGACAAAGTGCCTTGCCGCGCGACCGGGCGTCTGGCCGTCGGCTTCAAAGAAGGCGATGCCCCAGCCGTCCGAGTGGTGGTCGGTGAAGCCTCCGCGTTGCGAAAACCCCGTAAAGCTCAAAGTCAGGCTGGCCGGCAGCCGACTGTTCATCCCTAGCAATTGACACATGGACGTAGTGTACTTCTGCCAGGAGCGCCCATTCAGCTGCGCGGTTCGGTCCAGAGCTTGCCGCCGGTAGCCCAGTTCTCGCGTTTCACATCGGTGATCAGGATGTCCACGGAGTCAGGAGAGCCGCCAAGTACCTCCACGGTGATGCGGGTGATTTCCTGCACCAGCTTGCGCTTTTGCTCAATCGTGCGGCCTTCAATCATTTCAATGTGGTACGTGGGCATGGTTTTCCTTCGTTTGAGGTGCAGCGTGCACAAAGCCGTGTCACGCGCGGTTTAGACTGCAGGCATTGTATGGATGGACACGTCTGTTTTGCCCCTGAATAAATCGAATATGCACATGCGCATCGCGATGCCGGTGCGCCTGCGCGCCTTGCTCGCACTGGTGTTTGCCCTGCACCTGCTGTTGGGTGCCAATCTGGGCCTGTCGGTGGACGAGGCCCATTACGCGCTCTATGCGGCACATCCCGCCTTGAGTTACTTTGACCACCCGCCCCTGGTGGGCTGGGCCCAGTGGCCGCTGGTGGCGCTGGATGCTTCGACCGTCCTATTGCGTCTGGTGCCCGGTGTGCTGTGGCTGGGTACCGTGCTGCTGGTGTACCGGCTGGCAGTGCGCCTTGCTGCGGACCGTGGCCGTGCCGTGCAAACGCAGGCCGGATTTTGGGCCGTGGCCACCCTGCTGCTGGCACCGCTGTTGCATATCCTGGGCATCGGGCTTTTGCCTGACACCTTGCTGATGTTCTGGTCCGCTGCGCTCATGCTGCAGACCCTGCGTCTGATGGCGCGCCTGCATGCCAGCAGCTGGGTGCAATGGCTTTTGCTGGGCCTGCTGCTGGGGCTTGCGGGGTTGAGTAAGTACACCGCCATCTTCACTGCCGTTGCTGTCGCCCTGTGCCTGTTGCATGCGCACGGCCTGGCGCTGTTGCGCAAGCCGGGGCTGTGGCTGGCCATCGTGCTGGCGCTGGCGCTGGTCAGTCCGGTGGCGATTTGGAATGCACAGAACCACTGGGTGTCGTTTGTTTACCAAGCCAAGCATGGCGGGGGCGGCAGTTGGCAGGGCCTGCATCTGGTGCGCTTTCTGCTGGTGCAGGCATTGGCCTTCGGATTCTTGCTTTGGTGGGGCGGGGTGGGGGTGCGCAGTGTGGCCACCGGTGAGCGCATGCTGCTGGGATTCTTTGCCATTCCGTTTGCGGTGCTGGCCTATTTGTCGGGCGGCGGCACCAGCCTGCCGCATTGGACGGCTCCGGCCTGGGTGGCGCTGGCGCCATTTGCGGGCATTGGTCTGGCGCGCACCTGGGTCTCGGGCAAGCGCTTCCCGGTGCGGGCAATGGTGCTGCTGCAGGCGCTGGCCTGTGTGGCCTTGCCCGCCGCCATGCTCAGCGCCGGCATGCCGTTCATGGAAGGCAAAACGGCCAGTGCCGAATCCAGCGACGCTCCCAATCCTTTTGCCGATCTGCACGGTTGGGATGCTGCCGGTGCGCGTGCCAAACTGCTGGCAGCCCAACAGGGCCTGGACGCGGTGGCGGTGCAAAACTGGACCCTGGCCAGCCGCATCGGCTGGTACGCGCGGCCCCTCAAGGTGCATGTGCTGGAAGACCGCTTTGACCAGTTTGACCTCTGGGCTGGCAAGTTGGCCGTGGGTGGCAGCGCGCTGTTGGTGGACTGGTCGCAACTGCCCTATGAACCGCCGCTGGGTGCGCACGGTTTTGCGCAATGCCACAAGTTGGAGCGCCTGGAGGTGCGGCGCTGGGGCTACGCGGTTTCCAGCTTTGATTTCTACGCCTGCCGTGGCTGGTCCGGCCAGCCGGAGCCGCGCCTCAAGTCCGCAGCGGACAAGGCCGCCGAATCCGCATCGGCCCCCACCGGACCCTCCAAGCCCTGATATGCGCCGCCTTCCCTTCACGATCTTCCCGGTGCGCCTGTGGCTGCTGCCCCTGCTGATTTTTGTGCTGAGCACGCCCCTGTGGCTGCATGTGTGGGAGCCCGGCATGTTCGTGTGGCTCAACCAGTTCTGCCTGCCGGTGGCGGCACCGGTGTGGACCGCGCTGTCGCTGTTGGGCAATGGCTGGGGCATTCTGGGCATCACCGCGCCGCTGTTGTTGCGCGCGCCGCGCCTGATGTGGGCCTGGATTTGCGCCGCACCCTTTGCCGTCCTGTTCGCACGCCTGGGAAAGGGTTTTCTGGTCAGTCCGCGCCCGGCAGCCGAGGTGGACAACAGCCAGATGCGCATCGTCGGCGAGGTGCTGCACAACGTGTCCATGCCCTCGGGCCACACCACCACCGCCTTTGCCGTGGCCACGGCCATCTTCTTTGCCCTGACACCGGCGCAGCGCAAGCGGCATGGGTGGATTTTGCTGCTGGCCTTGGGTACCGGCCTGTCGCGCATTGCCGTGGGCGCGCACTGGCCGGGTGATGTGGCTGTGGGCATCAGCCTGGGGCTGCTGGCCGGGCTGCTGGGCAATGTGCTGCTGGCCTGCGTGCCCCTGCGCTGTTTTGCACCCGCCCACTGGACGATGCGCCTGATGGCCCTGCTGGTGCTGTGCGGGGTGTATTTTCTGGTGACGGATCAGTTGGACTTTGCCGAAAACCAGCCGATTCAGTTCTTGCTGGCCGGGGTGGGCTTGCTATCGGTTGTGGCCTTTGCCAGCCGCAGCGCCAGGGCACTCAAGGCTTCATAGGCCGCGCCGGCCTTTGCATCCCATTGCCTCACGGCCTCGGCCTGCTTGGCAATCGCGGCGACGTCGCCCCGCGCCGCCGGGCCTGTCAATGCGCCGGCCGGGCCCAGGCGGGTGATGTTGGCCACGGCGTTATGCAGCAGTGCGCTTCGCAAGCCGGGCAGCACATCCTGCGGTACACCGGACGCAAGCCAGGCCTCTTCGGCCACGCTTTGGATCACCGGCAGAAAGTTGGTGGCGAACACGGCCGCCGCGTGGTACAGCAGTTTGTCCTGGCTTTGGACTTCAAAACAGCGGGCCTGAATAGTGGTGAAGGCGCTGTGCAACACGTTAATGGCCGATGCGTCGCCTTCGAGCGCACAGGCGGTGCCGGGGAATTGCGCTATCGCGGCGTCGGCAGAGGCGAAACTCAGAATGCAGTGGGCGCTTGCCGCGTGCCAACCCAGTTCGGTCAGCGGAGCCAATAGCGCAGAACTCTGGGCGCCGCTGCAATGGAAGACGATGGGCGCTTCAACGGGGGCTGGCGTGCTTCGCGCTTGGACATGGGCCGCCAATGCAGTTGCCGCCGCCGCAATTCGGGCGTCCGGCACCGCCAGCATCCACACATCGGCGTCGCGCATCTGCGCCAGCTGCGTCACGGGAGTACCCGCGCCGATAAAGCCGCAAGCCGCCTGCGCACTGCCCGCCGAGTTGGTCAGCACATCCTGCACTGCAAACACGCCCTGCAGTGTCAACAGCCGCCCCAGCGTCTGCCCGACGCGCCCAGCGCCGATGATATTGAGTGTCTGCATGCCCCAAGCTCCTAGACGATGAGCGGCGGCTCTTCCATGGCTTCAAGCTGCTCTTCCAGCATCTGCACCTGGCCCTGCCAGTAGTCGCTGCTGCCGAACCAGGGGAAATTGGCGGGAAAGGTGGGGTCGGTCCAGCGGCGGGCCAACCAGGCGCTGTAGTGGATCAGGCGCAGGGTGCGCAGCGGCTCGATCAGGGCCAGCTCGGCGCGGTCGAATTCGCGGAACTGCTCATAGCCATCCACCAGGGCGCCGAGCTGGCGCTGGCGCTGTGGGCGGTCGCCGCTGAGCAGCATCCAGAAGTCCTGCACCGCCGGGCCGGTGCGGGCGTCGTCCAGATCGACAAAGTGCGGGCCCGGCCCCAGATCGGGCGCAGCATCAGAAGGCGTCCACAGGATGTTGCCGGGGTGGCAGTCGCCGTGCAGGCGCAGCACGCGGATGCCGCCATGGCCTTTTGTCTTGGCGTTCAGCGTGTCGTAGGTCTTGATGACGGCAATCGCCTTCTCTACGCCGCGCGTCCAGGCGGATTGCACATCCAGCGGCACCATGTCGTGGCCCAGCAACCACTGCATGGGTTCCTCGGCAAAGGTCTGCACATTCAGCGCGGGCCGCGCCACAAAGGGCTTTCGCGCGCCCACGGTGTGGATGCGTGCCAGAAAGCGGCCAATCCATTCCAGCACCTCGCCGTCGTCCAGCTCGGGCGGGCGCCCGCCGCGCCGGGGGCTGACGCTAAAGGCAAAGCCGCCGAACTGGTGCAGCGTGGCGCCGTTCAGCACCAGCGGGCCGATGGCCGGCACCTCAAAGGCCATCAGCTCGGCGGCAAAGGCGTGCTCTTCCAGAATCTGCGCCTCGGTCCAGCGCTCGGGCCGGTAGAACTTGGCCACCACCGACGTACCGTCTTCGAGCTGCACCTGGTAGACGCGGTTCTCGTAGGACGACAGCGCGGTCAGTCGCCCGTCACCGCGCAGGCCGACGGTCTCCAGGGCATCCAGAACCAGATCGGGCGTGAGGGTTTCAAAGGCGTGGGTCATGCGGCCATTGTCGCCGCTGTGGCAATGCCCCTCTTGCGGGAAGAATGCGCTGACGCCTCAGGAGGCGCGCGCGCCGGCCTCCGGGGAGTCGGTCTCGTCGCTGCTCTCGGGTCCGGAACCCAGATGGTCAAACGGTAGCGACTGCTTGACCAGGATGACGGTGCAGGGTGCGTCCATGGCCACCTTGATGGGCACGGTGGCGATGAAGCGCTGGGTTTTCAGGCCGTGGGTGGCGGCACCCATGACGATGACGCTGACGTTGTTGCCCGTCGCATAGTCCAGAATGGCCTGGGCCACATCGCCCGATTCCAGCACGTGAAAGGAAGTCTGCTGCCCTGGCTGGTCCAGCGGTTGGGCCCATTGGCGCAGCGTGGTCAGGTAGCGCCGGTGCACCGTGGATTCGCTTTTGTGCTCTTCGGATGCACTGGTCTGGCTGGACGAGATGACGGTCACGCAGGCCAGGCGGGCACCGGGGCGGGTACCCAGCGAGCGGGCCACGGCCTGGCGCAGGGAATACAGCGTGGCGTCGGTCACGTCCTTGTGCGGCACCGCCACCATCACGATGGGCACCTCGTCAATCTGCTGCGAGGCCATGGGGCTGGGCTGGTAGTGCATGCCTGCGGCCTTGAGCCAGCGCTTGAAGTGCACGCGGAATTTGGTGCCGGTCACCTTGTTGCCGCGCTCCGTCACCCGGATCTGCTCGGGGTTGGACAGGTCAAACGCCAGGTGCGCGCCCGAGGGGTAGCGCTGCGCCGCTTCCGGCTCGAGGCAGCGCAACACCACCTCCTGCAGCCAGGGCGGCAGGTCGGGCTTGAGCCTGCGCGGTGGTGTCGGGTCCATCCACAGGCGCTGGCGCAGGCCGCTGGCAGTCTGCGGCTCGCCAAAGGGCAATTCACCGGTGCACAACTGATACAGCATCACACCGATGGCAAAAATGTCGCTGCGCGGGTCACCGCGCACACCCACCACCTGCTCGGGTGCAATCCAGATCGGCGAGCCCACCGCCTTGCGCAATTGCTCGGCCAGCAGGTCCGGGTAATGCGCGTGGCAGGACAGGCCGAAGTCCAGCAGCACGGCGCTGCCGTTGTCGCGGATCAGCACGTTTTCGGGCTTCAGGTCCAGGTGCACCGTGTTCTGCTGGTGCAGCGCGTGCACGGCGTGGGCCATGGCCACGCCCAGGTGGATGATTTCGCCCACAGACGGCGCCATCTCGGCGTCCAGCCAATGCTGCAGCGTGCGCCCGGGCACGTATTCCATCACCAGATAGGGCACGCGACTCAGGTCGCCCGCCGCCACAAAGCGCGGCACGTGGCTGCCGGTCAGCACCTGCATGATCTGGCTCTCGACCTCAAAGCTGACGATGTTTTCGGCGCCGTCCCCCGCCGTCATGCGCGGGACCTTCATGGCCATCGGAAAGCCGGGGCCGGGCCGGCCGTCTGCGTAGTGCACACGGTAGATATGGGCCATGCCACCGGAGTGGATGCACTCCTCGATCAGGAAGCCGTCGAGCACGGCGCCGGGTTCCAGCAGTTTCATCTTCCGCGCTCCAGCCGGTCGGCAAAAAAGTCGGGAAGGCCGGCGGCGCGTATGGCCCAGGCTGCGGCGTCGTGGTCGTAGGCCACGCGGTGAAAGCTGAGCTGCCAGCGCGCGGTATCCAGCAGCGCGTACATGGCCTCGGGCTTGCCGTCGCGCGGCTGCCCCACCGAGCCCACCGTGCTCAGCCACTGGCGGTGCGGCGGCACCGGCACGGCCACGCCGGGTTGCGGCTTGAATTTCATCAGGCTGGCGGTAGAGCCCCGGTAGTACAGGCTTTGCTCATGCACATGGCCACTGAACACATAGCGCACATCGGGCCAGGCGGAGGCGGCGTCCAGGCTGGCGGTGGCGGCACGCTCGTCGTACACATAGCGCCAGAGTTCCGGGCCGTCGACACTGGCATGCACCAGCAGCACCTTGTCCAGCTGCGCCGTCATGGGCAGTGCGTCCAGCCAGGCGCGCTGGCTGGCGTCGAGCTGGCTATGGGTCCAGGTGGCGGTGCTGTTGCCGATGTTAGTGACTTCGGTGGGCGGATGCACCGCCATCTCGTCGTGGTTGCCCTTGAGCACCGTGGCGCCTTCTTTCGCCAGCTGCCTGACACGTTCCACCACCGCGCCGGGGTCGGCGCCGTAGCCCACCAGGTCGCCCAAAAACGCAAAGTGCTGTGCGCGCTGGGCCTGCGCGTGCTGCAAGCAGGCGTCCAGTGCCTGAATATTGCCGTGGATGTCGGACATCAATGCCAGTCTCATGCGGTCTCCGTACTTTTGTAGGAATAGTTATCCCTGCATCATGCCGCAGGTGGCTGACGCGGGGTTTGCATGGAGGTGCCTGGCGGCCCGGTTGGCCGTCCGTCGTGGTAGCGGAGCTGGGCAATCCGCAAGGTCCCCTTTTCCAACGGGTAGACCATGCGGTGCTCATGGGTGAGGCGCTAGGTCTCGGACTCCTGCTGCACTGCGCTCTGCCTACTTCTTGAACCGCTTGCGCGTGAGCGCCAGCGCAACCCAGAACGACACACCGGCATAGGCCGCCAGCACCAGCAGATGGCGTGCCGCATCCTGCGGCCATTGGTCCATGAACAGCGGGCGCACCAGGGCCACGGCACTGGCCAGGGGCAGCCAGGCGGCTACCAGACGCACGGTCTCGGGCAACTGCTCCAGCGGGAAGAACACGCCGCTCAGGAACATCACCGGGGTGAGGAACAGCGTGAAGTAGTAGGTGAAGAAGTCATAGCCCTTGGCCATGGCGTTGAACACCAGCGCCATGCAGCTGAACGTCACGCCCACGCCAAACAGAATCGGCCAGGCCAGCAAAATCTTCGGCGAATGCGTGATGCCCAGCACCAGCATGACGCCGATGATGGCCGTCACCGTAAACAGCGCCTTGAAGGCGGCCCACAGCATTTCGGCCAGCACGATGTCGTCCAGGCCTACCGGCGCGTTGAGGATGCCGTCCCAGGTTTTCTGCACATGCATGCGCGAGAAGGCCGAGTACAGCGCCTCAAATGACGCAGCCTGCATAGCGCTCATGCAGATGGAGCCGCTGGCCAGAAACAGGATGTAGGGCACGGCCACTGCGCCGTCCGGCGTTTGCACCGTGATCTTGCCGACCAGCGCGCCCATGCCGTAGCCAAAGGCGACCAGCCACATCAGCGGCTCGGCAATATTGCCCACCAGGCTGGGAATGGCCAGCTTGCGCCAGACCAGCAGGTTGCGCAGGAAAACGGGCCAGAAGCGCAGCGAGAGTTCGGGTGCGCGCCAGACGCTTTGTACGGTTGAGGATAAGTTTGTGGCCATGTTATGCGTCCTCACGGATTTGACGGCCAGTGAGTTTGAGGAAAAGGTCTTCTAAATTTGCCGGCCGGTGCAGGGTGCGCAGGTTCGGGTGAATGCCCAGGGCGTCCAGCAGGTCGCGGGCGTTCTGGGTGTAGAAGAACACGGTCTCGCCGCTTACTTCCACCCGCGCGGCGTAGGCGCGCAGCGGGCTGTCCACCAGACGCAGCGCGCCGTTGCCATAGACCTCCACCACGTCGGGCTCCAGATGCTGGGCGATCAGGTCGCGTGGTGTGCCCTCGGCAATCTTCTTGCCATGGTCCAACACCAGGAGGCGTGAGCACAGGCGTTCGGCCTCGTCCATGAAGTGGGTGGTCAGCAGAATCGACTTGCCCTGTTGCAGCAGCAGTTGCAGGCGCTCCCACATCAGGTGGCGCGCTTGCGGGTCCAGCCCGGTGGTGGGCTCGTCCAGCAGCAGTAGCTTGGGGTCGTTGACCAGGGCGCGCGCCAGGGACAGGCGGCGCTTCATGCCACCGGACAGTTCGCCCGGTTTGGCTTGGGCTTTGCTGGTGAGCGAGGCGAATTCCAGCAGATCCGGAATGCGCGCCTTGATGTCGCGGTCCTTCATGCCGAAGTAGCGGCCATAGACCAGCAGGTTCTCCGCACAGCTGAAGTCCGGGTCCAGCGTGTCGAGCTGGGTCACCACGCCGAGTTGCTGTTTGATGGCCAGCGCGTCGCGCGGCATCTCCAGCCCCAGGGCGTGGATGCTGCCGCTGTCGGGCGCGGTCAGCCCCAGGCACATGCGGATGGTGGTGGTCTTGCCGGCGCCGTTGGGCCCGATCACGCCCAGGCATTCGCCCGGCGCAATGGAGAAAGACAGGTCGCGCACCACCTCGGTGTCGCCGTAGCGCTTGACCAGGTTGCGGACTTCGAAAAAGTCGGTGGGGGTCATGGAGGTGTCGGTAGCCATGGTTTATTGAAATGCCACTTCGGCAAAGCTGCGCAGCTTGCGGCTGTGCAATTGGTCTGCGCCTTGGGCGCGCAGCAGTTCGAGTGCGCGCATGCCGATGCGCAAATGCTGGTCGACCCGCTCGCGGTAAAAATGGTTGGCCATGCCCGGCAGCTTGATCTCGCCGTGCAGCGGCTTGTCGCTCACGCACAAGAGGGTACCGTAGGGCACGCGGAAACGGAAGCCGTTGGCGGCGATGGTGGCGCTTTCCATATCGAGCGCCACGGCGCGGCTCTGGCTGAAGCGGCGTTGCGGTTGGTTGTCGGGCAGCAGTTCCCAGTTGCGGTTGTCGGTGCTGGCCACGGTGCCGGTGCGCATGATGCTTTTCAGCGCCGCACCTTTGATTTGCGTGACATCGGCCACGGCCTGTTCCAGTGCCACCTGGATTTCGGCCAGGGCGGGGATGGGCACCCACAGCGGCAGCTCTTCGTCCAGCACATGGTCCTCGCGCACATAGCCGTGGGCCAGCACATAGTCGCCGAGCTGCTGGGTGTTGCGCAGGCCGGCGCAGTGGCCCAGCATGATCCAGGCATGCGGGCGCAGCACGGCGATGTGGTCGGTGATGTTCTTGGCGTTGGCCGGCCCGACGCCGATGTTGACCATGGTGATGCCCATGCTGTCTTCGCGCACCAGGTGGTAGCCCGGCATTTGCGGCAGGCGCGGTGGCTCTTTGCCCATTGCATCTGCGGGCTGCGCGGCCAGGCCGACGCGGCGCGTCACCACATTGCCGGGTTCAACAAAGGCGCAGTATTCGCTGTGGGGGTCGGCCATGGCCGCGCGGCCCAGGGCGATGAACTCGTCGATGTAGAACTGGTAGTTGGTGAACAGCACAAAGTTCTGGAAATGCTCGGGGCCGGTGCCGGTGTAGTGGCGCAGGCGGTGCAGCGAGTAGTCCACGCGCGGTGCGGTAAACAGGGCCAAAGGGAGCGCGTCGCCCGGGCGGGGTACATAGGTGCCGTTGGCAATGCCGTCGTCCATGGCGGCCAGGTCGGGCAGATCGAACACATCGCGCATCAGGGCGCGGCGCTCGGCCGGCATGGTGCCTTCCACGTGGTCGTGCTCGCTGAACGAGAAGTGCACGGGGATGGGCTGCGAGCTGGTGCACACCTCCAGCTCCACGCCATGGTTTTCCAGCAGCAGGCGGAACTGGGTCAGGTAGTAGTCGTGGAACAGGTCGGGGCGGGTCAGCGTGGTCTCAAAGCGGCCGGGGCCGGCCACAAAGCCAAAGCTCAGGCGCGCAATGTCGGCGGTGCTGGCGCGTGACACGGTGGCGGTGTGGATGCGCACCAGCGGATAGCAGGCGCGTACCCGTTCCTTGATGTCCTCCCCGGCGACAAAGCGCTGCATGGCGCCGCGCAGATGGGCAATGCTTTCCTGGTAAATCCTGGCCACCTGGGCCAGGGCCTGCTCGGCGTTGGTGAAACTTTGGGGCGCGATAAAAGAGGGGCGTAAGGGCATGGAGCCTATTGTGCCTTTGCCCGGTGACCGCCGCGTTACCACGGGTTACTGGCTGAACCCGGCGCCGGACCGCCCGCTCGGGCGGCAGCGCATTACGCGAAGCGAGACGCGTGGGGGCAATCGGCTACTTGCGCACGACCCGCAGCGCACCCGGCGCGACTTGCACGGTGAGGCGCTTGGCTTCGCCCACATATTCCCCGTCGGTGGCCAGGGGCAGTGGCTGCGCGCAAGCGATCTCCATCGTCTTGAAGCGCCGCGTCAGCACACGCGAGTGGCTCAGGTGTCTTGCCATCAACAGGCGCGGCAGCATGAGCAGGGTTTGCGGCACATTGAACCGGCCGGCTACCAGCAGGTCCAGCTCGCCGTCGTTGATCAGCGCATGCGGCACGGCGGGCATGCCGCTGCCATAGGTGGATGTGTTGAGCGTGGAGGCAAACAGGGTGACGCCCTTGTGCAGGGGCTCGCCGTCCAGCGTGACCTGCAGGTCCCAGGTCTGCAGCGCAGAGAGTTCCCGCAAGGTGGCCAGCAGATAGCGCGGCAAACCGCGCAGCCAGCGCGGGCCGTGCAAGGCTCTGTAGCCCACGGCGGAATCGAAACCCACGGTCAGGCTGGAGAGAAAAGGGCGCGACTGCTGTGCACTGTGCAGCCAACCCACGTCCATGGGCTGCGGCGTGGCTTGCGCCGCCCATTCCAAGGCCTCACGCCAGTGCAGGCCGGCCACACCCAGCGCGCGGGCCACGTCGTTACCGCTGCCCTGGGGAACCAGGGCCAGGCACAGGTCCTGGGTCAGGAAGGCGGGCAATAACTGGTTGACTGTGCCGTCGCCGCCCACTAAACCTACCGTGGCGCCGCGCGGCAGCGTTTGCAGCCAGGCCAGGGTGGAGGGCACATCCGCTGCCACCTGCATACGGACGGAGGTGCTGCGTGCGGCGGCCCATTGCTGGAGCATTGGCACCAGACGGCCTGCACGACCACCCCCGGCGTGGGGGTTTATCAATAGGTACATGGTGTCTCCTGTGCCCCCAGTAAATCGGAGCGGTATTGCCCAGCCCTTGGATAGTGTTATGCATCAGTGTAAGACTGCGCATAATGAAGCGATATGGTCTCCGCCGCACCAGCTTTCTCCACTCCCTACCAGTCCCAGTACATCGCTTGGCTTTTGTCCCGCCGCATGGGCGGGGACTCTGCCGATCTGCTGGCTTCCACCCTGGTCGATGCCCAGGTGGACCTCAACCCTCATCAAGTAGAAGCCGCCCTCTTTGCATTCCACAGCCCTTTATCCAAGGGCGTGATCCTGGCGGACGAGGTGGGACTGGGGAAAACCATTGAGGCTGGCTTGGTCATCGCCCAGCGTTGGGCAGAGCGCAAGCGGCATATTCTCATCATCACCCCTGCCAACTTGCGTAAGCAGTGGCATCAGGAGTTGCAAGACAAGTTCAGTCTGCAAGCATTGATCCTGGAGGCAAAGAGCTACAAAGACCAGCGCAAAGAAGGCCACGCAAAGCCGTTTGACCAAGTTAACCGCATACTCATCTGCTCTTACCAGTTCGCAAAAACCAAGGCGGATGACCTGCACCAGGTGCCTTTGACCTTGCCCCTGGAATCCGTATCCCATAACCGAGATCATGAGTTGGCTTGCTTGGGCTGATTGGCAAGCCAGTTCTGCTCGAACTGCACCGGGCTGACATAGGCCAGCGTCGAATGCAGTCGAGTCCGGTTATACCAAAGCAGCCAG
>CANCER010000021.1 GCA_947375135.1 Comamonadaceae bacterium | reverse complement strand
ATCTGATCGTACGCACGAGCGGTACCGCCGAACTTGGCTGCCAGCACCGAAGTGATAGCTGCAGTCAGCGTGGTCTTGCCGTGGTCAACGTGGCCAATGGTGCCCACATTGACGTGTGGCTTGGTACGTGTGAATTTTTCTTTACCCATATATCGTTCTCCAAAGAGCTAATTCCCGTGTGTTGGTTTTATGTCTGCACGATGTTGCTGGTTCGCCCCGCACGGGAACAGGGCGGCACACCGTCGCAGACAACTTCAAAATTACTTGGCGCGCGAAGCCATGATGGCTTCAGACACGTTGCGAGGAGCTTCAGCGTAGTGCTTGAACTCCATGGTGTAGGTGGCACGGCCTTGCGACATCGAGCGCAGGGTGGTGGAGTAGCCGAACATTTCGGACAAGGGCACTTCGGCCTTGATAGCTTTGCCGCCACCGACCATGTCGTCCATGCCTTGCACCATGCCGCGGCGTGAGGACAGATCGCCCATTACGTTGCCGGCGTAGTCTTCCGGTGTTTCCACTTCCACAGCCATCATGGGCTCCAGAATCACGGGGCTGGCCTTGCGGCAACCCTCCTTGAAACCGAAGATAGCGGCCATCTTGAAGGCGTTTTCGTTCGAGTCCACGTCGTGGTAGGAGCCGAAAGTCAGCGTGACCTTGACGTCCACCACCGGGTAGCCGGCCAACACGCCTTGGTTGAGGGCTTCGATAACGCCCTTTTCCACGGCGGGGATGAATTCGCGAGGAACCACACCGCCCTTGATGGCGTCGACGAACTGGAAGCCCTTGCCAGCTTCATTGGGTTCGACGGTGAACACCACGTGGCCGTACTGTCCCTTACCACCGGACTGGCGCACGAACTTGCCTTCAACTTCCGACACGCTCTTGCGAATGGTTTCGCGGTAGGCAACCTGGGGCTTGCCCACGTTGGCTTCCACGCCGAATTCGCGCTTCATGCGGTCGACAATAATTTCCAAGTGCAACTCGCCTTGACCACCGATGATGGTCTGGCCAGACTCTTCGTCGGTTTGCACGCGGAAAGAAGGATCTTCAGCAGCCAGACGGCTCAGCGCGATACCCATTTTTTCCTGGTCGGCCTTGGTCTTGGGCTCAACAGCCTGACGAATCACCGAGTCGGGGAACACCATGCGTTCCAGCGTGATAACAGCCGAAGGATCACACAGGGTTTCACCCGTGGTCACGTCCTTCAGGCCCACGCAGGCAGCGATGTCACCGGCGCGGATTTCATCGACTTCTTCACGGTTGTTGGCGTGCATTTGCACGATACGGCCGATACGCTCTTTCTTGCCGCGCACCGCGTTATACACGGTATCGCCTTTTTTCAGCACACCGGAGTAGACGCGCACGAATGTCAACTGACCCACAAATGGGTCGGTCATCAGCTTGAATGCCAGAGCAGCAAACTTTTCGTTATCGTCGGCCTTGCGTGTGGTTTCATTTTCGTCTTCGTCAAAGCCTTTGATGGCCTTCACGTCCAGAGGGGAAGGCATCAGTTCAATTACAGCGTCGAGCATGCGCTGCACGCCCTTGTTCTTGAATGCGGTGCCACACAGCATGGGCTGAATTTCGCCAGCACAGGTGCGCAGACGCAGGCCATGGGTGATTTCCTCTTCAGTCAAGTCACCTTCTTCAAGGTACTTGTTCATCAGTTCTTCGGTGGCTTCAGCAGCGGCTTCGACCATCTTTTCGCGCCACTCTTTGGCAGAGGCCACGAGGTCAGCGGGAATTTCTTCGAAGGTGAACTTCATGCCCTGAGAAGCTTCGTCCCAGATGATGGCTTTCATCTTGCGCAGGTCGACCACACCGGTGAAGTTTTCTTCAGCGCCGATTGGGATCACGATGGGCACAGGGCTGGCCTTGAGGCGCAGCTTCATTTGTTCCACGACCTTGAAGAAGTTGGCACCGGTACGGTCCATCTTGTTCACAAAAGCCAAACGTGGCACCTTGTACTTGTTTGCCTGACGCCACACGGTTTCAGACTGGGGCTGGACGCCGCCCACAGCGCAATACACCATGCAAGCGCCGTCCAGCACGCGCATCGAACGCTCGACTTCAATCGTAAAGTCCACGTGTCCGGGCGTGTCAATGATGTTGATGCGGTGCTCAGGGAAAGAGGCATCCATGCCCTTCCAGAAGCAGGTGGTGGCAGCAGAGGTGATCGTGATACCACGCTCTTGTTCCTGCTCCATCCAGTCCATGGTGGCCGCGCCGTCGTGCACTTCACCAATCTTGTGGTTCACGCCGGTGTAAAAAAGAATACGTTCGGTGGTGGTGGTCTTGCCAGCGTCAATGTGCGCAGAAATACCGATGTTGCGGTAGCGCTCAATGGGAGTATTGCGAGCCATGATGGATCCTTGGTTGATCGGGGTATTTTTCAATCCGCTACCCGCACAACGCGGCGTAGCGAGTGGCATCTAGCCTAGCGCAACAGCATGACAGCGCTGTGTAAGCGCAGCCAGCCGAAGCAGCGCTGCATGCATGCTGCGCAGTAACCGCTCTTTAGAAGCGGAAGTGAGAAAAGGCCTTGTTAGCCTCAGCCATGCGGTGAACTTCGTCACGCTTTTTCATGGCTCCGCCACGGCCTTCGGTTGCTTCGAGCAACTCGTTGGCCAGGCGCTGGGCCATGGATTTTTCACCGCGCTTGCGTGCGGCTTCTTTAATCCAGCGCATGGACAAAGCCAGACGACGGACGGGGCGGACTTCAACCGGCACCTGATAGTTGGCACCACCCACGCGACGGGATTTCACTTCCACCATGGGCTTGACGTTGTTGATGGCAACGCTGAATGCTTCCACCGGGTCTTTATCGGGGTGCTTCTTACCGATCAGTTCCAGGGCGCCATAAATGATGCGCTCTGCAACAGCCTTCTTGCCGCCTTCCATGATCACGTTCATGAATTTGGACAGCTCAACATTGCCGAACTTGGGATCCGGCAGGATTTCACGTTTAGGGACTTCGCGACGACGTGGCATTTTTTCACCTCTTTGCTTCAGTTGGCGCCCTTTGGGGCACCGCGAGAGTTAATCAATAAGACTCTCACTTACTCGACCCGAACAGTGGGTCACTTCGTTCATTCACCGCGCCACGCAGTAAACAAACACCTTTTTAATGTTTTGAATCCAGGGCCTGCATCTTGACAATGTTGCCTCGGGCTCAGGTCAATTTACTTGGCCTTTGGCTTCTTCGCACCGTACTTGGAGCGCGACTGCTTGCGGTCTTTCACGCCTTGCAAATCGAGCGAACCACGGACGATGTGGTAACGCACACCGGGCAAGTCCTTGACACGACCGCCACGAACCAGCACCACGCTGTGTTCCTGCAGGTTGTGGCCTTCGCCGCCGATGTAGGAAATCACCTCAAAACCGTTGGTCAAGCGCACTTTGGCAACTTTACGCAGAGCGGAATTGGGCTTTTTAGGCGTTGTGGTGTACACACGGGTGCATACGCCACGGCGCTGGGGAGAATTCTGCATAGCAGGACTCTTGGACTTGATAATCTCGACTTCGCGCCCCTGGCGCACTAGTTGGTTGATGGTTGGCACTTATGCCTCCTGAAAAAAAACGTCCCTAAACGTTTGGTTCTTACAAAATAACTTTTCGAAAACGTGAATCCCTACGGAATTTCCGAAAAGCCTTCTAATGTATCAGGTCGCGGATTTTTCCGCAACACGATTGGACCGATCGCCTGGAAATTCAGCGAATCCAGAGGCGCATGGCGTCCCAGGCGCGACCTATAACACCAGCCTGCTCAACAGCATCCAGCGCCAGCAAGGGCACATCGGCCACAGACTGATCACCCGCCGTGACACGCAAAGTTGCAACTTGCTGACCTTTGGTGACAGGGGCCAGCAGGGGTTCGTTACGCAGCACCTGCGTCTTTACCTTGGACGCCAGACCGGCAGGAACTGCCACGACAATGGACTGGTTGCGGCCGAGTTTGACGGTGGCCAAAGTGCCTTTCCAGATGGCAGGCGTCACCACAGCCTGGTTGGCATCGAACAATTTGACCGCTTCATATGCCGTATAGCCCCAGTTCAGCAGTTTTTGGGATTCGTTGGCGCGGGCATTTTCGCTTTCCGCGCCCAGCACAATCGACAGCAAGCGGCGGCTGCCGGTGGCCGCGGGTGTTCCGGCCGCAGCACCGGCAGTGACCAGATTCGGAAAATCCCGTTTGGCGGTCGCAATCATGCAAAAACCCGCTGCATCGGTGTGGCCGGTTTTAAGGCCGTCAACCGTCGGGTCGCGAAACAGCAGCAGGTTGCGGTTGTTGTCATTGGCTGCAGGCGTGCCGGGGTAGCGGTAATGCTTGATGGAATAAAAGCGCACGTACTGTGGAAAATCCACCATCAGGCGCGTCGCCAGCACGCTCAAATCGCGCGCCGTGGTGGTGTGGCCCGCTTCGGTCAAGCCCTCCGGGTTTCTGTAACCCGTGTTCTTCATGCCCAGTACCTTGGCCTGTTCGTTCATCATCTGTACAAACTTTTCTGCCGTTCCGCCTACGCCTTCGGCCAGCGCCATGGTCGCGTCATTGCCGCTTTGCACAATCATGCCCTGCACCAGATCCTCTACCGGCACTTGCATCTTGGGATCGATAAACATGCGCGATCCGGGCATCTTCCAGGCCCGCTCACTGACAGGGAAGGTCTGCTTGAGGTCGATCTTTTTGGACTTAAGCGCATCAAATACCAAATACGCGGTCATCAGCTTGGTCAGCGAAGCGGGCTCCACGGCCGTATCAATGTCTTTGCCCGCCAGGATCTGATTGGCCGTCACATCGATCAACAGGTAGGCGCGTGCGGCTACCTCAGGGGGTTGCAGCATTTGCGCCGCAACGGAAAAACTAAGGGCAGCCAGCAAAATGGCAATAAATGATTTCATGGGTTTGACAGAAGGGCCCGCAAGGGAACCGTTGAAAGGGAACGCTTAAAGTGAGGAGATATCGCTCGTCAGATGCCGGGCGACGAGTGCGCGCAACAGCGGCAATTGTCCATGAAAGAAATGCCCGACCCCGGGGAGCACCGTCACCGGTAATTTTTGTGGCCGGGCCCAGGTCATCACATCGGCCAGTGGAACCGTGTCATCCATTTCACCATGCACCACCAACGCCCGCTCGTGCAGTTCAGGCGCAAGCGGCGCCACGTTAAAGCGGCTGGCTGCCGTACCTACGAGCACGACCTTGTCGAGTTGGCGCTGTTGCCGAAGGCTCTCAATGGCGTTACTGGTCACAAAAGCACCAAAGGAGAAACCGGCCAACGCCAATGCGCCCTCTGGGGCCTGATCCTGAACCACCGCGAGCAAGTCCTGCAACTCGCCTTGACCATGGTCGTGCACACCCTCACTGCCGCCCACGCCGCGGAAGTTAAAGCGCACTGCACTCCAGCCGCATTGGACAAAGGCGCGTGCCAGCGTTTGAACCACCTTGTTGTCCATGGTCCCGCCAAACAGGGGGTGCGGGTGGGCGATCACCGCCACACCGCGCACCGCGCCGTGCGGCTCGTCAACAGCGGCCTCCAACACGCCCGCCGGGCCTGTTAAGGTAAAACGTCGGGTCGATGCTTTCATGGCTTAGCGCCCCAGGTGCGCGGGGGTTAGCAAACGCTCCACCACCTTGCCGTTCTTGAGGTGGGACTCCACAATTTCGTCGATATCGGCATTGTCGACATAGCTGTACCAGACGGCTTCAGGATAGACCACCGCCACTGGACCGGCGGCGCAACGGTCCAGACAGCCCGCTTTGTTGACGCGTACATGGCCCGGGCCACTCAGGTGGGCGTCCTTGATCAGTGCCTTGCAGCGGTCAAAGGCCTCCTGCGCCTTGAACTGGGCACAGGAGGCTTCGCCGTTCTTGCGTTCGTTCAGGCAGAAAAATATATGACGCTCGTAATAAGAGGGCGTGGGGGCAGTGGTTTCAGTCATGCCTCCATTTTAGTTTTTTGTGTCGTGCCGCCAGGTCAAGGCCAGCGCGTATCCTAAAACGGCATAGGGCCACATCCAGCCCAGCCACTGGGCCAGTCCGTTGAAACGGATGAAACGTCCTTGCTCCCACTCCTGCAGGGTCTGGGCGAAATAGGGGCTCTCAGGCGCCTGGTTCAGAATGCCAAGGTGTATACCCAGCCCCAACAGAACCAGTGCAGCGCAGGCGCGGCCAGGCACCAGTGCAAGCAATGGAGCCAGGATCAGGGCAGTCACCAGCGCCACTTTCGCAGGCAGATCCAGCCAAGCCAAAGCGTGCCCTGGCCCCCAGCTCAGCAATGCGGAAAGCGCTGTAGCCGCCACGCCCACTCCGATATACAGAGGCACAAACAACAATCTGCGAATGCCGGGCCGGATTACGCAAAAGCCCAACAAGCAGGGAATCAGCAATCCCAACAGAACACAGATCAGCTCGGCACTGGGCAGCAGTGGCTGTAATTCGATGTCGCGCACCGGCAGCCAATCCAGGAACGGCGTGTCTGCGAGTTGTTCTGCCACTTGGGCCTCAATGCGCTCATAAATTTGCCCCAAACCAAAGGGCACAGCCGGCGGAAACAACAAGGCCAGGGGCCAGGTAGCCAGCAACACCAAGCCGCCACGCGCGTCTTTAATGAACCAAAAACGGCGGAAATTACTCCAGCGGTCAATCGCGCCCAAGCGCTCCAACGCCAAGGTGGCAATCGCACCGCCCCAGGCTCCCGCTGAATTGAGCAACCAGTCTTCACGCGAAGCCACCCGCACCGGCAAAAAGCTTTGCAAAGTTTCCATGCAGAGTGACAAAACGCTTGCGCACAAAAAAGAGAAAAGCAAGGGCCGATCCAACCGCCCCGCGCGCAATGCACTGAGCGCCAGCAGTCCGCCAAACGGCACATAACCGATGATATTGACCGCCACATCGAAGCCGGTCCAGTAACGCGGGCGTGGCGCCAGCAGAAAGGCCCAAACTTCCACACCCTGATCCCGCCAATCGGTGAATGGGTAAAGACTGGCATACACAATCAACACCGCGTAAATCAAAGCCAGGGGCGAGGCAGCGGTTTTGTGCATGGCTTCGTACTTCAGAACGGTTTGACGACCACCAGAATGACGGTGCCGATCAACAGCAGCACAGGGATTTCATTGAACCAGCGAAACCATACATGGCTGCGGCCTTCAGTCCCGGACTCGAACTTTCGCAACGTGCCAGCACAAACCACGTGGTACATCACCGCGAACAGCACCAGCAGCAACTTGACATGCATCCAACCCGGGCCACTTCCGTCCCCCATTCCGAAGGCCCAGCCGTACAGGCCCCAGATCCAAAGACCGAACCCCAAAGCAAGCACCACCAACATATGGCTAAAGCGCATCAGCTTACGGGCCATCAACAGGAGCCGTGCACGTTCGGCGATGGATCCCTGGGGCACCATGGCCAGATTCACAAAAATACGGGGGAGGTAGAACAGGCCGGCAAACCAGCTGGTGACAAAGACGATGTGGAAAGACTTTACCCAGAGCATGATTTGTATTTGACCCCAAAAAGCACCGACAAAAAAAACCCCAGCACGTGGGCTGGGGTAGTAAGCCTATTTGCTGTCACACATCAAGGCCCCGCTCAGGGAGGAAAAGCGGGAGGTAGCAAGCTACCCAAGTCCAAATTTAACAAGCTTTTCCCAAAAGCACAAGTGGATTTATCAAACAATCCATTTATATGCGTCTGATATTTCCGATGAAGACCCACCGGCCCACGCATTGGGCACAAATAAAGTCAGCCAGAATGGGCCCCGGCGCCATGCCCGGGACAGGCACCCGCAACTTTCAGGCACAATTTTCATATGACACCTTACGCACCCTTCCCTGCAGGCCGCCCGCGCCGCCTGCGCCGTGACGCATTTACCCGCAACCTGGTTCGTGAAAACAACCTGACGGCCCATGACCTGATTTATCCTGTGTTTGTGGTCGACGGCCAGAAGCAGCGCGTTGCTGTGGCCTCCATGCCGGGAGTGGAGCGCCTGAGCCTCGATCTGCTGCTGCCCGTGGCCGAGGAATGCGTCAAGCTGCAGATCCCGGTGATGGCCCTGTTTCCGGTGATTGACCAATCGCTTAAGGACTACGGCGGCACAGAGGCTCTGAACCCCGACGGCCTGGTGCCCCGCGTGGTGCGCGCCCTGAAGAAAGAGTTCCCCGATCTGGGCGTGATGACCGATGTGGCACTGGACCCCTTCACCAGCCACGGCCAGGACGGCCTGCCAGACACCCGACCCGAAACCGAGGGCTACATCCTCAATGAGGAAACCACCGTCGCCTTGGTGCAACAGGCCCTGACCCAGGCCCGCGCCGGGGTCGACATCGTCGCCCCCAGCGACATGATGGACGGCCGCATCGGCGCCATCCGAGCCGCGCTGGAGGCCGATGGTCTGGTGCACACCCGCATCATGGCCTACAGCGCCAAATACGCCAGCGCCTTTTACGGCCCCTTCCGCGACGCTGTGGGGTCAGCTGCCAACCTGGGCAAGAGCAACAAAAAAACCTACCAGATGGACCCCGGCAACAGCGACGAAGCCCTGCGCGAAGTTGCCATGGACATTGCCGAGGGGGCCGACATGGTAATGGTCAAACCCGGTATGCCGTATCTGGATGTGGTACGCCGCGTCAAAGACGAATTCAAGATCCCGACCTTTGCCTACCAGGTGTCGGGGGAATACGCCATGCTCAAGGCCGCTGCGGCCAACGGCTGGCTGGACCATGATGCCGTCATGCTGGAAAGCCTACTGGCCTTCAAGCGCGCCGGGGCCGATGGGGTGCTGACCTACTTCGCCATTGAGGCTGCCAGGTTGCTGCAAAACCGCTAGAGGCCAGCACCCGGCTCGGCTGCACACCATGCGCATCTTCCAGATTCAAAGCACGGGCGCCAGTGAAGGCGATGGTTTGCAGTCACTGTTGCAGCGCGGCTTGCCAGACAGCGGTTTTGTCTGGATCAGTTGCACCAGCCAGGATTTTGAACGCCATCTGGCCACCCTCCAGGAAGGGCTGCAGCAGTTGTGCGGTCAACCCCTTTTGGAACTGCATGTCTCGGACCTGCTGAACCGGCAACTGCCCTCGCACTACGACTACACCTCTCAATACGACATGGTGGTGTTCCGGCGGCTGGCAGCCGCCAGCGCGGCGACCGATACGGGTGCAGCCGCATCCACCCGTGCCCTTTCCGCCGGCAAAGGCGGACCGCCCATTCTGCGACGCATAGACACCAGCCCCGTCGGTTTTGCCGTGTTCGACCGCCTGCTACTGACCGTACACCCGGCAGACTGTGCCGTGCGCGACGCCTATGCCAGCAAACTAATGCAGGCCGCCAGCACCGACCTGCGCACTACCGGCGCGCGCTACCCGTCCAGCCCGGCCGACCTCATGCTACGCATCGTCAACCTGATGGTGGACGGCTACCTGGCTTTACGCCGCGAATTGACGCACCAGCTCGACCACTGGCAGACTGAGTTGCTCAACCCCAAGGCACGCTTTGCCAACTGGGGCGCATTGCTGGATGCGCGCCTGGCCTTGCACCAGCTCGATGAAATCTGCGAAGACCAGCGTTCCTGTATCCAGGACTGGATCGAGGCCGTCAAGACCTGGCCGGAGGCCGACAGTCCGCTCGAGGCCCGCGAGCGCGAACTGCTGCAGGTGCGCAGCCGCGATGTACTGGAGCACATTGAACGCGTGGTGCACCACGTGCAGCGACTGGAGCAGAGCGCCGAGACCGCCGTGCAAATGCACTTCAGCGCGCAAAGCCACCGCACCAACGACATCATGCGCACCCTCACCGCGTTGACCGCCATCTTTCTGCCGCTGAACCTGATTGCTGCCATCTTTGGCATGAACTTCGATTCCATACCGCTGTTGCACCTGCACAGCGGCTTCTGGTGGGCCATGGGCAGCATGCTGATGATTGCTTCCACGCTCAGCCTGGTGTTCTGGCGCAAACGCTACATCTCGCGCACGGCGCATTGACGACAGCCTGGGAGGCTAGGGAGATTCCCTAGGGCTTCCGTCTTCTGTCGCAGATTGACCATCGGGCGGCGCTTTTGGGGGCTAAGCTGCTGTTTGTGCGGCCAGAATGGCCCGCTTCATGCTTACAAGCACAGTGCAAGGCACCGCGCTGCAACGAGAACAACAAAACCCGAGGGCACCCCACGTGGCTGAAAAAGTCGTCGTCAAGAATCTCTACAAAATCTTTGGCCACAGCCCCGATCTGGCCATGCAAATGCTCAAAAGGGGCTTGGGCAAGGATGAAATCTTCCAGCAGACCGGCATGGTGGTGGGCGTCAAGGACGCCAACTTTCACGTCAATGAAGGCGAAATTTTTGTCCTGATGGGTCTGTCGGGCTCCGGCAAATCCACCCTGATCCGCCTCCTGAACCGCCTGGTAGACCCGACGCACGGCCAGATTCTGGTCGGCGGCAACGACGTAGCCACCCTGGGCAAAAAGGCGCTGATTGAGCTGCGCCGCAAGGACCTGGCCATGGTGTTCCAATCCTTCGCCCTGTTGCCGCATCTCTCGGTGCTGCGCAACACCGCCTTCGGCCTGGAAGTGGCCGGCGTCGACCGCAAGGTGCGCGAGCTGCGTGCCATGGAAGTGCTGGACCAGGTCGGCCTCAAGGCCTTTGCCAACCGGATGCCGGCCGAACTGTCCGGCGGCATGCAGCAGCGCGTGGGCCTGGCCCGCGCCCTGGCGGTGGACCCCTCACTGATGCTGATGGACGAGGCCTTCTCCGCCCTGGACCCGCTCAAACGCACCGAGATGCAGGAACTATTGCTCAAGCTGCAGGCTGAGCAGCAGCGCACCATTGTGTTTGTGTCGCACGATCTGGACGAGGCCTTTCACATCGGCAACCGCATCGCCATCATGGAGGGCGGGCGCATTGTGCAGATCGGCACGCCGGACGAAATCCTGCGTAACCCCAGCGACGAATATGTACGGGCCTTCTTCAAGGGCGTTGATGTCAACAAATACCTCGTAGCGAGGGACGTGGCCAGCACCGACGAGACGCTGGTCATCCAGGTCGGCACAGACGCCCACGCGGACATGCGCGCGGCCATCACCCGACTGCGCGAGAGCCAGCGCATGTATGCCTTTGTGGTAAGCACGGACGGGCGCCTGCAAGGCGCCGTGTCCATTGACTCCATGTACCGCGCCATGGAAGCCCAGGCCAGCGCGCTGTCTGCTGCCTTTCTGGCACACATCACGCCGGTGCCTGCATCCACGGTGTTGCGCGAACTGGTGGGCCGCATCGTCAAAAACCCGGTGCCGCTGCCGGTGGTGGACGCAGACAACCGCTACCTGGGCGCCGTGACCCAGACAATTTTGTTGAAGAAGATGGTGCAAGACGAGGAGAGCAGCCATGAGTGAAGCATTGCCCCTGGGTGAATGGGTGGACCGCGGCGTCAAGTTCATTGTCGACAACGACGGCGGGACGCTGGAGCGCATGGGCTCGGGCATTGGTGACCTGACCGAGGGCATCGAGTTGGGCCTGCAGGCCATCCCCATGCCGGCGGTCACCACCCTGCTGGTGGCCCTGGGCTTCTGGCGCGTGGGCTGGAAGTTCTCGCTGTTCTGCCTGGCCTGCTGCTATGTGATCAACGCCACCGGCTTCTGGCCGCAAACCATGGTGACGCTGGCCCTCATCATTGCAGCCACCGCCATCAGCTTGGTGCTGGGCCTGCCCCTGGGCATCTGGGCCGCGCGCAGCGACCGGGTGGCGGCCATCGTGCGGCCCACGCTGGACTTCATGCAGACCATGCCGGCCTTTGTCTACCTGATTCCTGCGGCCATGCTGTTCGGCCTGGGCCGGGTGCCCGGCGTGCTGGCTACCGTCATCTTCGCCATGCCGCCGGTGGTGCGCCTGACCTCCCTGGGCATACGGCAGGTCAACAAAGAGCAGGTGGAAGCCGGCATCACCTTTGGCTGCACCCCCACCCAGGTGCTGTTCAAGGTGCAGATACCCGGCGCCCTGCCCTCCATCATGGCCGGCATCAACCAGACGATCATGATGGCGCTCAGCATGGTCATCATCGCATCGATGGTGGGGGCCGGAGGCCTGGGCAACGATGTGCTGGCCAGCATCCAGCGCCTGGACATCGGCCTGGGCTTCGAATCCGGCCTGGCCGTGGTGCTGCTGGCCATCATGCTGGACCGCATCACCGAAACTTTCGGCGCTCAGGGAAAGCGCCAGTCGCTGAGGGATAAACTCGGCCTCGCCCCCAAAGACAATGGCTCCTGACTACCGACTGCCCTGATGGATCTAACCGCCCCCCGCCGCGCCGGCCCACTGCCCAAGCACCGCTTTGTCTTCCTGACGCTGCAGAACTATTCGCTGATAGCACTGTCCAGCGCGGTAGAGGCCCTGCGCATGGCCAACCGCGTGGCCGAGCAGGATGTGTACGAGTGGACCCTGGCCAGCCTGGACGGCAAGCCGGTGGCGGCCAGCAATGGCCTGTCCATGTCACCCACGGTGGCGATTGAGGACATAGGACCGGCCAACATCGTGTTTGTCTGCGGCGGTATCAACGTCGAGCAGGCGGTCACGCCCGATCTGATTGCCGCGCTGCGCCGTTTTGCCCAGCGCCTGGTGCCCCTGGGTTCGCTGTGCACCGGCGGCTACGCCCTGGCCAAGGCCGGCCTGCTGGACAAGTACAAGGCCGTGGTGCATTGGGAGAACATGTCGGCGCTGGAAGAGCAATTCCCGGCCGTGCACTTCTCCAAACAGCTCTACGCCATAGACCGTGACCGCTACACCTGCTCCGGCGGCGTGGCCCCGCTGGACCTGATGCTCAACATCATCAAGAACCACCTGGGCCGCGACATTGCGCCGCAGATTTCCGACCAGTTCATCCTGGACCGCATCCGCAGCGACCAGGACCGCCAGCATGTGCCTCTGCTGGCTCGCGTGGGCCTGTTCCACGAGAACCTGATCGAGGCTGCGGCGCTGATGGAGGCCAATCTGGAAGAGCCTTTGTCGCTGGACGAAATTGCCAACCTGGTAGGCGTTTCGCGCCGCCAGATCGAGCGATTGTTCAAGCGCTATGTGGGTGAGGTGCCGACCAAGTACTACCTGGACATGCGGCTGCGGCGGGCGCGTGGTCTGTTGTTGCAGACTTCGATGTCGATCATGGAAGTGGCGGTGGCCTGCGGCTTCCAGTCACCGCCGCATTTTTCCAAGTGCTATCGCGATTTGTTCGGGCATACGCCGAGTGCGGAGCGGCGTAATAGTCGTCGGGTGATTTTGGGTGAGGAGCCGGGTGAGGCTGAGTTGGAAATTTAGACTTTTGGTGTTGCTTGGCTTTGCTTAGAGGGATGTTTTTTCCTGCGGAGCTTGGTTTTGACTCCCCCATTTTTTAACTCCCCCATCCCCCCCGCCCCTTACCCCCCGTCGGGGTAAGGGGTGCCAGAATCGGACAGCCCATTTGGTTGCTTCGCTTCGGCTACGCCCTCACTGGCCAACCCCAATCCCATCCCACTTCCATCGCATCGCCACCGGCGCTTGGAACTATCGGCGTGAGATCAGTGCAAGCAAACACGGTGGCAACGCCCCGCCGGTAATTCCGTATTCGGCGCGCAAGGGTCAAATCGGCTGTCCGTATTGGGCACCCCTTACCCCGACGGGGGGTAAGGGGCGGGGGGGATGGGGGAGTTAAAAATGGGGGAGTCAAAAACCCAGAACAAGCACCAAAAAATTACCCAAAAATCACCGTCTTGGAGTCATTCAAAAACACCCGCCGCTCCACATGCAACCGCACTGCAGTCGCCAAAGCACGGCACTCCGAATCCCGCCCCGCAGCCGCCAGCTTCTCCGGCGTGTAGGTGTGATCCACCCGCTGAACCACCTGCTCGATGATCGGGCCTTCATCCAGATCCGCCGTCACATAGTGGGCCGTAGCACCCGTCAGCTTGACGCCGCGGGCGTGGGCCTGGTGGTAGGGCTTGGCGCCCTTGAAACCGGGCAGGAAGCTGTGGTGGATATTGATAGCCTGGCCACGCAGACGGCGGCACAGGTCATCGGACAGCACCTGCATGTAGCGCGCCAGCACCACCAGCTCGCTCTGGGTTTCTTCCACCAGTGCCATCAGCTTGTCTTCCTGCGCCGCCTTGGTGTCGGCCGTCACGGGAATGTGCACATAACGCAAGCCCTGTGCCTCTACCAGACCACGCAAGTCGGGGTGGTTGGAGACCACGCAGGTGATGTCCATCTTCAACTCGCCGGTGCGGTTGCGGTACAGCAGGTCGACCAGGCAATGGTCGAACTTGGAGACCAGAATCATCACGCGCTGCTTCTTCTCGGCGTCCACAATCGCCCATTCCATCTTTTCAATGTCGGCCACCGCTTGGAACTGCGTGCGCAGCGCTTCCAGCTCCGGTGTGCTGTCAGGGTTGCCGTAGAAGCTGATACGGGTGAAAAAACGCCCGGTGATCACGTCATCAAACTGCTGCATGTCGGTGATGTAGCAGGTGCGCGAGGCCAGAAAGCCCGAGACGCGGGCCACGGTACCCATGCGACTGTCGCAGGTGGCCGTGAGAATGTAGTGGGGCTTGCCTTCAAGATGGACGGTCATGGGAATAGGGCTCCGGAAGTTATCGAATAGGTTTTATGGGCTCAAATGGTGCTGCCACGCAGGCAGTTTAGGGATTGACAGCGGCGCGAATTATCTTGCAGCGACGGCGAACTCGACTCTAGCGACCAGGCCAATTGCGCGACAATCCCCCTGTCGTATGACGACAATCCAAAGTCGCTATTGTGTCAGCCCGGGCAGGTAGCGGCTCGTACCATTTTCAACACGTTCTGGTGGTGTACCCACGGGCCAGAACATTATTTTTTACCAGGAGTTAGCGGTGGCCAATGAATTTGAAGACGATCTGGATCTGAACACCTTGAACGACGAGGAGTTGACAGAGCAAGTCCATGACGATCTGTACAACGGCCTGCGCGAAGAGGTGGTGGAAGCCACCAACATCCTGCTGGGCCGTGGCTGGACCGCAGCCCGCGTGCTGGATGACGCCCTGGTCGAAGGCATGCGCATCGTTGGCGTGGACTTCCGCGACGGCATTTTGTTTGTACCCGAAGTGCTGCTGGCGGCCAATGCCATGAAGGGTGGCATGGAAATCCTGCGTCCCCTGCTGGCCGAAACCGGCGTGGAGCCCATCGGCAAGATGGTCATCGGCACCGTCAAGGGCGACATCCACGACATCGGCAAAAACCTGGTCGGCATGATGATGGAAGGCGCGGGCTTTGAGGTGATCGATCTGGGCATCAACAACCCCGTCGAGAAATACCTGGCCGCGATTGAAGAGCACAAGCCCGACATCCTGGGTCTGTCTGCGCTCCTGACCACCACCATGCCCTACATGAAGGTCGTGATCGACACCCTGAAGGAAAAGGGCATCCGCAACGACTACATCGTGCTGGTTGGCGGCGCACCGCTGAACGAAGAGTTCGGCAAGGCCGTGGGCGCTGACGCCTACTGCCGCGATGCCGGCATTGCGGTCGAAACAGCCAAGACGCTGATCGCCGCCCGCCGCGCCGCCGCTGCCGCCTAAGCGACACGCCAGAGCTGGCACCCTTGTCCGTTTGAGCCCCGTAGCAGCCATGGGTGCCCAGCCAGCTATTCTTGTTATTGCCTGCGGTGCGCTGGCGCGTGAAATCGTCGCCCTGCGCACGCTCAATCACTGGCCGCACATGGTGGTGCAATGCCTGCCCGCCGATTGGCACAACCGGCCGGAAAAAATCCCGGAAGGCGTGCGCGCCAAGATCCGGGCGGCACGCGGTCGCTTCACCTCCATCTTTGTCGCCTATGCCGACTGCGGCACCGGCGGCCTGCTGGACGCGGTGCTGGCCGAAGAAGGCGTGGAGCGCATCCCCGGCGCCCATTGCTACGAATTTTTTGCCGGCAGCGCGCAGTTTGCCGAGCTGGCCGAGGCCGAACTCGGCACCTTTTACCTGACCGACTTCCTGCTGCAGCACTTTGATCGACTGATCATCCACGGCCTGGGCATCGCCAAGCATCCCGAACTGCTGCCCATGTACTTCGGCCACTACAAGAAGCTGGCGTATCTGGCGCAGGTGCCGTCGGAAGAAAAGATGGCCGCCGGACGCGCTGCCGCAGCGCGCCTGGGCCTGGAATTTGAGTCCCACGTGACGGGCTACGGCGAGCTCGCCACCAGCCTGGAGCGTGCACACACCTTGGCAACAACAAGCATGACCGAAAGCATCATCACATGGCAAAACTGATCGTAATTTCCTGGCGCGACATCCCCGCGCAAGTGGTGGTGAAAAAGGGCCGCGAGACCGGCAAGGTGCAGCTCTCGCACCGCTTCCAGGAGGCCGTGGACCGGGCCGCCATGCGGGCCGGCAAGTCCGGCTCGGCCGACTACCTGGCCGACTGGAAACGCAGCGAGCCGCGCGCCTGCAGCGACGACATGCAGGCCGAGGCCGACGCCGAGGCCGCGAAGATCGAGGCGCAATACTCCGACGAAGACCTGCTGCGCCTGATCCGAGCCCATGGCGTGGACGAGACCCAAGCTGCCGCCCCCGCCGAAGCTGCCGGCGACACCACCATCGATAACGCTGGAGACGCCTGATATGTACGCCGTGCGCCGCTGGTCCGTGCGCCATGCCCGGGGCATGGAGATTTTCTACAGCGCCTTTGAGAAGGCCTTTGTCGCCCTGCATCCGGTCTGGAACTGGATTGGCTATGAGCGCGTAGAAAAACCGGTGGCCGCATTCGAGAAGGTCGCCAAGGGATTTTTGTTTGACTGCAAGATGTGCGGCCAGTGTGCCCTGAGCGCCACCGGCATGTCCTGCTCCATGAACTGCCCCAAGAACATACGCAACGGCCCCTGCGGCGGCGTGCGTGCCAACGGCAACTGCGAAGTCAAGCCCGAGATGCGCTGCGTCTGGGTCGAGGCCTTTGCCGGTAGCGAGCGCATGGTCGAAGGTAAAAAAGCCATCCGCATCGTGCAGCTCCCCGTGGACCGGCGCCTGGAAGGCCGCTCCTCCTGGCTCAAGGTGGCGCGCGACCGCAACCCGCCGCCGCCCAAGCCTGCCGCAGCGCCAGCAGCCAAACCGGCTGCGCCTGCCGTCTCCATCCCTGCGACGACTGCCGCCGCCCCCGCCACCAGCACCCCACCCAAAGCACCATGAAATTCGACGACGAACCGGTCCCGGGTTATCCGCTGCCCATCCTGCCCGGCCACACCTCGCCCGGCCGCCTGGAACGGGTGCTGCGCGCAGGCGCCTTTGCCGTCACGTCTGAGCTGGACCCGCCGGATTCGGCCGATCCGGAAGACGTGTACAAGCGCGCCCGCATTTTTGATGGCTATGTGGATGCCATCAACGCCACTGACGGTTCGGGCGCCAACTGCCATATGTCCAGCATGGCGGTCTGCGCCCTGCTGACGCGCATCGGCTATGCGCCAGTGATGCAGATATCGTGTCGCGACAAGAACCGCATTGCCATCCAGGGCGACATCCTGGGAGGCGCAGCCATGGGTGTGGCCAACATGCTGTGCCTCTCGGGCGACGGCGTGCAGTCGGGTGACCACCCGCAGGCCAAACCGGTGTTTGACCTGGACTGCATGAGCCTGCTGGAGATCGGTCGCACCCTGCGCGACGAGCACAAGTTCCAGAGCGGACGCAAGGTCACTTTTGCACCGCGCGTCTTCTTTGGTGCCGCCGCCAACCCTTTTGTGCCGCCCTATGAATGGCGCGGCGACCGCATTGCCAAGAAGATTGCCGCCGGCGCCCAGTTTTTGCAGACCCAGTACTGCTACGATGTGCCGCGCCTGAAGACCTTTATGCAGCAGATGGAAGACCAGGGTCACCTGGAAGACGGGCCCAAAAAAGCCTTCTTTCTGATCGGTGTGGGGCCTTTGCGCACCGCCAAGGCAGCCGACTGGATGCGCACCAATGTGCCGGGTATCCATATCCCGGACGCCGTCGTCAAACGCATGGCCGGTGCTGAAAAGCCGGCGCAAGAGGGCCGCCAGATCTGCATCGACCTGATCCAGGAGATCAAAGAGATCAAGGGTGTGTCCGGCGTGCATGTCATGGCCTTCCGTCAGGAAGAGTCTGTGGCTGAAATTATTGATAGATCAGGGGTGCTGCAAGGCCGTGTGCCGTGGTACCCCGAACGCGATACCCTCAAAACAGAAACCAAGGAATCAATGTGACCGATACCGTTATCAGCTCCGCCACCCGTGAAGTGGTCATTGGCTTTGACCGCCCCTTCGTCATCATCGGCGAGCGCATCAACCCCACCGGCCGCAAGATCATGGCCGCCGAAATGATGGCCGGCGACTACAGCCGCGTCATCGCCGATGCCCTGGCCCAGGTCGAGGCCGGTGCCCATATGCTGGACGTCAACGCCGGCATCCCGCTGGCGGACGAGCCCGGCATGCTGGCCAAGGCGATACAGCTGGTGCAGTCGGTCACGGATGTGCCACTGTCTATCGACTCCTCCATCGTCGCCGCCCTGGAAGCAGGTCTCGCCGTCTACAAGGGCAAGGCTTTGGTGAACTCGGTCACCGGCGAGGAAGACCGCCTGGAAACCGTGCTGCCGCTGGTGAAGAAATACGGCGCCGCCGTGGTTGCCATCTCCAATGACGAAACCGGCATTTCACAGGACCCGGACGTGCGCTTTGAAGTGGCCCGCAAAATTGTGAACCGCGCCTCCGACTACGGCATCCCCGCCTGCGACATCGTGGTCGACCCGCTGGTGATGCCGATTGGCGCCATCAACCAGGCCGGCGTGCAGGTCATGCAGCTGGTCCACCGTCTGCGCACCGAGCTCAAGGTCAACACCACCTGTGGCGCCTCCAACGTCAGCTTCGGCCTGCCCGAGCGCAACGGCGTGAACTCCGCCTTCCTGACCATGGCCATTGCCGCCGGCATGACCTCGGCCATCACCAACCCGCTGCACGCCGAGGTGGTCAAAGCCATCATGGGTGCCGACGTGATGATGGGCCACGACCCCGACTGCATGCGCTGGATCCGCAAGTTCCGGGCAGACCCGGTCATGGGTGCCGACGGCGAAATGGGCCGCGGTCGCCGCGAAGGCGGCAGCCGCCGCAAGCGCGACTAAGCGGTTGGCCTGCCCGATGTATGCGGGCAAGCTTGCGTGCCGCAGTCGTGAACCGGCGCGCAGGGCGTGTTTGAATTATTGGAGTGATGTGTGAGCCAAAAAGACCCCCTGGTCGTATTTACCCCTTCCGGCCGTCGCGGCCGTTTTCCGCTAGGCACCCCGGTGCTGCAGGCAGCCCGCTCGCTGGGCGTGGACATCGATTCAGTCTGCGGCGGACGCGGCATCTGCGGGCGCTGCCAGGTGCTGGTGTCCGAGGGCGAGTTCCCCAAACACGGCCTGACCTCCAAGCTCGACCACCTCAGCCCGTTTGGCAAGGTGGAAGAGGAGTATTGCGTCACGCAGCCACTCGTGGATGGGCGTCGCCTGTCCTGCTCGGCCCAGGTGCTGGGTGATGTCGTCATCGACGTACCCTCCTCCAGCCAGGTGCACAAGCAGGTGGTGCGCAAGGAGGCCGAAGCGCATGATGTGGAGCTCGACCCGCTGATTCGCCTGCACTATGTGGAGGTGCAGCAACCCGATATGCACGACCCCAGCGGCGACCTGCGCCGTCTGGAAGACGCGCTCGAATTTGAATGGCGGCTGACCGAGCTGGCCTGCGACGTCATCGTGCTGCAGCAGCTGCAAAAAGCTCTGCGCGCCGGCGACTGGAAGGTCACCGTAGCGGTGCATGCCGGCAAGCAGATCGTGGCCGTGTGGCCCGGCTTCAAGGAAACCGTGTATGGCCTGGCGGTGGACATCGGCTCCACCACCATTGCAGCCCACCTGTGCAACCTGGCCTCCGGTGAGGTGGTGGCCTCGGCCGGCCTGATGAACCCGCAGATTCGCTTCGGCGAAGACCTGATGAGCCGCGTCTCCTACGTGATGATGAACCCCGGCGGCGAGAAGGAAATGACCGCCGCAGTGCGTGAGGCCTTGAACACCCTGGCGCACGATGTGGCCGCCCAGGCCGGCATCACACCGCAGGACATTCTGGAAGCCACCTTCGTGGGCAATCCCATCATGCACCACTTGCTGCTCGGGATCGATCCGACCGAGCTGGGTGGCGCCCCCTTTGCGCTGGCGACCGACCGCGCCATCACGCTGTGGGCGGTAGAGATCGACTTTGCCATCCACCGCAACGCCCGCATTTATGTGCTGCCCTGTATTGCCGGCCACGTAGGGGCAGACACGGCTGGCGTCTTGCTGGCCGAGCGCCCGGACCTGACCGACAAGATGACACTGGTCGTCGACGTGGGGACGAATGCCGAAATCGTGCTGGGCAACAACCAGCGCATGCTGGCCTGCTCCAGCCCCACCGGACCGGCCTTTGAAGGTGCGCAGATCAGCTGCGGCCAGCGCGCCGCGCCCGGCGCCATCGAGCGCGTGCGCATCAACCCCGAAACCCTGGAGCCGCGCTTCAAGGTGATCGGATCGGACCTGTGGTCGGACGAGCCCGGCTTTGCCGAGGCCGTGGCCGGCTCCGGTGTCACGGGCGTCTGCGGCTCCGGCATCATCGAGGCCCTGGCCGAGATGTACCTGGCCGGCATCATCCGCCACGATGGCACCATCGACGGGGCCTGTGCCGCGCGCAACCCGCGCATCCAGGAAGACGGACGCACGTTTTCGTATGAGTTGTTCAAGGCCACGGCGGAAGCCAGGCCCTTGAAGATCATGCAGAACGATGTGCGCGCCATCCAGCTCGGCAAGGCTGCGCTGTATGCCGGTGTGCGCCTGCTGATGGAGCGGCTCAACATCCAGAGCGTGGACCGCATCCGCCTGGCGGGAGCCTTTGGCAGCCACATCGACGTGAAATACGCCATGGTGCTGGGCATGATCCCTGACTGCAAACTCGAAAACGTGTCCTCCGCCGGCAATGCCGCCGGTACCGGTGCCCGCATTGCGCTGCTGGATCAGCGCTCGCGCAAGGACATCGAGGCGCTGGTACGCCGCGTGGAAAAAATCGAAACTGCGGTGGAGCCGCGCTTCCAGGAATTCTTTGTTGAAGCCATGGCCATTCCGCACCTCAACGCGCCGTTTGACGAACTGCGCAAGGAAGTGGATCTGCCAGTGCGTACCATGTCCAGCACCGACACGGGCCAGCGGGGGCGCCGCCCCTCGCGGCGTGACCCCAAGCCGGTGCAAACAGACCCGATTCAGTAAGTGCGTTAGTCCCTTGTTCACAGGAGCGTAAGTATGAAGATGAAGACCGTAGGAATCATTGCCGCCATCGCGGCCCTGGCTGCCCAATCCGCATTGGCCGATGACGCCAGCTGCAAGACCGTGCGTTTTGCCGACGTGGGCTGGAGCGACATCGCCGCCACCACCGGCATGGCCTCGGTGGTGCTCGAAGGCCTGGGCTACAAGCCCACAGTCACCATCGCCTCCATCCCGATCGCTTTTGCCGGCATGAAGAAGAAACAGATCGACGTCTTCCTGGGTTACTGGAACCCGTCCATGACGCCGCAGATCGAGCCCTTTGTGAAGGACGGCAGCATCAAGGTGCTGGACACTCCCAACCTGGTCGGTGCCAAGTACACGCTGGCCGTGCCCACCTACCTGTTTGACAAGGGCCTGAAGACCTTTGCCGACATCGCCAAGTTCGAGAAGGACCTGGGCGGCAAGATTTACGGCATCGAGCCCGGCAACGATGGCAATGCGCTCATCGCCGGCATGATCAAGGACAACAAGTTTGGCCTCAAGAGCTTCAAGATGGTCGAGTCGTCGGAGGCAGGCATGCTGATCGAAGCCCAGCGCGCCATCAAGGCGAACAAAGCGATCGTGTTCCTGGGCTGGGAGCCGCACCCCATGAACGTGCAGATGAAGATGAGCTACCTGTCCGGCGGCGACGATGTCTTCGGCCCCAACCTGGGCGAAGCCAAGGTCTACACCGCCATTCCTCCGTCGTATGAGAAGAAGTGCCCCAACGTCTACAGCTTCCTGAAGAACCTGCAGTTCACCACCGACATCGAAAACCAGGTAATGGGCCCGATCCTCAAGAAGGTCAAGCCCAATACCGCCGCCAAGGACTTCCTGAAGAAGAACCCCGGCACGGTGGACAAGTGGCTGGCCGGTGTGACTACGCTGGACGGCAAGCCCGGTGCGGATGCGGTGAAGGCGGCGTTGGCGAAGTAATTCCACTTCCCAATCAAGCGTGCACCTTGTTGGGCAGCCTGGCCGTGCGTTCGCACTGTCTGCGCCAGCCCTTCGCGTTCACACCTGATGGTGAAGCGGAAAACGCGGCGGATTCCCGTACGGGCGTCTGCCGCCACCACTCCGACGCAGCCTGGCTGGGTCGGAGTTGTTTTTTGGGCTTGCAGTTGAGCAGCCCGCGCAAGGAAAGTAATGAGCGAAGTCACCATCTCCAGTTTCGTGAACGGCCTGCACGTGCAAGGCAGCGGCGTACGCTTTGAATCCATCAACCCGGCTACGGGCCAGGCCTTTGCCGCCGTGTATGACGCGTCGCAGGCCGATGTGGACGCGGCAGTCGCCGCCGCGCAGGCTGGTTTCCTGGTCTGGTCCGCGATGACCGCCACCGAGCGCGGCCGCATCCTGCGCCGCGCCGTGGACCTATTGCGCAGCCGCAACGATGAACTCGCCGCGCTGGAAGTGCAGGACTGCGGCAAGCCGCTGCAGGAAGCCCTGGTGGTGGACGTGGCCAGTGGTGCCGACTGCATAGAATACTTTGCCGGCGCGGCCGCCACGCTAACCGGTCAGCAATACCCGCTCAAAAACGCCTTTGCCTACACCCGCAAGGAGCCGCTGGGCGTGTGCGTGGGCATAGGCGCCTGGAACTATCCCATCCAGATCGCCTGCTGGAAATCCGCGCCCGCGCTCGCCGCTGGCAACGCCATGATTTTCAAACCCTCGGAGCTGACACCGGCCACCGCCGTCAAGCTGGCCGAGATTTATCTGGAGGCCGGTGTGCCCCCCGGTGTCTTCAATGTGCTGCAGGGCCGCGGCGCCACCGGCGCCATGCTGGCGGCGCACCCGGGTGTGGCCAAGGTGTCCGTCACCGGCTCGGTGCCCACCGGCAAGAAGGTGATGCAGACGGCCGCCGGCACCTTGAAGCGCGTGACCATGGAACTGGGCGGCAAGTCGCCGCTGGTGATTTTTGACGATGCCGATCTGGAGCAGGCCGTGACTGCTGCCATGATGGGCAACTTCTACACGCAGGGCGAAGTCTGCACCAACTGCACCCGCGTCTTCGTGCAGCGGGGCCTGGCCGACAAGTTCCTGGCGCGCCTGAAGGAGCGCACACTGCTGCTGCGCGTGGGCGACCCGATGAACCCCGAGACCGAAGTCGGCGCGCTGATTTCCGAGGCCCACACCGCCAAGGTGATGGACTACATTGCCAGCGGACTGCGCGAAGGCGCCACGCTGGTAACCGGCGGCAAGCTGGCGCAGGTGGCAGGCCAGTCTGGCAACTTTGTCGAGCCCACCATCTTTGCCGATTGCACGGATGACATGCGGATCGTGCGCGAAGAGATCTTCGGCCCGGTGCTGTCCATGCTGACCTTCGACACCGAAGCAGAAGCGATTGCGCGCGCCAACCATTCCCGCTTCGGTTTGGCCGCCGGTGTCTTCACCACCAACCTGCAAAAAGGCCACCGTGTGGCGGCTGCGATCAAGGCTGGTATTTGCTGGATCAACAACTACAACATCACGCCGATTGAGATGCCGTTTGGCGGTGTGGGTGAGTCCGGCATAGGCTCCGAGAACAGCATGGCCGCGCTGGACCACTACACGCAGTTGAAGACGGTGTATGTGGAAATGGGCGAGGTGGCGACGGGTTACCGTTGATCCGGTCTTCAGTCACTTCGGGAAACTGACTGCCATGACACGCGGGACGAAACCAAGTCACTTCGGGACACAGGCCGAAGTTGCACGCGCAACGAAGCCAGGTCACTTCTGGACACAGGCCGCCATGGCACTCTGCGCCGTCCGTGTCCCCCGGCCTGCGGCCTCCTCCTTTACCTACCGGCGCAGAGCGCTACGCCGTCCTGCGTCCGCCTGCATGGTTGGCGTGCAAAGGACTTGTACTTCTCTTTCCGCCAGCACGGCAGGCGTGTACAGGATTGCATGCATGGGGCCCCGGGCCATTGCGCGCAAACCTTGCAGGCTGCCGCTGACAGTGGGGTGGATGGTTCCGGGAGGTAAAGGAGGAGCCCGCGCAGCGGGCGGGGGACACGGACGGAACCGTCCACCCCGCTGGCAGCGGCGTGAACAAACTCAGCCCAGTGATATTGGCGAACAAAAATCTGCCCCCGTTCCAGCCACGGCTATCTAACTAAACACTAGCTTTCACGAGCATAAAGTCCATGCAAACAGAATACGACTACATCATCATCGGCGCCGGCTCGGCCGGCAGTGTGCTGGCCTACCGCCTGGGCGAAGACCTCAACACGAAAATCCTGGTGCTCGAGGCCGGCCCCATGGACCACAACCTGTTTATCCACATGCCCAGCGGCTTCGCCTACCCCATGGCGAACCCGCGTTACACGTGGATGTACGAGTCCGAGCCCGAACCCGGTATGGACAACCGCCGCGTGCACTGCCCGCGCGGCAAAACCATGGGGGGATCGAGCAGCATCAACGGCATGGTCTATATCCGCGGCAACGCCCAGGACTACAACGGCTGGGCCGAGAAGCACGGCCTGCCGGAATGGACCTATGCCCATTGCCTGCCCTACTTCAAAAAGGCCGAGACGCGGGAGGTGGGTGGCGACGACTACCGCGGCGCTGACGGCCCGCTGCATGTGCACACGGGCGACTGCACCAACCCGCTGTACAACGCTTTCATTGAAGCCGGGCAACAGGCCGGTTACCCGTATACCGCAGACATGAACGGTTACCAGCAGGAGGGCTTCGGCCCCATGGACATGACGACCTACAAGGGCCGGCGCTGGAGTACCGCCATGGGCTATCTGCGTCCGGCTCTTAAGCGCGGCAACGTCATGCTGCAACCCAACACGCTGGCCACGCGGCTGCTGTTTGAAGACAAGGGCCAAGGCAATACACAGCCCCGTGCGATCGGCGTCGAAGTGGAACAGAACGGCAAGCCCGTCACCTTCCGCGCCCGGCGCGAAGTGATTCTGAGCGGCGGCGCCATCAACTCGCCGCAACTGCTGCAGCTCTCCGGCATCGGCAACCCGGCGCATTTGCAGCCGCTGGGCATTGAGATGGTGGCCACCCTCCCCGGCGTGGGTGAGAACCTGCAGGACCATCTGGAAACCTATGTGCAATACGGGTGCAAGCAGCCCATCACCCTGTATGCCGCCACCAAGCCCCTCAAGATGGCCGCCATCGGCGCCGAGTGGGTGTTGTTCGGCACCGGCCTGGGCGCGACCAATCACTTTGAGTCCGGCGGCTTTATCCGCAGTGCGGCCGGCGTGAAGCATCCGGATTTGCAATACCACTTCCTGCCCATGGCGGTGCGCTACGACGGCAACTCGCCGGTCGAAGGCCACGGCTTCCAGGCCCATGTGGGCCCCATGCGTTCAGGCAGCCGCGGCCATGTGCGCATCCGAACAAAAAGCGCGCTGGACGCGCCCACCATCCTGTTCAACTACATGCGCACCGAACAGGACAAAAAGGAGTTCCGCGCCGCCATCCGCCTGACGCGCGAGGTGTTTGCGCAAAAGGCCTTCGACGCTTTCCGGGGCGAAGAGATTTCACCGGGCAAGGACGTGCAGACCGATGCGCAGATCGACGCCCACATCCGCGCCAGCGCCGAGACCGCTTACCACCCGAGCTGCACCTGCGCCATGGGCACCGGCGAGATGGCGGTGGTGGACGGCCAGGGCCGCGTACATGGCGTGCAAGGCCTGCGCGTGGTGGACGCGTCCATCATGCCGCTGATCGTCAGCGGCAACCTCAACGTGCCCACCATCATGATGGCCGAGAAGATTGCCGATGCCATCAAAGGCCAGGCCCTGCCGCCTTCCACGGCGCCGGCCTGGGTACACCCGAACTGGGAGACCCGGCAACGTTAGCCCCGGCCGGGCATCAAAAAAGGCCGCTCAAGGCGGCCTTTTCGATCCTCAAGTCACCCTGTACTAGCGGAACGTGTAGATGTAGGTTGCCGAAATAACGCTGAGGGCATAGTTCGGCGCCTGCTCGTTGGTTGCCAGCAGTGCACTGGGATTCGCTCCCGCCTGCAAACCATTGAAGTAATAGTCGCTCGACACCAATTGTTGGAACTGGTAGGCGATGGCTATCTTGGTTTGCTTGTCTTGCTGGTAGGTTCCCTTGAGCTTCAGGCTCACCATTTCGTTGCTCACCGTGGGCAGTGCACCACAGGTAAAGATACGGGGATCGGCACACCCCACGCCACCCGTGGTGGTCGTGCTGTAGTTCAAGGCAGTGGCGTACTTGCTGGTGCCCAGCGAGTAGGACAGATCGCCTTCCAACGCCAATTTGCCACCCAACAAGCCGGACTTTTTGCTTCCGATTCCCACTGTCAGGTCTTCATCGGTGAGCGTGTTGGTCCAGCTTGCACCCATCGGGATTGCGATGGCTGTGGCAGTGGCAGCGCCAGCGCCCTGCGCCTGGCTGCGCTGCTCGTCCGTCAGTTGGCGATAGCGGCTTTGCTGGGAAATGTAGGCGGTGACGGAAGCGGTATCGCTGTAGTTGTAAGCGGCATCCAGACTCGCGCCCCAGGTATTGCCATTTTTCACGCCGTATGGGGAGTCGTAATTGTCATCGGTATAGCGACCGGTCACGCCCAGCGTGAGCTTGTCGTTGGCCTCCCAATTGAAGCCTGCTTTGACGGCCTGCTGCGTGCGGGATGCATCAAAGTATGGATAGAACCCGCGATAGTCACCGCCATTGAGGCCCTTGATGGTTCCAGCCGTCGCGCCCACGTCACCGCCACGTATGCCAATCATGGCCACAATTGCATTCACATCCGAGTCGGTCTTTCGGACGCTGTAGGAATAGCCCACCTGCATATCCACGGTGTCGCTGGCCCGGAGCTTGTAGCCTGCACTCAGCTTGTCGTCGGTGCTATGTTTGGCCACCACGCAGTTGGTTCCAGCCGGGTAATTGGAACCCCCTACGGCGTACTGGCTGCAAAAACGGCGTACGTCGTCGTTGTTGTAGGCCAAGTGAATGCGCTGATCATCCGACATCCAGTAATCACCCGACAATTCCCACTGCGTCTTTTCCGTGCTCAACGGCGTGTTCGGGTAGTTGTAGATGTTGCTACCGTCAATGGCTGGCACGTTGTAGATGTTGGAAGGCGTCCTGTTGTGGCGATCGTCGTATTTCACGCCGGCAGCCAAGTTCCAGTGGGCCACACTTTGGTCACTGATCTTCAAGTCTGCGTGGGTGGACTCCACCGAGCCGTTCAAGGAAGTGAGTAGGTTCCCGAGGGCCGCGCTGGGCGTCACGTACATGAAAGAGTCCACCGCAAAGGCTTCGTTCTGCTGGTTCAAGCCATAGGACAGACCGCCACTCAGCCTGGTCTTTGCAGCCAGTTTGTAATCGCCCGAGACATTGAACTGCTCAAAGCTGTTGCTGGGCGCCGTGCTCACGGTCTGCATGTTGTTGGCACCCGCGTAGGTCTGGAAACCCAAGCTGTTGTACCCGTCCTTGAAGAGGGATAAAAAGTAGGAAGCAGTCACATGCGTGCCGTCGCCTGCCCAATTGAGGGCCAGCGTCGTGGTGTCGGTGGTGTATTGGGTGGGCACGGTGAGGTACGAAATGGCCTCACCCGTGGGCAGTGTCGCATCCGTTGCGAACTTCAACTTCGCTGAGCCTACCGACATGATCCTGGTGCCGGTTTGGTCCAGGTGATTGAAATCCAGCTTGACGTTCCAGCGTGCATCCATTTGGTAGGCGGCACTCAGCGAGGTGTCTTTCCTGCCGGGTCCTACGTCGTCCACCGTATGGAATGCCGCTTGTTGCGCGGCAGTGACTGCGTTATTGGTATTGGCAATGGTGCCAAAGCCAGCGGGCAAACGAAAGCTATTGGGACTGCTGCTGACGTAGGGGGTCTGGTAGGTGTCCGTCAAGTGATGCGTCAACTCGTCGTAGCCAAAGCCGATATCCCATTGCCCCTGCTTGCTGAACTGGGCTGTGAGTTCGCGGCTCGTGGTGCCAAGATCCCGGCCCCGCAACTGCCAGGAAGTCAGGCCATTGCGGCCATCATGTGCGTCGCCGCCATGGATTTCAAAGCCACCCAGGACAACGCCCTCTGCCTTGTTCAGGCCGTTGTATTCGCCAAACTTGGCAGACTTCTGGGTGGTGAAAGCAGCACCTATTTCAACGGTGTTGGCGGGTTGAATCAGCTCCTGCACCGCATCGTCTGCCGCAACAGCACAGAGAGGCAGGGCACACAGGGCGACCAGTGCGCCATGGAGTGCCAGGGCCAGGGGGTTCAAGGCAAAAAATGGTTTGTTCGTTTTCATGATGTATCCCCTGTGCTTAGCGCTGGAAGTAGCCGCCTGCGGGGCTATTCGAACCGTGAATGAGCGTGTGGCAATTCATGCAGGCATTGCCTACCGCGTTCTTGCTGGGGTACACCGCAGCAGGGGTCGGCGTAGCGGCGTTCACCCGCGACAGGCCACCCTGGTAACCCGCAGCATTAGGACCTACGGGCGTGCCGCTGGCGTGCGGTGCATCGTGGCACTCCTGGCACATGAAGGGTGCGCGTGACTTCAGCAAGGGCTTGATGTTGGAGCCATGGGGGTTGTGGCAGTTGCTGCAGCTTTCAACCGCGGGTTGGTGCTCGAACAGGAACGGTCCGCGCTTTTCAGCGTGGCAGGTGAAACAGGTCTCATTGAGCGTGTTCTTTTTCAGCATCTTGGGGCCGGTCGATCCGTGCGGATTGTGGCAATCGGAACATGTCACCTTGCCCTCGCCAATCGCGTGGTGCGAAGCTTTCTTGCTATCGGCGCGCTGGTCTTTGTGGCAGGCGTAGCAGACTTCCGGTTGCGTTCGTTTGTCGCGCACCTTGTCGTGGCCGTTATGCGTCTCATGGCAGGAAGAGCAGGCCACGCCATTGGTCGCATGGGCGCTGCCATCCCATTGCTGGTGCTTGTTGTCTTTTCCATGGCAGCTCAAGCACGCCACATTTTTCTGTGCAGCCGTGTTCTTGCTCTTCTTGCCAAAACCCACATCCGGTGCCGGCGGCTTGCCACTGCCTTTGTAGCCGAGGTGGGCCACACTTTCGCCATGGCAACTGGCGCAGGTGGGCGTGCGGCCATCCGCGCGTACACCGTGGCGGGTTTTGCCGATGGCCAGAAGTCCGGGTGCGTCTGCCTCATCATGGCAGGCGGTGCACTTGGCGTCGCCGTTAAGCACCAGGTCTGCAGGTGCGTCAGCAGCAAAAGCCGCACCGCCCAGCAAGGCCGCTCCCAGCGCGACGCATTGCAAGGTGCGCGCAACCAGTTGTTTGATTTTTGATAATTTTTTCATCACGTATCGCTTTAATTTTTTGCCTGGATGCGTACTACTGGGCAAGGATCCACTGGGCCAGGTTCTTCAGTGCCTTGGGGTCTTTGGTATCAATGATTTTGTGGTCCTCTTCGGTCCCGTCTTCGAGCTTGACCTTGGGGCCGGTGGTGAAGTTAAGGATGACTTTTTCCTCGCCATCGGCCTTGCCCTTGTATTTGGCAGCGACCTTCTTGTAGGAAGGGCCCTTTTTGGTCTTGTCGATGGCATGGCATTTGAAGCAATCGTTCTTCTTGGCCAGGGCTTGCGCACCGTCTGCATCGATGTCAGCCGCCATGGCGGAGCTGGAGAGGCCTAGGACGGCGGCCATCGCCAAAGGCGCCAGGAGGGCGGAAAGTTTGAAGGATGTGGGAGCGGTAAAAATCATGAAGTGCCTTTCAAAATCAAATTGGATGGGTAAATATCAGAAAAATTTTCTTCGTCATCGGCGACGGGAAGCTACTGAACGCGCGCGCATCACGTGAGAAACAGCAAGCTTTTTCTCAGGCGTGGTCCGCGTCATTCGGGCTCGTTCAGAGCCTGGTTGATGCATTCCATTGCGCTTTCGTTGTAGATACGCAGGGGCGAGCTCGTTTGGTCAAGGTCTACGGCGGTTTCGCCGATCAGCGGGAGCATGGATGCCAGCACATGGTCTTTCTTGACGAAGTGGTGAAACAGGGCGGCGGCGAAGTGCAAGCCAATCATGCCGACCAACAGGTAAGCGCCGAATTCGTGAACCACGAGCAAAACGTCTTCCATGTCTTCGTCCTTGCCAACCAGTTGCGGCAACGTGAACGAGCCCATGAAGTGCACCGCATGGCCTTGGGCGTTGGTGATGAGCCAGCCAACCACAGGCATTACAAACAGGACGATGTACAGCGCGATATGGCTGCACGTGCCGGCAAGGTATTCGAGCTTGCCCATCTGCGGGCCGGACGGTTTCTTCTTGGGGCACAACTTCTTGGCGGCCAGGCGCACAAAAAACAAGATCAAGATTGCCAGGCCCATCTGGCGGTGCAGTTCGAACAGGTTTACGCGCAGGGCGTACTCTTCAATGTACTCGCGCGACCAGATACAAGCAAAGAGAATCGCCATGGCCAAGGCCGACATCCAGTGCGTTGCGATGGTCAAGCGCGAGAAACGCTGAACCGGCTCGTTCAATACGGGGCCACCTGCTGATTTTTTATATTCATGCGTCATGTGCATTCCCTGAAATGCCAAAAATAGTTAATTTGATAAAAATAATAGTTTATTGAACTATCAATTTATATGTATCAAAGCGTTTGATACATCCATTGTGGTCGGACTTAGCATTTCCACGCATACGTCTAAAGGCGGCGCTCCCGGGTTTTGTCAGTTATTGCCCGTTTTTGTAACTAATCGTAGTTTTTCAACCACGCCCACACGACTTCGGCGGGCCGTCCGGGCGCAAGCATCACGGTGTGCGGGGGAAATCGATTGGGGATAGCGCCTCCCTGGTAACGTCTCCGACAAAGGGTGGATGAACAAGCCAGGACGTGCAGCAGGCGAGGTGCTATTGCCCACGCGGGCGACACGCCGGACCGGATCCTTAACGCCCAGGCCATCTGCTGCAACTTTTTTCATCACGAAAAAAGCTTCCACATATTAAAATCAACGAAATTCAATGATTTAGGTTTTTTGATTCAGATCAACAAAGCGATAGGGATTTTGGCCGTTGGCGTTGGGGCACTTACAACACATGCCTTCACAACCATGCGGTGCTAAGTTGTACTTCTTCAGTGGGCTGCTCTGCCGGTGGGTTTGTCCAAGCAACGGTGGGAGGACTGTGGTCAATTGCCAAAGGGCAGCGCGTACCGACGGGCCGGGCAAAGTACGGCTATTGGGATCGGTATTTTGTGGAAGACCCCAAAATGGGTAGTTCTGAATTTTTCAATTATTACAATTATTTATGTTGCTACGTTGCGACAACAAGCAAGCACTGCTGAAAACAGGACTGCAAACACCCTGTGTTACTCCCGTTGAGCGCTTGCACGCCAGTCCCCCATGGATACAGAAGCACTTGCCCCAACGCCGTCCCATGGCATTGTCTTTATGCTGTGTTGTGCTCCTGCTGTTCACCGCGCTTTGGAATGGCGCTTGTTTTGCAGCGTCCAGCCAGATCGTGGAACAGGCCTTTGTGTCCGACACGTCCGGGCAAATGACACTCGACCAGGTCAGGCAACAACCGGAGACAAGCTACACGGGAGCACTAGCGCGGGTGCTAAGCACGTCGGTAGTCTGGGTGCGCCTGCGCGTGGCGCCTTCCTCTTTTGCGGAGTTTGGTGCGTCCGAGCGTTTGCTGGTCCTGCCGATATGGAGCCAGTCGCTCACGCTGTATGACCCCTTGCAACGGGACGCTGGCGGACACTTGCGTCGCTTGGACACCCAGCCAGCTTCAGGACCCTACGCATTGCAATCGTTGGCCATCCCTGTGGGAACTGAACCGCGCGATCTCTGGCTTCGTCTGGATCCAGGCGGCTCAACCTACCTGAAGACGATGGTGTTATCGATTGAAGAAGACAAGGCCAAAGTGCTATCGGACGGCGTTCTGCAGGGCGTGCTCATCGGCGGGCAGGCCTTCATGGTCATTATTGGTTTGGGCATTTGGCTGGCAGATCGAAAAGGCATTGGCCAGGCGCTGCTCATCAAGCAGGTGCTCAACTTCACCATGACCCTTACCAATGCGGATCTTCTTTTTCTGGCGATCCGAACCGACATGCTGCCGTGGCAACGAGAGGGCATGGGCAGCCCTGTGGTGGAATGCATGCGGCTTTTGAATTTGGCAGTCAGCCTCTGGTTTTTCATCAAGGTACAGCAGCTATTCAAGGCGTCACCCCGGGCCCTGCTTCTGCTGCGCCTGCTGCTTGCGGTCATCCTCTTATGCCCGCTGCTGATTTGGGCCGGACAGTTGGCACTGCTCAGACTCGTCTTCTTTGGCCTGTACATGACGATAGCACTGGGTCTGGTGGCCAGCAGTCTGACTTTTGAACAAAAGCCTCTGCCTAGCAACAGCAAATTCAGCTTGGTAAAAAGGCGCGCGCAGCAGGCCGGCTTCAGCTTGGTCATCGGGATTTCGTGGACCGCCTCTCTTTCAGCCGGGTTTTACAAGACACAACATATTTCCTTTTTCGGGCTACTCACCCCGATATACGTCATGTGCGCGTTGGGCGTGCTGCTGCTGGTGGGCTGGCAGCGCATGCAGACGGACCGGCAACTGCAGGTGGAGCACAAGCGCCAGGCCGAGTTGAATGCAATCGCCTTGGACTTTGAGCGCGGCGAGCGGCAGCGGCAGCAGGAATTCATGGCCATGCTCACGCATGAGCTCAAAGGACCCTTGTCGACCCTGGGTATGGTGATAGGCTCGCCCGCCGCCAGCAGCACCATGCAGCGCCATGCCGTGATGGCCCTGGCATCCATGCGCCAGGTAATTGAACACTGTGCGCAGTCGGCGCATATCGAAGACAACTGCGCGCCGCCTCAGCAGGTAGCGTGTTCGCTTGCGGTGGAACTGAAGTTGCGATGCGAAGCCCAGGTCGACAAATCCCGCCTGCGCAATGCCACTGCAGACCCCATGCCGCAGATCCTGGCGGACCCGCGCATGCTCGCCGTCATCTTTAATAACCTGCTCGACAACGCCTTCAAATACGCGCCCAAGGGTTCGCCCATCCACGTAGGGGTTGTGCGTGAGCGCACCCCGGAGGGAGCCATGCAGCGGGTCCGTATCAGCAACCATGCGCCAGACGGGCCCATGCCGGACGCGGCACAGCTATTTCAAAAATACTACCGTGGCGAGGGAGTACAGCGCATCAACGGCTCGGGCCTGGGCTTGCATTTGTCTCGCCTGCTGGCGCGCCGTCAGGGCGGAGATCTGCTGTACCAGCCTGAGGACTCCTGGATCACGTTCACCCTGGTGTTGCCGGAATCGCGCCGCTCGGCTGCGGCAGATTCGTAGGCTTCTGTAGGCTCATCCATGATCGCTTACGTTAGCGTCCACACCCATGCCCTCTAACATTTGCCCCTCTTTGTCTTCCCGCCTGTGCATTGTCGTGGTGGAGGACAATGAGAGCCTGTGTGCCGTGACGGTAGAGCTGCTGCAACAATACGGGCACAGAGCGGTGGGCGTGACCAGCGCGGAAGCCCTGAGTGACGAACAGGCCACCGGGCTGATGGACGTGCTGCTGGTAGACCTGAACCTGCCAGGCGAAGACGGCTTCAGCCTCGTGCATCGCTACCGCGCGGCCTACCCGGGGCTCACGGTGATCGTGATCAGTTCGCGTGACCAGATTGAGGATCGACTGGCCTGCTACAAAGCAGGCGCCGACGCCTTCATCGCCAAGCCAACGCACCCGGATGAACTGCTGGCCATTATCCAGGCTCATGCACGTCGGCGAAACGCCTCCTTCGAGGAAGCCAGCCCCTCTGCAAGCACCAGCATCCCCAGTGCTACGCTCAACCTGCGCCGCATGACGCTGAGCGGGCCCGCTGGTATGGTCGCCGTCGGCGATGCTGCAGCGACCGTCCTGTCGGCCCTGGCTTTGGCCCCGGGCATGCGACTGGAGCACTTGCAATTGATCGAGGCGCTGGGCGAGAATGCCTCCACGTACACCACGGCCGCACTCGGCGTGCGGGTGGTGCGCCTGCGCCACTTGCTCAGGCGGGTGGGCTTTGAATGCTTGACCATCCGGTCTGTTCGGCTGGAGGGCTATCAGCTCTGCATCCCGATCTCCTTGGCCTGAACTTCTTTCATTCGGCAGACGCAGCAAACGGTCACCACTTTCTGATTTATCGAACGTCATCCAGGCCTGAGGGCATGGTTTCCATGAAGCTCGCATCCAGGACGGTCACGTTGTGCCCGAGCGCAGGTGTTTCCGTTGGATGTTCATTCACAGCGGTTTCGCCGATCAGCGGAACCATGGAGGCCAGCACGTGGTCTTTCTTGACGAAGTGGTGAAACAGGGCGGCGGCGAAGTGCAGACCGATCATCCCGACCAACAGGTCGGCACCGTATTCGTGGACCATCAGCAAAACGTCTTCGATGTCTTCATCCTTGCCAACCAGTTGCGGCAATGTGAACGAGCCCATGAAGTGCACTGCGTGGCCTTGGGCATTGGTGATGAGCCAGCCGACCACCGGCATCACAAACAGAACGATGTACAGCGCGATATGGCTGCACGTCGCAGCGAGGTGTTCGAGCTTGCCCATCTGCGGACCGGACGGTTTCTTCTTGGGTAAAAACTTCTTGGCGGCCACACGCACAAAAAACAGGACGAAGATTGCCAAGCCCATCTGGCGGTGCATCTCGAACAGGTTCACGCGCAGGGCGTACTCTTCGATGTATTCGCGCGACCAGATACAGCCAAAGAGGATGGCCATGGCCAAGGCCGACATCCAGTGGGTGGCGATGGTCAAGCGTGAGTAACGCTGGACCGGATCGGTCGCTTTGGATGTACCTGCAGAGTTTGTATTTGCGTGATTCATATAAATTTCCTAAAATGAAAAAATTAGACAAATTGATAAAAATATCGTTTTACCAAACCAACTGTTGATATGGATCACATTTATCTAATGCACTTATTGTTGTCGGGAGTTTTGTTTTGAGGGATATGTTTGCATGCGGTGTTTTTGGCTTTTGTCAGTTATTGCCCATTTCTGTGACTCATGGCGCTTTATCCATGAAGCCCACCCCACTTCAAAAAGCCGCACTGCTCGCATGCATCACCTGCTGCGGGGGATGTTTTGCGGCTGTATCCGATGTGCGTTCGATTGGAAATGACACCTACCTGGTGACGTCCCAAGCAAAAAACGGCTGGTCAACGCGGGGGGCGCAAAAGACCAAGGCGTACGAGAAGTCCCATGCGTTTTGTATGGCCAGTGGCAAAGAGATGCAGACCATCACCAGCGAAGTGTCATCGCGCGGTGAGCCCGCCTATGCGGAGCTTGTGTTCCGTTGTGTGGCCGACAAGTAGCCGTTGGCCAGCCCCGTCCTAGGGCTGTTTCTTCCGGCGTCTGGCGAACTTGATGGCTTCAAACCAGACCACGCTGGAGAGCCCCATGGCAGCGGCGCTCAGCACATCCCGGGCTTGCAGCGGCGCAAACAGAAACAAGCCGGACACCCAGGGCTGGTACAGCGCCAAAGCCAGTAAGCCGGCCGTAAAACCCGTCACCCGCCACAGCGTCCGGTTGGGCACACGCAAGCTGGTCCAGAGCGAGGCCGTGCTGCTGCGGTTGGAAAAGATCAGCGCCAGATTGCCCATCACCAGCGTGGTGAACGCAAAGGCACGCGCTGCCGGTTCCGTCAACCAGGTGGCGCTCCAGGCGTAGGCGCCCATTACCGCCAGCAGCACGCCCAAACCCTGCAACAAGGACCCGACCAAGGTGGTGCCGGCAAACAGCGGCGCTTGCGGGTCACGCGGGGGCCGCTGCATCACGTCCGCCTCAGAGGGCTCGTTCTCAAACACCAGGGAACAGGCCGGGTCAATCACCAGTTCCAGAAAGGCGATGTGCAGCGGGTACATCAGCGTGGGCCAGCCCAGCAGCACCGGCAACAGCGCCGCGCCGGCAATCGGCACATGCACCGCCAGGATGTAGCTCATGGACTTGCGCAGATTGTCAAAAATGCGCCGCCCCAGCCGCACCGCACCCACGATGGAAGCAAAGTTGTCATCCAGCAGCACCAGGGACGCGGCCTCGCGCGCCACATCGGTGCCGCGTCCGCCCATGGCCACGCCCACATGCGCGGCCTTGAGGGCCGGCGCATCGTTCACGCCGTCACCCGTCATGGCCACGACCTCGCCATTGGCTTTGAGGGCCTGCACGATGCGCAGCTTTTGTTGTGGCGAGATGCGGGCACAGACGCGCACGGTCTGCATGCGCTGCTGCAGTTGCGCCTGGCTCAAAGCCTCAAGGTCGCTGCCGGTCAGCACCTGGTCGGCTTGGGTCACATCGATATGGGCCGCACGCGCAATCGCCCGGGCCGTCAGGGCGTAGTCACCGGTAATCATCACCACCCGGATACCGGCATCGCGGCATTGCTGCACGGCCTCGGGCATGCCGGCGCGCAGCGGGTCGGCCAGACCCAGCAGGCCGACAAATTCAAATGCAAAGTCATGCGCAAGGGCCGGCCAGTCATCCCCCGTAAACCGCGCCTGCGCCACGCCCAGCACGCGCAGCCCCTGCGCGGCCATGGCGTCCACCGCCGCGTTCAACCGGGCCTGGGTCTCGGCGTCCAGGTGGCACAAATCGAAGATGGCTTCGGGTGCGCCCTTGGCGGCCACACTGTGCACGCCATCGACGCCCTGGACCAGCGCGGCGCGCCAGACATGGGACATGGCACGCAACTGCGTGCTCAGTGCGTATTCCTGCACCAGGCTCCAGTCGCGGTGCAGGTGTTCGGTGCCCTGCAAAAAGTGTTGGCCCAGCCGGTGAAAGGCCTTTTCCATCGGGTCATAGGGATCACTCAGGCTGGCCAGAATCGAGTACTCCACCAGCAAATGAAAGGCCTCCGGCAACTCCATGCTGGCCGCGTAGTCCACCGCCAGGCTCGCGCCGGCCGGGACGCTGTCTGAGGGCACGTACAACTGCGCCACCGTCATGCGGTTTTCGGTCAAGGTGCCGGTTTTGTCGGCGCACAGCACCGAGGTGGCGCCCAGGGTCTCGATGGCGGCAATGCGGCGGGTCAGCACCTGCTGTTGGGACAAGCGCCAGGCACCCAGCGCCGGGATCACGGTCAGCACCACCGTGAACTCCTGCGGCAACAGCGCCATCGCCAGGGCAATGCCGGAAAGCAGCGCGGCCAGCCAGTCGCCACCCAACAGGCCAACGGCCGCCACCATCAACAGGCTGGCACCCAGGGCAATAAGGGCCAGCACCTGGACCAGCGCGCCCATTTGCAGCTTGAGCGGCGACTGCTCATGGCCCAGCGACTCCAGCGCGCTGCCGATGCGGCCGATCTCGGTCTGCGCGCCGGTGGCATATACCCGCGCCGTGCCGTGGCCGCGCACCAGCAGCGTGCCGGAATACAGATAAGACTGGCCCTCGCCGCCGGGGTGCGGCGGCAGGCCCCTTGTGTCGTCGGATTCGGGCACCTTGCCCACGGCAAGCGCTTCGCCGGTCAGCAACGATTCGTCCACCTGCACATCGCTGCCCTCCAGCAGCACGGCATCTGCGGCAATGCGGTCGCCTTCACTGAGCACCAGCACGTCGCCGCACACCACTTCGCGCCCGGCAATGCGCAGGCGTGCTCCGTCACGCACGACCAAGGCGCGCGGACTGCTCAGCTTGCGCAAGGCGGCCAGTGCGTTTTCGGTGCGGCCCTCCTGGTACAGCGTGAGCGCCAGCACCACCAGCACCAGGCCGAACAGCACCACACCCTCCTGCCAATCGCCCAGCACCAGGTACAGCACGCCCGCCGCCAGCAGGAGCACGAACATCGGGTCCTGCAGGGTCTCGGCGGCGATATCGCGCAGGCTGCGGCGCTGGTCGCCGGGCAGGCTGTTGGGGCCGTCCTGCTGCAGGCGCTGCGCGGCTTGTGCGGAGGTCAAGCCCGTGGATGCGGGCGCGCGCTCCTGCAGCACAGGAGGGTTGCTGAGTGGGTCGAGAGACATGGCGTGCTTTCTGGAACGAAGCCAACAATCGGGCGTCCGAAGGGCGTCCGAAGTCCGTCACCGGATATTGTGCGCGCAGGGCACCGGTCGCCTGGACTTTCGAACTGGCGTGGGGCTTCAGCACCAGGCCGCCGAATGGCGATGGGCCCGCTGCGCAGGGTCTTGCGGCCTCAGGCAAAATCGCAGGTCCGCCTTACCCATTCTGTACGCCTGTGCGTGCACCGCTTTCATGACCACCACCAAGCCCTCCGATAACCGCTTTACCCACCTTCTCGCCACCCGCCCCTGGCTGCTGGCCGACGGCGCCACCGGCAGCAACCTGTTTGACATGGGCCTGATGTCGGGCGACGCCCCCGAGCTGTGGAACACCGAGCACCCCGACCGCATTGCCAAGCTGCACCAGAGTTTTGTCGATGCCGGTGCCGACATCATCCTGACCAACAGCTTCGGCGGCACCCAGTACCGCCTCAAATTGCACAAGGCGCAGGATCGCGTAGCCGAACTCAACACCGCCGCTGCCGCAATAGCACGCTCCGTTGCTGACGCCAGCGGCCGCACCGTCGTCGTGGCCGGCAGCATCGGCCCCACCGGCGAAATCATGGAGCCCATAGGCCCGCTGACCAAGGAACTGGCACAAGAGGCCTTTGCCGAGCAGGCGCGCGCCCTGGCCGCCGGTGGCGCCGATGTGCTGTGGATTGAAACCATGTCCTCGCGCGAAGAGGTGGAAGCCGCTGTGGCCGGTGCCGGCTCGGTTGGTCTGCCGGTGGTCTGCACCCTCTCCTTTGACACCAATGGCCGCTCCATGATGGGCATATCGCCCAGCGACTTCTCCGAGATCGAAAAGACCCTGTCGCCCCGCCTGGCGGCCTGCGGCAGCAACTGCGGTGTGGGTGCCTCCGAAATGGTGGCCTGCATCCACAACCTGTCGGTGGCCATGGGCCCGGACGTGGTGCTGGTGGCCAAGGGCAACTGCGGCATCCCCCAGTATGTGGACGGCAGCATTGTGTACAACGGCACGCCCGAATTGATGAGCATTTACGCCAAGATGGCGCTGGACTCGGGCGCGCGCATCATCGGCGGCTGCTGCGGCACCAGCCCTAAGCATTTGCGCGCCATGAAGGACGCATTGGACGCGCACACCAAGGGCCGGGCACCGGAACTGGAAGAAGTGGTCAGCGCCCTGGGCGAGATCTCCACCGGCGCACGCGCCCAATGGGGTGGCGAGCAAAGCCGTGCCGGTGGCGCCGCCGCGGGTGCCAACCTGAACCGCGGCCGGGGCCGCCGCTCGGGTGGTGCAGCCGCCGCGGGCGACACCGACAAGTCCGCATCGTGATGGCCGGCCAGGCAGGGCAGACCGCTCAGCCGGAGGGTGGGCCTGACCTGGCCAAGGCGGACACCAAGACCACCTACCTGATTGGCGTGGACACCGGCGGCACCTATACGGACGCCGCCATCATCGAGGCGCGCGGCCACCGCATCCTGGCCACGGCCAAGGCCATCACGACCAAGGGCGACCTGGCCGTGGGCGTGACCGAGGCCATCACGCAAGCTTTGGCCAAGCTGTCGCATGACATCCCGCCACAAGACATAGCCATGGTGTCGGTGTCCACCACCTTGGCCACCAATGCCGTGGTCGAAGGCCATGGCGGCGCCACCGGCGTGGTGCTGATCGGCTTTGACGCCGCCATGGTGGAGCGCACCGGCATTGCCAAAGCCTTCCCCGAGATTCCGATTGCCGTGGTTGCCGGCGGCCATCACCACAACGGCGACGCCATCTGCCCGCTGGATGCAGAGGCGCTGGAAGCCGCGCTGACCGGCATGAACGCCCGGGTGGATGCCTTTGCCGTGGCCTCCAGCTTTGCCACCCGCAATGCCGACCATGAACACCAGGCGCGCGACTTGATCGTGGCCCTGACCGGCAAACCGGTGACGCTGTCGACCGAACTGTCTTCCGCGCTGGACGCGCCGCGCCGCGCGCTGACGGCTGTGCTCAATGCACGTCTGATCCCCCGCATCTCCGGCCTGATCGCCGCGGTGCAGCGTGCCATGGCCCATCTGTCCATCCAGTGCCCGCTGATGATCGTCAAGGGTGACGGCTCGCTGGCGCTGGCCGAATCGGTGGCCACGCGCCCGATCGAGACCGTGCTGTCCGGCCCCGCCGCCAGCCTGGTCGGCGCGCAATGGCTGAGCGGCCTGGACAGCTTCATCCTGTCCGACATGGGCGGCACCACCACCGATCTGGGCCTGCTGATGGACGGGCGCCCCAAGATCAAAGAAGAAGGCGCCGAAGTCGGCGGCTGGCGCACCATGGTGCGCGCCATCGACGTGCGCACCATTGGCTTAGGGGGCGACAGCGAAATCACGCTGCATGCCAACGGCCGCATCCAGGTCGGGCCGCAGCGCGTGGCGCCGGTGTCGCTGGTGGCGGCGCGCTATCCGCAGGTGCTGGCCATGCTGCGCGCCGATCTGGATGATGTACAGGGCGGCGGCTCCATGCACGGCAAGTTTGTGCTGCTGCCGTTTTCTGCCGACAGCGACAAGGAACACAACGGACTCACAGCCCGCGAGCTGGAGACGCTGCAAACCATCACGCATGCGCCCAAACCTTTGCGCAAACTGGCCACGTCGCTGAGCTCCCAGCGCTCCATCGCCAGCCTGCAACGCAAGGGCCTGGTGCAGGTCAGCAGCCTCACGCCTTCGGACGTTTCGCATGTGCTGGGCCTGCAGGCCAACTGGTCGGTTGAAGCGGCCACCATGGCCACCCAGCTGGCCTGCCGCCTGCGCGACATGAAGCTGCCCACTGCGGAGCGCACCCATGCGTTCGCGCAGGACGTCTGGAACGAGACCGTGCGCCTGACCGGCCTGGCCATTTTGCAAACCGCCTTTGGCGTGGAGATGGCGGACAACCCGCTGATCCACGCCGTCTGCTCGGGTAAGGGCGCGCTCGGGCTGGCCTCGGTCAGCCTCAAGCCCGTCATCCCGGTGGTCGCCGTGGGCGGGCCGGTCAAGGTGTATTACGAAGAGGTGCAACGCCGCCTGGGCTGCGAAGTGCTGTTCCCCGCATTTTGCGAAGTGGCGAATGCCGTGGGCGCCGCCACCGGCGTGGTGGCGCACAGCGTGACGGTGGAGGTGATGGGCGACGGCACCGGCTTGTTCCGCATGCACTCTGCTGCCAGCACACAGCAGTTCACCAACGCCATGGAAGCGCTGGAAACGGCGCAGGCTCTGGCGAAGCAGCTGGCGCATGACGCGGTGGTGGAAATGGGTGCGCCGCATCCGCAGGTCAAGCTCAGCATCAGCAAGCAATACATGCCCAACGCGCGCGACGACACCGGCCTGCTGCAGGCCACCATCGTGGCCGAGGCCATTGGCCGGCCCAACGCGGCCAGCTGACCCGCGATGCAGGCCCCCGGCAGCCCCCTGCTGATCCGCTGCAACAAGCCCTACGGCGTGCTCAGCCAGTTCACGCCGGAAGGGCGCTGGCGCGGGCTCCAGGATTTCATTGATCTGCCGGGCGTGTATGTGGCCGGCCGGCTGGATGCCGACAGCGAAGGCCTGCTGCTGCTCACCAGCGACGGCAAGCTGCAGGCCCGCATCGCCGACCCGCGCTTCAAGATGGAGAAAACCTACTGGGCCCAGGTGGAGGGCGTGCCCGATGTGAATGCGCTGCAGGCTCTGTGCCAGGGCGTGCAGCTCAACGACGGCCTCACCCGGCCGGCGCGCGCGCGCCTGCTGGAGCTGCCGCCCGCAGTGTGGGAGCGCGAACCGCCGATCCGTGTGCGCCTGAACAAGCCGACGGCGTGGATCGAGTTGGTGATTCGTGAAGGCCGCAACCGCCAGGTGCGCCGCATGACCGCAGCCGTGGGCTACCCCACCCTGCGCCTGATCCGCGCCGCCATCGGCCCCTACACGCTGGACAGCCTGGCGCCAGGCAGTTGGCAAGAACAGGCAATTGCTGTGCAGGGCGCGCCCATCTAGCCCACGGGCCAGCCGGGCAGTATGCGCTGCCGCGCAAACAAGCTGCCCTGCGGCTTGCGAATTCTCAAGCCTGCGCCTGCGCTCCACCCTTTCAATAAACGGGTGGTTGTCGTGCCTGTGCCTGACAACCCGGTAACGCTGGCGACTGTCCTTTTTGCAGGGACGCGTGCGCCAGTCCCTCAATTGTCAGGAGTTCACACTATGAGCCAGTCCAATACAAAGCCGTCGCACGGCGCCGATCCTTCGCAATTCAAAATCGGACGCAGTTCCGCACAGCGGCTCGCCGCCATGAGCGATGCACCAGCAGAGAAACTGCTGGGGCTCACCTTGGCGGAAGCGGCCGAAAAATTCCGTTTTGCCATTGACCCGATGCTGCTGCTGTTCCGCAAGGTCTGCGGCACGGTGGTCAAGACCGACCCGGTGACCGGCGTGGACTACCCCGTTCCCTTCGCCACGGTGCAGGTGGAAGACACCGACTGCTCCCTGCTCGGGTACTTTCCCGCCAAGTCCCAATGGGCGTGGCACTTCCCCTACCACTGCCACCGCGAAGTCATCGCCACGGCCACCACCGACGCCTGCGGTGACTTCTGTGTCTGGATCCCGCGCTTTGACATCGACTGGGTGCTGCGCTTCCGGCGGGAGCGCCATTGCTTCCCCATCATCTTCGAGCGGCCCAACCTGCGTGACCTGCTGGATGACCTGATCCCCATCGACATTCCGCACATCCCGCGCCACGGCCCCGGGCCCGACCCTGAGCCTTTTTATGACTTTGACCGCTCGCGCCTGATCGCAAAGGTCGAGCAAAGCCTGGGACGCGATATCGCCGTACGGATCAACCGTGCCCAATCGCAGGTGGGATTTGGGGCGAGTACCGTCACCTTGGACGCCATGCTCGATGCCCCGGCCGCCCTGCCCCATATGCGGCCGCCGCTTCCGCCGGAATTGCAGATGAAAACCGCCAAGTCCGTGGAGCCGGTGCGCGGCAAAGCAAGCGCCACGGCATTGGACCCCGCGGTGCACACCCTTGCCAGCCGCCTGCACCTCAACGCCGACGACCTGCAGAACCTGGATTTGCGTCGCTCCATCGGGCCCTTCAAACGCTGCTTTGATGTCTTCGTTCCCGAGTGGGTGCCCATGCTGGATGTGCCCGATATCACCTTCCGCGTCCTGCAGGACACCAACGGCGATGGCGTGGAAGAGCAGATCTATGGCGAGGGGCTGTTCCAGGTGCGCTGGGATGCCAACATCACCGGCCCGCTGACCCTGCACGCCGGGCCCAACGCCCGCGCCGGCAACCTGTGCGGCCCCCAGAACATCCCCTGTACCGACAAGCCCGCCATCGTCATGGCCGGTCGCCTGCCGGTAAGTGGCGCCCCGGATGTGTATGACCAGGCCAACGGCTACGCCGTGCGCACCAACCGCCCCCACCCCTCCGGCATGTATGTAGACCCGTTGCCGCTGACCCATGCTGCCGCGTCCCCGCTGGAGGGTGTGCTCTCGCTGTATGGCTGCAACCAAACGGATGCCAAGGCCACGCATTACCGGCTGCGCTACCAATACAGCAGCGATGACGGTGCCAGCTATACCGCGTACGCCCCCTTCGTGGGCCTGACCTGGCCCTTGTACCGGCTCAATGGCGTGGGCATCGGGGAGTGGCACTACCCGTCAGCCGACCCTGCCGGTTGGTACCCCATTGCCTTGCCCAGTGGGCCACATGCCTGGCTGCCACAGAATCTGCTGCTGGACTGGCCGAGCTACAACTTTGCCAATGGGCGCTATGTCGTGAAACTGGAGTTGGGCAGCGCAGGCGTGGTCACGTCCAGCTCCGCGGAGGTGGCATTCAATGTCGACAACAGCGCGCCGCTGGGACCCATCACGGTGGAGTGGAGTTTCTCGGCCACCGGGCCGTTCCTGCCCATCGATACGGTCTGCCCCGTCGTTCGCAGAAAGACGACGCCCGTGGATGTGTACTTCCGCGTCACACTGGATGCGTCTGCGCACCACCTGCGTTCGGCAGACCTGTGGGCGGCCGGCTGCGGTGCGGGCGACTTCACCTACGTCAGCGGCAGTGGCGGCGAGACGGTGGTGGATGGCGGTACGCTGCACTTCCGGCATTGGCATAACAGCGTCACCAACAACCACCAGCTGCTGCAGATGGTCTGCAAACTTCCGTCCGGCGCAGCCGAAGGCACCTACCACTTTGGAGCCCACGTATCGAGCCGTGCCTTCAGTCCCACCGGCTGGGACGGAGGCCACCTGGCAGTGCCGACCTGGCAGTATGACCCGGACCACATCTGGATCGACCCCTGGGTGGCCTTCTCGGTGGTGGACTCCAATTGAGGCGCCGGCGTCCGGCCCGTGGATAGCCCCTGGTTTCAACTGGTGCTGGCGGTGCTGGCGGCGTGGCGGGTGGCCCATCTGGTGGCGCATGAAGATGGGCCCTGGGGTGCCGTGGTTGCCCTGCGTGTGCGCGCCGGCCCGGGCGGGTTGGGGCGTTTGATGGACTGCCCCTACTGCCTGAGCATGTGGGCCGCCGCACCCCTGAGCGGGTGGATGGCAAACAGCTTCGCTACCGGTGTGGTGTTGTGGCTGGCGATCTCGGGCGGCGCCTGCCTGCTGGAATACCTCAGCACCGCCTTGCGCGCGCCACTTTGAAGAAAGGTTGTTGTGCATGTCCTGCTGCTCACAGCGCCGCGAGGCCCTCTCGACCACCGTGCCCTTGCGCGCCGCAGTGGCGGCATCGCGCACGCCCTGGCCAACCACGGCGCCTGCTTCCGTGGGTGATGCGACGGGGGCTGCAAGCGCTTCAGCGGCTGGCACCCAGCCTCTGCGCTACCTGGGCCATGCACCACTGAATGTGCGCGGGCCCTACAGTGCGCGCGTGTACCGGGTCGATGTGCCGGGGTGCGTCATCGCGTTCGATGCGCGCGATGTGGCCGCCCTGCTGCGCACCTCGCTCTTTGAGCGGGCGGATTGAACGCCGCCTCTGCGGCTACCGACCCGGGTCCACCAGGGGCGGCACACTGTGGCCATGGCGGAAGTCCGGGCCGCGCGGGTCCATCTGCAGCACGGCCTGCGAGCCGCTGCCCATGACCACGTAGTCGGTCTTGTGGCTGCTGGCTTCGGCATGCATGTATTTGGCCGGGGCAAAGGCCCACACGCTCACCGCCATCAGCCCCAGCACGATGGCGAAGTACAGCATCAGCGCTTCCGGGCCAAACCAGTCCATCACGCCGCCGGCCAGGGTGGGGCCAAAAGTCGAGCCGATGCCGTACAACAGCAAAAGGCCGCTGGAGACTTCGACCACCCGCTTGGAGTCGATCAGGTCATTGACGTGGGCCACGCTCAGCCCATACACCGTAAACGACAGACCGCCATACACAATGCCCAAAAAGATCAACGAGCCCTCGTACTCGCGCGCCAGGTAAAAGCCCAAGCCCGCCACACCCGCACACAGGGCGCATACCCAGAACAGCACCCAGCGCCGGTCGTGCTTGTCGGACAAATGCCCCACCGGCCACTGGAAGGCCGCGCCGCCCAGAATGGTGGCTGCCATGAAGGTGGCGATGCCGCGCTCGCTAAAGCCCACGCCCTGGCCGAACACATGGCCCAGACTGTAGAACGCGCCACCCAGCAGGCCCGAACCGATGGTGCCGATCACACCAATCGGCGAGATGTAGAACAACTCCTTGAGCACAAAGCGCGGCACCTCCATGGCCTCGGGTTCGCTCACCGGAGTGAGCGTGATCGGGATCAGCGCAAAGGAAAACAGGATGGACGCCAGGGCAAAGGGCACAAAGCCGAAGCGGTCACCCACCAGAATCAGCCACTGGCCCAGCGCCATGGAAATGCCGCTCACCGCCATATACGCCGCAAACACCTTGCCGCGCTGCGCCGTGGTGGCCACCACGTTGAGCCAGCTTTCCACCACGATGTACAGGCCCACCAGACAGACGCCGGTGATAAAGCGCAACAGACCCCAGGCCAAGGCATTGGTCCACAGCGCGTGGAACATGGGCAGGGCCGAGACCAGTGAGGCCAGCGTGGCGAAGGCGCGGATGTGGCCGACCGCACGGATCATCTTCGGGCAGGCATAGGTGCCGTAGACAAAGCCGGCAAAGTAGGCCGACATCACCAGACCGGTCACCAGGGACGAGAACTTGGCCGAACCGGCCTGCGCGCCAATGGCGGCAAACATCAGGCCCGTGCCCACCACCAGCAGGGCCAGGCCGCTGAGCAGCGAGGCCAGTGGAATCAGAAGCTTGTTGACGCCCATACCATCCCAAAAAGAAAGGCGCACTGCCGGGAAGCAGTGCGCCAGGTGATGTTAAGCGCTGAACCAGCCCCCACGCAAGCCAGCTCAGGGCGGCTCAGCGCTGGCTTCACTAAATGTTCGAGTCGGGAAATGATGCCTTGCGCCGATTCACGTAATCCAGAATACCCTCATCCACCGCCACATCCATGGCCGGCGCCTCGTACTCGGCCAGCTGCTTCTTCCACATGGCGTTGGCGCGCTGGGTCAGGTCGCGCGAGCCTTCGGCTTCCCACTGCTCAAAGCTGTTGTTGTCGGTAATCGGCGAGCGGTAGAAGGCGCTCTCGAAGTTGGCCTGGGTGTGCGCGCAACCCAGGAAGTGCTTGCCGGGGCCGACCTCGCGGATGGCGTCCATGGCCTGGCCGTTTTCGGTCAGATCCACACCGTTCAGCAGGGTGTGCATCATGCCGGCCTGGTCCACGTCCATGATGAACTTTTCGTAACCCATGGACAGACCGCCTTCCAGCCAACCGGCCGTGTGCAGCACAAAGTTGACACCGCCTAGGCAGGTGGGGATCAGGGTGTTGGCGGATTCGGACGCGGCTTGCGCGTCTGAGATCTTGGAGCCGCACAGGCCGCCGCCGGAGCGGAAGGGCACGCCCAGACGGCGCGCCAGCGCGGCCATCACGTACAGCACCAAAGCCGGTTCGGGCGTGCCGAAGGTGGGCGCACCGGACTGCATAGAGATGGAAGAGGCAAAGCTGCCCAGCACCACCGGCGCGCCGGGGTTGCACAGTTGCACAAAGGCCATGCCGGCCAGGGCCTCGGCCAGGGTTTGCGCGGCGGTACCGGCCACGGTGACGGGCGACATGGCGCCGGCCAGGATGAAGGGGGTGACGATGCAGGCCTGGTTGGCGCGCGCATAAACCTTGGCGGCACCCAGCATGGTCTCGTCAAAGGTCATGGGCGAGTTGGCGTTGATCAGGTTGATCACGGCGGTGCGTGGCTTGCCGGTGAGCGGATCCATCCAGTTGTCGCCAAACAGGATCTTGGTCATCTCGACCGTGTCCTGCGCGCGCTCGGGGTGCGTGACCGAGCCCATGAAGGGCTTGTCGCTGTACTTCATGTGCGCATACACCATGTCGAAATGGCGTTTGTTCACCGGCAGATCGACCGGCTCGCAAATCGTGCCACCGCTGTGGTGCAGCGAATTGGCCATGTAGGTCAGCTTCACAAAATTCTGGAAGTCTTCAATGGTGGCGTAGCGGCGGCCCTTGTCGAGGTCGCGCACAAAGGGCGAGCCGTAGGCCGGGGCGAACACGGTGTTCTTGCCGCCTATGACCACGTTGTGCGCCGGGTTGCGGGCGTATTGGGTGAATTCACGGGGGGCGGTGTCCTGCACCAGCTTGCGCGCCAGGCCGCGCGGGAAGCGCACCCGCTCGCCCTTGACGTCGCAGCCGGCTTTGCGGAACAGGTCCAGTGCTTCCGGATCGTCGCGGAAGTCGATACCGACTTCTTCCAGGATGGTGTCGGCATTGCGCTCGATGATCTCCAGGCCTTCTTCGTCAATCACCTCGAAGTAGGGAATCTTGCGTGTGATGTAGGGCACCGACTGGGCGCTGCGGGCCGAGCGCGCGGCGCGTTTGGCCTCGCGGCCGCCACCGGCGCGGCGACCACGTGGGGCTTCTGGCGCCTCGGGGGCTACGGTCTCAGTTGGTACAACGGTGTCGGTCATGCGGGTGTCTCCAGTGCCTGATGTCTGCGGCCATGGGGAATGCGCATGGTCCGCGGGATGAATCCTCATAGTATTGCAGCCGCCGCGCAGAGCTTTGACCTGTTTGCGACACGCTTTTGCATGCCAACGCCGCAGGCTTTACAGCCGGCCGGTGTTTGTCACAAATGCGGTGCGCCGGGTCGCCTGCCACATCCCCGAATACAGGCCTGCACCCTAGCATCCGGCCAGTCTTCAAACCCCTACAGAATGTCGGAAATATGGTCGCGAAAATCATAGACGGCAAGGCCGTGGCCCAGCACTTCGACGCCAAGCGCGTGCTGGCCGCGATCTCAGTGGACAAGGATGTGGACGGTTTTCACCTCTACAACGTGGGCGCGGTGGTGATCGACGTGGGCATCAACCGCCTGCCGGACGGCCGCCTGGTGGGCGATGTGGACTTTGAGGGCGTGCGGCAAAAGGCCTCGTATATCTCCCCGGTGCCTGGCGGCGTGGGGCCCATGACCATAACCATGCTGGTGCACAACACGATTCAGGCGGCGAAGCGGGCGAGCGAACGCTCGGACAAACTTGGCCAACTATTGGCAGGGATGACGCCAGCCAACCCGCATGGTGAAGCGGACTTTAGCGCGTATCCCGCGTTGACAAAATTAGACGCATAATGCACGTTATTCTGTACGTTATTAAAAACCCACGGAGACCGCCATGGCATTTTCTACCGCCGATGTCATTCCTCTGACCCAGGCCCGCTCCACCCTGTCTGAGCTGGTGGAGCAGGTCAAGGCCGGGGCGGAAAAAATCATCACCAAAAACGGTGAAAGCTATGTGGCACTCATAGACTCCGCGCGGCTTGACTATTACCACCAACTGGAGCGCGAGCGCGTGCATCTGCTGCTGATAGATGAGGCGTCCCAAGGGCTGGACGATGTGGCTGCTGGCAAGGTCAAGGACGCACGCAGCGCCCTGACCGCACTGAAAAACCGCCGCGCCGCCAAGGCCGGCAACTGAGCCCGGGCGCGCAAGCATGGCGACAAAAACCCGCGTCAAACTCAGCACCAACTTCGAGCACAACCTGGAAAGCATCGAGGCATTCTGGGCGGACGCCGATGCGCCGCAGGCCTTTGATGCGCTCATCGACGAACTGCTCGAAACCGTCATCCCCAACCTGGAACGCTTCCCTGCCATGGGCAGGCTGTTTCTTGAGCGGGCCAGGCGCTCCGTGGAAGCCTCCACGGCCGCCGAACGCCTGGGTGCCAAGCTGCAAGCCCTGGCACAGGATGGCGAGCTGCGCGAATACGTGATGAGCAACTACCTGGTGCTGTACGCGCGCTTGGATGCCACGGTGTATCTGCTGTCCATCAAGCACCACCGCCAGCTCTCCTTCGACTTTGAGTCTCTGTGGCAGTCCAAAGGGTAGGTGTCGCCCCCACATTCCCCCGTGTCGTAATACCGACACCGCCGGCAGGGCCAGTCTCGACAATCGATTCACCCCCGCATTTCCCCCTACATGAAGGTTAGCCATGGCATTGAACCCGTCCTCGAACGCTTCGCTCAACGAATTTGACCCGGAAATCGGCGCAGCCATCGCTTCTGAAGCGGCCCGCCAGCAGGACCATCTGGAGCTGATCGCCTCCGAGAACTACACCAGCGCCCGCGTACTGGCTGCCCAGGGCAGCGTGCTGACCAACAAGTACGCCGAAGGTTATCCGGGCAAGCGCTACTACGGCGGCTGCGAGTTTGTGGATGTGGCCGAGCAGTTGGCCATCGACCGCGCCAAGCAGCTCTTCGGTGCCGATTGGGCCAATGTGCAGCCGCATTCCGGCTCGAGTGCCAACTCCGCCGTCTACATGGCGCTGATGCAGCCGGGCGAAACCATTCTGGGCATGAGCCTGGCCCACGGCGGCCACCTGACGCATGGCGCCAAGGTCAGCTTCTCCGGCAAGATTTACCACGCCGAGCAGTACGGCATTGACACCGCCACCGGCCTGATCGATTACGACGCGCTGGAAGCCCAGGCCATTGCCGTCAAGCCCAAGATGATTGTGGCCGGTTACTCCGCGTACAGCCGCCACCTGAACTTCGCCCGTTTCCGCGAAATTGCCGACAAGGTCGGCGCGCTACTGTGGGTGGACATGGCCCACTTCGCCGGTCTGGTCGCGGCCGGCCTGTACCCCAACCCGGTTCCCTTTGCCGACGTGGTCACCACCACCACGCACAAGACCTTGCGCGGCCCGCGCGGGGGCATGATTCTGTGCCGCGCCAACGCGGACATCGAGAAGAAGCTCAACTCCATGGTTTTCCCCGGCACCCAGGGCGGGCCCCTGATGCACGTAATCGCCGCCAAGGCCGTGGCCTTTCTGGAAGCGCTGCAACCCGAGTTCAAAACGTATCAAGCGCAAGTGATTGCCAACGCCCGCGCCATGGCCGCCGTCTTCATGGCGCGTGGCTATGACGTCATCTCCGGCGGTACCGACAACCACCTGATGCTGGTCAGCCTGGTGGCCAAGGGCCTGACCGGCAAGGATGCCGACGCCGCCCTGGGCCGTGCCCACATCACGGTCAACAAGAACTCGGTGCCCAACGACCCGCAAAGCCCGTTTGTCACCAGCGGCATCCGTGTCGGCACCCCGGCCATCACCACGCGCGGCTTTGGCGTGGCCGAGTGCGAGCAGGTGGCCACCGCCATGTGCGATGTAATGGACTGCCTGGCCGCCAAGGGTGACCAGGCTGCTGTGGAACAGGAAGTGGCCGGGCGCATCACCGCCCTGTGCCGCACCTTCCCCGCGCCCGCCTGATTGTTTGTAGCAAGCGCATCCCCACCGGAGCACGCACCCCATGGCACTCAGCGTTTTTGACCTGTTCAAGATTGGCATAGGGCCTTCTTCCTCGCACACCGTGGGGCCCATGAAGGCTGCGGCGATGTTTGCCGAGCGTCTGCGCAGCGAGGGCTGGCTGGACCGCATCGCCCGCATCGAAGTGCGCATGTATGGCTCGCTGGGTGCCACCGGCAAGGGCCACGGCACCGACAAGGCGGTGATGCTGGGTCTGGAAGGGCTGATGCCCGATGCGATTGACCCGGACACCATAGAGCCGCGCTTGAAGCACATGCGCCATGACGGCAAGATCCTGCTGGCGGGCTCGCACCCGCTGCCCTTCAGCGAAAAGAACGACCTCACCTTCCTGCGCCGCGAGGCCCTGCCCTACCACTCCAACGGTGTGAAGTTTGTCGCCTTTGCAGCGGACGGTACGGTGCTGACCGAGCGCCGCTACTTCTCGGTGGGCGGCGGCTTTGTGGTGTCGCAGGAAGAGGCGGATTCGCCCATGGACGGCCCGGTCATCGTCTCCGACCCGACCAAGGTGAAATACCCCTTCTCCAGCGGCGACGACCTGCTGGGCATTTGCGCCGGCACCGGCCTGTCAATTGCCCAGGTGATGCGCGCCAACGAGCACGCCTGGCGCACCGACGCAGACGTGGACGCCGGCCTGGACCGCATCTGGGCCGCCATGAAGGGCTGCATTGAGCGCGGCATCCGCACCGAGGGGCGCCTGCCCGGCAATCTGCTGGTCAAGCGCCGCGCGCCCGAGGTGCACCGGAGCTTAAGTGCCCATCCCGAGCAGGCGCTGCGCGACCAGCTCACCATCCTGGACTTCGTCAACGTCTACGCCATGGCGGTGAACGAGGAAAACGCCGCCGGTGGCCGCGTCGTGACGGCGCCCACCAATGGTGCGGCCGGCATCGTTCCGGCGGTCATCCAGTACTACCTGAACTTCATCTCCGGTGCCAACCAGAAAGGCGTTCGCGACTTTCTCCTGACCGCCGGCGCCATTGGCCAGCTCTACAAGGAAAACGCATCCATCAGTGGCGCAGAGGTCGGCTGCCAGGGCGAGGTCGGCGTAGCCTGCTCCATGGCCGCTGCCGGTCTGGCCGCCGTCATGGGTGGAACACCGAAGCAGGTAGAGAACGCCGCCGAAATCGGCATGGAACACAACCTGGGCCTGACCTGCGATCCGGTCGGCGGGCGGGTTCAAATCCCCTGCATCGAACGCAATGCCATGGGCTCCATCAAGGCCCTGAACGCGGCACGCATGGCGCTGCGCGGCGATGGCACGCATTTTGTATCGCTGGACCAAGTCATCAAGACGATGCGCGATACCGGGCGTGACATGATGACAAAATACAAAGAGACCAGCCGCGGGGGATTAGCGGTCAACGTTATTGAATGCTAAAGAAACAATATGAGTAACTTTTCAATTTTTTCCCTGGCCCGCAACGCCATGTCCTACCACGAGGACTGGCAGAAGCAGTGGCGCAGCCCGGCCCCCAAACGCGAGTACGACGCCATCATCGTCGGTGGCGGCGGCCACGGCCTGGCCACGGCCTACTACATGGCCAAGGAACACGGCATGCGCAATATCGCGGTCGTGGAACGCGGCTGGCTCGGCGGCGGCAACACGGCGCGCAACACCACCATCGTGCGCTCCAACTACCTGTGGGACGAGTCGGCCCACTTGTATGAAAAAGCCATGGAACTATGGGAAGGCCTGTCGCAGGACCTGAACTACAACACCATGTTCAGCCAGCGCGGCGTGATGAACGTGGGCCACTCCTTGCAGGACATGCGTGACATCGAGCGCCGGGTCAATGCCAACCGCCTCAACGGCGTGGACGGCCTGGTGCTGACACCGGCCCAGGTGTTCGAGAGGGTGCCGATCATGAACCAGCACTCGCTGCGCTACCCCGTCATGGGCGCGTCCTTCCAGCCGCGCGGCGGTGTGGCACGCCACGATGCCATCGCCTGGGGCTTTGCCCGCGCGGCAGACCGTCTGGGTGTAGACATCATCCAGAACTGCGAAGTGGTGGGCTTCCAGCGCGAAGGGGATCAGATCGTGGGCATCGAGACCTCGCGCGGCACCATCAAATCCAAGAAGATCGGTGTAGTGGCCGCCGGCCACAGCAGCGTGCTGGCCGACATGGCCGGTATCCGCCTGCCGCTGGAAAGCCATCCGCTGCAGGCCCTGGTGTCCGAGCCACTCAAGCCCGTCGTCCACACCGTGATCATGAGCAATGCCATCCACGCCTATGTCAGCCAGAGCGACAAGGGCGACCTGGTGATTGGCGCCGGCATCGACTCCTACGTAGGCTACGGCCAGCGCGGCAGCTTCCCCGTCATCGAACACACGCTGCAGGCCATCTGCGAGATGTTCCCCATCTTCCGCCGTGTACGCATGAACCGCCAGTGGGGCGGGATTGTGGACGTGTCACCGGACGCCTGCCCCATCATCAGCAAGACGCATATCAAGGGCCTGTACTTCAACTGCGGTTGGGGCACGGGCGGTTTCAAGGCCACACCGGGCTCGGGCTGGGTCATGGCGCACACGATGGCGCAGGACAACCCGCATCCGTTGAACGCGGCCTTCTCGCTGAACCGCTTCACCAGCGGCCACCTCATCGACGAACACGGCGCTGCCGCCGTCGCCCATTGAGAACATAAAGATGCTTCAAATTACCTGCCCCTATTGCGGCCCCCGCGCCGAAAGCGAATTCTCCTGCGGCGGCGAAGCGCACATCGCGCGCCCGCTGGACACCGATGCCCTCACCGACGAACAGTGGGGCGACTACCTCTTCATGCGCAAGAACCCCAAGGGTGTGCACCGCGAACAGTGGCTGCATGCAGCCGGTTGCCGCCGCTGGTTCAACGCCGAGCGCCACACCGTGACCTACCAATTCAGCAAGTTTTACAAGGTCGGTGAGAACCCCGATGCGCCCGCATCCGACGCCAACACGACAGGAGGTCAAGCGTGACCGCCAACCGTATCAACACCTTGGGTGCGCGCATTGACCGCACCAAGAAGGTTTCCTTCCAGTTCAACGGTCGCAGCTACAGCGGCTTCCAGGGCGACACCCTGGCCTCCGCCCTGCTGGCTGCCGGCGAGAGCGTGCTGAGTCACTCCTGGAAATACCACCGCCCGCGCGGCATCATCACCAGCGGCATCGAGGAGCCTTCGGCCCTGGTGCAGCTGGAGTCCGGCAAGGACACGATTCCGAATGCCAAGATGCCTGAGGTCGAGTTGTACGAAGGCCTGCAATCCGAGGCCGTCAATCCCTGGCCGAACGCGCTCAGCCGGGCGCTGAGCCTGAACCGCAATTTCTCCTTCCTGTTCCCGGCCGGTTTCTATTACAAGACCTTCATGTGGCCGGCCAAGGCCTGGATGTTTTACGAGCGCATCATCCGCAAGTCCGGCGGCCTGGGGGCTTCTCCTGAAGTGGAAGACACCGCCCGCTACATCCACCAGAACACCCATTGCGATGTGCTGGTGGCCGGCGGCGGTGTGGCCGGTCTGGCAGCAGCCCTGGCCGCAGGCCGCAGTGGCGCCCGCGTCATCCTGGCCGAGCTGCAAAGCACGCTGGGTGGCACGGCGCACCGCCTGCTGGGCACGATCGACGGCATCAGCGCTTCTGAATGGGTGAAGAAGGCCGAGGCCGAACTGGCGACCCTGCCGACCGTCAAGATCATCAAGCGCGGCGTGGTGTTCGGTTACCACGACCACAACTTCCTGACCATCCGCGAGTCGCTCACCGACCATCTGCCGCTCAGCGCACGCAAGGGCTTTCGCGAACGCCTGTGGCGCGTGCGCGCAAGCCAAGTGGTGCTGGCCACCGGTGCGCATGAGCGCCCCATGGTGTTCAGCAACAACGACCTGCCCAACATCATGCTGTCCAGCGCCCTGGCCGATTACGCGCAGCTGTATGGCGTGCTGGTGGGCAAGCAGATTGCGCTGCTGACCAACAACGATACGGCCTATGCCGATGCGCTGACGCTCAAAGCGGCCGGTGCTTCTGTGACCGTGGTCGATGTGCGTGCCGGCCACTCGGTTGCAGGCGGCACGGCGCAGAAGGCGCATGCGGCCGGCATCGAAGTGCTGCGCGGCTATGTGCCGGTGCAGGCCGATGGCGGTGCCATGGTGACCTCGGTCACGGTGTGCCAACAGGTGGGCGACAAGGCCAACGGGCAGCGCCGCACCCTCAGCGTGGATGCCGTCGGCATGGCGGGCGGCTGGAACCCTGCCATTCATTTGTATTCGCACAGCGGCGGCAAAGCCCTGTGGAGCGAGGCGCTGGAATGCTTCAAGCCGGGTGCATCGATGCCGAATCAGTTCAGCGTCGGTGCCTGCAACGCCACCGGCACCTTGGCCCATACCATGGACGAAGCCGTGCGCGCCGGAGCAGCCGCTGCCACCAAGGCCGGCTTTGCGGCCGCTGAGTCCCGCCACACCGTGGTCGAGCCCAGCAACGAGGCCATCGCTGCTTTCTGGATTGCCGAGACCGGCGAGAAGGTGTCACGCCGCGCCAAGGCTTTTGTCGACTGGCAAAACGACGTCGGTGCTGCCGACATCGAGCTGGCGATCCGCGAAGGCTTTGAATCCATCGAACACATCAAGCGCTATACCGCCATGGGCTTTGGCACCGACCAGGGCAAGCTGGGCAATATCAACGGCATGGCATTGGCGGCACGGGCTCTTGGGCGCACGATTCCCCAGGTCGGCACCACCACCTTCCGCCCCAACTACGTGCCCATCAGCTTCGGCCTGTTTGCGGGACTGGAGCGCGGCGAGCTGTTCGACCCGGAGCGCAAGACCAGCGCCCACGCATCGCACGTGGCCGCCGGCTCCCCGTTTGAAGACGTGGGCCAGTGGAAGCGCCCCTGGTACTTCCCCAAGGCGGGCGAGGACATGCACGCCGCCGTCAACCGCGAAGTGCTGGCCGTGCGCTCGGGCGTCGGCATCATGGATGCATCGACGCTAGGCAAGATCGACATCCAGGGCCCGGACGCCGCGAAACTGCTGAACTGGCTCTACACCAACCCCTGGCTCAAGCTGGAAGTCGGCAAGGCCCGCTACGGCCTGATGCTGGACGAAAACGGCATGGTGTTTGATGACGGTGTGACCGTGCGCCTGGCCGAAGACCGCTTCCTAATGACCACCACCACCGGCGGCGCGGCGCGCGTGCTGACCTGGATGGAGCGCTGGGTGCAGACCGAGTGGCCGGACATGAAGGTCTACATGACCACGGTCACCGACCAGTGGAGCACCTTTGCGGTGGTCGGCCCCAAGAGCCGCGCCGTGGTGGAGAAGCTGTGCAAGGACGTGGACCTGTCTGTCAAAGCCTTCCCCTTCATGAGCTACCGCGAAGGCACGGTGGCGGATGTGAAAGCGCGCATCATGCGCATCAGCTTCTCGGGCGAGTTGTCGTTTGAAATCAATGTACCCAGCAATGCCGGCGCCCATGTCTGGAAGGCCTTGATGGCGGCAGGCGCGGAGTTCAACATCACGCCCTACGGGACAGAAGCCATGCACGTGCTGCGCGGCGAGAAGGGCTACATCATCGTGGGCCAGGACACCGATGGCTCGATCACGCCGCACGATCTGGGCATGGGCGGCATGGTCTCCAAGACCAAGGACTTCCTGGGCCGCAGATCGCTGTCACGCAGCCACACTGCCGGCGGTGAGGGCAAGGGACGCAAGCAACTGGTCGGCCTGCTCACCGATGATGCGCAAACCGTGTTGCCCGAAGGCGCGCAGCTCACCGCGCTGGCGCAGATCACGGCCACGCCCACGGTGACCCACTCCGTGCCCATGATCGGCCACGTGACCTCCAGCTATTACAGCCCCACACTGAACCGCTCCATCGCCATGGCGGTGGTGCGTGACGGTCAACACAAAATGGGCCAGAAGATTTACGCGGCGCTAGCAGATGGACGCCATGTGGCCGCCACGATTGCCAGCCCTGTCTTCTATGACCCGGAAGGAAAACACCACCATGACTAATGTGACGCTTGAAACTCCCTTGGTGAATATTGCGCGTTTGGGCAAGCGCGAACTGGTTGTCGATGGACGTAGCTGTCTGCTTGATGAGATTGGTTTGCTGGATATGCTGAATCTGCGCGGCGATGCTGCGGACCCGGCGTTTGCCAAAGCGGTGTTTGTGTCCACCGGACTGGCCTTGCCTGTGGTTGCGAATACCGCAAGTGTGGGAAATCAGCGGCAGTTGTTCTGGCTTGGGCCGGATGAATGGTTGTTGAAGACGGCTGCCGGCACTGGTGATGCGATTGAAGCTGCCTTGCGGGCTGCGCTTGCCGGGAAGCATTTCTCGGTGGTGCAGGTGGGAAGTGGCAACACGACTTTTTCCCTGCAAGGGGCTGCTGCTGCGGATCTGATTTCTCGCGGATGTCCTTTGGATTTGCATGCGCGGTCTTTCCCGGATGGCTCCTTGGCGCAGTCGCATATTTCCAAGGCGAATGTGGTGCTGTATTGCTTGCAGGCGGAGACTTCGTTTGAGATTACGGTGCGGCGTAGCTTTGCGGAGTATTTGTTTAAGTGGTTGTGTGAGGCGGGGTCTTAGGTCCCTCTTTGTCCTCTGGGCTGGCTCCGGTGGCAAGCCGGGTCTCGGCCCGGCGGCCGATCTACTTTCTTTTGCTTCGCCAAAAGAAAGTAGCCCAAGAAAAGGCGAGCCGGGACAGCGCCCCTGCGGGGTTCCCTGCGCTGCTCACAGCAGGCGGGTCTGGCGCAAACTCGGCTGCGCCTCAAACATGCGCCAGCCTGCTCCGCCCGCTGCTGCGCTGCTCGGCGCTCTCCCCATGGCGTTGGGGCATCCAACAACCGAAGCCCAACAGCCGCTCGCTTCGCATCGCAACTTCCACTCGCGCGTACGCTCGCTGCGCATCGCTGGGCTTCATGCCAGCTAACCTATAAGCACCACACCCATGTCCCAACACTACTTTCTCGGCATAGACACCGGCGGCACGTTTACCGATGCGGTGTTGCTGGACGACCGCAAACAGGTCATCGCGGCGGCCAAGAGTTTGACGACGCGCTTTGATCTGGCGGTCGGCATTGACGGGGCGCTGGACAAGTTGCCGCAGGCGGCGCTAGACCGGGTGGCGCTGGTTTCACTGTCCACCACGCTGACCACCAACTCGGTGGTTGAGGGCAAGGGCTCGCCCGTGTGCGTGCTGCTGGCCGGTTACGACGCGGCGCAGATCAAGGCCAGCGGGATGGTGGAGCTGCTGGGGGCGGAGGCGATTGTGTCGCTGCCGGGCGGGCACGATGCGGGGGGCAACGCCATCACGCCGCTGGATGAAGAGGCTTCAAAAGCCGGCATTTTGAAAAACGCGCCGCGCGTTTCTGCCTTCGCGATTTCTGCCAGTTTTGCGGTGCGCAATCCGGCGCATGAGTTGCAGTTGCGCGAATGGGTCACGGCGCTCACCGACAAGCCGGTCACCTGCGGCCATGAGTTGGCGTCGAGTCTGGGCGCGCCGCGCCGGGCGATGACGGTGGCGCTCAATGCCCGCATGATCACGCATGTGAAGGCGCTGATTGATTCGGTGCAGCGCACGCTGCATCTGCGCAAAATCGACGCTCCGCTGATGATCGTCAAGGGCGATGGCACGCTGATCAATGCGGCCAGTGCGCTGGCACGGCCCGTGGGCACGGTGCTCAGTGGCCCGGCGGCCAGCGTGATCGGTGCCTGCGCCTTGAGCGGTGTGCAAAACGCCATCGTCGCCGACATGGGCGGCACCACCACGGATATTGCGGTAGTGCGCAACGGGCGGCCCGAGCTGAGCGTGGACGGCGCCCTAATCGGCGACTGGCGGCCCATGGTGGAGGCGGTCAAGGTGTATTCGATTGGCCTGGGCGGCGACAGCGAGGTGCGCTTTCTGGGTGGCAAGGGCCTGGCCATAGGCCCGCGCCGCGTGGTGCCCATCAGCCTGCTGGCGCATGCGCACCCCGAAGTCTTGCCGGTGCTGGAGCGCCAGCAGAACGAATCACCGCATGGCAGCCAGATCCGCTTTGCGCTGCGCCTGCACAGCGACGAGGCGCTGATCAGCCGCCTGCCGGACGACGAGTTACGCGCATGGGAGCGCCTGGCCAAGGGCCCGGTGGATCTGGAGCGCAGCAATATCGAAGACCGGCCGCTATCCCGCGCACTGGCGCGGCTGGAGCGCAAGGGCCTGGCGATTTACAGCGGCTTCACGCCCAGCGATGCGGCGCATGTGCTGGGCATGGCCACACACTGGAGCCAAGACGCGGCCACGCTGGCCGCGCGGGTCTGGGCGCGGCAGATGCGCTACATGTACGGCCTGGGCACCTGGACCTTGGGCGACGCCGTGGGGCCCTCGCGCCAGGTGGTGGATCTGGTGCTGTCCACCATCTGCCAGAAGCTGATCGAGGCCGGACTGAACGACGCCGGGCAGATGAACGAGGACCGCGCCAGCAACATGGCGGCACTGCTGACGCAAATGGCGCTGCAGGGCCGCAGCCCGAGCGGCAGCAACAAGCCGACGGCCATCGTGAGTGCCGATGCAGCCGCCAACTCCGGGGCAGCAGCCAGTGCCCAGACCACCACAACGCCACCCACTGCAGCACCCGCCTCCGTCTTCTCCCTGCGCTTCGCCCCCGACATGCCGCTGGTCGCCGTGGGCGCGCCGGCCTCCAGCTACTACCCGGCCGTGGCCGATGCGCTGGGCATGCAGCTGCGCGTGCCGCCCTACGCCGAAGTCGCCAACGCCGTGGGCGCGGTGCTGGGCGAGGTGTCCCAACGCATCCACATCACGGTGACGCAGCCGGTGCGCGGCACCTTCCGCCTCTACACCAAGGGTGGCCCCAAGGACTTTGCCGGCGTGGATGCAGCCATCGTCCACGCCAAAGAACTCGCCGCCACGGAGGCCACACAGAATGCCTTGAGCGCAGGTGCAGACGGGGTGACGGTCGCCTTCAGCCAGACCGACAACACGGTCAACAACGACATCGACGGCAATATGTTTTTTGAGGCCATCGTCACGGCCACGGCATCCGGCGCGCCCTGCATGCGGGCACCCTGAGTCCATGTCCATGACAACGCCACAGCATCTCCAAGCCGCCCTCTCGCTCCACGGCCTGCACCTGCGCGGCAGCTTTGCGCCCACAACCGACGACAAGCTGCCGCATCGGCCCGATGGCCAGCCCATCGCCAGCGTCTGGATGGTCGGCGTGATCGGCTCGGGCTTCTGGCCGTATTTCAAGGCCTCTTCGTTTTACAGCGACGGCTTGCCCGACCCGCTGGACCGCTGGAGCCGCGCGATAGGCGAGGAACTGGCGGCACGTTGTGGCGGCCTGGCCCTGTTCCCCTTCACCGGCCCGCCCTACCACCCGTTCCAGCGCTGGGCCGACCGCGCGGAGGCCACGCAACCCAGCCGCATGATGCTGCGCATCCACCCGGAGCACGGCCTGTGGCATGCCTACCGCTTTGCGCTGGCGCTGCCCGCAGCGCGCCACGGCAGCGGGCCGGATGCAGACCACGCAGACATGCTGGCGGTGCAAGCGCACATCAGCCCTGCGCGGAGCATGCAGGCCGACCTCTGCGCCCACTGCAGCGGCCAACCCTGCTTGCAGGCCTGTCCGGTGGGCGCTTACACCGGAGACACTTTTTTGCGCGATGCCTGCGCCAGCCATTTGCATTCCGGCCAGGGTGCGGACTGCATGCAGTCCGGCTGTCTGGCGCGGCGCGCCTGCCCGGTCGCGCCCGCCATGCGCTACACGCCGGAGCACGCGGCCTTCCACATGCAGGCCTTTGCCCAACGGCATTGAAATACAGAAGGCCATGGCCTGTTGCGCACAACCGGGCACAGACTGAGGTTTAATGGATTGATACAAATGGGAAGGCGTCACTGGCGCCTCAGGGAGTGTGCTTTGATTCATCCAAAATTTCTTCTGGCCCTGGCCTGCGTGTACGCACAAGCAGCAGGTGCCGGCGTGACCGAGACAGACTACCTGGCCGATGTGCCCACGGTGATCTCGGTGTCCCGCATTGCCCAGACGCTGGAAGACACGCCGGGCGCAGTCACCATCCTGGACCGCGACTTCATCCGCCTGACCGGCGCGCGCGGCGTCGTCGATGTGTTGCGTTTTGTGCCCGGCTTTCAAACCACCTCGTCCTTCGAGACCGACGCCCCCATGGCCACCTACCATGGCCGCAACGATGACTGGGCCAACCGCATCCAGGTGCAGGTCGACGGCCGTTCGGTGTATTCCGGCTTGCTGCAGGGCTCGGCCGGCATAGGCTGGCAAACGCTGGCACTGGACGACATTGAGCGCATTGAAGTCTTGCGCGGCTCCAACTCCGCTACCTATGGCGCACGGGCCTTTCTGGGCGTGGTCAACATTGTCTCGCGCGACGTGCGTGAAACCACAGGTATTGCCGCACAGGTCACCCGGGGTGAAAACGCCGTCTCCGATGTGGGCATGCGTATCGGTTGGACTGCGGGAGATGCCAGCTTTCGCCTGAGCGCAGACAGCGTCAGTGACAATGGTCTGCAAGGCGCATTTGGCAAAAATCATACCGAGCGCATGAACTTCAGCTCGCACTTTGCGCTGGAGAGGGGTGCCGAGCTGGATCTGCGCGCGGGTGGCCTGGGCATCTATGCCGGGCGGGGTGATGTGACGGATACGGAGGGCAACCCCGCACGCCCCTGGTTTATGGGCGCGCAATTTCTGCAGGTGGATTGGCGCAATACGCTCAACGAGGCCGCGGACCTGTCCTTCACCGCCTCACACAACGAGCACTCGGTACGGGATCGTTTCGAATACATGGGGTCTGCATTACCCGACTTTTATCTGGCAACAGTGGACGCCAGCGGGAAGGAGACGGCAGATACCCTGACGGCGCAGCACACGGTTCGCATCAGCCCGTCGCTGCGCGGCGTATGGGGCGGCGAACTGCGGCGCGAAAAAATTGTCTCGGCCACCCAGTTTGACCAGCTCGGCAGCGTCAGCACCGACTTTTACCGCCTGTTCGGCAGCGCCGAATGGCATCTGAGCGATGCCCTGTTGTTGAATGCCGGAGCCCTGGCCGAGCGCAGCGATATTGCCGGCGACTCCCTTTCGCCACGCCTGATGCTGAACTGGCACCTGCTGCCAGGCCACACCCTGCGTGCGGGCATGTCCACCGGCTTCAGGCCACCCAGTGCGTTTGAAAAGTTCGGCCGGGTCCAGTACTACTCCGTGGACGGGACGAAAGCCACCGGCTACTTCGCCTACAACAGCGGCACCCTGCGTTCTGAGAAATTGTCTTCGAGCGAGCTGGGCTATCACTTGGCTCCATACGCATCCCGTTTCCGCGGCGATGTGCGCATCTTCGATGAACTGGTGAGCGACGGCATAGGCCACACCGAGAACATCGTTCCCGGCAGCAACCCGCTGGCCAGTCTCAACGCCCAGCGCAGCAGCATCAGCGGCATCGAACTGCAGCTGAATTGGGAGCCCACCCCTGCGACGCGGGTGTACCTGTCGCAAAATTGGACCCACATCCACGTCTACGACACGCTAAGCACAGTGTCCCGCTTTCGCATGACACACGAAGCTCCCCGCTACGCCGCCAGCCTGGCCGTGATGCACAGCTTTGACGAGGGCTGGCATCTGTCAGCCATGCACCAATTGGCCGATGATGTGGCGCTGATGTCCATCTCGGGCAACGAGTGGCTGTTCTCCATGCAACGCACCGACCTGCGCCTGGCCAAAGACTTTCGCATCGCCGGTAAAAAAGCGGAGTTGTCCTTGGTGCTGCAGAACCTGGGTGAGCCTTACCAGGATGGCGACTGGAAGTTTCACTTCAATCGCGGCGCCCTGGTTTCCCTGAAGTTCGAAAACTAAAGCCGCGCCCATGCAGCGCTTGGGAGCCTGGATCAGGATAGGGATTTTTGCGGGGCTGCTCGGCCTGCTGGGCCCGGCGCATGCCCTGCTGGTGTGCGTCGTCAGCAGCGACCAGGCCCCGGCATTTCAGGACGCTGCCGACAGCCTGGTGCAGGAGCTGGTGCACGGCGGCATGGCGCGTCAGGACATTGCCCAGCTGAGCACGGCAGACCTTGCAGACACGGGCCGTAGCTGCTTCGATTCCCGGCTGATTGTCACCCTGGGCACGGACGCCTTGCGCCAGGTGAGCAGCCGCAACCTGAAAGCGGCGGTCATGGCAGGGCTGATTCCCCGCATTGCGTTTGAACGCGTATTGCAGGACAGCTCCCGTAAAAATCCGTCCCCCATGGCGGCGCTCTACCTGGACCAGCCCCTGGGACGCCAGCTCGACCTGCTGCGCCTGGCCCTGCCGGCGGCACGGCGCATCGGCGTGCTGTGGGGGCCGGAATCGGTTCTCCAGCAGCCGCTGTTCGCCGCTGCGCTGTCCGCGCGAGGACTGGAGCTGTCCGAGGGCACCTGCACCGAGGGCCAACCCTTGATAGGCCCCCTGCGCGCGGCGTTGCAAGATGCGGACGTGCTGCTGGCAATGGCCGACGGCAGCGCCTTCAACCCGTCCACTGCGTCCAACATCCTGCTCACCAGTTACCGCGCCAAGATACCGGTGATGGCCTTCTCGCCCGCCTACGTCAAGGCCGGGGCCCTGCTGTCGGTGCACAGCACCGCCACGCAGGCCGGCGTGCAACTGGCCGCCATGGCAAGCCAGTTTCTGCAAAACAATGCCCTGCCGACAAGCCAATACCCGCTGGATTTCAGTATCACCGTCAATGCCTACGTCGCCCATTCGCTGGGCCTGGCGCTGGATGCCAAAGTCCTGGTGGAACGCCTGCGGCGGCTGGAGAAAAAGTCGTGAAAGCCCACAGCATCCGCACGCGCATGGCGCTGGCCTCGGTCCTGCCGGTGTTGCTGGTGGTGGTGACCACCGTCAGTATTTTCTGGCAAGACCAGGTGCAGGACTTGGAGGCGTCGCACCAGCAACGCGTAGACCTGCTGGTGCACCAGGTCGCGATCTTCAGCGCCTACGACCTGTTCTCAGGCAACACCGTCAGCCTGCAAAGCGTGGTGCAGGAAATGCAGCGCGAGCCCGGCGTCAAAGCGGTTCGGGTCTTTGATGCCAAGGGCGATGCCGTGGCCAGTAGCGGTTCACCGACCAGCGCCACCTGGGAGACCCTGGCAGCCCCCGGCTATGCGGCACAACAACGCCAGCGCAAGGTAGATGTGCGGGTGGAAAAGATTGTTCCCGCTGTGCTGCCCATCGAAGATCTGTTTTCCGCGGGCGAACAAAGCAAGGCAGCACAGCCCCTGGCGCTCGGCAGTGCCATGATCGAAGTGTCGCGCGAGGAGCTGGAGGGTAAAAAGCGCAACGCCCTGTTCACTGCCACATGGGTTGCTGCCATCGGCATCCTGCTGGGCGGCCTGCTGGCCTTTCAGCTGGGTAGCTGGGTGGTCAGGCCGCTGGTGCGGATCTCCAGAATGGTCAAGCGCATCGGGCGGGGCAACTTTGCGATTGAGGAAGCGGTGGCACAGGACGACCCGCTGCATGAACTGCAGGCCCTTCTGAACCAGATGGCCACGCGTCTGGCCTGGAGCCGCGATGACCTGGAGCGCCAGGTACAGACCGTGACGCAGGAATTGCGCCTGAAGAAGGAACAGGCCGAAACGGCCACCCTGGCCAAGTCGCGCTTTCTGGCGGCCGCCAGCCACGACTTGCGCCAACCCTCGCACGCCCTGGGCATGTTTGTAGCGCGCATGGGCCAGTTGCCCATGGATGCGCAGATGCGCCAGCTGGTGGACAACCTGGAGGTGTCCGTGCAGGCCATGCAGGATTTGCTGGACGGCTTGCTGGACCTGTCGCGTCTGGACTCGGGCAGCACGCAGGTGCGTATCAGCGTGGTGGATTTGAATGAGCTGTTGGGCGCGGTGCGCAGCGCACTGGAGAGCGTGGCACAGGCCAAGGGCCTGCGCCTGGTCATCCGGCCCACCCGCCTGTGCGCCTTCAGCGATGCCGGTCTGCTGCAACGCATCGTGGTCAACCTGGTGATCAACGCCATTCGCTACACCGAGCGCGGCACCGTGTTGGTGGCCTGCCGCCCGCAGGACGGGGGCCGGAATGTGCGCATTGAGGTCCGGGACAGTGGCATCGGCATCCCGCCCCAATACCATGAAGACATCTTCAAGGAGTTTTACCAGCTCACCAACCGCGCAGGAGACCGTAACTTCGGCATGGGCCTGGGCCTGAACATTGTGCAGCGCAGTGCCGCGCTGCTGGGGCATACGGTGGCACTGCGCTCACAGCCTGGCTGCGGCAGCCGCTTTTCCCTGGCGATGGAGGCAGCCAGCCCCGCGCCCAAGGTGCCGCGCGGTGCGGCCACCCGTGCGCAGGCGATGCCGGGCGATGTCCGGGGCATGCGCCTGCTGATAATAGAAGACAACCTCCAGGCGCTGGAAGCAGTGGAGGGCTTGCTGCAGTCCTGGGGGTGCACGGTGCATGTGGCGTCCTCGCTGGCCGGGGCGCTGGAGCAGTTGCGCAACACCGGGGTGCCGGACCTGATCCTCAGCGACTTTCACCTCGGTGCCGCAGAAGACGGCATTGCCTGCATACAGGCCCTGCGCACTGCAGCCGGCCAGCCCATTCCCGCCTGCCTGATGAGTGGCGACACGCACGAAGCCTTCCTGCAGGCCGTGCTCAGCGCAGACCTGCCCCTGCTGCACAAGCCGGTACGCCCGGCCAAGCTGCGCAGCCTGCTGCGGCACATGAAAGCCTGAGGTTGCGGCGAGTTCCCAGCGCCGTTATTGCGAAAACGATAGTCGCAATTACGGCGCCGACACCCCCAAGGGTGAATACACTTTCAGGCAATATCCCTCTCTTCCCATTCCCCCTAGGAGCTAAGCGCACACATGGCCACATTTCCTGAACGAGCCCGGGTCGTCATCATCGGCCTTGGCGGCATCGTCGGCGCCTCGGTGGTGCACCACCTGATTGAACGCGGCTGGGACGACATCGTCGGCATCGACAAGTCTGCCGTCCCCACCGACGTGGGTTCCACCGCCCATGCCTCTGATTTCTGCTTCAACACGATGCACGATCAGATGACCATCTTCACCACCAAGTACAGCATCGACTTCTACGACAAGCTGGGTCGCTACGAGCGCATAGGCGGCATCGAAGTGGCCCGTGTGGGCGACGACGAACGCATGGTCGAACTCAAGCGCCGCGTGGCCTCCGGCAAGGCCTTTGGCAACCGGGTCAAGATGATCACACCGGCCGAGGCCAAGGCCCTGTTCCCGCTGCTCGAAGAAAGCATGATCCAGGGCGCCCTGTGGGACCCGGATGCCGGTCTGGTCAAGCCCCGCTCCCAAATGGTGGCGGGCGAGCTGGTGGATGCTGCCATCGCATCCGGCAAGCTGCAATCCTTTGCCAACACCGCCTGCACCGGCCTGCGCATTGAGAACGGCCGCATCCAGGGCGTGGAAACCACCAAGGGCTTTATTGCCGCCGACTACGTGGTGGTCTGCGCCGGCCTGTGGGGCCGCCTGATTGCCAACATGGCCGGTGAAGACCTGCCCATCATGCCGGTGGACCACCCGCTGACCTTCTTCAAACCCTATCTGGAATTTGCCGGCACCGGCAAGGACATCGGCTACCCGCTGCTGCGCGACCAGGGCAACTCGGCTTACCTGCGTGACACGGGCGACCCGAAAACGCCCGAAGGCGGCCAGATCGAATGGGGCTATTACGAAGAGAAAAACCCGCGCATGTGCCACCCGCGCGACATCCTCGAAAAAGAGCAGGCGCGCCTGAGCCCTTCGCAGCGCGACCTGGAGCTGGAACAAATCATGGCGCCGCTGGAGCGGGCCATGGAGCTCACGCCCATACTCGCCGAGCTGGGCTATGACGACAAATATTCGTTCAACGGCCTGCTGCAGGTGACCACCGACGGCAACCCGTCGATTGGCGAATCCAGCAAGGTGCGTGGCCTCTGGTACGCCGAAGCCGTGTGGGTGAAAGACGCGCCCGGCGTGGGCAAGATCGTGGCCGACTGGATGACCGACGGATACACCCATTTAGACCATGCCCGCATCGACGTGGCCCGCTTCTACCCCTACCAGCAGGAGGAGCAGTACATCCACGACCGCTGCTACGAGGGCGCCTTCAAAATCTACAACCCGCCGGTGCACAACCGCGAGCCCTACAGTGCCGGGCGCGGCATCTTCAAGAGCCCTTTCTACGAACGTGAGAAGGCGCTGGGCGCCTACTTCATGGAGCTGAGTGGCTGGGAGCGTGCGCACGGCTACGCCAGCAACGAGCATTTGTTCGAGGTCTATGGCGACAAGGTGCCGGTGCGCGCCAACGAGTGGGACAACCGCCATTTCTGGCGCGTGTCGAACGCCGAGCATCTCAAGATGACGGAAGACGTGGGCATGATCAACGTCTCGCACTTTGCCGAGATGGATGTGGTGGGCCCGGACGCGGCCGAGCTGCTGGAATACATCTGCGTGGCCAAGGTGGGTGGCGACACCCCCGTGGGCAAGGGTGTGTACACCCACTTCCTGGATGCCAAGGGCGGTGTGCGCGCAGACCTGACCGTGTTGCGCTTGGGAACCGACCATTACCGCATCGTGGACGGCGCCGACGCCGGCCACCGCGACCTGACCTGGGTGCGCCGCATGGCGCAGGACCGCGGTGCCAACGTTTCTGTTACCGACACCACCACGGTATACGGCTGCTTGGGGCTGTGGGGGCCGAACGCCCGCAGCACCATCCAGAAGATTGCCGACGAGCCCGAGGCCTGGACCAATGAGGCATTCCCGTTTGCGGCCCTGCGCAACCTGAAGGTCGGCGGCGTGCCGGTGCTGGCCTTCCACATTTCCTATGTGGGCGAGCAGGGCTGGGAGCTGCACTTCAAGTACGAGGACGGCCTGGCCCTGTGGGATGCACTCTACGCCCTGGGCGTGACCCCGGTCGGTGTGGAAACCTATGCCAACAGCCGCCGCATGGAGAAGAGCCTGCGCCTGCAAAACGGCGATCTGCTGACCGAGTACAACCTGTTCGAAGCCGACCTGGCCCGCCCCAAGGTCAAGGCCGCCGACTTCCACGGCAAGGCTGCGCACCTGGCCTTCCGCGAGCGCGCGCACCAGCCCGCCATGCTGTGCACGCTGACCATGGACCACAACCTCGACAGCCAGGGTGTGGCACGCTATCCGCTGGGCAATCTGGCGGTGATGGACCCGGCCACCGGTGCCACGCTGATCGACGCACAGGGCCGCCGCTCCTACACCACCAGCATCGCCTTTGGCCCGACCATTGGCAAGAACATTGCGCTGGCCTATCTGCCCTATGACTACTGCCAGGTGGGTCGTCAGCTGCAGGTCCAGTACTTTGAGGATATCTATCCGGTCACCGTGGAGGCGGTGGGTTACGGCGCCTTGTACGACCCGGAGAACATCAAGCCGCGTTCCTGATCGCAACTGTCGCGCTGTGGCGGGGACATAACCGGGCGTGGTTGCGCATCTGTAGGTTCTCAGAAGAAGTTGAAATTCACTACCAATAAAATCAATCATATTTCAATAAAATGTGAGACCAGCCTCAATTGCCGATCTCACAGAAATTGAAACTTCCTGCTCTGCCAAAACTATCAGAGTCATGGTGATTTGCAA
>CANCER010000020.1 GCA_947375135.1 Comamonadaceae bacterium | reverse complement strand
GCCGCTTTGGGTGATGGTTACCACCAGGGTGTTGGGGTTGGGTACCGAGTCGCGGTAACGGTACTCGCTGGCTACTTCCACCTGGGTGGGGATTTTGGCAATGCTTTCCAGCCAGTACTTGGCGGTGCAGCCGCTGTAGTAGCTGGTGCCGCAGGCCAGGATCAGCACCGAATCAATCTGCGCAAAGACGCGCGCGGCGTTGGCGCCGGGCTGGTGGTTCATCTGCAGGTCAAACAGCTCGGGCGTGATGCCTTCCACGCCTTCCAGTGTGTCGGCAATGGCGCGTGGCTGCTCGAAAATTTCCTTCTGCATGTAGTGGCGGTAGGGGCCGAGTTCGGCCGCACCGCTGTGGGCCAGCACGGTTTTCACCGGGCGCTGGGTCGGGGGAACCGCTTTGTGCTGCTTGTCAAACAACCAGTATTTGCCCAGCTGCATGTCCACCAGATCGCCTTCTTCCAGGTAGACGATCTGGTCGGTCACGCCGGCCAGGGCCATGGCGTCGCTGGCCAGAAAGTGCTCTTGCCCGTCCTTGCCCACGCCCAGAATCAGGGGCGAGCCGGCGCGGGCGCCTATCAGGCGGTGGGGTTCGTCCTTGCAGAACACGGCAATCGCATAGGCGCCGTGCAGCTGCGCGATGGCGCTCTTCACCGCTTCAAACAGGTCGCCGTCGTACAGGCTGTCGATCAGGTGGGCAATGACTTCGGTGTCGGTCTGGCTGGTGAACACATAGCCGCGGGCCTGCAGCAGGGCGCGCAGTTCGTCGTGGTTTTCGATGATGCCGTTGTGCACCAGGGCCACGCGGCCCGGCCTGGCGGGGGCGCTCTCGCCGTTAGCGTCGGCCGTGGCTGCAGCTTCAGCCCCCGTGCCGTGGCTGAAATGCGGGTGCGCGTTGTGTACCGCCGGTGCGCCATGCGTGGCCCAGCGGGTGTGGGCAATGCCCAGCGTGCCTTCCAGATGGGTGCTGGCCACCTGCTCGGCCAGTTCGGCCACGCGGGAGGTGCTGCGGGCGCGGCGCAGGCCGGGCTTGTCGTCTTGCGCATAGACGGCCACGCCGCAGGAGTCGTAACCCCGGTACTCCAGCCGCTCCAGGCCCTGAACCAGCACGGGAACAATATTGCGGGTCGATACCGCGCCGACGATGCCACACATACGCACACTCCAAAAAAGGCTTGATGCAGCGATGGTAGGACTGCGGTAGAGAAATAAGCGATTGATTTTTACAAATTAATGAATGAAAATTTCAATCACGCATTGATATGAAATAAAAAACCAATTTATAAAAAATTATGAAAGAAATAGACATTGACGCCATGGATTTGCAAATCCTCACCCAGTTGCAGCGCGATGCCTCGCTCAGCAACCAGGACCTGGCGCAGGCGGTACACACCTCCGCGCCCACCTGCCTGCGGCGCATCAAGCGCCTGCGCGAGGCCGGCTTGATCGAGCGCCAGATTGCCATCCTCAACCCCGAAAAGCTGGCCCGGACCCTGGGCCACGGCCTGAGTGCAATTGTGGAAATCACGCTGGACCGGCAAAGCGCCGAAGACCTGGCTGCTTTTGAAGCCCGCGTGCAGGACGATACGGCCGTGCAGCAGTGCTACCGCGTCTCGCCCGGGCCGGACTTTGTGCTGGTGGTACACACCGCCCACATGCCGGCTTACCAGGCCCTGGCGCAGCGGCTTTTCAATGGCGATGCCAATGTGCGCAACGTCAAAACCTTTTTCAGCATCAAGCGCAGCAAATTCGGCGCGGAGCTGCCCTTGCAGCCGGCTTGAAACCGCCCCACCCGCCGCCTCAGGGCTTGGCGGTTTTTTGCGGCCGCGCCCAGTTAGCGATAGACACCTGCTTGCCGCGTGCCACGCTCAAAGACCCGGCCGGTGTGTCCTTGGTGATGGTGGAGCCGCCGCCCACGGTGCCGCCGGCACCCAGCGTCACCGGGGCGATCAGCACGCAGTTGCTGCCTACATGCACATCGGCCTCAATCACCGTGCGGTGCTTGTTGGAGCCGTCGTAGTTGGCGGTAATGCTGCCGGCACCGAAGTTGACGCGCTCGCCCACGGTGGCGTCGCCCAGGTAGGCCAGGTGGTTGGCCTTGGCGCCCCGGGCCAGGGTGGAGTTTTTGACCTCGACAAAGTTGCCGATGTGCACCTCTTCGCCCAGCTCTGCGCCGGGGCGCAGGCGCGCAAACGGGCCGATCAGCGAGCCCGCGCCCACCGTCACGCCGAGCTTTTCGCCGTCAATGTGGGTGAAGGGGTGGATCACCGCGCCGGCCCCGATCACCGCATTGGCAATCACGCAGTTGGCGCCGATGCTGACCCCTTCACCCAGATGCACCTGGCCCATGAAGACGCAGTTCACATCAATGCTCACGTCGTGCGCGCAGCGCAGGTCACCGCGCACATCCAGGCGTGCCGGGTCTGCCAGGCGCACGCCTTCTTCCATCAGGCCGAGCGCCACGCCCCGTTGGTAGGCGCGCTCCAGTTCGGCCAGTTGCACCGGGCTGTTGACGCCAGCCACTTGCACCGCGTCGCTGATCTTGTGGGCCACCACATGCTCGCCGTCGGCCACAGCAAAGCGCACGATGTCGGTCAGGTAGTACTCGCCCTGGGCATTCTGGTTGTCCAGGCGCGCCAGCCAGCGCTTGAGTGCGGCCGCCGGCACGGCCATGATGCCGCTGTACACCTCGTGGATGGCGCGCTGCGCGGGGCTGGCGTCCTTGTGCTCGACGATGGCTTTGACGTCGCCGTTAGACGCGCGTTCTATGCGCCCGTAACCGGTGGGGTCCGGCATTTCCAGGGTCAGCAGGGCCAGCTTGTTGCCGCCGCTGGCCGCAATCAGCTGGAACAGGGTGTCTGCGCGTGTCAGCGGCACATCGCCCGACAGCACCACGACCACGCCGTCATCGGCCAGCGCGGGCAGCGCCTGTTGCACCGCGTGGCCGGTGCCGAGTTGCGGCTCCTGGCGGGCAAACTCCAGGGCGAATCCGGCAGTCGCAGAGGCCTCGCAGGCCGCTTCCACTTGGGCGGCGCCATGCCCGGTGATTACCACCGCCTTGCGCGCCTGCAGGCTGGCGGCCGTGTCCAGCACATGCTGCAGGAGCGCGCGCCCGCCGATGCGGTGCAAGACCTTGGGCAAGGCGCTTTTCATGCGCGTGCCCTTGCCGGCCGCCATAATCACCACGTCGATCGGCATGGTGCTGCTTGGCGCGTTGTTGTTGGAAATCATGTTGGCTCTTCCTCTTGATGCGAAATTCTGAACGTGCCGCTAGGCGCTTGCTCGCTATTATCGGCGCCGCCTTCGTCTGCCTGACCCTGCTCGGCTGCAGCACCAACCGCCTAGCCTACACCCACGCGCCCACGCTGGTCTATTACTGGCTGGACTCCTATTTCGATTTTGACGGCCCGCAAAGCTACGCCTTCAAGCAGAGTTTGCAGGAGCTGCAGGCCTGGCACCGCAAGCAGGAACTGCCCCAGCTGGCCGAGTTGCTGAAGAACCTGCAGCCCGCCGCCACCCGCGAGATCAGCTCCGATCAGGTCTGCTCGGTCTGGGACTTTGTGCGCCAGCGCCTGCAGGCACCCGCCACGCAGTTGGCACCGGCCCTGGCGCAATTGGCGACCAGTCTCAAGCCGGCGCAAATGCTGCATATCGATGCCGAGTTCAAAAAACGCAACCAGAAGTGGCGCGAGGAGTGGCTGGAACGTTCGCCCGCCGAGCGGCTGGAGCGGCGCAGCCAGCAGGTGGTGGAGCGCAGTGAGCAGTTCTACGGCCGCCTGGAGCCGGGCCAGCGCGAGATGATTCGCACCCACATGGCCGCTTCCGGCTACGACGCGAACATGCTGCAAAAGGAAATGCTGCGGCGCCAGCAGGACAGCCTGCAGACCCTGGCCCGTGTGCGCAACGGCCAGTTGCCCGCCGCCGCCGCCCAGGCCGAGCTGTCGGGCCTGTTTGACCGGGCCACTGCCTCGCCCGATGCGGCTTCGCGCCAGTACCACGACGCCATCACCCAATCCGCCTGCGCAGCGGTGGCTGCGGTTCACAACAGCAGCACGGTGGTACAAAAGGCCCACCTCGTGAAAACCCTGCAGACTTACGAAGCAGACGCCCGCGCCCTGATGCAGGCGCCCTGACAGGGCGCAGCCGCGCAAGGCGCCGCCCTCACACCGGCCAGACCGCGCCGTAGTCGTTCAGGATGGCGTCCAGCGGCATGTCATGCGGTTCCGGCTCGAAGTCCGGCAAAAAGCCGATGCCAAAGCCCAGCCCCACCGAAAACGGCTTGGGGTTGAGTTCGGCCAGCATGCGGTCGTAAAAGCCGCCGCCATACCCCAGACGGAAGCCGCCAGCTCCGTAGCCCACGCAGGGCGCAAACACCAGGGTGGGAACAATGACTTCGGTGTCTTTGGGTTTGGGAATGCCATAGGCATCTTCTTCCATCGGGCAGCCCGGGTACCAGGCGTGGAAGGTCATGGTGCGGGTTTCTTTGTTGACCACCGGCAGGCCGATGCGCCGCGGTTGGGGCTGGTCCAGCAGCTCGCCGTCTTCCTTCCAGCGGTGCAGGGCGGGCAGGGGGTCGAACTCGCCCTTGATCGGCCAGTAGGCCCCGATCACGATTTCGGGCCGGCCCACCAGCCAGATGCGCATCACCCGCTGCAAAAGGTCTTCCCGCTGTCGCCGGTCGGGCAGGCTGTTGCGTTGTTCAATCAGGGCGGCCCTTAGGGCCTTTTTCTCAAGTGCTTGTTCTGAGTTGTCCATAATCACCACATGCAGTTTTCAGCCATTCTGACACCGTTGGTCCTTGCGGCCTGTGTCTTCTTTGCGTCCCTCTCCGCCAGCCACGCCCAGGGGCGTGACAGCAGCCGTTACGACGAAGCCATTACCGACATGGCACAAGCCTATAAAGCGCGTGACCACAAGCGCCTGAGCAGCCTGCTGCCCCAGGTGCGCGGCTACATCCTGGAGCCTTGGGGCGCCTATTGGGAGCTGTCCGCGCGGCTGGACCAGGCCAGCGCCAGCGAGGTGCAGGAATTTTTCAACCGTTACAGCGGGACCTACCAGGAAGACAGGCTGCGCACCGAATGGCTGCTGCAGCTGGGGCGCAACCGGGACTGGGGCGCTTTCAACCGCGACTACCCCCAATACCGCATGGGCGATGACAAATCGCTGGCCTGCTACGGCTTGCTGGCCGAGCACCTGGCCCATGCCACCGACGTCAATGCCGCGGTGCTGCAGAACTGGCTTTCGCTCAAGGAAGCCGACGAGGGCTGCGCCGCCGCTGCCGAGCAACTGGTCAAGGACCATTCCATTCAGTTTGCAGCGGTGTGGCCGCGTGCCCGTTTGGGCTTTGAGAACGACCGTCTGCGCGTGGCCACCCAGGCCGTGGGCCTTCTGAGTGACGGCTGGGTCAAGAACGTGGCCGAGATCTACGCCAGCCCGGCCAAGTACCTCAACGACAAGCTCACCGCCCTGCGTCCCAAAACACGGGAACTGGTCTCGCTGGCACTCATCCGCCTGGCCTACCTGGACCCGGAGGCGGCGGCAGTGGAGGTCGACCACCTGCGCTGGCGCGCCCAGCTCACGCAGGAAGAGCGCAGCTGGATCTGGGGCGTGATCGGCAAGCGCGCCGCCATGCGGATGTCGAATGACGCGGTTGGGTACTTTGCCCAGGGCCAGTTCAAACACATGCACGAAGACCATCTGGCCTGGGCCGTGCGCGCGGCCCTGCGCGCCGGCAAATGGAGCATGGTGCATGAGGCCATCACCGCCATGCCGTCGTCCATGGCGGCCGAGCCGGTTTGGGTTTACTGGCATGCCCGGGCGCAGCTGGCGCTGGCTGACTCCGAAAGCACGCGTGGCGAGGCCTTGGCACTGTTGCAAAGCATTGCCGGTGTGCGCGGCTTTTACGAGCAATTGGCCCTGGACGAAGTGGGCCGGCGCATCAGCGTGCCCGAGCGTCCTGCGCCTTTGACGGCCGAAGAGCGCGATTCCGCCCGCAACAACCCCGGCCTGAACCGCGCGCTCTACGCCATTCAGATCGGCCTGCGTGCCGAAGGTGTGCGCGAGTGGAACTACAGCATCAGCTTGCATGACCGCGGCGGCATGGATGACCGGGGCCTGCTGGCGGCCGCCGAGCGCGCCTGCCTGGCCGAGGTGTGGGATCGCTGCATCAACAGCAGCGACCGCACCAAGGGCGTGATCGATTTTGAGACCCGTTTCCCCATGCCTTTCAAGAACGCCGTGCTGGCGCGCGGCAAGCAAATCGGCATCGACCCGGCGTATGTCTACGGCCTGATCCGCCAGGAAAGCCGCTTCATCACGGATGCCCGCTCCGGCGTGGGCGCGTCCGGCCTGATGCAGGTGATGCCAGCCACCGCCAAATGGACCGCCAGAAAAATTGGCATGACCGATTTCCAGCCCCAGCAGATCACGGACCGCGACACCAACATCGCCATCGGCACCGGCTACCTCAAGCTGTTGCTGGACTCCTTTGGCGGCTCCATGCCCCTGGCGGCAGCGGCCTACAACGCCGGCCCGGGCAGGCCGCGCAGCTGGCGCAACGGCCCGGTGCTGGAAGCGGCCATTTGGGCCGAAAACATCCCGTTCAACGAGACCCGCGACTACGTCAAGAAAGTGCTGTCCAACACCACCAACTACGCCGCCCTGATCAGCGGGCAGCCGCAGTCGCTCAAGGCGCGCCTCGGGACGGTGGGGCCGCTGGAGCTATCTGCACCCGACACCAGTACCGAGCTCCCATGAGATATTGCCCCCACGCTTCTCGCTACGCGTAGTGCGCTGCCCCCCAAGGGGGCCAATCCCGCTTGCGGCGGCCCGGCGCGGGATTGCTCGGCTTGGTTTAGCATGGTGCTTTTATGAAGGGTAACCCTATGCTCAAGCTGTTCGTAGGCAACAAAAACTACTCGTCCTGGTCCATGCGCCCCTGGGTGCTGCTGCGCCAGGCCGGCATCCCTTTCGAGGAAGTGGTGGTGCGTTTCGACTCCTTTGACGCGGGCTCCCAATTCAAGACGACCATGTCGGCGCTGGCCCCCACCGCCAAGGTGCCGGTGCTGCTGGATGGGCAACTCGCCATCTGGGACACCCTGGCCATCGCCGAATATCTGGCCGAGCAATTCCCCGACAAGAAACTCTGGCCGCAGGATAAGGCGGCCCGTGCCCGCGCGCGCAGCATTTGCGCCGAGCTGCACAGCGGCTTTACCGGCTTGCGCGGCAACTGCCCCATGAACATCGAAGCCGCATTGCCCGAGGTGGGCGCCCTGGTCTGGCGCGACAAGGCTGCTGTGCGCAGCGATGTGCAGCGCCTGGTGCAGATGTGGACGGCGCTGCTGGCGCAGCATGGCGGGCCCATGCTGTTTGGCGATTTCAGCATTGCCGATGCCTACTTCGCGCCCATTTGCACCCGCCTGAAAACCTATGCGCTGCCTGTGCCGCAAGCGGTTGCCGACTACGTGCAGCGGGTGCTGGCACTGCCCGGTGTGGCCGCCTGGGTGGAAGGCGCGTTGGCGGAAAAAGACTTCCTGGACTTCGAAGAGCCGTATCGGCTCAAGCCTTGAAAACCTACCTGGTCGGCGGTGCCGTGCGCGATGCCCTGATGGGCCTGCCCATGTGCGACCGCGACTGGGTGGTGGTGGGGGCTACGCCACAGGAGTTGCTGGCGCAGGGCTACACCCAGGTCGGGCGCGACTTTCCGGTGTTCCTGCATCCGAAGAACCACGAGGAATATGCCCTGGCGCGCACCGAGCGCAACACCGCGCCCGGCTACAAGGGCTTTGCCGTGCATGCCGAACCCAGCGTCACGCTGGAAGAAGACCTGGCCCGGCGTGACCTCACCATCAACGCCATCGCGCTACCCGCCCAGGCCTTGCAGGCCGATGGCCGCTTTGACCCCGTTGCGCTGATCGACCCCTTCCACGGCCGTGCCGACATTGCCGCCCAGGTGTTGCGCCATGTCACCCCCGCTTTCCGAGAAGACCCGGTGCGCATCCTGCGCCTGGCGCGTTTTGCCGCGCGCTTTGCGGGCTACCACGCGGCCCCCGAAACCCTGGTGTTGATGCAGCAGATGGTGGCCGATGGGGAGGTGGATCACCTGGTGGCCGAGCGTGTCTGGCAGGAGCTGGCCAAGGGCCTGATGGAGCACGCCCCCACCCGCATGTTTGCCGTGCTGCGTGACTGCAACGCATTGCAGCACCTGCTGCCCGAACTCGACCGGCTGTGGGGTGTGCCCCAAAGTGCGCAACACCACCCGGAGGTGGACACCGGCGTGCATGTGATGCTGGTGCTGGACATGGCGGCGCGGCTGGGTGCCGGCCTGGCCGTGCGTTTTGCCTGCCTCACGCATGACCTGGGCAAAGGCACGACCCCGCCCGACATGCTGCCCCGCCACATCGGCCACGAGGGCCGCAGCGTCAAGTTGCTGCAGGCCCTGTGCCAGCGCCTGCGCGTGCCACAGGAATGCGCCGGTCTGGCTGAGGTGGTGGCGCGGGAACACGGCAACATCCACCGTTCGGCCGAACTGGGGCCGGACGCCACGCTGCGCCTGCTGGAGCGCTGCGACGCCCTTCGCAAACCGGCGCGCTTTGCCGACGTGCTGCTGGCTTGTGAATGCGACGCGCGCGGGCGCACCGGCTTTGCGGACAGCGCCTACCCGCAAAGACCGCGTCTGCTGCATGCGCTGGAGCAGGTGTTGGCCGTTGCGACGGCGCCGGTGGCCGCTGCTGCAGCGGCACAGGGTGCCAGCGGCTTGCAGATCGGCGAGGCCGTGCGCAAGGCCCGCCTGGGCTCGCTTGTGCTCAGTGGTGATGTAACCGCCTAGTACCCATTTGCAAAGAAGGGAGACCCTAGGCGTTTCCCCTAATGTGTAGTTCTCCGGAAACCGTGATACTTGGTTTTCTGTCCGAACTAACTACCGCGCTGCGGGGTTGGGTCCGACAGGGAGTCGATTCAACAAGGTGCCCGCAACGGGCTTTTTTTCTGGAGACACATATGAAATTCAAACGTCAACTGACCGCATTGGCATTCGCCATGGCCGCAGGTTCCTCTTTCGCGCAACTGGTGGTCGGCGTGAGCTACGACGCATTCCAGGAAGAACGCTGGAAGACCGACGAAGCCGCCATCAAGGCCGAGCTGGCCAAGTCCGGTGCCAAGTACATCATGTCCGACGCCGGTGCTTCCACCGAGAAGCAGTTGACCGACATCGACGGCCTGATCGCCAAGGGCGCCAAGGTCCTGATCATTCTGGGTCGCGACAAGGACGCCATCCTGCCCGCCGTCAACAAGGCCAACCAGTTGAAGATCCCTGTGATCGCCTATGACCGCCTGTTCGAAGCCCCTGGTGTCACCTACATCACCTTTGACAACAAGGAAGTCGGCCGCATGACGGCACGCGCCATTCTGGCCGTCAAGCCCAAGGGCAGCTTCGCCATCATCAAGGGTGACCCGGGCGATGCCAACGCCAACTTCCTGCGCGAAGGCCAGGGCGAAGTGCTGGCTGCTTCCATCAAGAGCGGTGACGTGAAAATCGTCGGTGAAGAGTACACCGCCGGCTGGAATCCCCAGAACGCCCAGAAGAACATGGAACAGATCCTGACCAAGAACGGCAACAAGGTGGACGCCGTGATCTGCCAGAACGACGGCATGGCCGGTGGTGTGGTTGCTGCCCTGACTGCCAAGGGTCTGCAAGGTATTCCCGTGTCCGGCCAGGACGGTGACCACGCTGCGTTGAACCGCGTGGCCCTGGGTACCCAAACCGTGTCGGTCTGGAAGAACTCCGCCGATCTGGGAACTGCTGCTGCCAAGGCCGCTGTGGAACTGGGTGCCGGCAAGGCCGTGACCGGTGCAGCCGACTGGGCTGGTGGCGAGAAGAAGGTCACGCTGAAGTCCATCTTCCTGAAGCCCATCCCTGTGACTGTGGCCAATCTGGACGTGGTGCTCAAGGCCGGTTACATCAAGAAGGACGCGCTGTGCAAGGGCGTGGACGCAGCCAAGGTTGCTGCCTGCAAATAAGCTTTTCTAGAAGCTATTGAAGCCATCACCGCGGGCCGGGCATTCGCCCTGTGCCCGCGGTGTCGTTTGGGGTCCTTGTTTTGGTTAGTCTGGAGTAGTCAATGAATCAAGCATTACAGAACTTGAAGCATTCAGCGGTCGATTGGCGCATGGTGCTGATGACCGGTGTGCTGGTGGTCATCACCGTAATTTTTAACGTGTTGTCAGAGGGCATCTTTTTCTCTGCCGAAAATCTGTACAACATCGCGCAGCAAACCGCTGTGGTGGGCATTCTGGCCACCGTGATGGTGCTGATCATCGTGGCCCGCCACATCGACCTGTCGGTCGGCTCGGTCATGGGTTTTGTCGGCGTGCTGATCGCCTTTCTCATTTACACCGCCAACTGGTCCTGGCCTGCTGCCTGCCTGGCCGGTCTGGCTGCCGCGATTGCCGCAGCCATGTACCAGGGTGCGCTCACGGCCTATGTCGGTGTGCCGTCCTTTGTGGTCACGCTGGGCGGTCTGATGTCCTTCCGCGGAGCCGCCTATCTGGTGGCCGATGGCAAGACCCAGCCGATTGCCGACCCCTTCTTTCTCAAGTTGGGCGGTGGCTATAACGGTGGCATTGGCACCCTGGCCAGCTGGATTCTGGGTGGGCTGATTTGCCTCGTAATTGTCGTGTCCATGTTGAGCAAACGCCGCAACAAAAAGCGCTACGACGTGCCCACCAATCCCCTGCTCGTGGATGCCTTGTTGGCCTTGATTCCCATCGTCATCGTGATGGGCTTTGTCGCTGTCATGAACCACTACCAAATCCCCGGCAAGGCCGATGCCCAGGGCATTCCGATTCCCGTGCTGATCTGGGGCTGTGTGGTGGTGTTCATGACCTTTCTGGTCAAGCGCACGCGCTTTGGCCGCTATGTGTTTGCCATGGGTGGCAATCCCGATGCCGCTGCCCTGGTCGGTATTCCGGTCAAGCGCGTCACCATGTTGCTGTTCCTGTTGCTGGCTGTGCTGACCACGGTTGCGGCCATCGTCGCCATCTCACGCCTGAATGCCGGCACCAACTCGCTGGGCTCTGGCGCCGAACTGCTGGTGATTGCCGCTACCGTCATCGGCGGCACGGCACTGGCCGGCGGCAGCGGCTCCATCATGGGCTCCGTACTGGGCGCCCTCATCATGCAATGCATTGACAGCGGCATGCTGCTGCTCGACGTGTCTATTGGTACCCGTCAGGTGATCATCGGCCAGGTTCTGATCGCAGCGGTGGTGTTTGACGTGGCCTATCGCAAATGGACTGGAGACACACAGTGAGCATCGAATCCCATAACGCAGAAGCGGCGGCCAAGCGCGCCCAAGTCGATCACAACAAATGCCTGGTGGAGCTGCGCAACATCAAGAAGGCCTTCGGCGGCGTGCATGCCGTGGACGACGTGTCACTGAATCTTTATCCCGGTGAGGTGGTGGCCGTGCTCGGCCACAACGGGGCCGGCAAGTCCACGCTGATGAAGATGCTGGCCGGTGCGTACCCCATCGACAGCGGCGACGTGATGATCCAGGGCGAGAAGGTGCATGTGCGCACCCCGGCCGACGCGCAGCAGCTGGGCATTGAGTCCATCTACCAGACGCTGGCCCTGGCCGATAACCTGGACTCGGTTGCCAATCTGTTCCTGGGTCGCGAGCTCTTGACCCGCTGGAACACGCTGGATGACTTGCGCATGGACGGCGACGCCCGCAAAGTGTTCCAGCGCCTGAACAAGAATTTCAAGAACTACCACACGCCGGTGCGCCGCCTGTCCGGCGGCCAGCGCCAGGTGGTGGCGATTTCGCGTGCGATTTACTTCAACGCCCAGATCCTGATCATGGACGAGCCCACGGCGGCACTCGGCCCGGAAGAGACGGCCATGGTGGGCAAGCTGATCGAGCAGCTCAAGTCCGAAGGCGTGGGCATCTTCCTGATCAGCCATGACATGCACGATGTGTTTGCCCTGAGCGACCGTTTGTCGGTCATGAAGAACGGCCGGCTGGTGGGCACCTACAAGACCTCGGATGTGACCGAAGACGAGGTGCTGGGCATGATCATTTTGGGCAAGAAGCCCGAAGGCAAGCCGGAAACCCCGCGTCCGGCGCGCTGAATGCCGGCTGTGTGCAGCAACGACAGACCGCGCTAACACTGCATGAAAGCGACCGGCGATTTGCAACTGCTCAAGCGGATCAACCGCAGCGTCTTGCTGCGTCTGATACGCAGCCAGCCAGACTTGTCACGCGCGCGCCTGGCTGCTTTGAGTGGGCTTACCAAGTCCACCGTGAGTGCGCTGGTGCGCGAGTTGCTCGACGAGCACTGGCTGACGGAGGCAGCCGCACCCGTGGCTACGCACAGCATGGGGCGGCCCTCCACGCCGCTGAACATCGACACGGCCAAGCGCGTGCTCGTCGGTATCGAAATTGCGGTGGACTGTTTGCGTCTGGTGTGTGTGTCGCTGCGCGGTGTGATCCTGACGCACACCGAAGAGCCGCTGACCGATCCCTGCCCCGCGCAAGCCTGTCAGCAGGTGGTTCGCCTGGTGCAATTGCTGAGCCGGCAACTGGAGGAGAAGCAGTTGCTGCTGACCGGTGTGGGCGTGTGTCTGCCCGGTGCGGTGGATGGTGCCTTGGGGCTGGTGCGTCTGGCACCGAACCTGGGCTGGCGCGATGTGCCCTTCATGGCCATGCTGGCGGCAGAACTTGCCCAGGTGGGGCTTACGCCCGCGCAAATCTTTCTGCAAAACGATGCCGACGCTGCTGCATTGGGTGAATACGAGTTCGGCGGCAGCGGCGAAGACTCGCTGATCTTTATCAACTGCGATGTCGGTGTGGGCGCCGGTATTGTCCTCAACGACCGGCTGTTTGCCGGCTTTCGGGGCGCAGCCGGTGAAATCGGCCACAGCATCCTGCAGGTGGATGGGCCCTTGTGTTCCTGCGGCCGCAAAGGTTGTGCGGAAGCCTTCATAGGCGCACGCGCACTGGGCAACAAACAGGCTGTTGCCAAGGGCGGCCAGTACCTGGGCGTGCTCCTGCAAAACCTGGATGCCATGTTCAACCCGCACGCCATCGTGGTGGGCGGGCGCTCCAGCATTGAGCACCCCTCGCTGCTGGAAAGCGCACGCGCGACGCAGCAAGCTTATGCGCAGGTGGCGGGTCTGCAAAGCCCGGATGTGCGCGCGGCACGCTTTGGTGTGCAGGCTGCAGCCGTAGGCGCCGCCGCCCTGGTGCTGCATCAATTTTTACGACCTCTCTTAAAAGAAAATAACCATGTTCCTGGGAATTGATATCGGCACCTCGGAGGTCAAGGCACTGCTGCTGAGCGATCAGCACCACGTCATTGGCACCGAGGGCAGCACACTGGAAGTCTCGCGTCCCCACCCGGGCCACAGCGAACAGGACCCGGCTGCCTGGTGGGCGGCCACCTGCATCGCCCTGCAGGCTTTGCAGTACCAGCATCCCGCCGAATACGCTGCAGTAACAGCCATCGGCCTGTCCGGCCAGATGCACGGCGCCGTGTTGCTCGACAAGGCTGACCGCGTGTTGCGCCCGGCCATTCTGTGGAACGACACGCGTTGTGCGCTGGAGTGCGAAGAGATGATGGCCGAGTTGCCGTCTGCTGCGGCGCTGGCAGGCAGCCTGATCATGCCGGGCTTTACCGCGCCCAAGCTGCGCTGGGTGGCCAAAAACGAGCCCGCCATGTTTGCGCAAGTAGCCAAGGTGCTCTTGCCCAAAGACTATGTGCGCCTGATGCTGACCGGCGAGCACATCACCGACCTGTCGGACGCCAGCGGCACCGCCTGGCTGGACGTGGAGCGGCGTGCCTGGTCGCCCGAACTGCTGGCATTGACGCAGATGACCGAAGCCCACATGCCGCGCGTGGTGGAGGGCAGTGCGCCCGGCGGCTACCTGTCGGGCGGCGTGGCCGCACAGCTGGGCTTGAAGCCGGGCATCGTGGTGGCCGGTGGCGCGGGGGACAACGCGTCCAGCGCCGTGGGCATGGGCGCGGTGCATGCCGGTGAAGGCTTTTTGTCGCTGGGCACCAGCGGCGTGCTGTTTGTGGTGACGCCGCGTTTTGCGCCCAACGCGGCCAGCGCTACCCATGCGTTTTGCCACGCCGTGCCCGGCACCTGGCACCAGATGAGCGTGATGCTCTCGGCCGCAAGCTGCCTGCAATGGGCCAAGCAGGCGTTTGGCGCAGGCTCTGAAGGCGAACTCGAAGCCAAGGCGGCCGCCCTGTCTTTTGAAGAACGTGCCGCAGCCCCCCTGTTCCTGCCTTACTTGAGCGGCGAGCGCACACCGCATAACGACGCCGTGACGCGCGGCAGCCTGCACGGCCTGAGCCACAGCAGCGACCAGGCAGCCCTGGCCTATGCCGTGATTGAAGGCGTGACCTTCGGCTTGACGGACGGCCTCAACGCCCTGAAGAAAGCCGGCAGCAGTGTGACCCGTTTGTCGCTGGTCGGCGGTGGCGCACGCAGCGCTTTCTGGGCCCAGCAACTGGCCTCCAGCCTGAATGTGGAAATCGTCACCACGGCCGAGTCCACCGCCGGTGGCGCACTCGGTGCGGCCCGTCTGGGCTGGCTGGCGACTGGTGCGACGGTCGCGCAGGTGTGCACCCAACCGGCGGTGACCCGCAGCTACCTGCCCGATGCCCGGGAGCAGGCGTTTCTCAGCCCCCGCTACGCGAAGTTTCAGGCGCTGTATCCCGCACTCAAGGCCTTGCAATAAGAACGATCCAGAGCATTCCGCTACAAAAAACCTCCCCACAAAAGGACATCACAATGACCAGCTATTTCAACGCCATCTCCCCCATCGCCTTTGAAGGCGCGGACTCCAAAAACCCGCTGGCCTTCAAGTGGTACGACAAGAACCGCGTCGTTGCCGGCAAGCGCATGGAAGACCATCTGCGCTTTGCCGTGTGCTACTGGCACAGCTTCTGCTGGAACGGCTCCGACCCGTTTGGCGGCGACAGCTTCGAGCGCCCCTGGCAGCACATGGCCGACCCCATGGCGGGCGCCCGCGCCAAGGCCGATGTGGCCTTTGAATTCTTTGCCAAGCTGGGCGCACCGTACTACTGCTTCCACGACCGCGATGTCGCCCCCGAAGGCAACACCCCGCGCGAGAGCGTGGCCAACTTCAAGACCATGGTCGATGTGCTGGCGCGTAAGCAACAAGACACCGGCATGAAGCTCTTGTGGGGCACGGCCAATCTGTTCAGCCACCGCCGCTTCATGTCGGGTGCGTCCACCAACCCCAACCCCGAAATCTTCGCCCTGGCTGCGCTGCAGGTGAAAGAAGCCATGGACGCCACGCGCCAACTCGGCGGCGAAAACTATGTGCTGTGGGGCGGCCGCGAAGGCTACGAAACCCTGCTCAACACCCGCATGGGCCAGGAGCTGGACCAGATGGGCCGCTTCCTCAACATGGTGGTGGAGTACAAGCACAAGATCGGCTTCAAGGGCACCATCCTGATCGAACCCAAGCCGCGCGAGCCCAGCAAGCACCAGTACGACTTTGACACCGCCACGGTGTTCGGCTTTCTGCAAAAGCACGGCCTGGAAAAAGAAATCAAGGTCAACATCGAAGCCAACCACGCCACGCTGGCCGGCCACAGCTTCGAGCATGAAATCGCCACCGCGATTGATCTGGGCATCTTCGGCTCCATCGACATGAACCGCGGCGACATGCAGTGCCAGTGGGACACCGACCAGTTCCCCAACAACATTCCAGAAACCGCGCTGATCATGTATTTGATCCTGCAGGCCGGTGGCTTCACCACCGGCGGTGTGAACTTCGACAGCAAGGTGCGCCGCCAGTCGATTGACCCGGAGGATATGTTCCTGGGCCACATCGGCGCCATGGACGTGAGCGCCCGTGCGCTGGTGATTGCCGACAAGATGATTCAGGATGGCCGCTTCGCCCAGGTCACCGCCGACCGCTATGCCGGCTGGAACACCGATTTCGGCCGTGACGTGATGGCCGGCAAGCTGGGCCTGGACGCTGTGGCTGCCCGTGTGCTGGAACACAATACCGACACCCGCCCGGTGTCCGGTCGCCAGGAAGGCATTGAGAACTTGCTCAATTCGTTTATCTAAAAATAACCGTTGCCCCATGGCGGGGCGTCATTGGTGCAAAACACAAAGGTATGGATATGAAAAAAGTTGTTTGGGGCGTGCTCAGCACCGCCAAGATCGGTTGGGAAAAGGTCATGCCCGCCATGCTCAAAAGCGAGTATTGCGAGATCCGTGCGATTGCCTCGCGCAAGCTCGAAAAAGGGCAGAAGCTGGCTGACCAGTTCGGCATTCCCAAGGCCTACGGCAGCTACGAAGAGCTGCTGGCCGATCCGGAGATCGAGGCGATCTACAACCCGCTGCCCAACCACGAACATGTGCCCATGACGCTGGCCGCAGCCCGTGCGGGCAAGCATGTGCTGTGCGAGAAGCCGGTGGCGCTGACCGCCAAAGAGGCCGAGCAGCTGCGCGAAGTGGCTGACAAAGTACACATCATGGAAGCCTTCATGGTGCGCTTCCACCCGCAGTGGCTGATGGTGCGCGACCGCGTGCGTGACGGCGCGTTGGGCGAGGTGCGCTCCATCCACAGCTACTTCTCGTACTTCAACAACGATGCCGGCAACATCCGCAACAGGGCCGACATCGGTGGCGGCGCGCTGTATGACATCGGCTGCTACCCGATCGTGACCGCGCGCTTTTTGTTCGGTTGCGAGCCGCTGCGCGCGATTGCGCTGGTGGACCGCGATCCGGTGTTCCAGACCGACCGCCTGGTCAGCGGCCTGCTGGACTTCGGCAAGGGCCGCCGTCTGGACTTCACCGTCTCCACCCAGTCCGTGCCCTACCAGCGTGTGCAGGTGTGTGGCACGCAAAAGCGCATCGAAATCCAGATCCCGTTCAACGCCCCGCTGGGTGGCGCCACCGATGTGCTGACCGATGACGGCAAGCGCCTGGACCTGGGCTCCACGACTACCGAGACCATTCCCGCCTGCGATATGTACACGCTGGAAATTGATGCCTTCTCGCAGGTGGTGCGCGGCGCGATACCCTTGCCCTATGGCGTGGAAGACGCCATCCTGAACATGCGCGTGATTGACGCGCTGTTTGCCTCAGAAAAGACCGGCGCCTGGGTCAACGTTTAGCATAGGTATGACACGCCGCAGGGCGTCTTGAAGGCAGCATGAACAAACGACTTTCTCTGTGTGCAGTAGCCGTGTTCGCGCTGCAACTTGCCAGCGCGGCCGATGCGCCCGCTGCCAAGGCCACCCCGGCCATCCCGCATTTCATCGAAGAGACCGACACCGCCGGCCTGCAAAGCCGCTTTGAAGGCCAGGACGAATTTATGGTGGGTGGCGGTGTGGCCGTGTTCGACTGCGATGGTGACGGCCTGCCGGAAATCTATGTCACCGGCGGCGTCAACAAGGCCAAGTTCTACCGCAACCAGAGCACACGCGGCGGCCCCATCAAGCTCAAGGAAGAGCGAAGCGGCCTGGAGTTGACCAATGCCACGGGCGCCTATCCGATCGACATTGACGGTGACGGCAACCCCGATCTGGTGGTGCTGCGTGTGGGCGAGGTGGAGGTGTTCCGGGGATTGGGCCAATGCAAGTTCGAGCGCGCCAATGACAAGTGGAACATCCCCGCCAACAACGACTGGCACACCGCTTTCTCCGCCACCTGGGAAAAGGGCAGCGCCATGCCCACGCTCGCCTTTGGCACCTATTACGACCGCAGCCGCCCCGACTTCCCCTGGGGTACCTGCACCCCCGGCTGGCTGCTGCGCCCGGATGCCAGCGGCACACGCTACGCGGCGCCTGAGCCGCTCAAGCCCAGCTACTGCGCCCTCAGCATGCTGTTTTCCGACTGGAACCGCTCGGGTCAGCCCTCGCTGCGCGTAGCCAACGACCGCGAGTACTACAAGGGCGGACAGGAGCAGCTCTGGAAAGTCGCGCCCGGTGAACCGGCGCGGCAGTACACGGCCGAAGACGGCTGGAAGCGCCTGCAGGTGTGGGGCATGGGCATTGCCAGCCACGACATCGACGGCGATGGCTACCCCGAGGTCTTCATCACCAGCATGGCTGACAACAAGTTCCAGAAGCTGGAAACGAATGCGGATCGTCCGGTCTACATCGACCAGGCCTACAAGCGCGGCATCACCGCGCACCGGCCCTATGTGGGCGGTGATATCCATCCCAGCACCGCCTGGCATGCGCAGTTCGCCGATGTGAACAACGATGGCCTCTCCGATCTGTTCATCGTCAAGGGCAATGTGTCGGCCATGCCCGACTTCGCCATCCTCGATCCCAATAACTTGCTGCTGGGCGAGGCCGATGGCCATTTCACCGAAGCAGGGCAGCAAGCCGGTGTGGCCAGCTTCCGGCGCGGACGGGGTGGCATGCTGGCCGATTTGAACGGTGACGGTTTGCTCGACATGGTCGTTGTGAACCGCCAGGACAAGGCCCAACTGTGGCGCAACCTGGGTGCAGGGACCAAGGACCTGCCAGCGCCCATGGGCCATTGGCTGCAACTGCGGCTGCACCAATCGGGCGGCAACCGCGATGCGGTCGGTGCCTGGGTCGAGGTGGATCTGGGCGGACGCATCCTGCGCGAAGAACTCACCATCGGTGGCGGCCACGCCAGCGGGCACTTGGGCTGGATGCACTTTGGCTTGGGCGAGGCCCGGGACGTGAAGCTGCGGGTGCAATGGCCGCAAGGCGACTGGAGCGCCTGGCAGGCCGTCACGGCGGACCAGTTTGTGAGCGTGGACAAAGAGGCCGGTGCGCGCACCTGGAAAGCACCATGAATTTGCACATCGCACCTACGCCCGTCCCCCGGTTAAAGACGCTGTTGGCGGCCCTGGTCGCCGCCTGTGGTTTGGGCCTTGCAGCACCCGCGCCGGCCCAACCCGGCCCGGTGCTGGTTGCCAAGCCCGCCACGGCGTTCAGCTCCGGCGTGGTCTACGACTGGTTTTACCTGAGCTTTCAGCTGATCCAGCAAACCCCCGGCTTCAGCCCGCCGGTGGCGGCACGCGCCCTGGGCTACCTGGGTCTGGCGCTGTATGAATCGGTCGTGCCCGGCATGCCCGGCTACCAGAGTCTTGCGGGGCAGTTGAACGATTTGAGCTCGCTGCCCTGGGCGCAGCCGGATGAGCCGCTGCACTGGCCCACGGTGGCCAATGCGGCGCTGGCCACCATGACGTACATGATGTTCCACACCACCACGCCCGAGAACAAGGCGCGCATGCTGACGCTGGAGCGCAGCATGCCCCTCAAGTACCCGCAGGACTTTGATCCCGATACCCTGACGCCCGACATCAGCAACCGTTCCGAGACCTTCGGCAAGCTGATGGCCATGGCCATCATGACCTGGGCCCGCACCGACGGCGGCCACGAGGCCTGGGGCCCGTTGCGGCGCGACCAGGCCAACTATGTGCCGCCCAGCGGCACCGGCAAGTGGTCGGCCACACCGCCAGCCTTTGCACCTGCGCTGTTGCCCTATTGGGGCATGAACCGGCCCTTTGTGTTGAAGACCGCAGCCGACTGCCCGGCGCCACCGCCCCCCGCCTATTCGGAAGAAAAGGGCAGTGCATTTTTCAAGCAGGCGCAGGAGGTCTACGACATCAGCAATGCGGCCACGCAGGAGCAGCGCCAGTTTGCCCTGTACTGGGCCGACGATGCCGGCAAAACACCGACACCGGCCGGCCACTGGGCCTATGTGACCAACGACTTGCTCAAGGCACGCAAGGCCAACCTGGCCGAGGCGGCGCAGACCTTTGCGCGGCTGAACCTCGCCATGTCGGACGCCTTTGTCGCCGCCTGGTACACCAAGTACACGCTCAATGTGCTGCGCCCGGTGACCTATGTGCAACTGGTGATAGACAGCAACTGGGTGCCCTCGCTGATGAACACGCCGCCATTTCCGGACTACCCCTCCGGCCATTCGGTGCAAAGCAGTGCGGCTTCGGCCGTGCTGGCAAAAGAGTTCGGCGCCAATACCCCTTTTGTGGACAACACCCACAACGACCGGGGTTGGGGACCGCGGACCTTCAAGAGCTTCAAGGCCGCCGCCGACGAGGCCGCTGCATCCCGCATCTACGCCGGCATCCATTACCGCTTTGCCTCGGACGGCGGCAAGCCGCAGGGCCAGTGCGTGGCCGACAAGGTGATGGCGCTGAAGTTCAAGCCCTGAGGGTTTGCGCCGCTGCCGGCCGGTGGCTCTGGGAATTCAAGGCGATTGCAGGATAGAGTCGCAGCCTGGGTCTTCGGACGGTCACGGGTATTTATGCACACACTGGAACAACTGCGCTCGGGCGCGATGGCCGGGCACAAGCGCGTCAAACTGGCCTGTGGCTTGACGGAACTGCCGGCCGACATCTATCAGCTGGCCGATGGTCTGGAAATCCTGGATCTCTCGGGCAACGCGCTGTCCTCGCTGCCGGACGATTTGCCGCGCTTGCACAAGCTGCGCATCCTGTTTTGCTCGGACAACCGGTTTACCGAGCTGCCGCCGGTGCTGGGCCGCTGCCCGCAACTCCGCATGGTCGGGTTCAAGGCCAACCGCATTGCAAAGGTCTCTGCACAGTCGCTGCCGCCCCGTTTGCGCTGGCTGACCCTGACCGACAACTGCATCACCGAACTTCCCGCTGCGCTCGGTCAGTGCGCGGACCTGCAAAAGCTGATGCTGGCGGGCAACCGCCTCACGGCCTTGCCCGACGCTCTGGCGGCTTGTCACCGGCTGGAACTCATCCGCTTGTCGGCCAATGCGCTCACGCACTTGCCGGACTGGTTGTTTGCGCTGCCGCGTCTGTCCTGGCTGGCCTTTGCGGGCAACCCCTTGTGTGCGGCGTTGGAATCAGCAGCGCTGGCCGACAGCCAGGCCGCTTTGCCGGACATCGCCTGGTCTTCGCTGCAGTTGCAGGAGCTGTTGGGGGAGGGCGCCTCCGGCGTGATCCACCGGGCGCAGCATGCGGCAGAGGCCGGCGCGCAGCCGGTGGCGGTCAAGCTCTTCAAAGGCGCGATGACCAGCGATGGCTTGCCGCTGTCGGAGATGGCCGCCTGCCTGCGGGCCGGCCGGCATGCCAACCTGATCCCCTTGCGCGGCCGGGTGAGCGAGCATCCCGACGGTGCCCTGGGTTTGGTCATGGGTTTGGTGGGCCCGGAATTCCGCAATCTGGCGCAGCCGCCCAGCCTGGAGACCTGCACCCGGGACGTGTACGACGCGGATTGCCGCTTTGCGCTGGCGGCTGCACTGCGCATGGCTGCGGGCATGGCCGCCACGGCCCGGCATTTGCACGCGCAAGGAATCCTGCATGGCGACCTGTATGGCCACAACATGCTGCATGCCCGTGCGGGGCACGCCATGCTGGGGGACTTTGGTGCAGCGTCCTTGTATCCGGCGGATCACACGCCAAGCAGTGCCAGGTTTCAAAGGCTGGAGGCCCGAGCCTTTGGCTGCCTGCTGGAGGAGTTGCTGGACCGGATCGACGCAAGCGGCGGGGCTGACGCGGTCCTAAGCAGTTTGCAGCAACTCAAAAACCGCTGCCTCAGCACTGTTCCGGCAGAGCGCCCGCTGTTTGCCGAAATCGAAGACCGCCTGGCCGACGCACTGCGGGCCGTTGCCCCGGCGCCGGTCAGCGTCTGACTCAGCGCATGACCAGTGCCAGCGCGGCCAGGTCGCCCACGCGCTCGCCCAGGCCGGCCGGCACGATCTCCAGCCCGCTGGTGAGCGCCGGCAGCTTGCCCTGCATAAAGGCCTGCAAGCGCGGCAGCAGGTAGTCCTGGTTGTGCCAGAACACGCTGCCACCCAGCGAGATGCGCTGCAGGTCAAACAGCGCAGTGACATTGAACAGGGCGCGGCCCATCACCTTGCACAGCGTATCGATGATGTCTATGGCTTGCGCGTCGCCCGCACGGGCGGCGGCGAACAGGGCGGACGCATCGGCATAGCCCTGCGCTCCGAAGCGCCGGGGGATGGCGTTGCCGGCCACCAGGGCTTCCACGTCGCCGCGCAGGCCGCAGCCGCACAGGGCCTCGTTGTCTTCCACCACAAAGGTGTGCCCCAGGTGTCCGGCGTTGCCGTTCTTGCCGCGCAGGATGTGGCCGTCCACACAGACGCCCATGCCGATGCCGGTGCTCCAGGTCACATAGGCGCAGTTGCTCACGCCCTGCAGTGCGCCCCAGCGGCGCTCGGCCTCCAACGCGCCCACGCCGTCGTTTTCCACACGCACATTCTTGAAGGCGGCGCGCAGCGGTGCCTCCAGCAGGGCGCTCATCCAGTCATTGGGCAGGCCTCGGGCCTTGCCGGCCAGGCCGCCGCAGATATTGGGGGCAGCCAGTTCCACCAGACCTTCGTTCAACACAAAGGGGCCGCAGGACGACACCCCGACCGCGCCGACGGAAGACACGGGGATGCCTGCTGCCAGGCAGCTCTCGCCGATCAGGCGGATGATTTGCACCGCCAGTGCGTCACGAGTGCCTTCCTTGGCCGTGGGCTCAGACACCTTGCCGCTGATGCCACGGTGGTCGGCCATGCTGACGGCTACTTTGGTGCCGCCGATGTCGACACAGGCCAGGGCCGGGCTGCCTTCGGGGAGTTGGGTCCATGCGTCGGGGTTTGCGGGGGTCATAGGGGTCTCTCTTTACTTTTTATAGGTGTCCGTAATCGTCTTGTTGACGCTCGTTACAGCGTGAATGCTAACCTGCAGTACGGCTGCCCGGTAACCTGCGGGTTACTCTGGAAGCCGTTGTGTGGGCCCTGCATTCACAGCCGGTGCGTGCGGTCGCCCCGGGCAAAACCGGTGCAGTCAAACAGCGGCCCCTTGACCAGGCCGATGACCTTGAAAAGCTCGCCCATCTCGTGCTCCAGAATCAGCTTTTGCGCGGCCACGCGTTCGGGCAGGGAGGCGTTTTGCATCAGCTCCACAATGCCGCAGTTCATCAGAAAGTGGGCCTGGCTGGTGTAGCCGAGCAGTTCAAGGCCCGCGTCCTGCGCGGCGACGGCCACGCCGGTGAAGTTCACATGCGCGGTAATGTCTTTCAGGCCCACGGCTTCCAGCGGGTTGCCGTCGGCCAGGTGGGCGCGGTGGCACATCACCGTGCCCATGTGGCGCTGCTCGTGGTAATACTCGGCTTCCGGAAAACCATAGTCCAGCAGGAAGAGGGCGCCGCGTTCCAGCCGGTCGCCCAGGGTGCGCACAAAGGCCTCGGCCTGGGGATGAATTTCTGTCAGGTAGTCGTGCGCGCCGTTGATCTCCAGCGGCGGGCGCAAGTCGGTGGGGCGGTCGGCCCAGGCCCAGGCACCGTTGTCCAGCACCACACCGCGTTCCAGCCAGGTGCCGTTGACGCGGGCCAGCAGCTTGACCGGCATGGCGTCCAGCACCTCGTTGCCGACCACTACGCCCTGCATGGCCGCCGGCAGGGCATCGGCCCAGTGCAGCACATCCAGATGCGCATGCAGGGTGTGGCGCTGGCGCTCTTTGAGGCTCTCGGACAGATCGACGATGGTGTAGCGGTCCACGCGCTGGCCCATGGCCTTGAGGGCAGTGAGCAGCTGCTTGGCCAGGGCGCCGGTGCCGGCACCGAATTCCCAGATTTCAAAGGTGCCTGTGGCCTGCAGCGCCTGCGCCACCGGCTGCGCGACGGTGTAGCCAAACAGCGCGGTCATCTCCGGCGCGGTGACAAAGTCGCTGCCTGCACCTTTGACGCTGCCATCCTTCTCACGCGTGCCCTGGGGCAGGGTGCCGAACTTGGTGGAGCCGTTGGCGTAATAGCCCAGACCCGGCGCGTACAGGGCCAGCTCCATGAAGCGGTCAAAGCCGAGCCAGCCGCCGGCTTGCTGCATTGCGGCAGCGATGTGCGCGTGCAGGGCGGCCAAAAGGCCGGTGCTTTCGTCCGGGACGGGGGGGGTGGGTAAACTCGGGTCTGTTTTCATATCGCGCTGGATTGTCGCCCAATGTCTTCCCCCAAAGCCCAAACTACCCCGCCTCCTGCTGTTCTGGTCACCGGTGCTGCCAAACGCCTGGGGCGCGAAATCGCCCTGAAACTGGCCACACACGGCTGGCGCGTCGCGGTGCATTACCGCGATTCGGTGGAAGAGGCCCGCCAGACCGTCGCTGATTGCGCCCGCCTGACCCCCGGCGCGCAGGCTTTCCGCACCAACCTGGGCAACGAGACCGCAGTGCGCAATTTGCTGCCTGCGGTGATCGAGGCCTTCGGCCAGGTCGATGCCGTGGTGAACTGCGCCTCCACCTTCGAGCACGATACCGCAGCCACTTTCAGCTTTGCCGCCATGGAAAAGCACATGCGCAGCAATGCGGGGGCCGCCATTCTGATCAGCCAGGCCCTGCACACCCATATTGCCGAGCGCCGCAAGGCCCGGCCGCAGACCACGGGCGTGGTGGTCAACCTGCTGGACCAAAAGCTGTGGAACCAGAATCCTGATTTTTTAAGTTACACCCTTTCCAAGGCTGCCATGGAAGCGGCCACGACCATATTGGCCATGGACTTGAGTCCGGAATTGCGCGTGGCAGGCGTGGCGCCCGGGCTGACCTTGACCAGTCACCTGCTTTCGCCTGAAAAATTTGAGGCAATGCACAAGCTCTCGCCGCTGGGACGATCGTCGACGCCGCACGACGTGGCATCGGCCGTGCACTTTGTCCTTGAAAATCAGTCCATCACTGGAACCACCTTGTTGGTCGACGGTGGGCAGCACTTGATGCGCTTCGAGCGCGATTTCTCTTTGATGTAAGGCGTACGCATGCATACCAGCACGGGCAACCAGACCCTCACCCTCACCGGATTGCGTTTCGACGCCAGCCTGGGCATTCTGGAGTCGGAGATGGCCGAGCCGCAGCCGATCCAGGTCGACGCCGAGCTGTGCCTGGGCTGCCAGCCACTCTTGCCGCAGGACGACGAGATCAACCATGTGCTGGACTACCGCAAGGTGCGCCAACTCATCATTGACGAGTGCACGGCCGAGCACATCAATTTGCTGGAGACGCTGATCGGCAAGCTCACGCACCGGCTGATGCAGTTGCCCGGCGTGATCGGCGCCAGGGTGAAAATCGCCAAGCTGGAAATTTTTGACGACTGTGAAGTGGCCATTCGCATGGAAACCGGCCAATGGGCCACGGTGGCACAAGGAGATTTGAAATGAGCGCAGTGTGGGTGGAAGAGGACGTGCCGGCGATCAGCCAGGACAAGCAGATGAAGATCGAGCGCGAGACGCACAAGCTCGAGAAGCGCCTGTGCCGCCAGGTCGGCCAGGCCATCATGGACTTCAACATGATCGAAGAGGGCGACCGCATCATGGTCTGCATGTCGGGCGGCAAGGACAGCTACGGCATGCTCGACATCCTGCTCAAGATGCAGCAGCGCGCGCCCATCCGTTTCGAAATCGTGGCGGTCAACCTGGACCAGAAGCAACCCGGCTTCCCCGATCACATCCTGCCCGAGTACCTCAAGGCCCTGGGCGTGGAGTACTACATTGAAACGCAGGACACCTACTCCATCGTCAAGCGCAACATCCCCGAAGGCAAGACCATGTGCAGCCTGTGCAGCCGGCTGCGCCGGGGCATTCTGTACGGCGTGGCGCGCAGGCTCAAGTGCAACAAGCTGGCTCTGGGCCATCACCGCGACGACATGCTGCAGACCTTTTTTCTGAACATGTTTTTTGCCGGCAAGCTCAAGGGCATGCCGCCCAAGCTCACCAGCGACAACGGCGAGTTCGTGGTGATACGCCCCCTGGCCAATGTGGCCGAGAAGGACCTGATCCGCTGGGCCGAACACCGCCAGTTCCCCATCATCCCCTGCACCTTATGCGGCAGCCAGCAGAACCTGCAGCGCGTGCAGATCGGCAATATGCTGCGCGAGTGGGAGAAGAAGTACCCCGGGCGCACCGAGACCATGTTCACCGCGCTGCAAAACGTGGCACCCTCGCACCTGATGGACACCAAGCTGTTTGACTTCAAGGGTGTCAGCGCCACCGGCGTGGAAGACGAAGGGGGCGACAAGGCCTTTGACGCTGAAGAGTTCACCGCGCCCACGCTGCCGGGCTTGCAGGTGGTCGCTGCCTGAACTGGATTCTCGAAGGAGACCTCATATGACAAAGCTGTTTCGCACGACTCTTGCTCTGTGGGCTGCGGCGCTGCTGCTGGCGCTGGGCGGCTGTGCCGCAGGGCCCCGCATGATCGACAGCGACGTGCAGACCTTTGTCACCGGTCCGGCGCCGGTGAGCCCGGCGCTTTACCGCTTTGAGCGCCTGCCCTCACAAAACAATGCGGCTGCCCAAGACCAGATCGAGGCACTGGCGGGGGTGGCCCTTGCCAAGGTGGGTCTGACCCCCGCGCCCCTGGTTTCGGGGGCTGTCAGTGGCACGGCGGCAGCGGCACCTTCGGCACGCTATGCGGTGCAAGTGGGTTGGCAGATCAGTGCCATCGATTCGCCCTACCAACACGCGCCCCCCGGTGTCTGGTGGGGCCACAGGGCAGACCGGCGCTGGGGCGGCGGCTTCGGCTTGCTTCTGGAGCCCAGTTGGCGCCGCCATGCCGTGCACCTCCTGCTGCGCGACAGCGCATCGGGCCAGTTGGTGTACGAATCCGATGCCAGTTTTGACGGTCCCTGGGTCGACAGCGCCAATCTCCTGCCCGCAATTCTGGACGCTGCCCTGCAGGGCTACCCCAACCCGCCCGCAGGTCCGCGCAAAGTGGTCATTGAACTGCCGGGTGCACAGGCAGAAGACTGATGCCGACCGCGACGCGCCTCATTGCCGTGCGCCACGGCGAGACCGCCTGGAATGTGGAAACACGCATCCAGGGGCAACGCGATATCGGTTTGAACGACAAGGGCCGCTGGCAGGCACAGCGCGTGGCACAGGCGCTGGCTGAGGACGCGATTGATGCGGTGTACTCCAGTGACCTGGTCCGTGCCTATGCCACCGCAGAGGCGATTGCTGCGGCCCAGACCGGCACGGTCTTGCAGGTGCAGGCCCACACCGGCTTGCGCGAGCGCGCCTTTGGCACCTTCGAAGGCCACACCTATGCCGCCATCGAGGCGCAGTGGCCCGACGCATCGCGCCTGTGGCGCATCCGCGATCCCGACTTTGCGCCTGCCGGTGGCGAGAGCCCCTTGGCGGTCATGGCGCGTGTGGCGCAAACGGTGAATGAAATTGCCGCGCGCCATCTGGGTCAGCAAATCCTGCTGGTGGCCCACGGCGGCGTGATGGACATGTTGTATCGCCTGGCTACGCAACAGAGCGTGAGCGCTCCGCGCAGCTGGGAACTGGGCAATACCGCCATCAACCGCTTGCTCTGGACGCCCGAGGGCTTGACCCTGGTGGGCTGGTCCGATACCCGGCATCTGGACGGCGAACAGCGCGACGAGTTCGGCGCTTAAGGCGCCAGCTGCGCGTTGATGGGCTGCAGGTCTTCGTCTTTCAGTACGCCGCTGGCCTGGCGCAATTTAAGGCCGCCTACCAGCACGTCGTAGCGCGCCTTGGCCAGGGTGGCCTTGGTGCTGTACAGCTGACTTTGGGCATTGAGCACATCGATGTTGATCTTGACACCCACCTGGTAGCCCAGCTTGTTGGCATCCAGTGCGCTTTGCGTGGAGGCTTCGGCGGCCTCATAGGCCTTGACCTGGGACAGGCCGGACTGCAGGCCGAAGAAGGCCGTGCGGGTGCCCTGCGCCACGCTGCGTTTGGCGGCATCCAGATCGCTGCGGGCCTTGTCTTCAAGGGCCAGTGTTTCCTTGACGCGGTTCTGGATGGAATAGCCGGCAAACAGGGGCAGGTTAAAGCTCAGGCCCACCGAGGCGACATTGGTGGTGTAGTTGCCACTGAGCTGTGAGCTGCCGTTGTTGTTGGCCATGTTGTAGCTGCCGGTCAGATCCAGGGTCGGCTTGTGGCCGGCCTGGGCCTTTTCGGTTTCCAGCCGGGCCACATCCAAAGCAATTTCGGTTTGCTTGATGGCCGGATTCTGGGTCTCAGATTGCTGCACCCACTGGTTGACATCCGCAGGCTGCACATCACTGAGCACAACCGGAGCGCGCAAGGGCTTGGGCGCGGTGGCGCTCTTGCCGACCAACTGGTCCAAGGCCAGGGATTTGACGCGCAGATCGTTGTCTGCGGCCAGTTCCTGGGCCACGGCGAGGTCATAGCGGGCCTGGGCGTCCCGCGTGTCCACGATCGTGGAGGTGCCCACTTCAAAATTGCGCTTGGCCGAGGCCAGTTGCTCGGCCACGGCTGTCTTGAGGCTGCGCACATAGGTCAGGCTGTCGGTGGCGGCCAGCACATCGAAATAGGCCTGGCTGACGCGCACGATCAAATCCTGCTCTGCGGCGAGCAACTGGTAAGGGGCCAGAGCGATCGACTTCTGGCCTTGCGCATAGGTCGCCCAATTGCCGGGGCGGTAGAGCGGTTGCGAGGCAGAGAGCGTGGCCGACTGGGAGCCGTAGCTTTTGCCGTTCAGTGCGGACAGCGAACTGTCCTGGCTGCTCTGGCTGACACCTGCGCCCAGCCCCACGGTGGGCAGGATCCCGGCACGGGCCTGCTCCCCCCTGGCCAGGGTGGCGTCGGCCTGCGACTTGGCGGACTGGTAGGTGGCGTCATAACTCTTGGCAGCGTTAAACAGTTCCACCAGACTCTGGGCTTGCGCCAGTCCGGCAAAGCCAGCCCCCAGGGCCACCAGAAGGGGCAGCAGAGACATACGGCGGGGGTGGCTTGAACGGGTCATGGAGTGCTTTCGGAAAGGCGGAAATCAGGGTGTATCAGTAGGTGGCGAGCCCGGGGTCCACCTCGGACGCCCAGGCGTGAATGCCGCCGGCAATATTGGCAACGTTCTCAAACCCCCGGCTGGCCAGGAATTGCGCCACCTGCATGCTGCGACCACCGTGGTGGCACAGGCATGCAATGGGTTGCTGGGGGTCGAGTTCGGACAGGCGCACCGGAATCACGCCCATGGGGATGGTCAGCAGCGTAAAGCCATCGGCCTTGACGCTGGCGATTTGTAGCTCATGCGGCTCGCGCACATCCAGCACGACGGGCGTTCCGTGCTGGCTGGCCTGGGCCAGCCAGGCGCTTAAATCCTTGGGGCGGAATTGGGAAATCATGGTCTGGATCTTCGCTGCTATCAGAACGTGAAACGGGACTTTTCGGCAAAGTTTTGCAAACGGGGCGCTGCGCAATCCCAGGGCTGGGTGGTGCGGAAGTCGGTAGCGCTGGTGCGCGTGATGAAGGTGGCACACATCACGGGCTCATCACCCACCACGGCCGCCAGACGGCCGCCGATCTTGAGTTGGTCGAGCAGGTTGTGGGGAATGTCAGCCACCGAGCCGCCCAGCACAATCACATCAAACGGGCCGTCTGCTGCTGCACCCTGGGCGCCATCAGCCTGGCGGACTTCCGCATTGCCGACGCCGGCTTTTTGCAAATTGCTTTTGGCAAAGGCGACGAGTTCAGCGTTGAGTTCCAGCGACAAGACGCTGGCTGCCTGGTGCGCCAGCAGGGCTGTCAAAAAGCCGGAGCCGGTGCCGATTTCCAGCACCTTGTCGGTTTTCTTGACGGCCAGGTCTTGCAACAGGCGCGCTTCCAGGCGGGGTGCCAGCATGCATTGGCCGCCGGGCAGGGGAAGTTCCAGATCGGCATAGGCCAGCGCCTTATGGGCGTCCGCCACAAAAGCATCGCGGCGCACCGACGCCAGCAGTTCCAGAACGCCGCTGTTCAGCACATTCCAGGGGCGAATCTGCTGTTCGATCATGTTGAAGCGGGCTTTTTGGACGTCGATGGAAGGCATTAAAAATACTCCTGGGGGGTATGTGAAAGGATTGTAAGCAATTTTAGGTGACTACGGGACGCTTGCCGGAAAACAGGCGGCGTGCCCATTGCGCCAGATCATCCATATAACAGTACACCACAGGCACCACCACCAGGGTCAGCAGCGAGGAGGTGATGACGCCGCCAATCACCGCCTGGCCCATGGGGGCGCGTTGTTCCGAGCCCTCGCTCAGGGCAAAGGCCAGCGGCACCATGCCGAAAATCATGGCCAGGGTGGTCATCAAAATCGGGCGCAGCCGCACCCTTGCCGCCAGCAGCAGGGCTTCGTTGCGCGGCAGCCCGGGTACCGGCTGGCCTTGTTCGTCCAGCCCGCCTTCGCGCGAACGGATGGCAAAGTCCACCAGCAAAATGGCGTTCTTGGTCACCAGACCCATCAGCATCACCACCCCGATCACCGAGAACATGGACAGCGTGGAGTTGAACATCAGCAGCGCCAGCACCACGCCAATCAGCGTGAGCGGCAGCGCCGTCATCAGCGCCAGGGGCTGCACAAAGCTTTTGAACTGGCTGGCCAGAATCATGTAGATGAAGATCACCGCCATGAGCAGGGCCGACACCGCATAGGCGAAGGACTCGGCCATGTCCTTGGTGGAGCCGCTGAACTGGTAGCGGTAGCCCGGCGGCATGGCGATGGTGTCCATGGCGGCCTTGATGTCAGCCGATATCTCGCCGGCCGAGCGGCCCGCGGTGTTGGCGCTGATGGACACCTCGCGCGTGAGTTCGCGCCGGTTGATCTGGTTGGGGCCGGTGGATGGCACCACGCTGGCCACCTGGTTCAGCCGCACCTGGCGGGTTGTGCCGTCCGGGTTGGTGATGGTGAAGGGCAGTTGCGCCATGTCCTGCGCGCTGTTGCGCGCCTCGGGCGCGAGGCGCACGTTGACGTCATAGGTCTGGTCGTCAGGCGCACGCCAGTTGCCCACGGTGCGCCCGGCCACCAGGGTGCGCAGGGCGTTGCCGATTTGGCCCACATTCAGCCCCAGGTCGGACGCAGCCTCACGATGCACCTGGATGTCCAGCGTGGGTTTGTTGGGTTTGACGCTGGAATCCAGGTCCACCAGACCCGGCGTATTGCGGATTTTGTCCAGGGCCAGCAGCGTCAGGCGCTCCAGTTCGCCCGTGTCGCCGCCCAGAATGGAGAAGGTCACCGGTTTGTTGCCGCCTATGGGGTCGAGCAGGCCGACGTGGGTGACGGTGATGCCGGCAATATGCTTCATGCGCTCGCGCAGCACTACGCCCATCTGGTCCACACTGCGGTTGCGTGCCTTGCGGTCCACCAGGCGCACATAGACGCTCGCGTACATCTTCCCCTGGGCGGTGCCGGTGTTGATGGTGGACAGGGTGTAACGCACTTCGGGGAAGCTTCTCAGGATGGCCTCCACCTGCCGGGTCTTGGCCTCCGTGACCTCCAGCGAGGAGCCCACCGGGGTGTAGAAGTTGACCGACATTTCCGAGAAATCGGCCTTGGGCACAAACTCGGTGCCCACCAGCGGCAGCATCAGCACGCTGGTCACAAACACGGCAATCGCCAGCCCCACGGTGGCCAGCTTGTGCACCAGCGCCCAGCGCAAAATGCCCTGGTAGCTCCGGGCCATGCTTTCGGTGGCTTGGTCAAACCAGCCGGTCACCCGGCCTATGGTTTTGTCGTACCCGTTGCGTGGCGGGCCGCTGCGGCCATGGTCGGCAATTTGCGGGTCGTGCCAGATGCTGGACAGCATGGGGTCCAGCGTGAAGCTGACAAACATCGAGATCATTACCGCAGCCACGATGGTCAGGCCGAACTCATGGAAGAACTTGCCGATGATGCCGCCCATAAAGCCAATCGGCAAAAACACGGCGACGATGGACAGGGTGGTGGCCAGCACGGCCAGACCGATTTCCTGCGTGCCGTCCAGTGCGGCGTTATAGGAGCTCTTGCCCATCTGCACATGGCGTACGATGTTTTCGCGCACCACGATGGCGTCATCGATCAACAGACCCACGCACAGGCTCAGCGCCATGAGCGTGATCATGTTGATGGTGAAGCCGAACAGGCTCATGAAGAAGAAGGTGCCGATCAACGCAATCGGCAGGGTCAGGCCGGTAATGACGGTGGAGCGCCAGGAGTTCAGGAACAGGAAGACGATCAGCACGGTGAGGGCCGCGCCCTCCAGCAGGGTGCGCCGCACGTTGTCCACCGAGACGCGGATGGAGCGCGAGCCGTCGGTAATCTGTTCCAGCCGCACGCCCGGCGGCAACTGCTTTTGCATCTCAACCAGGGCCTTTTGCAAACCGTCGACCACCGCGATGGTGTTTTCGTCTTGGGACTTCTGCACATTCATCAAGAGCGTGCGCTGGCCGTTGTACAGCGCCAGGCTTTCCATCTCCTGCGCGCCATCGGCCACGCGTGCCACCTGGTCCACGCGAATGGCCACGCCGTTCTTGCGCGCCACGATGATCTTGCCGAAGTATTCCGGACGCTTCATGCGGGCGTTGATCTGGATCACCAGTTCCTGCTGCGCACTGTTGATGCTGCCGACCGGCACCTCCTGGTTCTCGCTGGTGATGGCGGCCACCACCTGCTCCGGCGTGATGCCCAGGGCTTCCAGCGCCTGGGGTTGCAGGTAGACATTGATTTCGCGCTGGGTGCCGCCCACCACCGTGACCGCGCCCACGCCGCGCACGTTTTCCAAGCGTTTTTGCAGGGTTTGCTTGGCCCAGTTGCTCAACTCCACGGCGTCCGGCAGCCGGCCCTGGGCGGTGCTGGCGTCCTGCAACACGGCCACCGACCAGACGGCGCGGGCAGACGGGTCGAAGCGCAGCACGCGCGGCTCTTTCACCTCGGCACGCAGCAGGGGCTTGATGGCCGCCACTTTCTCGCGCACGTCTTCGGCCGCCTTGCGCCCGTCAATCGCCAGATCGAATTCCAGAATGACCACGGCCTGGCCCTCGTAGCTGCGCGAGGTCAGGGCCTTGATGCCGGCAATCGAATTGACGCCTTCTTCAATCTTCTTGGCAACTTCGCTCTCCACCACCTCGGGCGAGGCGCCGGGGTAGTCGGCTGTTACCACCACCACCGGAAAGTCCACATTCGGGAACTGGTCCACCTGCAGGCGTTGCAGGGAAAACAGGCCCAGCACCACCAGGGCCAGCATGACCATGGTGGCAAAGACCGGGTTTTTGAGGCTGACGCGGGTGAACCACATTCAGGGCTTACCTGCTGCACGTTGAACCAGGGTGCCTTCGCGCAATGCGCCCACGGCACCGACCAGCACCTCGGCGCCTTCCGCCAGGCCCTTGACCTCCACCATGGCTGCACCGTCGCGCTCACCCGCGGCACCGGGCGTTACCGTCTGGTGCGCCACCCGGCCGTTCACGATGTGTTGCACATAGGGCTGCGGCTTGTCGGTGCGCACCGCGTCCAGCGGCAGGGCCAGCGCCGTCAGCGCGCCGGTGTTCAAGGTGCCTTGGGCAAACAGGCCCTGGCGTAAACCGACAGGGGCCTGGACGGCGAGGTAAACCAGGACCGCGCGGCTACCCGCCACGGCGCTGGGGTTGACGCGCACCACCCGCGCCGGTACCGGCTGGCTCAGGCCCTCCACCGACAACTGTGCTGTTTGCCCGGTCTTGACGCGCACCGAGTCTGCGGCGGCCAGTGCGGCTTCCAGTTCCAGCGCAGCCAGGTCCACCACCTCCACCACGCGGGCATCAATGGCCACGCGCTCACCGTTTTGCACCAGACGCTGTGCAATCTGGCCCGCCATCGGTGTGCGCAGCACGGTGTCGTCCAGCGATTTGGTCGCCACATCGGCCCCGGCCTGCGCGGCCTTGTAACTGGCTTGTGCGGCAGCCAGGTTGTTGAGCGATGTGTCGAGCGCGGTGCGCGAGATAAAGCCCTGGCTCACCAGCGACTGGTTGTTGTCCAGGCTGCGCTGGGCAATGTCCACCTGCGCCTTGGCTGCTTCGGCCTGTTGCTGGGCCTGGCGGACACGGGCCTGGTATTCGGTGGCGTCGATGCGGGCGATGACCTGGCCGGCCTTCACAAAGTCGCCTTCGCGCACGCTCAGGCCCTGCAACTCGCCGGCCACTTTGGCCTTGACGAAGGCCGCGTTCACGGCCTTCAGCGCACCGGAGAGGGGCAGCACCCGGGTCAGCTCCAGGGTTTCGGATTTGACGACATCGCCCACGTTGAGTTCGACGGAGGCCTGCTGTTTCTGGCTGATCTGTTGTGCTTCCAAAGCCTGTTTGGCAGCCTCGCGCGAGGACAGGGTGCGCAGCACACCGGCTGCCAGCAGGGCGACGGCCACGCCGGCCACGATCCATTTCACAGGGAGTTTCATGCGGAGGTTTTCTTCTTGTCGGGTTTGGGTAGTGGCGCGTGGCTGCTCAAGCCAAAGAGAATGGTTTGCACCTGCGCGGCTATGTATTGTGGGGGGTTCAGGTCCACGCGCGCGTCACCGCAACTGCCGCCGCCGTGTTTCCACATGTTTAAAAAAACCATGGGTGCCAGGATGCTGTAAATGCCGTAGGTGGGGTCCACCGCGCGCAATTCGCCGCGATGCACGCCTCGCTGCAGGATGCGTTGAATCAGGTCGTTGCCCGGTTGCACCACTTCCTGCTGAAAAAAGCGCACCAGCTCGGGAAAGTTACCGGCCTCGCTCATCATCAACTTGGTGATGCCGGACGCCTTGGTGGCGCCCACGCGCTCCCACCAACTGGTCATGCAGTAGCGCAGCAGTTCTTCACTGGTGCCCTCAAAGGTGCTCAGCTCTTCGCCCCATTCGGCAAAGCGGCCCGAGATGTTCTCGCGCACCACGGCCTTGAAGAGTTCTTCCTTGCTGGAAAAATACAGGAATAAGGTGCCCTTGGAGACCCCGGCGCGTTGGGCCACCTCTTCGACACGGGTGGCGGCATAGCCTTTTTCCACAAACAGGTCCAGTGCCGCTGCCAGCAGTTCGCCCGGACGGGCTTCTTTGCGGCGCTCGCGCTTGGCGCGCACGCAACCGGCGAGCTGGCTAAGAGGGCAGGGGGATGTCATGCTGTTTACTGACTGGTTGGTTATTAGTGTACCTTTTTGGTTCAGAAAGAATCAAACCACGCCAGCCGCCAAGGTCAAGGGGCACGCGGTAGGATGCCCTAACTGAGCGATTCAAGAGGATAAACAAGTATGGCGGACACATGGCAAACCCTGGTGCTGGGCGGTGGTTGTTTCTGGTGCACCGAAGCAGTCTATGTGCAGGTGCGCGGCGTGGAGGATGTGGAGTCCGGTTACTGCAACGGTGATGTGCCCCACCCGAACTACGAGATGGTCTGCACCGGCCGCTCCGGCTATTGCGAGGTGGTCAAGCTGGTGTATGACCCGGCCCGGGTCAGCACGCGCGAGTTGCTGGAGATTTTCTTCGTCATCCACGACCCCACGACACTGAACCGCCAGGGCCATGACAGCGGCACGCAGTACCGCAGCGGCATTTACTTCACCACCCCGGAGCAGGAGCAGGTGGCGCGCGAAGTCATTGCCGAACTCACGCAGAGTGGCCATTACAGCAACCCGGTGGTGACCGAGGTCGCGGCCCTGGCCGATTACGCTGCCGCCGAGGACTACCACCAGGACTTCTTTGCCCGCAACCCCAACCAGGGCTACTGCATGGCCGTGGCAGCACCCAAGGTGGCCAAGTTCCGCAAGACCTTTGCCAGGCTGCAAAAAGACTGATTCACAAGCACTTCACATGCGGCGGTTAAGCTGCCCGCCATGATTCAAAGTGCCGGACTCTGTTACCAATACCCGCAAGGCCCCTTGCTGGCATTTCCCGATGTGGATGTCGCACAAGGTGCGGTGCTGCTCCTGAGCGGTCCCTCGGGTTGCGGCAAGTCCACCTGGCTGGCGCTGGTTGCGGCCTTGGTGGCACCAACAGCCGGCCGCCTGACGGTGGCCGATCAGCCGCTGGCCCGGTTGAAGAAAGTGGCGTCCGACGCCTGGCGCGCGTCCACCATCGGCTTTCTGCCGCAAAAATTGCATTTGAGTGCGGCGCTGACGGTGCATCAAAACCTGGCTCTGGCGCAGTGGGCCAGCGGCCATGCTGAAGATGCATCCCGCATCCGTAGCGCGTTGCAGACCCTGGGCGTAGCCGACTTGGCACAGCGCCGGCCGGCTCAGCTCTCCGGCGGACAGGCGCAGCGCGTGGCGCTGGCGCGTGCCGTGCTGTTGCAGCCGCGAGTGATTCTGGCGGACGAGCCCACGGCCAGCCTGGACGACGAAGCCGCTGCAGACGCCGTCCACCTGTTGCTGGACACGGCCCGCCGGCATCAGGCCACCCTGGTGATTGCCACCCACGATGCGCGGGTGGCCGCCATGATCACCCAAGCTTCCGACGGTGCTGCCGGCTTTGCAGAACTGCGCCTGAGCCGCCCGCAGGCCAAGGCGGTGGCGGTATGAAAACCCTGTTCTTCGCCTGGCGATACCTGTGGTCGCGCCCGCTGGGTGCGGCGCTGAATGTGTTGCTGCTCAGCCTGGGGCTAGCGTCCATTACCTTTTTGCTGCTGGTGGGCTTCCAGCTCAACAAGGCGTTTGAGCGCGATCTGGCCGGCATCGATCTGGTGGTGGGTGCCAAGGGCAGCCCCATGCAACTGATTCTCTCGGGCGTGTTCCATCTGGACGTGCCGCCCGGCAACGTCAAGCTCAGTGCCGTCAAAGCACTGGAAAAGAACCCGCTGATCGCCAGCGTGATCCCCATCAGCCTGGGCGACAACCTGCGCGGTTTCCGCATCGTCGGCACCTCGCACGCCTATGCCGAACATTACGGTGCCACCCTGGCCCAGGGCCGGCTTTGGGAGGCACCCATGCAGGCGGTGCTGGGTGCCAGCGTGGCCCACCAACTGGGACTGGCCCCGGGCAATACGTTTGCCGGTTCGCACGGCCTGGGTGCCGGTGGCCACGCGCACCATGAGCGGCTCTATACCGTGGTCGGCGTACTGGCGCCCGGCGGGACGGTGCTGGACCGGCTGGTACTGACCGACACGGCCTCGGTCTGGCAGATGCATGAAGAGCCAGCGGTTCAGGATGCCCATGGCGATCACGATGGCCACGAGGCGCAGCATGCCAGCGATGCGGCGGCAGCCCCTGCGGCCGCCGATGCAGCGCATGAAATCACCCTGGCCTTGATCACCTACAAAACGCCGCTGGCAGCCCTGCGCATTCCCCGCTTCGTGAACACGCAGACCGACATGCAGGCTGCCTCGCCTGCGGTGGAAATCAGCCGCCTGCTGCACATGCTGGGCCTGGGCACGGAGGTTTTGCGGGCCTTTGCCGACGTGCTGCTGCTGACCGCCGCACTGAGTGTGTTCATCGCCTTGTGGAGCGCGGTGCGCGAGCGCCGTGCCGACCTGGCGCTCTTGCGCATGCTGGGTGCGCCACCCGCCAAGGTGGCTGCACTGTTGTTATGCGAGGCGGTCTGGCTGGGGCTGCTGGCCTCCCTGGCGGGTCTGGGTCTGGGGCAGGCTTTTGCCGCTGCGCTGGCCTGGGGGCTGCAACTGGACCACTCGCTGCTGTTAGGCGGTATGGTGTGGCCGGTGGAACTGTGGTGGGTGCCCGCCCTGGCCTTGCTGGTGTCGCTGGGTGCGGCGCTGCTGCCCGCCTGGGGTGCCTACCGCGTCAGTGTTCTGCAACTTCTTCAATCACGGTGACAACATGAAAAAACTTTTGGCGCACGGCCTGTGCGTGATCACGATGGTGCTGGCCTGCAGCGGTGCCGCCCGGGCGCAGTTGAGTGCACCCCTGGCCGATGCCGGCGTGCCCATGGGCACCGGCGGAGCCGGGGTACACAGCCCCAACAGCCCGTTTGCACCCTTGCAGGAGCGTGCCGATGTGCTGCCCTGGTCGGTGTTGACCGCGGTAAAAACCAAAATGGAGAAGAACCGCTTTCTTCCAGTGTTTCCGACCCACATTCAGGCCCTGAACCAGAAGAGCCAGCGCATCCAGGGCTTCATGATGCCGCTGGATCCGGGCGAAAAGCAGAAGCACTTTTTGCTCAGTTCGGTGCCGCTGACTTGTTCCTTTTGCGTGCCCGGCGGGCCGGAGAGCATGGTCGAGGTCAAGACCAAAACGCCGGTGAAGTATTCGCTCGACGTGGTGGTGGTGGAGGGCCAGTTTGCCGTGCTCAAGGACGACCCCTATGGCCTGTTCTACCGCATCACCGACGCGGTGGCAGTGAAGTAACCGGGTAGCTTTTCTGCGATTGATTTCACCGGTTCCGCTTCTGCAGTGATGTTGCCGAAGTGGCGTTGGTTTACGCGCTGCGCGGCAAGGCAAGGGGATACGCCGGGCGCGCGTCCCTGTGTTTCTAAGGCGCCAGCCGCTCGCGCAGCCAGCCCCCTTCGGCTTGCTGGGTGTAGCGCAGACGGTCGTGCAGGCGGCTTTTGCGGCCCTGCCAGAACTGCCAGTTATCGGGTTTGAGGCGGTAGCCACCCCAATGGGGCGGGCGCGGCGGCTGCAGCAGGAACTGCGCGGCGTACTTTGCCGCATTGGTCACCAGCACCGTGCGCCCGGGAATCACCTCGCTTTGCGGCGAGGCCCAGGCGCCTATGCGCGAATCGAGCGGGCGGCTGTGGAAATAGGCATCGCTTTCATCGGCGCTGACGCGCTCCACCACACCTTCAATGCGCACCACACGTTCCAACTCCACCCAATGGAATTGCAAGGCGGCATACGGGTTGCCGGCCAGCTCGCGGCCTTTGCGGCTTTCGTAGTTGGTGTACCAGACGATGCCGCGCGCATCAAAGTCCTTGATCAGCACGACCCGGGTGGAAGGGCGCAGGTCGCTGCCCACCGTGGCCAATGTCATGGCGTTGGGCTCGGGCACCTCGGAGCTGATGGCTTCTTTGAGCCACTGCTCAAACTGTTGCAGGGGGTCGGCAAGGGAGGCGCTTTCGTCGAGTTCGGCACGTTCGTAACTTTTTCGGAGTTCGGCAATAGATTTCATGCGGCCAGTATAGGCAGGCCCGATGGGGACCCCTGTGGCGCGTTCTGTAACCCACTGGTAACCGGGAATATTCACAAGCGGCTGTTTCCAAGTTACCATTCGCCATGTAATTTTGTTACAACCTCTTTGAGAGCGCCATGGCCACATCCAGCACCGTCCCCGCACTGCACCCTACGGTAGAAGCAGTCACCCGCCGCATCACGGAGCGCAGCGCGCCCACGCGCGGCGCTTACCTGGCCCAGCTCGAAGTGGCCATCCAGCGCAAGCCGGGTGCCGAGCGCATGGGCTGTGCCAATGTGGCGCACGCCTTTGCCGCGTTGCCCGGCAGCGACAAGTTCAAGGTGGTGGCCGAGAAGGCGCCCAACATCGGCATCGTGACCGCCTATAACGACCTGCTCTCGGCCCACGCGCCGCTGCAGCATTACCCCGATCTGATCAAGGCTGAGGCCCGCAAGCTCGGCGCCACCGCCCAGGTGGCCGGTGGCGTACCGGCCATGTGCGACGGCGTGACGCAAGGCTTTGAGGGTATGGAACTCAGCCTGTTTTCGCGCGATACGATTGCCATGTCCACCGCGATTGCGCTGAGCCACGACGTGTTCGATGCCGCGCTGATGCTGGGCGTGTGCGACAAGATCGTGCCCGGCCTGCTGATCGGCGCACTGCACTTCGGCCATCTGCCTACGGTGTTTGTACCGGCCGGCCCCATGACCTCGGGCCTGTCCAACAACGCGAAGTCCAAGGTGCGCGAACAGGCCGCATTGGGCCTGGTGGGCCGCGAGGAACTGCTGGCCGCCGAGTCGGCCGCCTACCACGGCCCCGGCACCTGCACGTTTTACGGCACGGCCAACAGCAACCAGATGCTGCTCGAAGCCATGGGCCTGCACGTCCCCGGCACCGCCTTCATCAACCCCGGCAACAGCGTGCGCGAAGAGCTCACACGCGAGGCGGCCCGCACCGTGCTGTCCATCACCAAGGCCAAGCGCTTCGCCCCGATTGGCAAAGTGGTGGACGAGCGCTGCATTGTCAATGCCATGGTGGCCCTGCTGGCCACCGGCGGCTCCACCAACCACCTGATCCATTGGGTTGCCGTGGCCCGTGCGGCCGGCATCCTGATCGATTGGAACGATTTCTCCGCCCTGTCGGACGTGGTGCCCTTGCTGACCCGCGTGTATCCGAACGGCAGCGCCGATGTGAACCAGTTCCAGGCGGCAGGCGGCCCCGGCTTTGTGATCCGCGAGCTGCTGGACGCCGGTTTCATGCACGCCGATGTGCTGACCGTGCGCAGCGGTGGTCTGCGCGAGTTTTGCAGCATCCCCTCCGCCGCAGCCGATGGCGCACTGGTGTGGGCCGATGCCGGCCCCGGTGGTGACGACAGCGTGGTGCGCCCCGCAGCGCAGCCCTTCAGTACCAGTGGCGGCTTGAAGCTGCTGCAGGGCAATCTGGGCCGCAGCGTCATCAAGATCTCGGCCGTGCCGGACGACCGCCATGTGATCGAAGCGCCTTGCCGCGTGTTTGATTCGCAGGAAGCCCTGCATACAGCCTTCAAGGCCGGTGAACTGGACCGTGACGTGATTTGCGTGGTGCGCTGGCAGGGCCCGCAGGCCAACGGCATGCCCGAGTTGCACAAGCTCACCCCGCCGATGGCGGTGCTGCAAGGCAAGGGCTTCCGTGTGGCACTGGTGACCGACGGCCGCATGAGCGGCGCCTCCGGCAAGGTGCCGGCCGCCATCCACGTCTCGCCCGAGGCCGCTGCCGGTGGCGATCTGGCCAAGGTGCGCGACGGTGACGTCATCCGCCTGGATGCCAACGCCGAGACCCTGCAGGTGCTGGTGGACCAGGCCGAGTGGGCTGCACGCCCCCTGGCCACCATGCCCGAAGCCCTGCGCGCTGCCAACGGCGTGGGCATGGGGCGCGAACTGTTTGCCAATATGCGCCGCAACGCGCTGGCGGCCGAGCAGGGTGCTTGCACCTGGTTTTAAGCCTGTGGCAGCAACATTTTTTCAACAGGAATTCTGATGAGCAATCTCCCCACGTTTAGCGCCCTGCAAGTGATGCAGGACGCCCCCGTCATTCCGGTCATCGTGTTGAACGATGTGGCCCACGCCGTGCCCATGGCCCGTGCCCTGGTGGCCGGTGGCATCCGCATGCTGGAAGTCACGCTGCGCACGCCGCAGGCGCTGGCCTGTATCGAAGCCATCGCCCGCGAAGTGCCCGAGGCCGTGGTCGGCGCCGGCACGGTGCGTACCAAGGCCGACGCGCAAGCAGCGGCCAACGCCGGTTCCCGCTTTGCCGTCAGCCCCGGTTACACCAGTGCGGTGGGCCAGGCCTGTCGCGATGCCGGTCTGGCCTTGTTGCCCGGCGTGGCCAGCGGCAGCGAAATCATGATGGCCCAGGAGGACGGCTTTACCGAGCTGAAGTTCTTCCCCGCCATGCAGGCCGGTGGCCCGGCCATGCTCAAGGCCTGGAGCGGCCCGTTCTTTGATGTGCGCTTTTGCCCGACCGGCGGCGTCACGCTGCAAAACGCGCCCGAGTTTCTGGCTTTGCCCAATGTGGTGTGCGTCGGTGGTTCCTGGCTGGTGCCGGCGGAGGCCGTGGCCGCAGGTGACTGGGCGCGTGTGACCGCCCTGGCCCTGGCCACGCACGCATTGCGCAAATAAGAGTCCGCTGTGCGGTGCGCCTCAGGGCGCGCCGGACGCAGCAGTTTCAGGCAGCGCCCGGCGGCAGGGCGTTGTTAGCCGGGATAGGCCGTGTTTGCTGGCGGAATTGCCATCCCAGGTGCAGCAGCAGGGCGGCAAACACCACGCAGCCGCCCAGCAGGGTGCGCCCGCCCGGCACTTCACCATGGATCAGCCACACCCAGACCGGGCCCAGCACGGGTTCGGCTGTGCCGATCAGCGCCGCCAGCGCCGCGGGCAGCAGGCGCGCACCACTGACAAACAGCGCCATGCCCAGGCCCAGATTGGCCGCACCGAACAGGAACAGCAGCACCAGGTCGCCGCGGCTGACCGCAAAGCGCTGCACCATGCAGGCCGAGACCAGGGCCGCAATCAGCGTACCCAGACAGACCGCGGGCATCATGCCCACATCCGCATGCCGGCGCGTGATCACGGTGGCACAGGCAAACACCACGGCAATCAGCAGCGCCAGGCCATCGCCCACCGGCGACACGGTCCCACCCAGCGACGCCGACACCATGATGGCCACACCGGCGATCACGCAGGCAATGGCGGCCCAGGTGGCTTTGGACACGGTCTCGCGAAACAGCACAAAGCCCAGCAGCGCTGCGATCAGGGGCACACCGGCCTGCATCAGCAGCACATTGGCCACGGTGGTGTACGACAGGGCCACCACAAAGCAGGTGGAGGCTGTGGCAAAGCACAGCGCAACGCCCAGACCCGGCAGGCCCATGGCACGAAACAGGTGGCGGGTTCGGGACGGCCCCTCTTTGTAGAGCATGAAGCCGAACAAAAAGGCACAGGCAAACACGGAGCGCCAGAACACGGTGACCCAGCTGTCGGTGACGCTCAGATAGCGGGCAATGGCGCCGCCCAAACTCCAGGCCGTGGCGGAGCCGAAAACCAGCAGCGCGCCGCGGCGTTCTGACTGCATGCGGAACTAGGCGTCGCGCTGGATCAGCTCGATCTTGTAGCCGTCGGGGTCCGTCACAAAGGCGATCAGGGTGTTGCCGCCTTTGACCGGGCCGGCCTCGCGGGTGACGTTGCCGCCCGCCGCCTTGATCTTGGCGCAGGCCGCATAGACGTCTTCCACGCCCAGGGCGATGTGGCCGTAAGCCGAGCCCATGTCGTAACTCTCGACGCCCCAGTTGAAGGTGAGCTCCAGTTCGGCCTGTGCCGGATTGGATTCAAAGCCCAGAAAGGCCAGGGTGTATTGGTATTCGGGATTCTCCGAGGTGCGCAGCAGTTGCATGCCCAGCACCTGGGTGTAGAAGTCAATGGAGCGTTGGAGGTTGCCGACGCGCAGCATGGTGTGTAGAAATCGCATGCGCCGGATTGTGGCGTACTTTGGCAGGCCCTGCTGCGTCTGTTGCAGAATCACAGACCCGGCAGCCGCCATGCTTTTTTTACGAGCGCACCATGACCTGTTTTACCCGCGTTGTTTTGTTTACCGATACCGACGGCCGTGCCCGTTTTCGCGAAGAGCAAGTGCCGCTGGCGCAGGGCAATCCGCAATCCATGCTGTCGGAGGTGTTTGCCTGCGGCGGCTTTCAGCTGCGTTACAGCCCGGTGGGTTTTCGCAGCAGCTTTCACTGCACGGGCGCGCCGCAATGGGTGTTTATTCTGGGCGGGCAGATGGAGATCGGCGTGCAGGACGGCGTCTCGCGCATCTTCCGGCCGGGCGAGCATTTTTACTCGGCCGACCTGCTGCCCGAGGGCGCTGTGTTTGACCCGGCTGTACACGGGCACTGGAGCCGCCAGGTGGGCCCTGACCCCTTGCAAACGCTGTTTGTGCGAGGCTGAATACGACTGAAGGGTGCTGACGTGCGGTACGTCAGCACCCTTCAGCGCTGTTGATCCGGTAAGCGCCTCGCGGCGCAACTGCTTAGCGGTTGTTGCCGCCGGGGCCACGGGGTCCGCGCGGGCCATTGCTCGGGCCGCCGCCATAACCGCCACCGCCACCGCTGCGGCCGCCACCACCACCGTAACCACCGCCACCGCCGGCATTGCGGTTGCCGCCACCGTAGCTGCGACGTGCGCCGCGCTCGGCCATCATGTCCACGCTGGTGCGCATGGGGTCCGGTTGACCGGCTGGAGGGCGCGGCTCGCGCGGTTCGTTGGCATAGCCCGCGGGTTGTTGCGGCATGCCGTTGCCCATGGGGCGACCACGGCCCTGGCCTTGCGGCGGGCGCGCACCTTGCGGACGCGGCGGCTGGAACTCGCCGCTGCGGTCGTTGTTGCGGTCACCGCGCGGTGCGCCCTGACCACCACCGGTACCCTGGCCGCCGGCACTGCGGCCACGGCCTGCGCCCTGGCCACCACGGCCACCGCCATTGCCGCCACCGGCGTTGGCCTTGTTGTCACGCACGCGGGTCAGCATCTCGGTGCGGGCGGCCTTGGCGGCTGCCTGCATCACGTCGCGGCTAGGCGGTTTGCCGGCACCACCCCAGATGGTCTGGCGGCCCATGGCAATGGGCTCACCCTTTTCACCGGGCTCAGGTCCGAAACCTTCCACGATCTTGACTTCGATGTTCTGCTTGGTGAAGCGCTCGATGTCTTGCATGAAGCCTTCTTCGTCCAGGCACACCAGGTTGACGGCAGCGCCATCGGCGCCGGCGCGGCCGGTGCGGCCGATACGGTGCACATAGTCTTCGCTCACATTCGGGATTTCGTAGTTCACCACGTGCGGCAGGTCGTCGATGTCAATGCCGCGGGCAGCAATGTCGGTGGCCACCAGTGCGCGCACATCGCCGCTCTTGAAGCCGGCCAGCGCCTGGGTGCGGGCGGCCTGGCTCTTGTTGCCGTGCAGCGCCATGGCGCTGATGCCGTTCTTTTCCAGAAACTCGGCCACGTTGTTGGCACCGAACTTGGTGCGGGTGAACACCAGCACTTGGCTCCAGTTGTTCTCGTTGATGATGTGGGCCAGCAGGGCCTTCTTCTTGCCGCGGCCCACCGGGTGGATCACCTGCGTGATGCGCTGCACCGTGGTGTTGCGCGGTGTGACCTGCACGCTTTGCGGGTTCTTCAGGAGGTTGTTGGCCAGTTCGCGGATCTCGTCGCTGAAGGTGGCGGAGAACAGCAGGCTTTGCTTGTCCTTGGGGACCAGGGCCAGCACCTTCTTCACGTCATGGATAAAGCCCATGTCCAGCATGCGGTCGGCTTCGTCCAGCACCAGCATTTGCACCTGGCCCAGGTCCAGCATGCCTTGCTGTTGCAGGTCCAAGAGACGGCCGGGGGTGGCCACCAGAATGTCGACGCCCTTTTTCAGCTTGCTGATCTGGGGGTTCATGCCGACGCCACCGAAGATCACGGTGCTGGTCAGTTGCAGGTATTTGCCGTAGGTGCGGATCGACTCTTCCACCTGGGCGGCGAGTTCGCGGGTCGGGGTCAAGACGAGGGCACGGATGCCAGTGCCGCCGAATTTGTTTTGCGCGCTGCGGCTCATGGAGAGGCGGTGCAGCATGGGCAGGGTAAAGGCTGCGGTCTTGCCGGTGCCGGTCTGGGCGCCGCCCAGCAGGTCATGGCCCAGCATCACCAGAGGGATGGCCTGGGATTGGATCGCGGTCGGGGTTTCGTAGCCCTCTTCGCGCACAGCCTTCAGGATGGCAGGAGCCAGATTCAGTTCTTCAAAGTTCATGGGTATTGCGCCCTTCCAGGCGCTGGGGTACCGGCCGTTCCGCAGGCTTGAGGCCAGCGGTCAGTCAAAGGCAGATGGATTCAAAAGGTTGGAGCCAATGTGTCGTTGGGCTCCCCAGCAAGGTGCTGGCATTGCGGGCAACTGATTCGCCGCAATACCCCTATTGTCGCACGTTGCGCAGCAGCGCCCCTTTGCAGCACCCGGCAGGCGTGTTTCGAACCTGCGGGTGCCGGCGTAAAAGCGCAGGAGCGGCGCAGGAATAGCGCGCTCTTTTGTGCCGGTCTTGCCGCGCAGTCGATAATGGCGGTTTTCCGTTACCCCCACATACAGCACCGCAATGGCCCAATACGTCTTTTCCATGAACCGGCTCGGCAAGATCGTGCCGCCCAAGCGCCACATTCTTAAGGACATCTCCCTTTCCTTCTTCCCGGGTGCCAAGATCGGTGTGCTGGGTACCAACGGTTCCGGCAAGTCCACCCTTCTGAAAATCATGGCCGGCCTGGACAAGGACATTGAAGGCGAAGCCATCGCCATGCCCGGCCTGAATATCGGCTATCTGCCACAAGAGCCGCAGCTCGACCCGACCCAAACCGTCCGTGAAAGCGTGGAAGCCGGCATGGGCAAGGTCTTCACCGCAAAGGCGCGCCTTGAAGAGGTCTACACCGCCTACGGTGAAGAAAACGCCGACTTTGACGCCCTGGCCGCCGAGCAGGCCGAACTGGAAGCCATCATCGCCACCGCCGGCACCGACTCCGAGCACCAGCTCGAAATCGCCGCCGACGCCCTGCGCCTGCCCCCGTGGGACGCCAACATCGGCGTGCTCTCCGGTGGCGAGAAGCGCCGCGTGGCGCTGTGCCGCCTGCTGCTGTCCAAGCCCGACATGCTGCTGCTCGATGAGCCCACCAACCACCTGGACGCCGAATCGGTGGACTGGCTGGAGCAATTCCTGCAGCGCTACCCCGGCACCGTAGTGGCCATTACCCACGATCGCTACTTTCTGGACAACGCCGCCGAGTGGATTCTGGAAATGGACCGCGGCTCCGGCATCCCCTACAAGGGCAATTACTCCGACTGGCTGAGCCAGAAGCAGGCGCGCCTGGAGTCCGAACAAAAGGGCGAAGAGTCCCGCGCCAAGGCCTTGAAGAAGGAACTGGAATGGTCGCGCCAAAACCCCAAGGCGCGCCAGGCCAAGAGCAAGGCCCGTCTGGCCCGCTTTGAGGAACTGAGCGACTTCGAATACCAGAAGCGCAACGAAACCAATGAAATCTTCATCCCCGTGGCCGACCGCCTGGGCCACGAAGTGATTGAGTTCACCAACGTCACCAAGTCCTTTGGCGACCGCGTGCTGATCGACAACCTGAGCTTCAAGATTCCGGCCGGCGCCATCGTCGGCATCATCGGCCCCAACGGGGCCGGTAAATCCACCCTGTTCAAGATGATTGCCGGCAAGGAGTTGCCGGACTCCGGCACCGTCAAGATCGGAACCACCGTGAAGATGGCCTTTGTCGACCAGCACCGCGACGACCTGTCCGACAACAAAACGGTCTGGGAAGACGTGTCTGGCGGCCTCGATATTTTGAACGTGGGCAAGTTCCAGATGGCCAGCCGCGCCTATTGCGGGCGCTTCAACTTCAACGGTGGCGATCAGCAGAAGAAGGTTGGCATGTTGTCCGGCGGTGAACGCGGACGCCTGCACCTGGCCAAGACCCTGATTGCCGGCGGCAATGTGCTGATGCTGGATGAACCTTCCAACGACTTGGACGTGGAAACCCTGCGCGCCCTGGAAGACGCGCTGCTGGAATTCGCCGGCACCATCATGGTCATCAGCCATGACCGCTGGTTCCTGGACCGTATTGCCACCCACATCCTGGCCTGCGAAGGCGACAGCCAGTGGACGTTTTACGACGGCAACTACCAGGAGTACGAAGCTGACAAGAAGCGCCGTCTGGGTGAAGAGGGTGCAAAACCCAAGCGCATGCGCTACAAGGCGCTGAAGTAAGACCAGCGCCGGTCACCATGGGCGTAGCGCCAATCGTGTCTGCCGGCCAAGCCATAGCCCGCAACCAGGCTCTTTACCGGAGTGTGTTGCAGGAGGCGTCGGCGGGTGGCGTGGATTTGATGGGCAAGCTGGTGGCAGCTGCCCGTCAGGTTCTGCAAACGCAGGAGGCCGGCACGCGCGACCTGCGTATGCGCGATGCCCTGGCCGAATCGGCCCATCAGCTGCGCCAGCTTCAGCCGCAACTTTGCAACCACTTTCCTGCTGCATTGGCCCGCGCATTTGCAGCCCCCCAGGCTGACAGGCAGTCCTCCAGCCAGGCTGGGGTCGCCTTGCAGTTTGACCAGCTGGAGTTGATGGACGATGTGCAGGTGCTGACCCGCGTCACGCTGGCACGCGTGCAGCAGACCGCCATGCAGGCTGCAGAAGCCAGTCTGGTGGATTTGAACAACCTCATGTGCAGCGTATTGGGCCTGAGCACGGTGCGCGCCGACGTCAATCCGCTGCGCCCCGCGTCCTATGTGCATGCGCTCAAACAGGTGCTTGATGTCACGCCGGCGGGTGCTGACACGCAGCTGCAGTGGTGTAGCGCCATGGCGGTCACCCTGGGGCAGGAGTTGCGTGCGCTCTACAGCAGCCTGTGCATCCGCTTGCGCCAGGAAGGCGTGGTCGCCCTGAAATATGCGATGCCTTCGGGTACCCGTACCGGTGAAGGTACCGGTGGTGTCCCTCCGCCCGTGGCGGTCAAGGAAGAAACCCTGCTCACGCTGGATAAGCTGCGCAAACTGCTGGCGGGCGAACTGACGCCCGTGGCAGCAGGCAGCCGCGTGGAACAATTTGCCGCACAGTTTGCCCGTCAATTTGAGGACCGCCCCGACACCGGCGCCGCTACGGTTTTCGACAGCACCGTTCCCGCTGCGCTGGAGGCGTTGACCGAAATGCGGCAGGTCCAGCGGGTGGTGCAAGGCCTGGAGCAGCGGCGCACTGCGTCCGTGACGCAGAACGCGCCACACGAAGATTCGATCGAGGGGCAGCGTTTGCGCCTGCGAAGCAGCGCCCGTGACGCCGCACAGGCGCTGAGCCTGGAGGTGGTGACACTCATGGTGGACAACATGGCGCGCGACCCGCGCCTGCTGGAGCCGGTGTGCCAGGTGATCCGCAGTCTGGAGCCCGCGCTGCTGCGCCTGGCCTTGGTGGATCCGCGCTTTTTTAGCGACCAGGAGCATCCGGCGCGCCGCCTCCTGCAGGCGCTGACCCACCGCAGCCTGGCCTTTGGCTCCACTGCTGCCAGCGGCTTTGGCAGTTTTTTGCAGGAAGTGCAGGGCGCTCTGGCGCCGCTGCTCAGTGCGCCTATCGACAACGCCGAGGTGTTTGAGCACAAGCTGGTAGCGCTGCAGCAAGGCTGGTCGCAGGCGGGCCAGGCAAACCGGAAGAACCACGATACCGCCGTGCAGGTGCTGCAACATGCAGAGGCGCGCAACCTGCTGGCCGAGCGCATCGCCCAGGGCATAGACAGCCATCCCGACTCAGCCAAGGTGCCACCGGTGGTCATAGACTTTTTATGCGGTCCCTGGGCGCAGGTGGTGGCGCAGACCCGCATCAAGCAGGGTGCGGATTCGGCTGCGGCGCAAAAGTTTGAGGCCCTGATTCCTGCGCTGTTATGGAGTGCGCATCCGGAGCTCGCACGCAGCAGTCCCTCCAAACTGACCCGCTTGGTGCCGCGCCTGTTGACCACGCTGCGCGAGGGGTTGGACACCATTCACTACCCGGGCACCCGCACCAGCGCGTTTCTGGAAGCACTGATGGGAATACACCAGCAGGTTTTTCAGGCCGGCAGTGTGGCTGCGACGGCGCAGCCAGCGGCACCCGCCACGCCGCCCGCACCGGTGCCGCCGCGCAAGCGTCTGGTAGTCGACGGCGACCCGTGGATCGCCCCGGAAGAAGCCGCAGCTTCCAATTTCGTGGAGTTGCAGGAGCCGGTCGAGCGTTCGCCTTCCGTCGCAACGCTGGAACCGGGTTTGCTGAACGGGTTCGATGCGGGGTCCATGGCCGATGGCGATTTGCCCATGGGGTGCTGGGTTGAAATATTGGGCAACGGGCAGTGGGTGCGCGCGCAGCTCACCTGGGCCAGTCCGCATGGCACGCTGTATCTGTTTACCGGGGCCTTCGGTGCCACCCAGTCCATGACCCGGCGCTCGCGCGATACCATGCTGGCCAATGGCAAGTTGCGCCTGATTTCGGGGCAGCCCGTGGTCGAAGGTGCATTGGACGCAGTGGCACAGACGGCCATGCGCAACAGTGTGCACAGCACCCTCCGGGACCCGCCGCAGCGTGGGGCCGGTCCGCATCCCTAGCATGCAAAAATATCTTTGCTGCAGCGCTATTTTTAGCCGCCGTCGCTGTTCTAAACTTGTTGCATTGACTACATAAACGCTGGGGAGTTTGATTTGCGCGCCGGCTTGGCTGAGATACTTTTGTACGTCTGCATTCCACTGGCCTTCGCCGCAATCTTTGGGGCCATCGTGTGGAGCGTGCAATTCCTGCGCCGCGAGAAAATCCACGAGCCCACCACAGGCGCCGTGTTGCACCGCACACCCCTGCTGGTGGCCCTGCTGGTCCTGGTGTTGGGACTTGCACTTTCGGTGCTTTATGCGGAAAGTGCGCGGCAAGCCGCTGTGCAGGATGCACGATCCCGCTTTCTCAACCAGGCTGAAAAAGTAGAGGCCGATGTGCAGCGGCAGGTCACCGATGTTGCCCACTTGCTGGACGGTGTGCGCGGTTTCATGTTGGCGCGCGAGGGCCTCCAGGGCGGTGCATTCCAGAAGTATGTCCGTGTGAGAGATCTGCGCCGGGATTTTCCCGGTGTACGCAGCCTGGGTTATGCCGAGCGGGTGGGGAGGGCCGGTTGCGGCGGTGAACGGCCCCTGTCTTGCGGCGGCGACATCGGTTCCGATCCGGTGCGCCTGGAGGCGGCACAAGCGTCCATGCGCTCGGGCCAGCGCAGCATGTCCGGGCGCGTCCGGCTGGAGCAGGATGGCTTGCGGCGCCCGGCATTTCTGTTCCTCTTGCCGGTGTACGCGGGGGGTACGGCGCCGGCCAGCGAGACTGAGCGGGTACGCACGCTGCGCGGTTGGGTGACTGCGCCGGTGGTGTGGTCGGAGCTGATGGCAAGTGGCCCAGGTGTAGATACGCAGCAGGCCAATTTTCAATTGTTTGACGGCGCGGACCTCCATGCCGACAGCCTGGTCTATGACAGTGAATTGCCCTCGGGCTCGGTGCGCGAGGCAGCCAGCCTGACGCGCAGCCAGAGCAGTTTGTTTTCCGTGGACCGGCCGATTCTGGTGGTGGATCGGGTCTTTTACCTGCGCACCAATTCCGCGCCCGGTTTTGAGGCCACTTACCACCCGCGTGAGCACTTGAAGTCAGCGGCCCTGGGTTCCGGCCTGAGTGTGTTGATGGCCCTGGTGCTGTGGCTGCTGCTGGCCGGGCGCGCGCGTGCTGTGGCGCTGGCCCGTAGCATGACGCATGAGCTGGACCGCCTGGCCATGGTGGCCCGGCGCACATCCAATGCGGTGTACTTCGCCGACACGCAATGGAACATCACCTGGGTCAACGAAGGCTTTACCCGCATGAGCGGATTCACGTCGGAGGATGCCTTGGGCCGCAGGCCCAGCATGTTGCTGCACAGCCCGCTGGCTGACCCTGACACGGCAAATTCCATTGACCGCAACGTCGAAGCGGGCCAGCCGCTTCAGCTCCAGGTGATGCAGCGGACCAAGAGCGGGCAGGACTACTGGGTTGACTTGGAGGTGCTGCCCGTGTTGGATAGCCAAGGCCGCATCACCGGTTACCTGTCCTTGCAAAGTGATATCACCGGCGAAGTGCAGGCCAAGGCCGCTTTGCTGTTGGAGAAGGAACGTGCCGAGAACATTCTGTTGGGTACCAATGTGGGCACCTGGGAAAGCAATTTGCTGACCGGCGAGCGACTCTGGAATGACCGCTGGAGTGCCATGATGGGCTTTGCCCGCGAAGAGGTGGGCCCTGATACCGACCTGTTCTGGCAACAGCGCTTGCATCCGGCGGATGGAGCGCGCCTGAGTCGGGCCATGGCCGAGTGCATGGCCGGTACCAGCGAAAGCTATTCCTGTGACGTCCGTGTGCAGCGCAAGGACGGCCGGTGGATGTGGATTCTGTCGCGCGCCAAGGTCATGCAGCGCGCGTCGGACGGGCGGGTCGAGTGGATTAGCGGCATCCACACGGATATTACCGAGATCAAGCAGGTGGAACTCAATTTGCGCGAAATGGAGACCTTTCTGGACCGCGCCGGCAGCATCGCCGCTGTGGGTGCCTGGCAGATCGACTTGCGCACGCGCGTGCTGGTGTTCAGTGCGCAGACCTGCGCCATACACGGCCTAGCGCCCCATTCCATGCTGACGGAAGAAGAGGCGCTGGGTTTTTATCCGCCGGCCGATCGCCAGCGCCTGGTGCAGGCCATGCAGCGCGCCGTGCAGGATGGCACGCCATGGGACATGGTGCTGGAGTTCAATAACGTCCAGTGCGAGGCGCTGTGGGTGCGTATCTTTGGCGAGGTGGTTTTTGACGAAAGTGGGCCGGCACGGCTGGTCGGTGCGTTCCAGGACGTGACCAAGGATCGGCTGGCGCAACTCGAGGTGGAACGCAGTGGAGCTTTGTTACGCGGCGCGATCGAAGCGATTGACGAGGCTTTTGTGTTGTACGACCCGCAGGACCGGCTGGTGCTGTGCAATGACAAGTACCGCGCGGTCTATCCCAAATCGGCGGCCTTGATGCGGGTTGGCGCCACGTTCGAGAGCATCCTGCGCGCTGGTGCCGAAGCGGGGCAATACATCGACGCGGTGGGGTGCGTGGAAGTGTGGGTGCAAGAGCGCATGGCGGCGCATCGCCGGGGCAATGTTGCGATGGAGCAGTGCCTGGAGGATGGCCGCTGGCTCAAGGTCATCGAGCGGCGTATGCCCGACGGCCATACCGTGGGTTTTCGCGTGGACATCACCGAACTCAAGCTGGCTACTGCGGCTGCGGAATTCACCAGCGCCAAGCGCGGTGAGGAGCAACGCCGCCTGCAAACTATTCTGGAAGGTACCCGCGTGGGTACCTGGGAATGGAACACCCAGACGGACGAGAGCTTTTACAGCGAACAGTACGCCGCCATGCTGGGTTACACCTTGGACGAACTGCAGCCGCTGAACTACGAAGCCTGGTTGCGCTTAACCCACCCGGATGACCTGGTGGTCAGCGCCCTGCGGATGCAGGAACACCTGCGTGGTGAGCGGGCCGATTACGAGATCGAGGCGCGTATGCGCCACAAACAAGGGCACTGGATGTGGGTGCTGGCCAAGGGCAAGGTGGCACAGCGGGATGGGGGGGGCCTTCCACTCTGGGTGTACGGCACACACATGGACATCACCGAGCGCAAGCTTGCCGAGCAGCAGCTGGCCCAGACCATGGCGACCTTGCAAAACGTGCTCGACTCGGCCACCGCAGTGGGCATCATCACGATGAGTCTGGACCATGTCATTCAGATATTTAACCAGGGCGCTGAGAATCTGCTGGGCTATGGCGCGCAGGAACTGGTGCATCGCCAGAATGCCAGCATCTTTTTTGACCCTACGGAGCTCGCTGCGTGGCGTGAAACGTTGGCCTCAACCCGGGGGCTGGTGGTCGGCGCCAGCGAGGTATTCGACCATGTGGCCCATATCCGGGATGAGCAGGAGTGGACCCTGGTGCGCAGGGACGGTTCGCGCTTCAAGGGCAGCCTGATTTTCTCGCCCATGCGTGATGCGCAGGGTGATGTCACCGGCAACCTGGTGATGTTGTACGACATCTCCAAACAGAAGGAATACGAGTCCTCCCTGCGCGAGGCGATGCGCCTGGCGGAACAGTCCAGTGTCTCCAAGAGCCAGTTTCTGGCCAACGTGAGCCATGAAATCCGCACCCCTATGAATGCCATCCTGGGCATGCTGCAATTGCTTCGCAGCAGTGTGCTCACCAGCTACCAGCGTGACTATGCCGAAAAGGCGGCCGGCGCAGCGCGCTCCCTGCTGGGGCTGCTGAACGACATTCTGGACTTCTCCAAAGTCGAGGCCGGCAAGATGGAACTCCACTCCGAGCCCTTTCTGCTGGAGACGCTGCTGGGTGAGCTGTCGGTCATCCTGTCGGCCAACCTGGGTGCCAGGAATGTGGATCTGTTGTTTGAGGTGGACCCGGCCATACCGCAGGAACTCATCGGTGACGCCATGCGCCTCAAGCAGGTCCTGATCAACCTGGGTGGCAATGCGGTCAAGTTCACCGAAAAAGGGGAGGTGGTGATTCGCTGGAGCCTGCTGTCCCGCGCGCCCGGGCGGGCGCTGCTCGGCGTCGAAGTGCAGGACACGGGTATCGGCATTGCGCCCGAAAACCAGGCGCGCATCTTTACCGCCTTCACCCAGGCCGACGCCAACACCACGCGCCGCTTTGGCGGCACCGGCTTGGGACTGGTGATTTCGACGCGGCTGATCCGCCTGATGGGCGGGACTGCGTTAGAGCTCTGCAGCACGTTGGGCCAGGGCAGTACCTTCCGCTTTACCCTGGAGCTGGCGGTGGCCGATGCTGCCGTCCCGGCGCTGCAGCCGCAAGCGGATGCCAGCCCGTCAGCGCCCCTGGTACGGGCCCTGCTGGTGGACGACAATGCGGCCGCGCTGGCCAGCAGTGCGGCCATGATGCGTTCGCTGGGCTGGGAGGTCTGCCAGGCCGGTTCGGGCGCGCAGGCCCTTGCCCTGGTCAATGCCCGGTTAGACGTCGGCAAGCCTGCGCTGGATGCGCTGTTTGTCGATTCGCAGATGCCGGAGATGGACGGCTGGGAAACCTTGCGCAGGGTGCGTCGCCTGTATGGCGGCGGCACCGCCCCGCAGCTGATCCTGATGAGTCGCCAGAGCCGCGAGGCCCTGGCCCAGAGCAACGTCCACGAACAGCAGCCCCTCGATGGCCTCATGGTCAAGCCGCTGACTGCCGCGATGTTCCGGCAAGCATTGGTGCACGCGAGGGAGGGGCATTCCCTTCTGGGCGCGACCGGCCCCGTACAGCAGTCCCAGCGTCTGCTGGGCCTGCGTGTGCTGCTGGTGGAGGACAACGCCATCAACCAGCAGGTGGCCCGGGAACTGCTCTGTGCGGAAGGCGCCGAGGTCAGCCTGGCACAAAACGGTGCAATGGGTGTGGCGGCGGTGGCTGCAGCGCAGCCGGCTTTTGATGTGGTGCTAATGGACCTGCAAATGCCGGTCATGGATGGACTGACCGCCACACGCCTGCTGCGTGCCGATGCGCGCTTTTCCGCGCTGCCGGTGATTGCCATGACCGCCAACGCCATGGCGTCGGACCGCGACGCGTGCCTGGCCGCCGGTATGAATGACCATGTCGGCAAACCCTTTGATTTGAATGCCCTGGTAGCCACGCTGATACAGCACACCGGCTGGCGTGGCGCCGCACTGACTGCACCATCCCTGACCGCGCTGCCGGATGTGGTGTTGCAGCAGCAGGTCTGGCCTGAAGGTATTGACGTGCTTGCTGCCTTGCATCGCATGGGCGGTAACCAGGGCTTGCTGCAGCGCTCCATGGTCTCCTTTTTGGCCCATGCCAGGGCCTTGCCGCAGCGCCTGGCGCAGGGACTGCAAGCCGCTGACTGGGTGCAGGTGCAAGGCGATTTGCACGCCTTCAAAGGGCTGTCGGCCACTTTGGGTGTGGTGAGGTTGTCAGCCTTGGCTGCGCGGGCCGAAAAGCGGGTACAGGCTGCGCGCAGTCCGCAAGCGTGCAGCAAGGTGCTTGCCTTGTTGGAGGCCCGGTTGGCACAGGTGCTGCCGGTGCTGGAGGAGGTGGCAGTCCGTCTTGCAACGCCCGCACCGTACGAAGCGCCCGCTGCTGTTGCAGAGCTGGTCACCCTGCAGCAACTGAAGGCATTGCTGGTGGCCTTGCAGGCCTCCGATATGGTGGCCGTGGAAATGTATGCCACGCTGCGCCTATCCCTCGATCAGGCGTTGGTGCAGGCCCTGAATGCGGCCATGGACAATTTGAAGTTTGAGACAGCTGCCGCGGAATGCGAAAAGCTGGTGCGGCAGTTTGGTGGGCAATAGCCCGAACTCCTTCGCAATCCGCGCAATACCCGCTGACCAGGCCGTTGGCCCCGACACCACGACGCGTGCCAGTGCAGCGCGGTGGTATTTACAGCGGGTGCTCTGCGTAGAACTTGCCGCCGTGGTACAGCAGGGGTGACGCACCCTCGCGGTGTGCGCAGTGCTCCACCTCGCCGACAAAAATGATGTGGTCGCCTTCTTCGTAGCGGCTGCGGTTAAAGCACTCAAAGGTAGCGGCCACACCGTCGAGCAAGGGCGCTCCGGCGACGCCCAGGCGGTATCCCACGCCGGCAAACTTGTCTACGCCTTTGGTGGCAAATTGAAGTGCCAGATCCTGCTGGTCGGCGCTCAGGATGTTGATGGCGTAGTGCGATCCCGTGCTGAAGGCTTCCATGGAACTGGCGGTCTGCGACAGGCTCCACAGCACCAACGGCGGTGACATGGACACCGAGTTGAAGGAGTTGGCCGTCAGGCCCACCAGGTTGCCGTTTGCAGTGCGTGCGGTGACGATGGTCACACCGGTGGCAAACATGCCCAGGGCGGTGCGGAACTCGGGTTTTGAGAAAATAGGGGGGCGCGCTTTTTGCGGCTTGGCGGTGGAGAGCATGGGGTGAATTTAACCGAGATTGGTGTGGCTGCGCCGGTGGGAGGGCTTCCACTGCGTTGCTGGTCTTTTTCTGGTTAGCTTTTTTTAACTCCCCCATCCCCCCCGCCCCTTACCCCCCGCCGGGGTAAGGGGTGCCCAAAACGGACAGCCCATTTAAGCTCTTCGCGCCGAATACGGAATTACGGGGGTGGCGCTGCCAGTGCTTTTCGTTGCCTGCACCGCACACCAGAAGGTCCGAGCGCTGGAAATGCACTGGCCAAACGCCAACCCGAAAGTACAGACCCCAGTAAGGCCCTGGCCGAAGCGAAAAAGCAAAATGGGCTGTCCGATTTAGGCACCCCTTACCCCGACGGGGGGTAAGGGGCGGGGGGGATGGGGGAGTTAAAAGGTAGGGGCGCGAAAAACCGCAGAAAAAAATCAATGCCCCAAAATCTTGGACAAGAAGTCCCGACTCCGCTCACTCTGCGGATTGTTAAAAAAGTCATGCGGATTGTTCTGCTCAACAATCTGTCCCTGGTCCATAAAGATCACCCGATCTGCCACCGCCTTGGCAAATCCCATCTCATGCGTGACACACAACATGGTGATCCCCTGGCTGGCCATCTCGATCATCACGTCCAGCACTTCCTTGATCATCTCCGGGTCCAGCGCCGAGGTGGGCTCATCGAACAGCATGATCTTCGGGGTAAGACACAGGGCACGCGCAATCGCCACCCGCTGTTGCTGCCCGCCGGAAAGTTGCAGCGGATACTTGCCGGCCTGCTCGGCAATGCGCACGCGCTTCAACTGCTCCATGGCCTTTTCTTCAGCTTCTTTCTTGGGCATCTTGCCCACCCACATAGGAGAGAGTGTGAGGTTCTCCAGCACGGTGAGGTGGGGGAACAGGTTGAACTGCTGGAACACCATGCCGACTTTTTTGCGCACATCGTCAATGGCCTTCACGTCGTCGGTCAGTTCCACGCCGTCCACCGTCAGGTGGCCCTGCTGGTGTTCTTCCAGGCGGTTGATGCAGCGGATCAGGGTGGACTTGCCGGAGCCCGAGGGGCCGCAGACCACGATGCGCTCGCCGGTCTTGACCTGCAGGTCGATGTCGCGCAACACATGGAAGTTGTTGCCGTACCACTTGTTGACCTTGTCGAATTGGATGATGTGTTCAGACATAAAAATTCCTTAGCGTTGCTTGCTTTTGTTTACTTGCTTTTCAATCCAGATGCTGTAGCGCGACATGGAGAAGCAGAACACGAAATAAATCAGGGCGATGAAGAGGTAGCCTTCGATCTTGAAGGGCCGCCAGTTGGCGTCCGAGTTGAGCGCCATGCCCATGGAGCCGGTCAGCTCGTACATGCTCACAATCGTCACCAGCGAGGTATCTTTGAAGGTCGAGATGAAGTTGTTCATGATGCCCGGCACCACCATCGCCAGGGCCTGCGGCAGCACGATCTTGCGCTGGGTCTGCCAATACGAAAGCCCTAAGGTCGCGGCTGCTTCGATCTGTCCCTTGGGCACGGCCTGCAGGCCACCACGAATCACCTCGGCCATGTAGGCCGCAGCAAACAGGGTGATGCCGGCCAGCACGCGGATCAGCACGTCGATGTTGAAGCCCTGCGGCATCAAGAGCGGGAACATGAACGAGGCCATGAACAGCACCGAGATCAGCGGCACGCCACGGATCAGCTCCACGTAAATGGTGCACAGGCTGCGGATGGCAGGCAGGTTGGAGCGGCGGCCCAGCGCAATCAAGAGTGCAATCGGAAAGGCCATGGTCATGGACAGCGAGGCCAGCAGCAGCGTGAGCGGCAGGCCGCCCCAGAGCGAGGTCTCTACATACGACAGGCCGAACACGCCACCGCGCATCAGCGTGAAGAAGATCGCCAGCACCACCACCCACAGGGCACCCAACCAGGGCTTCCAGGCCAGGCGCATGCAGCTCAGCACCAGCAGGCCCATCAGCAGCACCGTGGCAATCAGCGGACGCCACTCGTCATCAAAGGGGTAGCGCCCGAAGATGATGATGCGGTACTTCTCGCCAATCACGCCCCAGCAGGCACCAGCCGCCGCGTGGCAGGTTTCGTAGTTCTTGATCCAGACTGCGTTGATGAACAGCCACTGGATCAGCTGCGGCACGATCCACAGCAGCACCGCGCCTATGGCCAGCGTGCCCAGGCTGGTGCGCAGATCGCCAAACAGGTTGGCGCGTATCCAGGCCACAAAACCCTCCACCTTGACGGGTGCCGGGCGTGGGGAAATCGGTTGAAAAACTTGTGCGGTCATGGTGTTAACGCTCCTTGATCGCAGAGCGCGTGTTGTACCAGTTCATCAACATGGAGGTGATAAGCGAGGTGCTCAGGTACACCACCATGATGATGGCAATGCATTCCACGGCGCGGCCGGTCTGGTTGATGGCGGTGTTGGCAATCGACACCACATCGGGGTAGCCAATGGCCACGGCGAGCGACGAGTTCTTGGTCAGGTTGAGGTACTGGTTGGTCACCGGCGGAATGATCACCCGCAGGGCTTGCGGCAAGGTCACCAGACGCATGGTCTGGCCCCGGCTCAGGCCCAAAGCTGCAGCCGCCTCGGTCTGGCCCAGCGCCACCGACTGGATGCCGCCACGCACCACCTCGGCCACAAAGGCCGCGGTGTAAATCGTCAGGCCCAAGAGCACCGAGAGAAATTCCGGCGTCAGCGCGCCACCGTTTTCAATCGCGAATTCACCCTGCATCGGCATGTTGAATTCAGAGGGGGCGCCGCCCATCAGCCAGCCCAGCACGCCAAAGCCGATCACGATGCCCACCGGCACCCAGAACAGGCTGCGCGGCACACCGGTGCGCTCAAACGACCGGATGGCCCAGCGGCGATAGACAAAGGCCACGACCAGCGCCAGGCCCATGCCGATGGCGGCAAAGTACTGGCCGGTGGCCCACACCGGAATCGGAAAATTCAAGCCACCTTTGCTCAGGTACAGCGGGCCCAACACCAGCGGGCTGGCCGAATCCGGCAACACTTCGGTAAACATCAGGTACCACATCAGCAGCTGCAGCAGCACCGGGATGTTGCGAAACAGCTCCACGTAGCAGACGCACAGGCCGCGCACCAGCGCGTTGCGCGAGAAGCGGCCCACGCCGATCAGCGTACCCAAGAGCGTGGTGAGAATCAGGCCGGTGATGGCCACGCGCAGGGTGTTGGTAAAGCCGATCAGGTAGGCGTGCCAGTAGTTCTCGCCGGAGTCAAAGGCAAACAGGCTCTCGCCGATGTCGAAGCCGGCCGCGCTGTTGAGAAAGTCAAAGCCGCTCTGTATGCCGCGCTCGCGCATATTGGTCTGCGTGTTGTGCGCCAGATAGCCCACACACAGGGTGATGAGCACCACGGCGAGCACCTGGTAAACCAGACCGCGAAAGGCCTGGCTACGCCAGGACCAACTCTTTTGGGGCGGGGTGTTGGACATGCAATCCCTCTTGGTATTTTGAAACAACGGGCCATGAAAAAAGGGGAGGGTACCGTGCGGCACCCACCCCTTGGAGCGCCGGACCAGCCGGCGTTGTGCGATTTAGCGGATGGGGGGAGCGTACTGGATGCCGCCCTTGTTCCACAGGTTGTTCAGACCGCGTGGCAGTTGCAGGTCCGACTTGGGGCCCACATTGCGCTCGAAGATCTGGCCGTAGTTGCCGGTGGCCTTGACGGCGCGGGCCAGCCACTCTTTGTCCAGACCCAGCAGCTTGCCGGTGTCTTCGGTGGTGCCCAGAATCCGGCCGATGGCCGGGTCTTTGCTGTTGGCCTTCAGTTCGTCCACATTGGCCGAGGTGATGCCATATTCTTCGGCTTCGAGCAGACCGAAGATGGTCCATTTCACAATCGCCGCCCATTCGTCATCGCCCCGGCGCACCAGCGGGCCCAGGGGCTCTTTGGAGATCAGCTCGGGCAGGATGATGTGGTCGGCCGGGTTCTTGGCCGACTTGTTACGCACCGAGGCCAGGCCGGAGGCGTCGGTGGTGTAGGACACGCAGCGGCCGGAGAAGTAGGCACCTTCCACGGCTTCGAGCTTTTCAAACACCACGGGCTTGATGTTCAGGCCATTGGCCTTGGAGTAGTCGGTCAGGTTCTTTTCTGTGGTGGTGCCGGACTGCACGCACACGGTCTGGCCCTTGAGCTGCTTGGCGCTCTTGATCTTGCTCTTGACGGGGACCATAAAGCCCTGGCCGTCGTAGTAGGTCACGGCGGTCTGGCTCAGGCCGAGCGACGCATCACGGGTCAGGGTGAAGGTAGTGTTGCGCGACAGGATGTCGATTTCGCCGGACTGCAGGGCAGTGAAGCGGGCCTGTGCCGACAGCGGCACGTATTTCACCTTTTCGGCATCGCCCAGGGTGGCGGCAGCCACGGCGCGGCAGACATCGACGTCGATGCCGGTCCATTTGCCGCTGGAGTCGGCCGCGCTGAAACCGGCCAGGCCGGTGTGCACGCCGCAGATCACCTGACCGCGTGCCTTGATGCCGTCCAATGTCTTGCCGGCAAAGGCGGGACTGGCGGCCAGCGTGCCCAAAGCCAGCACGGCTGCAGCAACGGTTTTCAGGGATTTCATTGTCATGTTCAAGTTCTCCAGTTAAAAAAGGGTTCCACCGTGGTGCCTGTTTAGCACCAAAGGAGTGAATGTAGTGGCATGTTACGCGCACAGAGCTCAGGGTTTACTCTTGAGGTCCATGCAAATACGTTATGACGTAATTTGCAATGGGTCTTTGCAGGCAGTAAGGAAGCAGAAAGCATGCCAACGGCCCAAGGCCCTGCGTCGTGGCGCAAGACGTCTCCGCAGCGTTTGCGGAGCGTTTTGCACAAGGGTTGACAAGTCGCAATGCTTGCCTGGGTTTTAGGGTTAGGCTGGCATGCAGACATTACGAAGAGGTTGATCGCATGGCCAAGCTTTCTCTGTTTTTGACGAGGCCGGAATCCGGCCGGGGTCGGCCTGGCGGACCGCGCTGGCTTTGCGGTGCGGCCCTTGCTGCGGCCCTGATGCTGGGCGCTTGCGCCGGGGATGTGGGTGTGGAAATAGAAAATACACAGGCTGCCCGGGAGCTTGCGCGGCTCTCCAGTCCGCCGGGATCGGTCTATACCGGTTGGCGTGTGTTCCAGGACCGTTGCGCGGCTTGCCATGGGGCCGACGCGGCCGGAACGGGAACGGCTCCCGATCTGTTGCCGATCGTGCGGCAAATGGGTCCACGCCGATTTGTCGGCTTGGTGCTCAAGCGCTATGACTGGAATCTTCCGCCACCGCCGATTGGCAACGAGCGCCAGGCGATGGACGCCTTGATCGACAAGGTGATGCAACGCCAGGAGATGGCCCTGACCATGCCTGCGTGGGAAGGCAATCCCACGGTCAGCGCACACATTGCGGATCTGTACGCCTATCTTGCAGCCCGGGCTGAAGGCACGCAAGGCAGTGGCCGCCCGCTCCCCTGAGCGCTTGGCCGCAGCTTCGTTCCCACTGTAGGGTGTCAGGCAGTTGCCACTTCCAGCACCAGTTTGCCGAAGTTCCCGCCGTTGAACAGCGTGAGGAGCGCCTGTGGAAATTGCGCCAGACCCTGCACCACGTCTTCCCGGCTGTGCATGCGCCCTTCTTTCAAATAAGCCGCCATTTCGGCGATGGCTTGCGGGTAACGCAGGGCATAGTCAAACACCACCATGCCCTCCATGCGGGCGCGGTTCACCAGCAGGCTGAGGTAGTTCTTCGGGCCCTGCACTGCGCCTGTGTTGTTGTACTGGCTGATGGCGCCGCAGAGGATGATGCGGGCGCGGCGGCGGATGCGGGTGAGCACGGTGTCCAGAATGTCGCCGCCCACGTTGTCAAAGTAAATGTCCACGCCATCCGGGCAATGGGTTTTCAGGCCGTCTCGCACCGCAAAGGGGCCGGCCTTGTAGTCGATGCAGGCGTCGAAGCCCAACGCCTTCACCACCCATTCGCATTTGGCGGCACCCCCCGCAATGCCCACCACCTTGCAGCCCTTTATCTTCCCCATCTGGCCCACAGTCTGGCCCACCGCCCCGGCCGCGCCGGACACCACCAGCGTTTCGCCCACCTGGGGCTGGCCGATTTCCAGCAGCCCGAAGTAGCCTGTCATGCCCGGCATGCCCAACACGTTGAGCCATTGCGTGAGGCTGCCCAGGCGCAGGTCGATTTTGGCCAGGCCGTTGCGCTCCAGGGCGTCGGCGCTGAAGGTGGCGTAATCCTGCACACCCAGAGCGCCGCTGACCCTGTCGCCGATCTGAAAGCGCGCGTTGCGCGAAGCAATCACCCGACCCACGCCCCCGGCGCGCATGACTTCACCAATGCCCACGGGTGCGATATAGCTTTTGCCCGCGTTCATCCAGCCGCGCATGGCCGGGTCCAGCGACAGCGCCAGGGTCTGTACCAGCACACCGCCTTCATCTGGCTCGGGGACAGGCTCACTGGTGTGCAACCAGTCCGTGGTCTTGGGCAGGCCGACGGGTCGTGCAGCCAGACGGATTTGGTGGTTGACGGGTGGGGCAATAGAAGACATGGGCACTCCGCAAAAAACAGGGGAAGCGCGCATGGTAGTAGCCGATGCAACCCCGGTCGGTTACCTGGGTGACATCGCGGTGCGCCTACACGCGACGACTCGCCGGCGCAGGCACAAAGACACGAACACAGCCCACAAACGCTAAATCGCCACGTAGCGCCCGGTCCGGTGGTTCATGGCCAGGGTCTGGTTCATCACGACCGCACCCAGCACCGACAGGGCAATGTGCCACCAGTCGGTCAGCGCAAAGGCCAGGATCACAATCGTGCAGTCCAGCGCCATCTGGATCAGCCCGGCCCGCCAGCCAAAGCGCTCCTGCAAATAAAGCACCAGCACGTTGAAGCCACCCAGGCTGGCGCGGTGCCGGAACAAAATCAACATGCCCGTGCCCATGAGCAGGCCACCAGTCACTGCGGCAAACACCGGGTTGATGGCACCCAGCGAAATCAGCTGCGGCAGCATATTGCTGAGGGTTGCCAGCAGCGCCACCGAGGCAAAGGTCTTGAGCGTGAACTGCAGCCCCATGCGCTGGTAGGCCAGGCCGTAAAACGGCAGGTTGATGCAGAAAAACACCAGCCCGAAATTCCAGCCGGTAGCGTAGTGGATCAAAAAGGCAATGCCCGCCGTGCCGCCCGTGAGCAGCCCGGTGCGGCCGAACATGACCACCCCCAAAGCAACGAACAGCGTGCCGGTCAGCAGGGCCTGTAGATCTTCATGCGCACGGTGGCGCAGGTCCGGTTGGGGTGCATTCATGCAGGCCTTGCGACTAAGCGCCGACCGATTGACCGGCCTCGCTGTGGGCGCTGCCGCCGCCGCAACCCTGAATTTCTTCGCTGGCAAAGGCCTGCGGGTTGGTCACGGTGCCGGTGGCCGGATCAAACCCGATGGAGCGCAAGTGCAGGGCCAGTGCTGCGTCCATGCTCTGTATATGGTTGGCCAGCCACAGGCCTAACTCGTAAGCCATCTGGCGCACCAGATCCAGCTCGCCCATGAGTCCGCGTTTACCGCCTTCGCGCATTACCTGCAGGATGACGTTGTGCTGGGTGGTGTGGCAATTGTCGGCGGCAAAGCCGGTGTCACGCATCCACTGGTCTTCGCGGTCAAAGTGTTCCTGGGTGTGGTCGATCAATACGGCCCAGCGCGACAGCACCGTTTCGTCGGGTGCCTGCACGACCTCGGCCAGCAAGGATACGCATTCCTCGTGGGTATCGTCCATCACCGGCATATCAAGGCCGAGGTTGGGGCTCCATTGCACAGGCGTGCGGTCCAGGGTGGCGGTGGTCATAAGGCAAGGTCTCCAATGCAGGCGCATAGCTTATCCGCTGGGGCCTGCCCCGGGTTTGATGCAGGTCACTTTGGTGTCTGTGCGCGGTGCCATGGGGCAGCCGATAATTGCGCTCTGTTTCTTCAGGTACCGGTCCCCATGACACACTCGTTCCCCCCTCCCTCCTTGGTCCAACTGCAAGACCTGGGCAGGGTGTTGCAGCAGCAAGGCTATGCCGTGCTGGACGCCGCTGCGGTATCGCAACTGGCGGGTGTGGCGTGGACGGAGTTGCTGGCCTGGTGCCCCGCCTGGAACGATCTGCCACCCGACAACTACCTGCGCGACGGCGGGCGCTACCGGCGCCGGCGCCACAGTTGCTTTGTGGTCAATGGGGACACGGTGGAGCAGGTGCCACACCGCCCCCATTGGCAGCCCCTGGAATACAACGCCCTGCACGGCGGTCTGGAGCGGCACTTTGAGCCCATGGAGGCTGCCCTGTTGGCACAACCGGCTTGGCCGCAGTTGCTGGCCTGGTTGGGTCGGGTTTGCTCCGGTCTGAAGGGCGCGCAGCCCTGGTTTGTGGAGGCACACCAGTTTCGTATTGACACCACCGATGGCATTGGCCGCCCCACGCCCGAGGGCGCGCACCGCGACGGTGTGGAGATGGTGGCCGTGTTCATGGTAGCCCGCACGGGTGTCAAGGGCGGTGAGACCCGTGTGTTTGATGCCGACGGCCCGAACGGTCAGCGCTTTACCTTGGTGGAGCCCTGGTCCCTGCTGTTGCTGGACGATGCCCGCGTGATCCACGAATCCACCCCGATCCAGCCGCTGCAACCGGGCGGGCACCGCGATACGCTGGTGGTCACGCTGCGTGCAGGGGGCTTCCAAGCGGAGGCGTAGACTAGCGCCCTGTAAGCAAGTGGTACGGATGCAGGTTCAAAATTTCGGGCCACGGGCTTCACCCGATTCATTTCTAGCAACCAGGAGACATACAGTATGAGCAAGCGTGATGTAGTAGTTTTGGGCATTGCCCGTTCGGCCATTGGTTCCTTCGGCGGAGGCCTGTCGGACATCGAGCCTTGCGAACTGGCCGGTACCGTGATGAAGGAAGCCGTGGCCCGCTCCGGCGTGGACCCCAAGGCCATCAACTATGTAACCGTGGGCAACACCATCCCCACGGAAAGCCGTTTCCCCTACGTGGCGCGCGTGGCCTCCATCCAGGCCGGCCTGTCGCAGGAATCGGTGGCCATGGCGCTGAACCGCCTGTGCTCTTCCGGCTTGCAAGCCATCGTCACCACCGCGCAAAACATTCTGCTGAACGACTGTGACTACGGTATCGGCGGCGGCGTGGAAGTCATGAGCCGTGCCGGCTACCTGTCCGCTGCGATGCGCAATGGCGCACGCATGGGCGACAGCAAAATGATCGACACCATGGTCTCCACCCTGACCGATCCGTTCGGCGTGGGCCATATGGGCGTGACCGCTGAAAACCTGGTTGCCAAGTGGGGCATCACCCGCGAAGAGCAGGACGCGCTGGCTGTGGAATCGCACCGCCGTGCCGGTGTGGCCATTGCCGAAGGCCGCTTCAAGTCGCAAATCGTCCCCATCGTCAAGAAGACGCGCAAGGGCGACGTGGTGTTTGACACCGACGAGCATTGCAAGCCGGAAACCACCATGGAATCCCTGGGCAAGCTCAAGCCCGCTTTCAAGAAAGAAGGCGGCTCGGTGACGGCCGGTAACGCTTCCGGAATCAATGACGGCGCTGCCTTCTTTGTGCTGGCTGACGCAGCCGTGGCAGCCACTGCCGGCCACAAGCCCATGGCCCGTCTGGTGTCCTACGCGATTGCCGGTGTGCCCAACGAAATCATGGGCGAAGGCCCCATCCCCGCAACCAAGCTGGCCCTGAAAAAGGCGGGCCTGACGCTGGACCAGATGGACATCATCGAAGCCAATGAAGCCTTCGCTGCACAAGCCATCGCAGTGGCCCGTGGTTTGGAACTCGACATGAGCAAGACCAATGTGAACGGTGGCGCGATTGCCCTGGGTCACCCCATCGGTTGCTCCGGCGCGTTCATCGCCACCAAGCTGGTCTATGAACTGCACCGCACGGGCGGTCGCTACGGTCTGGCCACCATGTGTATCGGTGGTGGTCAGGGTATCGCGGTGATTTTCGAGCGTCTGTAAGACTACCCCCCCCCACGCTTGCCGCTTCGCGTGCTGCGCTGCCCCCTGAGGGGGCCGCAAGTCAGCTTGGGGCGGCCCGGCGCCGAGTTATCCTCTGGCGTCGGCTACCGGCTCTGACCCGAAGTCGGGCCGGTTCAGATAGGCCAGCAAGCGTCCTGCCGCATCGGCAGGGCTGCTTAGCTGGCCTTTTTCATGCAGGGCTGCAAAGCCGCTTTGGTCCGGGAACTGCGCTGCACTGGCACTACGCAGTTGCACCTGCATGGCCGTGTCAATCACACCGGGTGCCAGTGAGCAGACTTTTGCGCCATGGGGTGACAGGGCCTCTTCCAGCGCCAGGCAACGGGTGAAATGGTCCATACCGGCTTTGGCCGCGCAGTAGGAGGATGAAGACGCCATGGCGCGCCGGCCCAGGCCGGAAGACACATTCAGTACCTTGCGTGGCACCTGCGTCCAGCTTTTGGTGGCTGCCAGAAAGGCTGCACTCAGCAGCATGGGCGCTTCCAGTCCCACCCGCAGGGCCTGCGCCAGATCGTCGGCCTGTGCATCGCGCAGCGGCGTCAATTCGGAGATGACACCGGCGTTGTTGATCAGCGTGGCGCTGGCCAGTTGCTGCGGGTCTTGTGCGGCCAGCCATTCCTGCAAGCGGCGTGCTACCGGGGCGGCATCGCCTAAATCCGCCTGCCATTCCAGCAACTCTGCGCCGCAGTGGCTGGCCTGTTGTGCCAGCGCCTCGTTGCGCTGGCGCGAGATGCACAGCAGCAAGGTGTCGGCTGCCAGCAGTTGCCTGGCCATGGCCAGACCCATGCCACGGGACGCGCCGGTCAGGATGGTGAGGTATTTTTTCATGGGGTTTTTTCGTGTCGCAGAAGGGGTAATGCTCGGTCGCTTGACGCAGCGCATTTTCACTCCTTTCATGCGCCGGAATAATGGCGCTATGCAAGCCAAGACCCCCGAACTCCTCGCCCCCGCCGGGTCCCTGACCATGCTGGAGACCGCGTTTGCCTTTGGTGCGACCGCCGTTTATGCCGGCCAGCCCCGCTATTCGCTGCGCGTACGCAACAACGACTTCGGCGAACTCGCCACCCTGCAGCGCGGCATTGAGCGGGCGCATGCCCTGGGCAACAAGTTCTACCTGGTGTCCAACATCTACCCGCACGACAACAAGCTCAAGAGCTATGTGGCGAACATGAACCCGGTGATCGCGCTCAAGCCCGACGCCATGATCATGTCCGACCCCGGCCTGATCCGAATCGCCCGCGAAGCCTGGCCCGAGATGGAAATTCACCTCTCGGTGCAGGCCAATACCGTCAACTCGGCGGCGGTGAGGTTCTGGAAGAGCAACGGCATTGCCCGCGTCATCCTCTCGCGCGAACTGTCCTTGGATCAGGTGGCCCACATCCGCCAGGAATGTCCGGACACCGAGCTGGAAGTGTTTGTGCACGGCGCCCTGTGCATCGCCTACTCGGGGCGCTGCCTGCTGTCGGGTTACTTCAACCACCGCGATGCCAACCAGGGCAGTTGCACCAACTCCTGCCGCTGGGACTACAAGACCCTGGAGGGCGTGGAAGATGCGTCGGGCGACCTGTCGCCGGCAGAGGCCGCTGTGGCTCACCCCGCAGGCGTCTATCTGATGGAAGAGAGCCAGCGCCCCGGCAGCTTCATGCCGGTGGAGGAGGACGAGCACGGCACCTATGTGATGAACTCCAAAGACCTGCGTGCCATCGAACACGTCAAGCGCCTGGTGGACATCGGCATCGACTCCCTCAAGATCGAGGGTCGCACCAAGAGTCCCTACTACGTGAGCCGCACTGCGCAGGCCTACCGCAAGGCGATTGACGATGCCGTGGCCGGGCGCGAGATGGACCCGGCGCTCCTGGGCCAGCTCGAAGGCCTGGCCAACCGCGGCTATACCAGCGGCTTCTTCCAGCGCCACACGCCCGAGGCTACGCAAAACTACCTGCGCGGCTATTCCGAGTCCGGCCGCAGCCTGTACGTGGGCGACGCCGTGGCCTTTGATGCGGCGCGCGGCCTGATGCAGGTGCATGCGCGCAACAAGTTTTCAGTGGGGGACCGGCTGGAAATCATCCATCCCGGTGGCAACTTCGATGTGCAGATCAGCCGCATGGAAAACGTCGAGGGAGAAGAAGTGCAGGCCGCGCTGGGTAGCGGCCACACCGTATGGCTGGATTTGCCGCAGGCCTGTGTGGGCGCGTTTGTGGCGCGCTATCTGGAGCAGCCGATCCGGCCGGTTGGGTAGGGTCAGCGCCTATCGATGGCATTTTTATGTGCGCCAATGCCACCGGGCAAGATGCTTCTGTCAGGGCTCCGGGGTGTTGGCATGTCGGAACGCCAACCCGGCCTGCACCCAGAAATGACAGTCCGTGAGTGCTTTAACCCCGGTCGGACAATACGGGTCTGGTGGTCAGGGATTTACAGTTTGCAAGCGCAGCATCAGAGTCATGTCATGGGCTCGTGATGCCTGAAACCCATGGTATTTGTAGAACTGCTTGGCGCCCTCATTGATCGCATGCACCCACAGGGCTCTTACCCCTGCGTTTTGCGATACGGCTACCGCCCGGTTCACGGCATCTTGTAAGAGTGCCGGCGTTCAAGCCCCGGGTTGTGGGCCGGTGGGGCGTCGAGAATTTCGTGGAGTTGCCGGAATTTGTCTGTGTCCAAGCGGAAAAAGACCTGGTCAAGCACCACCGACTGCGCTTTGTCGCAGGCGGCTTCGAGCATGAAGTCCGAGCGGTTCTTGCCCAGCAGGGTGGCAGCGCGGTCAATCAGGTCCCGCTGCTTGGGGGAACGCCCGCAGGTTGGTGGCAGCGTCACGCATGAGATGCTCTTTTAATGCATACACCATAGATATACGCGTGCTGTGTCCGTGGGGCGCCTGACCTTGCCCCTGGAATCCGTATCCCATAACCGAGATCATGAGTTGGCTTGCTTGGGCTGATTGGCAAGCCAGTTCTGCTCGAATTGCACCGGGCTGATATAGGCCAGCGTCGAATGCAGTCGAGTCCGGTTATACCAAAGCAGCCAG
>CANCER010000019.1 GCA_947375135.1 Comamonadaceae bacterium | reverse complement strand
GACCGGGTCAAAGGGGTAGCCGTGCTCGCTGCTGCTCATGGTGGTCTCTTCAGGCGTCTTGTCCGCTGTAGCCGTCGCCCGTATGCAGGTCGGGTGCAGGCTGCTCCTGGGCTGCGGTGAGTGCTTCGCGCACCAGTTGGAAAATATCGCGGTAGGCGCGGCCGTGGCGCGGTGCCAGGCCCGGTTTTTCGGGCTTGGCATCCTTGCGGGCCTGGCGCACCAGTGCGCGCAGTTGCTGGCTGTCAGTAGTGGGGCTCAAGGCGATCCACTGTCCCACCGCATCGTCGTCTGCGACCAGGCGGTCGCGCCATTGCTCGGCCTGGTGCAGCGTCAGCATGTCTTCTGCCGAAGGCTTGTGCTGCTCTTCCAGCGCGGCGCGAATTTCATCGTGCTTGCTGTCTTCGAGTTTGCGCATGAGCTTGCCGATGAACTGCATCTGGCGGCGAATGCCTTCGAAGTTGGTGATGCGCTTGCACTCGGCCACCGCATCCACCAGTTTTTCCGGCAGGTCCAGGCGAGCCATGTAATCGGCGCGCAGCGTCAGCAAATCTTCGCCGAGTTTTTGCAGCTCGGTGCTTTCGCGTTTGAGGTCGGTACGGGTGGGCTCATCAGTGCCCTTGAGCTCGCGCTTGTACTCCAGATCGAGCGCGCTGCCCTCGGCAACGAACTGGCCGCGGACGTAATAGCCCTTTTTTAGTTTTCTTGACATAGCCAAGTATCATAGCCGTCGCCATGAAGAAACACTCCTCCCCCGTGCAAGCCCCGGTCTCCAAGTCCAAAACAGCGGCCAACAGTGCTGCAAAACCATCGGACAGCGGCTTCGCCTACACCCTGCCGTATTTCGAATCCCTGGTGGACCTGGCCTTGGCCGAAGCCAAAAAGGCCGGTGCCACCGATGCCGGTGCCGAAGTGTCTGAAGGCTGCGGCCTGAGCGTCTCGGTGCGCAATGGCGAGTTGGAAAACGTGGAGCGCAACCGCGACAAGTCGCTGGGCGTAACCGTCTATGTGGGCCACAAGCGCGGCAATGCCAGCACCTCCGATTTTTCTCCTGCCGCCATCGCCCAGACCGTGCGTGCCGCGTACGACATCGCGCGCTTCACCGCCGAAGACACGTTTGCCAGCCTGCCCGATGAGGCCGATATTGCGCCGGTGGCCGACCGCAGCCGTCCACTCGATCTGTTTTACCCCTGGGCTGTGACCAGCGAGCAGGCGGCGAAACTCGCGCTGGAATGCGAAGCCGCCGCGCTGTCGGTGGACAAGCGCATCACCAACAGCGAAGGCGCCGCCGTGTCGGCCCAGCAGTCGCAATTCTTCAGCGCCCACACCCATGGTTTTCGTGGCGGCTACGCCAGTTCGCGCCATTCGCTCTCGGTCTCGCCGATTGCCGGTAAGGGTGACGACATGCAGCGTGACGCCTGGTACAGCTCACAACGCAATGCCACGGATCTGGCTTCAGCCGAAGCCGTAGGCCGCTATGCCGCCGAGCGCGCTTTGAGCCGCTTGAAGTCGCGCAAGATTTCCACCCGTGAATGCCCGGTGCTGTTCGAGTCGCCCCTCGCTGCCGGTCTGCTGGGCACCTTTGTGCAGGCCGTCAGCGGTGGTTCGCTGTACCGTAAGAGTTCGTTCTTGCTCGACAGCATGGGCAAGCGGGTGTTCCCCAAGCACATCGATATTTTTGAAGACCCGTTCATCATGGGCGGCAAGGGCAGCTCACCCTTCGACGACGAAGGCGTGCGTGTGCAGGCCCGCCAGGTGGTGGAAGGTGGCAAGGTGGGGGGCTATTTCCTCTCCAGCTATTCGGCGCGCAAACTGGGCATGCGCACCACGGGCAATTCCGGCGGCTCGCACAACCTGACCTTCACTTCACGTTTGACGCTGCCGGGCGATGATTTGGATGCCATGCTGCAACGTCTGGGTACCGGCCTGCTGGTGACGGAGTTGATGGGGCAGGGCGTGAACTACGTCACCGGTGACTATTCGCGGGGCGCGAGTGGGTTCTGGGTGGAGAAGGGGCGCATCAAGTATCCCGTCCATGAGATCACGATTGCCGGGAACATGAAGGCGATGTTCAAGGGGATCGTTGCTGTCGGTGCCGATACCTACAACTACGGCGCGAAAACGGTTGGGTCGATTTTGATTGACAAGATGAAGGTGGCGGGGAGTTGAACTTTCTGCTTTCTGCTTAGGTTTCCCCTTGCGGGACGTTTTTAACTCCCCCATCCCCCCGCCGGGGTAAGGGGAGCCTAAAGCGGACAGCCCATTTGGGCGGTTCGCTCCGAAGGCGGAATTACGAGCGGTGCGTTGCCACCGTTTTTTTTCGCCCGGATCTCACGTCGGCAGTTCCGAGCGCCGGACACCTAACTCTGAACTCACCGCCTAGGCCAACGCCAACCCCAAAAAACCTATTCCGGTAAGGCCCTGGCCGAAGCGAAAAAGCGAAGTGGGCTGTCCGCTTTAAGCTCCCCTTGTCCCGACGGGGGCAAGGGGCGGGGGGGATGGGGGAGTCAGTTACAAAAGCCCCGCAGGAAAAAAACTGCCTTAAAAAGCCAAGCCCACAAAAAACGAAACTCAGCCAGCCAACGCCGTCTTAACGGCAGCAGAAACGGTCCCCATCTCCGCCTTGCCAGCCAAGCGCGTCTTCACCACGCCCATGACCTTGCCCATATCGCCAGGTCCCTTGGCCCCAATTTCTGCCACGATGGCTTTGACTGCAGCCAGAACTTCATCAGCCGACATGCGCTGCGGCAAATAGACCTTCAGCACCTCGATCTCGGCTGCTTCCTTGTCGGCCAGTTCCTGGCGACCGGCGGATTCAAAGGCGGCGATCGAGTCCTTGCGCTGCTTGATCAGTTTGTCCACCAACGCCACCACGTCGGCGTCGTTCAACTCAATGCGCTCATCCACTTCGCGCTGCTTGCAGGCGGCCAGCAGCAGTCGGATGGTGCCCAGGCGCTCGCTGTCTTTGGCGCGCATGGCGGTTTTCATGTCTTCGGTGATCTGGTCTTTAAGGGACATTGCGTGTTCTCCTGTGAAATACGGAATTCATAATGAAAAATGCTCGCCGGAGCGTCCCCAGGCGAGCATTTTCTTGGACCGCAAGCTCCTGGGAGCCTGGCAGGTCAGAAACTTAGAACAGTTTCTTGGGCAGTTGCATGCTGCGAATGCGCTTGTAGTTGCGCTTGACGGCAGCGGCCTTCTTGCGCTTGCGCTCGGCAGTGGGCTTCTCATAAAACTCGCGCGCGCGCAAGTCAGTCAGCAGGCCCAGCTTTTCGATGGTGCGCTTGAAGCGACGCAGGGCTACGTCAAATGGTTCGTTTTCTTTTACGCGGATCGTTGTCATTAATGAATGGATTCCAAATTGTGCTGCGCATTGGTCACGGGGGAAGATCGGTGCCCCACACGCCTGGCTCAGCGGTATTTCCTGTCTTAACTAGTATTGGCCGACAGGGAACTGCCAAATTAGCCTGCGATTATAGCCTTTGCTTTGCGGTTGTTCCAAGTGGCTTTTGTTTCGACATCTACGCGGGCTTTTGCAGCCGCGCTGCCAGCCCTTGCGCGCAGGCATAGGCGCTCGCCCAAGCCCACTGAAAGTTGTAGCCGCCCAGCCAACCCGTCACATCCACCACCTCGCCGATGAAATACAGACCGGGCTGCTTGCTCTCCATGGTCTGGCTGGACAGCGCCTTGGTGTCCACGCCGCCGGCGGTGACCTCGGCCTTGCGATAGCCCTCGGTGCCGGTGGGCGTGAGTTCCCAGCGGGCAATGCGCTCGGCCAGGGCGTTGAGGGCCTTGTCCGGTGCCTCGTTGATCGGTCGTTCAGCGGCTTGTGCCGTCAGGCTCTGGGCCGCCCAGGTATCAGCCAGGCGCGAAGGCAGTAGGGCGGCCAGTTCGTTGGCGATGCGTTTGCGCGAAGCCGCCTTGGCCTGTTGCAAAAAGGCGGCCGCATCGGTGTCCGGCGCCAGGTTCAGGCGGATCGCACTGCCCTCCTGCCAGTAGCTGGAAATCTGCAGCACGCCCGGGCCGCTCAAGCCGCGGTGGGTAAACAACAGGTCTTCTCGGAAGCTGGTTGTGTTTTTCTTGCCGCCGGTTGATATTTGCACCGGCAGCGACAGGCCGGAGAGCTGGGCAAACGGCGCCCAGGCAGTTTCATCAAAAGTCAGCGGCACCAGGGCCGGGCGGGTCTCCACCACAGGAAGGTCAAACTGTTTGGCAATGCGATAACCCAGATCGGTGGCACCCATCTTGGGGATGGAGAGGCCGCCGGTGGCAATCACCAGCGCCTTGCAGGCCACGGTGCCGGAGCTGGTGTCGAGTTGGTAGTGCGCCGCATCCGTTCCGCCGTCGGAGTAGCGCACCGCTTTCAGACTGCAGGGCTGCCAGCGTGTGACGCCGCCGGACATACATTCGGCCAGCAGCAGGGTGATGATGTCCTCGGCAGAGCGGTCGCAGAACAGCTGGCCCTTGTGCTTCTCATGGAAGGCGATGTTGTGCTTCTGCAGCAGTGCCAGAAAGTCGCGCGGCGTGTAGCGTGACAGGGCCGACTTGGCAAAGCGCGGGTTCTCGCTGAGGAAGTTGGCCGCGTTGACATCCAGGTTGGTGAAGTTGCAGCGCCCGCCGCCCGAGATACGGATTTTCTCGGCCACCTTCTCGGCGTGGTCCAGCACCAGCACCTTCAGGCCCAGTTGCCCTGCCACACCGGCACAAAACAGGCCGGCAGCACCGGCACCCACGATTACGACATCAAATTCTTGCATGGGGTGAGCTTAGCGCGTGTCGGCGTGTCCAACCCTTTACGTTAGCGGCACGTCTGGCCTCAGGCCGGCTTAGCATTTGGCCGTGCGTAAACCAAATCACTTCCGGACGCAGGCCGACGCGGCACTCAGCGACGTCCGTGTCCCCCGCCCGCTACGCGAGCTCCTCCTTTTACCTACCGTCGCTGAGCGCCACGCCGTCCTGCGTCTGCCTGCGTGGTGGGGGCGCGACGGCAGAAATACATGGGATGTTGGCTGTTGAGAGTTGGAAATTGGAAATTGGAAATTGGACCATTGCACGCCAACAATGCAGGTTGCCGCTGACAGTGGGGTAGATGGTTCCGGTAGGTAAAGGAGGAGCCCGCGCAGCGGGCGGGGGACACGGACGGAACCATCTACCCCGCTGGCAGCGGCGCACAAAAACCTGACCCCGCTGGCGGCTGCGTAAACAAACCTATGCGAACTATCCCCCCGAGCGCTTGACCGAAAACCCCTGGCCTTTCAGCAACTCCATTACCCGCTCCACGTGGTCCCCTTGAATCTCCAGCGTGCCCTCCTTGGCCGTGCCGCCGGAGCCGCAGGCGGTGCGCAACTGCTTGCCCAGCGCTGCCAAGGCCATAGCGTCCAGCGGCAGGCCTTTCACCACGGTGACGCCCTTGCCCGCGCGGCCTTTGGTTTCGCGGCTGACGCGCACATTGCCGTCGCCGGCCGGCTGGGCTGCTGCGGCCTTGCAGGTGCATGCGTCAATGGGTTGGCGGCAGGTCGGGCACATGCGGCCGCTGTCGGTGGAGTACACCAGGCCGCCGGTAGGGAAGCGTTGTTTCATAGGGGACAGGGGTGTCAGGTCAAAGCAGGTAGATGCGCTTAGTATCCAACACGCCGGTGTGCGCCACAGGCAGCCGGCCTGACACAGGCCTACGCACAGGCTGACGCATGGGCAGACGCGCAGTCACTGCGCCCAACAAGTTGAGGTATTGATGCGAAGGAACCCATTCCCGTGAACAACGACATCAGCGCGCTGCAGCGCATCCTGCGCGACTACCGCACCATCGCCATCGTGGGTCTGTCAGCCGAGTGGAGCCGCCCCAGTTTTTTTGCCGCCAAGTACATGCAGGGGCATGGCTACCGCATCATCCCGGTCAACCCACGCTATGCCGCCTCCGGCACCCCCATCCTGGGAGAAACCTGCTATGCCACGCTGGCCGAGATTCCGGTGCCGGTGGACATGGTGGACGTGTTCCGCAAGGCCGAAGATGTGTTGCCGATTGCGCAGCAGGCGATTGCCATCGGCGCCCAATGCCTGTGGCAGCAACTGGGCGTTGCCAACCTGGAGGCTGATGCGCTGGCACGCTCTGCCGGGCTGGACTCGGTTTTTAATCGCTGCGTCAAGATTGAACACGCCCGCCTGAAGGGTGGATTGAACTGGGCCGGCATCAACACCGGCGTGATTTCGGCCAAGCGCCAGGGATGAAGCACCTATGACCGACCACGTCTACAAGCCCGAAACCCTGACCATCCACGCCGGGCAGATTCCCGACAAGGCCACCGGCGCCCGCGCGCTGCCCATTTACCAGACCACCAGCTTCGTATTTGACAGTGCCGACCACGCGGCCAGCCTGTTCAATCTGCAGACCTTTGGCAATGTCTATTCACGTCTGTCCAACCCCACGGTGGCTGCTCTCGAAGAACGTGTAGCCGCGCTCGAAGGCGGCCGCGCCGGCCTGGCCTCTGCCAGCGGCATGGCCAGTGAGGCCATGGTGCTGATGACCCTGCTGCAACAGGGCGACCATGTGGTGGCGGCAGGGGCCTTGTACGGCGGCAGCGTCTCGCTGCTGGCGGTGAACCTGGCCAAGATGGGTATCACCACCACCTTTGTCGATGCCCGCAAGCCCGATGCCTTTGCCGCAGCCATTCAACCCAACACCCGCGCCCTCTTTGCCGAGAGCCTGGGCAACCCCAGCCTCACTGTGCTGGACATTGCCGCCGTGGCCGATGTGGCGCACGCCCACGGCCTGCCGCTGGTGATCGATAACACGGTTCCTTCGCCTTTCCTGTGCAACCCGATTGCGTTCGGCGCCGACATCGTGGTGCACTCCGCCACCAAATACCTGGCCGGCCACGGCACCACGCTGGGCGGGGTGATTGTGGAAAGCGGCAAGTTCCCCTGGGACAACGGCAAGTTCCCCGGCATGACCGAGCCGTCTGCGGGTTACCACGGCGTCAAGTTTTTCGAGACCTTTGGCGACTTTGCCTTTTGCATGCGGGCGCGCATGGAGACCCTGCGCGTGTATGGCGCAGCCCTCTCGCCCATGGCGGCCTGGCAGATTTTGCAGGGCACCGAGACCTTGCACCTGCGCATGGAGCGCCACTGCGCCAACGCGGCTAAGGTGGCCGAGTTTTTAAAGGGCCACAAGCAGGTGGCCTGGGTCAACTACCCCGGCCTGGCGGAGCACCCGGACCATGCCCTGGTGCAGAAGCAGATGCGTGTCGTAGACGGCGCACCGGGCGCGTCCGGCCTGCTGGCCTTTGGCGTCAAGGGCGGCTTGGAAGCCGGTGTGCGCTTTATCGAGGCCGCGCAGTTCATGAGCCACCTGGCCAATATCGGCGACACGCGCACGCTCATCATCCACCCGGCCAGCACCACGCACCGGCAACTGGATGAGGCGCAGCAAATCGCCGCCGGCGTGTTGCCCGACATGGTGCGACTGTCGGTGGGCATTGAGCATATTGAGGACATCTTGTGGGACATAGACCAGGCACTGGAGCGGAGCAAATAAGACCATGATGGACAACCCCAACCCACTGCGCAAGCGCACCCAGAAAGCGAAGGCATCATGAGCGATTCGAATACACCGGTGTTACAGGTCGCACGCGAAGCGCGTGGCGTGGTCACGTTCACCCTGAACCGCCCACTGGCCTTCAACGCGCTGAACGAATCCCTGCTGAGCGCCTTGCAAACCGAACTGGACGCGCTGGCCCAAGACGCCAGCGTGCGCGTGGTGGTGCTGGCAGCCGCCGGCAAGGCTTTTTGCGCGGGACACGACCTGAAGGAAATGCGCGCAGCGCCCTCCTTGGGCTACTACCAACAGCTGTTCGCCCAATGCAGCCGGGTCATGCAAAGCCTGCAGCATTTGCCGGTGCCGGTGATCGCCCGCGTGCAAGGCATCGCCACGGCAGCCGGTTGCCAGTTGGTGGCCCAGTGCGACTTGGCGGTGGCTGCAGACACGGCGCGCTTTGCTACCAGCGGCGTCAACTACGGGCTGTTCTGCGCCACGCCCAGCGTGGCGTTGAGCCGCAACATCAGCCGCAAGGCCGCTTTCGAGATGCTGGTGACGGGCGCATTCATCAGCGCCAGCCAGGCGCAGGCACAAGGCCTGGTCAACCGCGCTGTGCCGCTGGAGCAACTCGATGCCGAAGTGGAAAAGCTGGTCGCCAGCATTGTGGCCAAACCGCAGGTGGCCATCGCTATGGGCAAAGGCCTGTTTTACCGGCAGATCGAAAACGGCATGGCTGCCGCCTACGAAGACGCCCTGCAGACCATGGCCTGCAACATGATGGATGCCGATGCATTGGAAGGTGTGCAGGCCTTTATCGACAAACGGGTGCCGCGCTTCGGGGCTTGAAGCCATTGCCCCCGTCGCCCGGTGGCCCCCGTGGTCATCCGTACACTCAGTCTCTCCAACATACTACAGAGCCATCACCATGCGTCCATCCCTTCCCGGCGGCCAATTCACATTTCCCGGCACGTCAATGACCGTGCAGCGCATGGGCTACGGTGCGATGCAGTTGGCCGGCCCGGGCGTGTGGGGTCCGCCCGGGGACCCCGTGATGGCCCGGGCAGTTCTGCGCGAGGCGCTGGAAGCCGGCGTCAACCATATTGACACCTCGGACTTCTACGGCCCCCACGTCACCAACCAGACCATCCGGCAGGCTCTGCATCCCTACCGTGCCGGACTGGTCCTCGTCACCAAGCTGGGCGCACGCCGGCCGCCCGACAAGTCCTGGCAATGTGCCAACTCGCCGCAAGAGCTGACCGACGGCGTGCATGACAATTTGCGCAACCTGGGGCTGGACGTGCTCGATATCGTCAACTACCGCGTGGTGGGTAGTGGGCATGGAACGCAGGAGGGCAGTGTTGCCGAACAAATGACGGTACTGGCCGATCTCAAGCGCCAAGGCCTGATACGCCATATCGGACTGAGCAACGTCACGGCCGCGCAGGTGGTCGAGGCACAAGCCATCACCGACATTGTTTGCGTGCAGAACCTGTACAACCTGGTGCATCGCGAGGACGATTTGCTGATAGATGCCCTGGCGCGCCAAGGCATTGCGTACGTACCGTTTTTCCCGCTGGGTGGTTTTACGCCATTGCAGTCCTCCACGTTGTCCGATGTGGCCGCTCGCCTGGGCGCGACGCCCATGCAGGTGGCATTGGCCTGGTTGCAAAACCGCGCTCCCAATATTCTCCTGATTCCCGGCACGTCCTCGCTCATTCACTTGCGCGAGAATTTGGCAGCCATGAACCTGACGCTGTCGCCGGAGGCGCTGGTCGCGTTGGACCGCATCGCGGTGCCTGCGAGCACGCATTGAGTTGGAGTGCAGCGCCGCGCCGCAGAGGGTTTGACTTGCCCGGTGGTGTAGTTCAGTAGGTCCGCTGCGGCACCAGCACCACGGCCGCAACTTGCGGGGCGTTTGCCAAGTACTATTCGCCCAAGACAAAAAACAGCGAGACACATCCCCATGAACCCTGCCATTTCCGGGCTTTGGCCCGCGCTGGTGCTCCCCCTGACGGCTGACGCAGCCCTGGACACTGCGCACGCACTGGCGCACGCCCAGGCCCTGTTGGCGGCGGGTTGCGACGGCGTGACCCTGTTTGGCACCATGGGTGAAGGCCCCGCTTTTAGCGCGACCGAGCGCATGGCCCTGCTGGAGGCGATGCTGCAGGGCGGTGTGCGGCCCGACCAACTGGTGGTGACCATCAGCGCCATGGCCCTACCGGATGCGATAGCACTCGGGCAGCATGCGCTTGCGCACGGCGTGCAGCGCCAGATGCTGATGCCGCCGTTCTACTTCAAACACCCGCGGGACGCCGGCATCGTACAAGCCGTGAGCGAGGTGATTCAGGGCATTGGCAGCGACGCGCTTCGCCTGGTGCTCTACCACTTTCCGGCCATCAGCGTGGCTGGCTTTTCGCACGCTGCGGTGGCCGAATTGGCACGCCGCCATCCCGCGCAGGTGGTGGGCATCAAAGACAGCAGTGCGGACTTGGCGCACACCTTGGGCCTGGTCCGCGCCTTTCCCGGCCTGTCGGTGCTGGTGGGTGCCGAGGCGCATGTGGCGCCCGTGATGTGCGCTGGTGGCGCCGGCACCATTTGCGGCCTGGCCAACCTGGCCCCGCATCTGATGCGCCGCATCGTCAGCCAGCCGGCACTGGTGTCGGCGCAGGACGCTGCGTTGATGGGCCGCCTGCTGGCCTTGCAGACGCTGCAGTCCGACCTGCCTTTTGTCGCGCTGTACAAGACCATTCTGGCCGAGCAAAGCGGCGACGCAGGCTGGTTGCGTTTGCGCCCACCCCTGTCCCCCCTGGAGCCCACCGAGGATGCCCTGGTGCGCACGGCCTACCGCGCCATAGGCCCCTTGCTGCAAGCCCGCTAAGCCTTACCTGCCGTCTTTTCACCCCAAGCCCACACCATGAAACACTCCGAATTTGTCTCCGCTTCGATCCGTCTCAACCGCCGCAAGCTGCTGGGCGCCACTGCTGCTGCCGCTTTGACGGTTGGCGGCTTGCCCGCGCTGGCCCAAAGCAAAATCGTGCTGCGCGTTTCCACCCCGGCCGTGCCGGACGACTGGCACGCCAGGATGTGGACCGTGTTCAAGGACACGCTGGAGAAAAGCGCGCCGGGTGAGTTTGATGTGCAGATCAACCTGAACGCTTCGCTCTTCAAGCAGGGCGCTGAACCCACCGCCATGGCGCGCGGGAACCTGGAACTGACCACGGTCTCGGCGCAGGACATTGCCAAACAGGTGCCGGAGTTTTCCATCTTCACCGCCGGCTACATCGTGCGCGACCCGGCGCAGCAGCAAAAAATCTTCAACGGCCCGATTGGCACCGAGATGTTCAAGCTGGTGCACGACAAGATGGACATCACGCCCCTGGCCACCTGTTACTACGGCACGCGCCAGGTCAATCTGCGCGATGTGCGCAATGTCAAGGTGCCGGCCGACCTCAAAGGCGTGAAGCTGCGCATGCCCGGCTCCAAGGAGTGGCTGTTCCTGGGTGAGGCACTGGGTGCCACGCCCACGCCGCTGGCCTTTGGCGAGGTCTATCTGGGCCTGAAAAGCGGCACCATCGACGGGCAGGACAACCCGCTGCCCACCGTGCGGGCCGCCAAGTTTTACGAGGTGACCAAGCAGATCGTGCTGACCAGCCACCTGGTGGATGGGCTGTTCATCGCCATTGCCAGCAAGACCCTGGCTGCCCTGTCGCCCGCCCAAAGGCAGAAGGTGCTGGCCGCAGCGCAAGCGGCCTCCAGCTACAACAACGAGAACCGCGTCAAGGAAGAGGCTGAGCTGGTCGCCTTCTTCAAGAAGGAAGGCCTGCAGGTCAGCACCCCGGATCTGGACGCCTTCCACAAAACGGTGCAGGCGGCCTACCAGAACTCGGACTACGCCAAGGTCTGGCCCAAGGGCCTGCTCGACCGCATCAATGCCACCAAGTAAGGGCACACCGTGAAGTTGCTGCGCTATTCGCAGGTGGCTGCCCGTGCCCTGGGCGGCGGCTTGTTTCTTGCCCTGTTTGTGGTCTTCATTCTGCAAGTCACGGCACGGTTTGGCTTTAACAAACCCATGCCCTGGACCGACGAGGCCGCAGTCGTGCTCTACGTCTGGGTCATCCTCTGGTCGGCTGCCACCATCGTCCCCGAGCGCGAGCACGTCGTGTTTGACCTGTTATGGAACATGGCGGGCCAACGTACCCGCATGGCGATGCGCATTGCGGGCAACCTGATGGTGGGTGGACTGGCCGCGGTGGCTGTGCCTGCCACCTGGGACTATGTGCACTTCATGCAGCGTGAAAGCACGCCGGTGCTGGGCGTCAGCTTCATGTGGGTGTTTATGCCGTTTGTGATTTTGATGGCCGCGCTGGTGCTGCGCAGTGCCTGGGCCATTTGGGGCGCTGTGCGCGGCCAGGGGCTGCAAACCGAGTTGCACCTGTCATGAACCATTCTTTAAGCGCCTTGGCCCTCGTGCTGGTGGGGGGCATGCTGCTGCGCATGCCCATCGGTTTTTCCATGCTGGCCTCGGGTGTGGCCTATCTCCTGGTCAAGGGGCAGGACATCGGCCTGGTGGCCGAGCAGGTGGGCAACGGCCTGTACAACAGCTATGTGCTGCTGGCCGTGCCCATGTTTGTGTTTGCCGCCAACATCATGAATGCCGGCACCGTGAGCGAGCGCATTTTCGACTTCTGCCGCATTCTGGTAGGCCGCCTGCGCGGAGGTCTGGCGCAGGTGGACATTCTGGTCAGCGTGATCTTCTCGGGTATGAGCGGCAGTGCGATTGCCGATGCCGCCGGGCCGGGGCTGGTGACCATCAAGCAGATGCTCAAAAAGCCCGAATACTCGCGCGGCTTTGCCGGTGCCGTGGTGGTGGCCAGCGCCACGCTGGGGCCCATCATCCCGCCCAGCATCCCGATGGTGATTTACGCCCTGGTGTCGGGCGCCTCCGTCGGTGCCTTGTTTCTGGGTGGCGTGGTGCCTGGTGCGCTGATGGCCCTCCTGATGATGGTCGTGGTGCACATCATCGCCACCAAACGCAACATGCCGCGCGAAGACAAGATTCCGCTGCGCGAATGGCCGGCCATTCTGTACCGCGGTGCCTTGCCGCTGTCCATGCCCATCGTCCTGCTGGGCGGCATTTACTCCGGCGCCTTTACGCCCACCGAGGCGGCGGCCGTGGCGGCCCTGCATGCGCTGATTCTGGCCGGTGTGGTTTACCGCGCGCTCACCTGGCGCAGCTTCTGGGGTGTGGTGATGGAGTCCACCCGCGGCAGCGCCGTGATCACGCTGATACTGGCAGGCTCCTTCATGCTCAATTACGCCTTCACCGCCGAGGGCGTGCCCCAGTCCATGGCGCTGTGGGTGGACGCCATGCAGCTGTCCCAGCTGAAATTCCTGCTGCTGGTGAACCTGATGTTCCTGGTGCTGGGCTGTTTTCTGGATGTGTCGGTGCTGCTGCTGGTGTTTGTGCCCATGCTCCTGCCCGCAGCCAAGCTGCTGGGTGTGGACCTGGTGCACTTTGGCGTGCTGGTGGTGCTGAACATGATGATTGGCCTGATCCACCCGCCGTTTGGCATGCTGCTGTTTGTCACCAAAGCACTGACCGGCATCCCGATCGGCGAGATGATGAAAGAAGGCTGGCCCTTCCTCGTCATGCTCCTGCTCTTGTTGCTGGCTATGACGGTGTTCCCGCAAATCGTGCTGTGGTTACCGCAAACCATGGGATACGCCACGCATTAGGTGTTGTGCGACCCCCGGTGTGCCCAGGCCGTGGTGTGGCGCTCAATGACGCTGAACAACTCGTACATCACCATCGCCATCGCCCCCACCACCACCAGCCCTGCAAATGCCAAGCCCATCTGCATGGCTGAACCGGCCGAGATCAGCAGATAACCAATGCCCTCGTTCGCAGCGGTCATCTCCGACACCGTGGTGCCCACAAAGGCCAGCGTGATCGACACCTTGAGCGAGCCGTAGAAGTAGGGCATGGAGCGCGGCAGCCCCACCTTCACCAGCACATCCCAGCGCTTGGCGCCCAGCACGCGCAACACGTCTTCCAGCTCCGGCTCCAGCGTGGCCAGGCCGGTGGCGATGTTCACCATGATGGGGAAGAAGCTGATCAGGAAGGCCGTGAGAATCGCCGGCCCCACACCAATGCCAAACCACACCACCAGAATCGGCACAAAGGCCGCCTTGGGCAGGGCGTTAAAGCCGGTCATCAGCGGGTACACCGCGGCGTAGGCCAGGCGTGAGCTGCCGATCACAAAGCCAAGGAGCACGCCCACCACGATCGCCAGGCCGAAGCCCGTCATCGTCACCCAATAAGTGCGCCAAGCGTGCGCGCCGATGATGCCCTTGAACTCCAGAAACTGCGTCCAGATGCGCCACGGGCTGGGGAAGATGAATTCGGACACGTCCAGCGCCGAACACAGGATCTGCCAGGTCAGCAAGATCACGACCAGCAGGAGCCACGGCGCCCAGGCCTCAACCAACTTCTTGTTCATATGTTTATCCAATAGCTTGTTTTATGCAGCCGCCAGCGCACTGGTTTGGCGAATGGCACCAATATGGCCGCGCAGCTCGTGCACGATGTCGGAGAACTCCTTGGTGTAAGTGACTTCCAGGTCACGCGGACGCGCCAGTTCAATCTCTTTTTTCACCACAAAGCGGCCCGGGCTCTTGCGCATCACATACACCGTGTCGGCCAGAAAAACCGACTCGCGCAAATCGTGCGTCACCAGAATCACGTTGAACTGCTGCTCGGTCCAGAGGTCGCGCAAAATGCACCACAACTCCTCGCGTGTGAAGGCGTCCAGTGCACCAAAAGGTTCATCCAGCAGCAGCATTTTGGGTTCGTGAATCAGGGCGCGGCAAATGCTGGCGCGCTGCTGCATGCCACCCGACAGCTGCCAGGGGAACTTGTCTTCGTAGCCAGCCAGACCCACTTTTTGCAGCAGGGCGCGCGCACGCGCTTCGTACTCCTTGCGCTTGGCCTTGAAGCTGCTGCGGTAGGGCTCCACAATTTCCAGCGGCAACAGCACGTTGTCTACCGTGGTGCGCCAGGGCAACAAAGACGGTGCCTGGAACGCCATGCCGGAAATTTTGAGCGGGCCAGTCACGGGCTGGCCGTCAATCAGGATCTTGCCCATGGAGGGCATCTTCAAGCCGGTCGTGAGCTTCATGAAGGTGGACTTGCCGCAGCCCGAAGGCCCGACGATGGCGATGAACTCGCCCTGGCGCACCTTGAGGTCAATGGCCTCCACGGCAAAGTGGTTCTGCTGCAGCAGCTCTTCGTTGTAGGCCAGCCAGACGTCCTGGAAATCAACAAACCAGGGCTCGGGTTTTTCGTGTGTTGCGGTCATGCAGGACTGCTTTACTTCGTGGGCAGGATGGCCAGTTCGGCCTTGGACGGCAGAAAGCTGCCGTTCCAGATCGTGTCGGCATTGATGCGGCTCTTGGTGTTGAATGCGTCCGACACCTGGCTGGCCATCAGCGCCATGCGCGGGCCGTTGATCTGGCCAAAGCCCTCGGCGCGGGCGTTGGGGCTGTTGACCACGGTGTCAATCGCTAGCTTGAGGCGGCGTGTTTCCAACTCCACATTGATGATGCCGTCGCGTGCTTTTACATCGGCAATGGCAGCGGCCGGGTTGGCCAGCACGTCTTTGGTGCCCTTGGTGAAGGCCTGCAAAAAGGCCTTCACTGCAGCCGGATTTTCTTTCAGGAGTTTGGGCGACACGATGATGGCGTTGCCATACAGCTTCACGCCAAAGTTGGGGTAGGGCATGACCACCACGTCTTCGGCCTTGACGCCACGGGCCTCCAGGTTCAAGAGCGAGGTGAAGGTGAAGCCGGTGATGGCGTCCACATCGCCACGCACCAACATGGTTTCACGCAGCGGCGGGTCCATGGCGGTCCACTGCACGCCGGTGATGCCGTTGGCCTTGGCAAAAATGGGAAAGGCTTTGCGGCCTGCATCAAAAACGGGCGCACCCAGCTTCTTGCCGCTGAGGTCTGCCGGTGTCTTGATGCCGGACTTTTTGAGTGCCATCACCGAGGCTGGTGTGTCGTTGTAAACCATCATGACCGCGATGGGCTTGTTGGGCGCCTCCGGGTTGTTGGCATGGAATTCCATCAGGGCTGCCAGGTCGGCCAAGCCCATGTCGTAGGCGCCGGACGCCACACGCGTCACCGTGCCACCGGAGCCGTTGCCGGCATCAATCGTGACGTCAAGTTTGGCGTCCTTGAAATAGCCTTTGGCAGCAGGAGTCAGGAACAGGGCCGAGGGACCTTCAAAGCGCCAGTCAAGCTGGAATTTGATGGCTGTGGTCTGGGCGTTTACGCTGCTCGTGGCCAAGGCCAGGAGCGCGAATGTGGTGCATGTGAGGAAGTTGCGTTTTTTCATGGGGACTCCGGCAAGTGGACATACATAAAAGTGGATAACCGGACAAGCCTGCAAGAACGGTGCCCACTTTTACGCCTGCAAAATGCCAATTCGCCTGGGCCACAAAAGATACGCGCGCTACAGCACCTTTACCAAGACATCCACGCCGCGCTACGGCTATGACGCCCATGCCATGCTGGGTGCAGCCTGGGGCATCCCCTTGGGGGGTAGCGGTCTGTCGTTTGAGGGGTTTGCCAATTTCATCGATGGCAAGGGCAAGAATGAATCCGGCGCGGATACCGCCGCAGAAACCAATATCGACAGGCAACTGATGTACGACGTGTGCCCCGTGATCGGCGCTGCACCCAAGAGCCTGAAGGTAGGCGTGGCCTACCCGTACTGGCAAAACAAGTTTGGTAACAACAGCGACAAGATCAAGGGTGCCACTGCCAACACGCCCATGGTGCGCGTCGGATACCACTTCTAAGGTCGATATACCCCCCTCTGTCTTTGCGATGAATGAGGGGGCAAGCATTTCCCACCACTGGGTTTGGTGAGGCAGGCGAACCGGGTATCCCTTCTCCGGCCCTGCTCGTGGGCGTCTGCTTCTGGTAGGCCGGCACCTCTTTATTAACGCGGTGTTTGGCGTGCATCCTCTGTGGCAACCGCGAATGGGGGCCTGCGAAGGGACTCCCGATCCGCCTGCCCAGAGCGGTAGTTGGTATTCAGCAGCAATCCAGAAACGCTACTCCAAGGCGGGTGGTGGGACTCGCGGGCGCAGGCCCCATTTGCGGTTGCCACAGAGTCAGCGCCCCAACACCGGCGTTCACCAAGTGGTGCGGGCGCACCAGAAGCAGGCGCCCGCGAGCAGGCCGGAGAACGCGAGTCACGCCGCCCGCCGCCCCCGAGGTCGAGCCGACCAAAAGAGCATTGCAAGTCATGCCACTGACCCAGCACACGCATGCACGAATTTCCCCCTGTGCCGTCTTGAAACTGACACAAATGGGCTTATGCTGCCCGCCTATGAAAACATTTACTGCTACGCCAGCCACTGCAGCCCTTGCAGAACTGGCCCGTCGCGACGTGGCTCTTGCTCTGGCCGAAGATGTGGGCATGGGTGACCTCACCGCCGGGCTGATAACGCAGGGCAAAACCGCTAAGGCCAAAATCATCGCCCGCGAAGACGCCGTACTCTGCGGCACCCCGTGGGTCAACGCCGCCTTCACCGCGCTCGACCCGTCAGTGCAACTCACCTGGCATGTGCAGGAAGGCCAGCGCTGCCAACCCGACCAGACCGTGCTGGAAATGCAGGGCGACGCCCGCTCCCTGCTCACCGGCGAGCGCACCGCACTCAACTTCCTGCAACTGCTCAGCGCCGTGGCCACCAAGACCGCCATCTATGTGGCCGCCATCGCCGGCACCGGCACGCAGATTGTGGACACCCGCAAAACCCTGCCGGGCCTGCGCCTGGCACAGAAATACGCCGTGCGCACCGGCGGCGGTGTGAACCACCGCATTGGCCTGTATGACGCCATCCTGATCAAGGAAAACCACATCGCTGCGGCCGGTGGCATCCCGCAGGTACTGGCCCAGGCTGCGGCCTTCAAGGACGCCGCCTCTTTTATCCAGATCGAAGTGGAAACAATGGAGCAACTGCGTGAAGCCCTGCAGCACGGCGCGGCCATGATTCTGCTGGACAACATGGGCCTGCCCACGCTGCGCCAGGCCGTGGCCATCAACCGCGAAATCGGCGCCACGCGTGCGGCCGGAGCGGCCATTCTGGAAATCTCCGGCGGCGTCAAACTCGAAGGCTTGCGTACCCTTGCAGAAACCGGAGTCGACCGCATCTCCATCGGAGCCTTGACCAAAGACGTCAGCGCCACCGACTTCTCCATGCGCTTTGCCGCGCTCTGAACCACTGCATGACTACCGCCCCAACCATTTCGATCAGCGTTGACTACGAGCTGCCGGACTTTTCCCGCACCGACGGCGCTACCAACACCCAGCATGCCTGGGCCAAGGTGCCGGTGGAGCCCTCGCAGGCCGAACGTGCCGTCCTGATGGACCGCATAGCCGCACTGCTCCAGCAAAAGAATGCGGTGCTGGTGTCGCACTACTACGTGCACCCGGACTTGCAGGACCTGGCCGAGCGCACCGGCGGGCTGGTGAGCGATTCGCTGGAGATGGCGCGCTTCGGACGCGACCACGCCGCGCAGACGCTGGTCGTGGCCGGGGTGCGCTTCATGGGCGAGACGGCCAAGATTCTGTCGCCGCACAAGACGGTGATCGTCCCCGAGCTTGAAGCCACCTGTTCACTCGATTTGGGTTGCCCCACCGAGGCCTTCAGCGCCTTTTGCGACCTGCACCCCGACCGCACCGTGGTGGTCTATGCCAACACCAGCGCGGCCGTCAAGGCACGCGCCGACTGGATGGTGACCTCGGGCTGTGCGCTCGATGTGGTCACGCACCTCAAAGACCAGGGCAAGAAAATCCTCTGGGCGCCGGATCGCCATCTGGGTGCCTATATCCAGCGCGAGACCGGTGCCGACATGGTGATGTGGAACGGCAGCTGCATCGTGCACGACGAGTTCAAGGCCTTTGAGCTGGCCGCCCTCAAGGCCGAGCATCCCGGCGCCAAGGTGCTGGCCCATCCCGAGAGCCCGGCGGCGGTGCTGGAATGTGCCGATGCCATTGGCTCCACCTCCGGCATCCTGAAGGCGGCGCGTGAGATGGACGCCAGCGTTTTCATCGTTGCCACCGACAACGGCCTGATGCACAAGCTGCGCACGCTCAATCCCGGCAAGACCTTTATCGAGGCGCCCACCGCCGGCAACAGCGCCACCTGCAAGAGCTGCGCGCATTGCCCCTGGATGGCCATGAACAGCCTGCAGGGGCTCGAAGCCGTGCTGCTGTCGGGCGCCAACCAGATTCAGGTGGACCCGGTTTTGGGCCTGCGTGCCCGGCTGCCGATTGACCGCATGCTGGACTTCACCGCCAGCCGCGCCAAACAGGCGGCCGGCCTGGTGCCGAATATTGGCGCCGCCTGAGACCCCAACACACATGTCCTCCAAACACTTTGATGTCCTGATCGTGGGCAGCGGTCTGGCGGGCTTAAGCGCCGCCCTGCAACTGCCCTCCCACCTGCGCATCGCCCTGCTGACCAAGGGTGAGCTCAACGAAGGCGCCAGCGCCTGGGCCCAGGGCGGCATTGCCGCCGTGATGGCCGAGGGCGACAGCTTTGACGCCCATGTGCAGGACACGCTGGTGGCCGGTGCCGGCCTGTGCGATCTGCCCGCCACCCAGTTTGTGGTCGAACATGCGCCCGAGGCCATTCGCTGGCTGATGTCGCTGGGCGTGCCCTTCACCGAGGAGGACGGCGCCCTGCACCTGACGCGCGAGGGCGGCCACAGCGAGCGGCGCATCGTGCATGTGACCGACGCCACCGGTGCGGCCGTGCAGCAGACGCTGATCAAAAAGGTGCTGGCAGCACCCAACATCCGCATCTTCAACCACCACATGCTGGTGGACCTGATCACGCACCAGAAGCTGGGCCTGCCTGGCCAGCAGTGTGTGGGTCTGTATGCGCTGGATGAGCAGACCGACAGCGTGGTCACCTTCAGCGCGCCGCACACCATTCTGGCCACGGGCGGTGCCGGCAAGGTCTACCTCTACACCACCAACCCCGATACCGCCACCGGCGACGGCATTGCAGCGGCCTGGCGCGCCGGTTGCCGGGTGCAGAACATGGAGTTCATCCAGTTCCACCCCACCTGCCTGTACCACCCGCATGCCAAGTCTTTCCTGATCAGCGAAGCGGTGCGCGGCGAGGGCGGCCTGCTGAAATTACCCGACGGCACGCGCTTCATGCCCACGCACGATGCGCGCGCCGAACTGGCCCCGCGCGATGTGGTGGCCCGTGCGATTGACTTTGAGATGAAGAAGCAGGGGCTGGACTGTGTCTATTTGGATATCTCGCACAAGAGCCCGGCCTTTCTTAAAGAGCACTTTCCCAACATCCTGGAGCGCTGCCGGCAACTCGGCATCGACATCACCACGCAGCCGATTCCCGTGGTACCGGCCGCGCACTACACCTGCGGCGGTGTGGCGACCGACCTGGCCGGGCGCACCGATCTGGCTGGCCTGTACGCGGTGGGCGAGACCGCCTGCACCGGTCTGCACGGTGCCAACCGCCTGGCCAGCAATTCGCTGGTGGAGTGCATGGTGTTTGCCAAGGCCACGGCGCATGCCATCGAGCATGCCGGTCTGGCCCATCCGCTGGCTATTCCGCTGTGGGACGACAGCCGGGTGACGGATGCCAATGAGGCGGTGGTGATCTCCCACAACTGGGACGAGCTGCGGCGCTTCATGTGGGACTACGTGGGCATTGTGCGCACCAACAAGCGCCTGGAGCGCGCGGCGCACCGCATTGCGCTGTTGCAGTCCGAGATTCACGAGTACTACGCACATTTCCATGTGACGCGGGATTTGCTGGAGTTGCGCAACCTGGTGCTGGTGGCCGACCTGATCGTGCGCTGCGCCCAGGCCCGGCACGAGAGCCGGGGCTTGCATTTCACCAAGGACTATCCGGAGACACTGGGGGAGGCGCTGCCTACGGTTTTGACGCCGGGCTGACCTTGGGTCACTCTCGCGTTCCCCTCTCATTCTTCTCTGGTTCCTCCCTCGTTCTTCTCTCGCTAAGGTGGAAGGGGGTATGCCGGGCGCCTCATAGTGGGGTACCACAAATCGCCGCCCGGCATACCCCCTTCCACCGCGAGTGTGAGTTGACGCCACTTTTCAACCCCCTTCAGTGACGTAAACCGTGCCACGCGAATGTGGAACTTCCCTCGCGATACTGCTTTTTGTCTTCCGTCTTCCGTCTTCTGTCTTCTGGTATCCCCCGCAAGCGCAGCAACGCACCAAGGAGCAGGAGGGGTGAGGGTGGGTGACGATTTGTGGTACTCCACCATGAGGAGCCCACCCTCACCCCTCCTGCGCGCCCACACGCAGCAGGTAGCAGGTAGCACTTGGCACAAAAGCACAAAAGCACAAAAGCAAACTCATCGCACATAACCCATAGCCCGGCGCAAGCTTCAAGTCGGCCCCATAGCGCCGAAATCCGTCCGGTAAGCACGCACGCCGTTGCGCCCGTGCCGCTTGGCGGCATACAGGGCGAGATCCGCGCTGTGGGTTAGCTCGTCCATGGTGTTGCCGTTGCGGGGAAACGTAGCTACGCCAATGGAGACCGTGGTCCGCACCTCCCCACGGGGCGACGGAACCGACACCTCGGCGAATGTTGCGCGCAAAATCTCGGCGCGCGCGAAGGCAACATCCATGGGCATATCCGGCAACAGCAACACAAATTCCTCGCCCCCGAACCGGCAGGGAATATCTTCCTGGCGCGCACCGTTCTTCAGAACCTCACCCATTTGCCGCAGCACCTCGTCGCCGGCTACGTGGCCGTAGCGGTCATTGATGGACTTGAAGTGGTCAATGTCCAGCATCATCAAGGTCATCGGGGTGCCATTGCGCCTGCACCGTGCAAGTTCCCGCTCCAGGGTGGCCCGCAGGTAGCGGCGGTTGAACAGGCCGGTCAAGGGATCACGATTGGCCTGGTCATGCAGCTGCTCCTTGAGCACATGAATTTCAGCCAGTTGCCGCTGCAGACCCTCATTGGCCTGCGACATGGCCTGCTCACTGGCTTTTAACTTCATCCGCACCGAACTCAGCGTCGTGTTTCTCCGGTACGCAATCAGGCCTATGCCTGTCAGATAGCCGAACAGTCCCAGCACGCACATCCAATCGACCCGGGGATCCGGGTGCGCGGCCCGCAATCCGAAAACGCCGAGCCCTGCGGCGGAACCTGCCAGAAAGGTGGCAATCGAACTCAGCAGGCCGCTGCGTCCCGAGCTGATGACGCTGTTGATGGCCGACGATATGAACAGCGTAAAACTGATCCAGAGCGGAAATCCCAGGGCAGCGCACCAGGTTCCCAAAAAGGCGCTGTCCCATAGCAGGTTGTTCAGTTCTGCCTTGCGCGAGTCCCTGGCCACCAGCGCACGCCAGTAGACGAGGTGCGGATATACCAGGAACTGCAACGCCAGCAGACCCCAAGCCCAGGCCGGGCAGGCTATACCCCGCAAGTAAAGACCACAGAACAGGAAGGCGTAGGCGAAGAAGCCAGCCCGCATGCGGTAGTGGGTGGAAACGATCCAGTGCGGCTTTGTGGACGGATTGGAACGCATGGACTTCCAAAAATTTATTTGGTACTGCAGCGCAAAAACAAGGCAAAGCCGTGGGTTTCAGCCCGGGCGCGCCAACGGAATCAGGTGGCCTCCGGCCTTAACGTGTCGAGGGCAGCGAGTACTGCATCCCGGTCGGCAAACGGTTCGAGCTGGTCCGCCAGTGCATCCAATGCGCATGCGCCGTCCTTCTGCAGCAGACCAATGCTCTTGCCCGCAGTCTGTGGTGACTCCAGGCCCAGGCTTTGCAACAGCAACGCTCCCTTGGCATCGGCCAGCTTGAAGTAGAACTTGCCGTCCTTCTCGCGGTACTGCTTGAAGGAGGGCAGCGCCGACTTGGCTGCTTTTACTGGGGCCTGCACCGCTCCGGAGGTCAGGCTGCGCAAGCCCACCGCATGGCGCAGTTGGGCCATGAAGGGCGTGGCAATCGCGCGCGCCTTTTGCGCGCCGGTCAGCAGCAAGGCTTCCACCTCGGCGGGGTTTTCCATCAGGTGCTGGTAACGCGCGCGCATGGGCGCAATCTCCTGGTCAATGCGCTCCAGCAGCAGCTGCTTGGCATCGCCCCAGGCAATGCCATGGGCGTATGCCGTGCGCAAGGCCTCGGTCTCTTCGGCAGAGGCAAAGGCCTGGTAAATCTGGAACAGGGCGGAGCCCTCGGTGTCCTTGGGCTCGCCGGGTGCGCGCGAATCGGTTTTGACGCCGGCAATGAGTTTTTTCAACTGCTCCCGGCTGGAAAACAGCGGGATGGTGTTGTCGTAGCTCTTGCTCATCTTGCGCCCGTCCAGGCCGGGCAGGGTGGCCACCGACTCTTCAATCACGGCCTCCGGCGCGACGAAGTGCTGGCCGTAGCGGTAGTTGAAGCTGTTGGCCATATCGCGCGCCATCTCGATGTGCTGGATCTGGTCACGCCCCACCGGAACATGGTGCGCATTGAACATCAAAATGTCCGCCCCCATCAGCACCGGGTACATGAAGAGGCCGGCGGTCACGTCGCTGTCGGCATCCACACCGGCCGCGGTGTTCTTGTCCACCGAGGCCTTGTAGGCGTGGGCGCGGTTGAGCACGCCCTTGCCGGTGACACAGGTCAGGAACCAGGTGAGTTCGGGAATCTCGGGCACATCCGACTGGCGGTAAAACACCACCCGCTCGGGGTCCAGTCCTGCAGCCAGCCAACTGGCGGCAATCTCCAGCGTGGAGCGCTGGATGCGCGCCGGTTCGTCAATTTTGATCAGGGCGTGGTAGTCGGCCAGAAAGTAAAAGCTTTGCACCCCATCGGTCTGGCTGGCGCGCACGGAGGGGCGTATGGAGCCCACATAGTTGCCCAAGTGCGGCGTGCCGCTGGTGGTGATGCCGGTAAGAAAGCGAACGGGGGAGGGTGTGGGGCTCATGCAATCCAACGCAAAAACAGGGGTGAAACGGGGTGAGGGTGCGGCGCTTAGTGCGACAGCGCCACCAATGGGGACAGTACGAAGCCGATCAGCGTCAAGGTCAGGTCGCGCACAGGTTGCATCCACAAACTGTTCACTAACCCGGTCACCACCAGGGCCAGCACGATAAAGAAGCCGTAAGGTTCTATGCGCGAAAAGGCCATCGCCTGTTTCAGCGGCAAGAGGCCGACCACAATGCGACCACCATCCAGGGGGGGCAGGGGGAACAGGTTGAAGGCAAACATCACCACGTTCACGGTGACACCGCCCTGACACATCTTGAGAAAGAAAATTTCGGTGACGCCCGCTGCGTGCAGCACATAAAACAGTGCGCCCCAGATCAAGGCCATCGCCAGGTTGGCAGCCGGCCCGGCCAGCGCCACCCAGACCATGTCGCGCTTGGGGTAGCGCAGGTTGCCAAAGCGCACCGGAACCGGCTTGGCATAGCCAAACAGGAAGGCACCGGAGGTGGCAAAGTACAGCAGCAGCGGCATCAGGATGGTGCCCATGGGGTCGATGTGGGGGATGGGGTTGAGCGTGACCCGCCCCATCTTCCAGGCCGTGTTGTCACCGAAGTGCCGCGCAGCATAGCCGTGGGCTGCTTCGTGCACTGTGATGGCAAACAACACAGGCAGGGCGTAAATGGCGATGGTTTGAATCAGTTGTGCAATGTCCATGGTGGCATTGTCTCAGAGAGTGTGTGTGCGACACGCTTTGCCGTGCGCGCCGTCTTGCGTTTGCGGCATAGAATGCGCCACGTTTGCCGCAGCAGGTCTGTTGCGGTTCCTCTTCAGGTTCCTACCATGTCCCAACTCAAACTCACTTATTTCGATTTCCACGGTGGCCGCGCCGAGCCGGCACGTCTGGCACTGCACATCGGCGGCATCGCCTTTGAGGACTCCCGTTTCGCGTTCCCGGAATTCGCCGAGGTGCGTAAGACCACGCCGCTGGGCCAGGTGCCCACGCTGCATGTGGATGGTGTGCAGGTGACACAAAGTGACGCGATTACGCGCTACGCTGGCAAGCTCGCCGGTCTGTACCCGCAAGACGCATTCCAGGCCTTGCTGTGTGACGAAGTGCTGGACGTTCTGGAAGATGCGATTGCCCAAATGGGCACCACCTTCGGCCTGACCGGTGAGGCGTTGAAAGATGCCCGCACCGCACTGGTCCATGGTCCGCTGCCCCGCTACCTGGGCTGGCTGCAAGGTCAGCTGCAAGCCCATGGCGGCATCTACTTCGCAGACGATCGCCTCACCATTGCCGACTTGAAGGCGTTCACCTACGTGAAGGGCCTTAACTCCGGACGCCTGGACCATGTGCCTGCGGACCTGGTGGAGAAGGTGGCACCCCTGCTCAACGCCCATCTGGAGCGCATGGCGCAGACACCGGCGATTGCCCAGTACTACGCCAAGTTCGCGGCCTGAGTGCCCAAGGCCAGGGTTTCGAAGGACGCGATCCGCAGCGGTCGGCCAAACAGATAACCCTGGAAGGCATGGCAGCCCAAGTCGGCCAATGCGGCGCGTTGGTCGGCAGACTCCACGCCTTCTGCGATGACTTCCAGCCCCATGCTCTGCCCCAGCGCAATCACCATTTTGGCGATGGCGGCATCGTTGCTGTCGGTCAGAATGTTGTGCACAAAGCCCTGGTCGATCTTCAACTGGTCCAGCGGCAGCCGCTTGAGCAAGGACAAGGATGAGAAACCGGTGCCAAAGTCATCCAGTGAAAAACTCACACCGGCACCGCGCAGCACATGCATCTTCGCAATCGTGCTTTCCACATCCGTCACCATCAGCGACTCGGTCAGTTCCATCTTGAGGCGGTCGGGACGGGCACCCGTGCGGGCCAGCGCGGACAGAATTTGCGCGACGAAATCATCCTGTTGAAACTGCAATGCGCTGACGTTGACGGAGATCGTCAGGTCGCATAAACCGGCGTGCCCGGCCCATTCGGCCAGTTGCAGGCAAGCCGCGTCCATGACCCAGGCGCCAATCTGGAGAATCAGACCCGACTCCTCGGCCAGCGGTATGAAATCCGCCGTGGGTACGTGGCCACGCACCGGGTGTATCCAGCGCAGCAGTGCCTCGGCACCCATGAGCGCATGGTCTTGTGTGACCTGCGGCTGAAACACCAGATGCAACTCCTTTTTGGCAATGGCGTTGCCCAAGTCGTTCTCCAGCGCGATGCGCGCATGGAGATCCGATTGCATCTTGGGGTCAAAGAAGCTGAAGCGGTTCTTTCCCGCCGCTTTGGCCTGGTAGGTGGCGAGTTCGCCGCGCTTGAGTAACTCGTCAATATCCTGCTCGGACGCGCCATCAAACATCACGACGCCGATACTGGCCGTCCTGTAATGGCTGACCCCAGCCAGCACATGCGGCAGGCGCAGGGCCGCCAGCAGGTGGCCTATGACGTGCTCGACGTGCTGCCTGGCTGTTGGTGCATCCATACCCGCATTGGGCAGCAGTACCGCAAAAGAGTCACCGCCTATGCGCGCTAGCGCGTCCGGTTCCTTCAGGCAGGCGCATAGCCGTTTGGCGACTTGCTGCAGTACGTAGTCGCCGTTGCCCTGGCCCAGGTTTTCGTTGAGGGACCTGAAATCGTCCAGATCCAACACCGCCAGTGCGCCATGGGTGTGGCTGAAGGCGGATTGCAGCAAGGCCTGTTGCATCTTGATCACCAAATGCCTGCGGTTGGGCAGCTGGGTCAGCGCGTCAGAGAAGGCCAGGCTTTCAATCTGCTCCTCGGCGGTCTTCAGCACGCTGATGTCGCTGAACGAGGCCACATAGTTGGTGGTGACACCTTGTGCGTTGTGCACGCAATGGATGCTCATCCACTGTGGATAGGTTTCGCCATTCTTGCGCTTGTTCCAGATCTCGCCCTGCCAACTGCCGTTGCACAACAGGCTGGTCCACAGGTTTGCGAAAAAGCACGGGCCATGCCGTCCGGAACTGAACATTCTGGGCGTCTGGCCCAGCACGTCTTCCGTGCTGTAGCCGGTAATACGGGTGAAGGCCCGGTTCGATTTCAGGATGGTGTTGCGGGCATCCGTGATGAACATGCCCTGTTCCGATTCAAAGGCCGCGGCTGCAATGCGCATCTCCTCTTCGGCATGGATCCGGAAGCTCACATCCCTGCTGAGAAACACAAAACGCGGGTCCCGGTCGGTGCCGGTTTCCAGGGAGATGGCTGAGACCGAAACTTCAAACCAGCGTTTGCCGATCGGCAACTCGAGGCTGTAAATACCACCACCGGAGTAGCCTCGGCGGGATGCCTCGTCGATTGCGTCCATGCAGACGGCAGCCGTCTCTGCGGCCATAACCTCGGCAATCAGCTTGCCCATAAACCGTTCGGCCGGCATGGCCAGCAAGTCGGTGCGGGGCGAGTGAAAGTCGTAAATCCGTCCGTCCAAGCCCACTTCAAACAGCAGGTCCGGGATCGCATCGAGAAGGGCTTGAAGATGGAGACGCATTGTGTGTGGTTCGGGGCGTCTCAAGTGTCGCAGATTGTTGCCTGTGGCCGCTCAGGGTGTGGTTATTTGCAAACACAGTGTCCCCTGGTGGCGAACGCCAATGCCTGGCTTGTGCAGCGGATGCTGCTGCGGCACTTACAACCCCAACAGTGCCACGTCGCCACGGCCCTGGCGCACGATCTCGGGTGCGTCGCCCGTCAGGTCGACCACGGTGGTGGGCTCCTGCGCGCAGGCGCCGGCGTTCAGCACACCGGCAATCACTTTTTCGAAGCGTTCACGGATGTCTTCGGCATCGTTGAGTGGGTGCGTGTCGCCCGGCGGGATCAGCGTGGTGGCCAGCAGTGCTGACCCGTGCAGGGCCAGCAACTCCTGCAGCACCTTGTGCTCGGGTACCCGCAGGCCAATGGTTTTGCGCGCGGGGTGGCTCACGCGGCGCGGCACTTCCTTGCTGGCCTCCAGAATAAAGGTGAAGGGGCCCGGCGTGGCCGCCTTGAGCAGGCGGTACTGGCGGTTGTCCACGCGTGCGTAGTTGGCCAGCTCACTCAGGTCACGGCACAGCAGGGTGAGCTGGTGCTTGTCGTCTACGCCGCGGATGCGGCGCAGGTGGTCCACCGCCGTCTTGTCGTCCAGGTGGCAGACCAGGGCATAGCTGGAGTCGGTGGGTACGGCCAGGATGCCGCCTTTTTCCAGCAGGGCTACGGCCTGCTTGAGCAAGCGGGGCTGCGGGTTTTCGGGGTGGACTTCAAAGTACTGTGCCATCTTGTTCTTGTGGTTATCGGCGTTATTGAATGCGGTTGCTGAGCAGGTGCCACACCGGGGTGAGTTCGCTACTGAGCAGGGGCAGGGTGCCCAGTTCGGTGTGGCTCTCGTCGGGGCTGTGAAAGTCGCTGCCGCGCGATGCTGCCAGGCCGAACTCTTTGGCGGTGTGGGCGTAGGTGACGTACTCGGCTGCGCTGTGGCTGCCGGTCACCACTTCCACACCCTGGCCGCCATGGCCCTTGAATTCGGTGAACAGTGCGTACTCTTCATTCGGGGTGAACTTGTAGCGTGCCGGGTGTGCAATCACAGCCATGCCACCGGCCCCGGTAATCCAGGTCACTGCGTCCTTGAGCGAGGCCCAGCGGTGCGGCACGTAGCCGGGCTTGCCTTCGGTGAGGTATTTGCGAAACACCTCATTGGTTTCCTTGCACACGCCGCTCTCCACCAGAAAGCGGGCAAAGTGCGTGCGCGAGATCAGCTCCGGGTTGCCGACATAGGGCAGGGCCCCTTCATAGGCGCCAGTGATGCCGGCTTTGGCCAGGCCGTCGGACATCTCCAGGGCGCGTTGCTTGCGCCCGCCGCGCGTGTCACGCAGGCCCTGCACCAGGGCTGCGTTGTCTGCATCAAAACCCAGGCCGACGATGTGCACCGTCTGCCCGATGAAGGTGACGGAAATTTCCACGCCCGTGAGGTAGTGCATGCCCTGCGCCTTGGCGGCTGCCAGGGCGCGCGCCTGGCCGCCCACTTCGTCGTGGTCGGTCAGCGCCCAGAGTTCCACGCCATGGGCTTTGGCGCGCGCAGCCAGTTCTTCGGGGGTGAGGGTGCCATCCGAGACCACGGAGTGGCAATGCAGATCGGCGTTAAGTAGGTTGTTCACACGGCCATTTTAGGCCTGTAGCCCGAATGCGTCCGGGCTTTGGAAACTTATCCATGCGCCGCTGACGGGGTGGGCAAAGGCCAGCTCGGTGGCGTGCAGCAGCAGGCGGGGGCTGGCTGCGGCAAGTTCCGGCGGGGCGTAAAGTGCGTCACCCAAAATGGGGTGGCCTATGGCCTGCAGGTGCACGCGCAATTGGTGGCTGCGCCCGGTTAGCGGTTCGAGTTCCAGGCGCGAGGCGTTCAGGGCCGGCGCAAAGTGGAGGCAGCGCCAGCGCGTGCGGCTGGCCTTGCCGGATTCCAAGTCAATCCTGCGCAGGGGGCGGTTCGGCCAGTCCACCAGGATGGGCAGGTCGATGGTCTGCCATGGTTCGCTGTCGGGTTCCGCCACGCGGCAATCGCCATGTGCCATGGCCACATAGCGTTTGTGAACCAGGCGCCGGGCAAAGTGGTCGTTGAGTACGCGTTGTGCCGCCAGGCCGCGCGCCATCACCAGCAGGCCGGAGGTGGACATGTCGAGCCGGTGCACGACCAGCGCGTCTTCAAACTGCGCTTGCACCTGCAGGCTCAGGCATTCGTTGCAGGTCTTGCCGGGCACCGAGAGCAGGCCGGAGGGTTTGTTGAGCACCACGATGCCGGCATCGGCATATACCAGGTCAAGCGGCATGGGCACCCGGGGTCGGGCCCTGCGCGGTATCGCATCGCGCGCACGCTGCGTGCGGGTGGGTGGCAGATTTCGGCATGCGCTGGAGTTCAGGGGGCGCGGGAGCGGCGTAATTTGTTGACATCGAATTCGCTCACTGCGCCAGCCCGGTTGCCCCAGGCGCTGCGCACGTAGCTCAGCACAGCGGCGATTTCGCTGTCACCCAATTCCAGCATAAAGGGCGGCATGCCATAGGGGCGCGCATGGCCGGCGGTGGCTGCGGCGAAGCCGCCGCCCAGGACGCTGTGGACGAGGTTGTTGCTGTTGGCCAGCAGCACAGCGCGGTTGCCGGCCAGTGCCGGATAGACGCTGTCCCGGCCCTGGCCTTGCAGGCCGTGGCAATCGGCACAGTGTTTCTCATACAGCTTCACGCCCGCCGGTGCCGCCGTGGCGTGCGCTGCGTTCCCGGCCGCGCTGGGGCTCTGCGGCAGCAGGGCCCGCAGGTACTGCGCCATGGCGCTGGCATCGGCGTCGTTCAGGTACTGGGTGCCATGGCGCACCACGTCGGCCATCGGGCCGCTGGCCAGTGCCTTGCTGTTGACGCCGGTTTGCAAGAAGCGCGCGGTTTCATCCACGGACCAGGCTGCCACCGAGGCCTGCGCCGGGTCGTTCAGGGAAGGGGCAAACCACTGGCTGCCCGGCAGCACGTAGCCATCCCGCGCCCCGGTCAGCGCACCGAGCGCGTTGCGGCTGCCATGGCACTCCATGCAGTGGCCCAGGCCCTGCACCAGGTATTCGCCGCGCAGCCATGCGGCGGTGCCGGAGGGCACCGGGCCGGCCGTTAACGCGGCAGCGGGTGCCGGGCTGAAGTACAGGGTACGCCAGACGCGCAATGCCAGTTGCGTGTTCAGTGGCCACGGCAGTGCGTGCGGCTGGTTGGGCTGAGGCTGCGCCGGCACGGTTTGCAGGTAAGCGAACAGCGCATCGGCATCGGCCCGGCTGACGCGGGTAAAGCTGGTGTAGGGGAAGGCCGGGTTCAGCAAGTGCCCGTCTTTGGACTCCCCGTGGTGCAGCGCGCGCCAAAAGTCATCCGCCGTCCATGCGCCTAGGCCGTGCACGCGGTCGGAGGTGATGTTGCTGCTCAGCACGGCGCCGAAGGGCGTGTCGATGGCGCGGCCGCCGGCATAGGCCGCACCGCCGCGCGCCGTATGGCAGTGGGCGCAATTGCCCAGGCGCGCCAGGTAGGCGCCGCGTGGCTGTGGCTCGGCTTTTGCCGGTTCGCTGGCAGGCAGTTTTGCGCAGGGCAGGTCCACATGGGCCCGGGTGGCTGGCGGTTTGTGATCGGCCGGGTGTGCGTTCAAGGGGACGGGTTGGGCCGAAAGCCAAAGGGACACGGCATGGATGTCAGCAGCCGACAGGCGCTTGGCAACGGTGGCCATGCAATCCGGCGCGCTGGTGCCGCGCTGCCCGGTTTGCCATCCGCCGAGTTGGGCGTTCAGGTAGTCACCCGGCAGGCCCAGCAGCCCTGGAATGTCGGGCTTCACCCCCGTCAGTTCCAGGCCATGGCATTGGGTGCAGGCGGGCAGGCCCTGCGCCAGCTTGCCTTCTCGCACCAGTTGGCGTCCGCGTTCCTGTTCGGCTGTGCTGGCAGGCGCGGGTTTGGGCAGCGGGTAGGGAACGGACAGGCCAGAAAAATAGTCTGCCAGTGCCTGCAGGTAGGCCTCATCCAGGGAGTCCAGCAAACCCGTCATCGGGCCATAGTGGCGGCGTCCGTCGCGGAAGTTGCGCAACTGCTGCACCAGGTAGGCCGCGGGCTTGCCCGCCAGGCGCGGGTAGTAGCCGTCGGGCCCGGCGCGCCCCTGGTCTCCGTGGCAGCCGGTGCAGGCCAGTGTGCGCTGCGCCATGCTGTCCTCAAAAGGCCTTGCCGCGACGGCACCCGCGCCGGCAACCAGAAAAATACCAAGCAAGACACGACGCATAAGCCAACAATTCATGGCGCAAAGCTTACCGCATGAATCCGCTGCGCCATGCCCTCGAGGACCCGCTGTAAACCGGATACAAGGATTTGCGGCGACAATCCACACCTTTGTAATTCCGCACCCGAATAACGCTATCCATGTCCAGCACGACAACTTACCTCGTGCGTCCCGCCACTTTGCGCGACGCCAAACAAATCGCAGAATTGCACAACGCCACGGTTCGCGATGCTTTCAAGACCACCCTGGTGACCGACACGCCGCTTCCGGTGATGCCCCTGGACAAGCGCCAGGCCTATTGGCGCGAAGCCATTGAGTACAGCGAGCCGCAGGTCCATGTGGCGGTGGACGAGGACCGCATCGTCGGCTTTGTCGGTTTTGACCGTTCGCGCGACAAGGGCACGCCCCAGACCATGGGTGAAATCTGGGCCCTGTATGTGGCCGCCAGCCATTGGGAAAAGGGTGTGGGCCTGGCCTTGTGGGATGCCGCACGTGAAGGCCTGCAGGACGAAGGCTGTACGCATGTCAGCGTATGGGTGCCCATTACCAACGACCGTGCCATGCGCTTTTTCGAACTGGCCGGCCTCAAGCGCGAAATGGCCAGTGCCAAGACCGTGGCCGTGGCCGGCGTCAAGATCGAAGAAATCCGCCTCAAGCGCCCCCTGTAAGGGCGGCTTTGGATGGCACATGCTGTGCCATCCAGCGGTCAATCTCCACTGTGTCAGTGACCGTGCGCAAGGCCAGATAGGCCGTGTCGGCCTCGGGATAGCGGCGGCGTAAAAAGTTCAGCCACTGTTTGAGTCGACCGGCCTGTTTTTTCTTCTCCAGGCGGGTGCGCACCAGTTCCCAAAAGTCAGCGATCAAGGGCAGCAGGGTGGGCCATGCGAGATGGGGTGCGTCCGCCTCCGTGGCGGGGTAGCCGTCCACGCCCGCAGAGGCAATCGCCAGCGCCAGGCCGGGGTCGGTCACCATGCCGCGGCCCAGCATCAGCGTGTGGCACCCCGACAGGGCACGGCAGCGCTGCGCGTCCTGCACATTCCAGATCTCGCCATTGGCAATCACCGGTATCTTGACCACGGCGCAGATATCGGCAATGCGTTCCCAGTAGGCCGGGGGCCGGTAGGCGTCGGCCTTGGTGCGGGCGTGCACCACCAGTTCTTCGGCTCCGCCTTCCTGCAAGGCCAGAGCGCATTCTTCGGCGCGGCTGTCGTCATACAGGCCCAGGCGCATCTTGGCGGACACCGGCATGTGGGCCGGTACGGCACGGCGCACGGCAGCCATGATGCGGGACAGGAGCTCGGGGTCTTCCAGCAGGGCGGCACCCCCGCCATGGCGGTTCACCACCTTGGCCGGGCAGCCGAAATTCAGGTCCACCCCAAACGGGCCCAGGCTGGCCAGCACGGCGGCGTTTTCTGCCAGACACACCGGGTCCGAGCCCAGCAACTGCGGCCGCACCGGCACGCCGGCGAAGGTGCGCCCGCCGTTGAGCAGCTCCGGGACGATGCGCTCGAAGGCGCGCGCGGGCAGCAGGGTGTTGGTGACGCGGATGAACTCGGATACACACCGGTCCACGCCGCCCGAGCGGGTCAGGATGTCGCGCAGCACAAAGTCCAGCAGACCCTCCATGGGCGCGAGGACGAGGGCATCCGCCCCCACGCTGCGCCGCTGCGCGGGTCGCTCAGGCTTCGCCGCCAAAACGCTGGGTCAGGTTGGTGATGTATTGCTCGGTCATTTTTTCAAACTCGGATTCCACCAGGGGTGCCACCACCCGCTTCATCAAACCCGGCAACGGGACGGTGAGTTCGCCCTGCACCAGCAGGGTGAGGTGGGTGGACTTTTTGTTGTCCTTGATGGCCCAGCTGCCCGAGACCAGCGCATTGCCCTCGCCCTGCACGGGCGTCCACACGACCGAGCCCTTGGCTTTGTTGGACACGTATTGGGAGGCGTAAATGGTTTGCAGGTGAATGGAGGCGATGCCGATTTTGGCCATCTCCCAGCGGTAGGCGCCGCCGCCCAGGTCCACTAACTGGTCTACCTTGGGGAAGTGGCTGGCCGAGGTGGGCACGTCGGACAGCAGGTCGAAGACCTCGGCGAATTTCGCCTTGACTTCAAATTCATACCCGAGATCGATGGAAACGGTGATAGCCATAAAGGTTCTCCTGGTGAGAGGGTGCGGACGACGGGTTGGCTTGCTGCCTAGCGTGCATCGCTTCCGGCCAGCGCCTGCGAGCGGCCCAGCGTCCAGGTCAGGCCCAGGCCGATGGAGGTGCCCTGGTTTTGCGCAAACAGGGGGCTGGCGCGGTTGGCTGCGCCCTCATGCAGGTCATAGCGGGCAAAGGCGAACAGGTTCACGTCCGGCCCCAGGCGCGTGCTGCCGTCCAGCGACAAGCGCGAGCCGATCAGACCGGCCTGAGCCGAATAGGCCGGCCGTGCGCTTGTGGCGTAGGCCGCCGGCACCGCGTAAAAATACTGGTTGAGTTGCTGGTCGCCCAGCACCAGGCTGAAGGCGCTCTTGAGCCGCCAGTTGCCGCGCTCCTGCCACTCATAGGCCAGCTTGGGCTCCAGCGCGTAACCGACCTGACGCACACCCCCATTGAATTCCAGCACCGCGCGCAGGGGCACTTCCAGGGTCAGGCGCTGTCCGGGCGCTGGCTCGGACAGCTTGACCTTCACACGCGGGCCGAACTCGATCAGCGTGCCCAGATCCGGCATGCCCTGGCGCAGTTCCACGTCGTTGGAGCTGGCCGGCAGTGATCCGGAAAACCCGATGTCGAACTCCACCCGGTCGGTATGCACCATGCGCGCACCCACGCCATTGCGGTCGGCACGCAGCACCTCACCGCGGTAGACCAGAAACGGCAGCACCAGGGCGCGCCGGTTGGGCTGGCTGGAGGCAGGGTAGGCGGGGCTGGACAGGGCGCCGGCAAACAAGCCCGCCTCCCACAGCGGCAAGGCCGCGCCCTCACTCTCTTGGGCGCAGGCAAGGGACGAGCCAGCCAGCGCGACACACAGGGTGAGCAAGGTGCATAGGCCTGAGCAGGAGGAGGGGCGAAGAGGGGGGCGGGTGGAGTGCATGGCAGGAGTGTAACGAGGGCCTATTCCAATTTGCTATGCTGCAGCGCATCCATAACGACCGCACGCACGCACACCTAGGAAGCCCATGGCCAGCAGCCTTTTTGCCCTGATTGACGACATTGCCACCCTGCTTGATGACGTGGCCCTGCTGACCAAGATTGCGGCCCAGAAAACCGCCGGTGTGCTGGGCGATGACCTGGCGCTCAATGCGCAGCAGGTCAGCGGTGTGGCCGCCGACCGCGAACTGCCCGTGGTCTGGGCCGTGGGCAAGGGCTCGATGGTGAACAAGCTGATCCTGGTGCCCGCTGCGCTCATCCTGAGCCTGACCCTGCCCTGGATCATCACGCCGCTGCTGATGCTGGGCGGCGCTTACCTGTGCTTTGAAGGGTTTGAGAAACTGGCGCATTCGTTTTTGTACCGCGCAGACCATCCGGATGACCTGAGCGATGAGTTGATGCAGGCGCTGGCCGACCCCGCGGTGGACCTGGTTGCGCTGGAAAAAGACAAGATCAAAGGCGCTATCCGTACCGACTTTGTGCTGTCGGCCGAGATCATTGCCATCACCCTGGGCACGGTGCAGAACAGCCCCTGGGGGACGCAGTTGGCCGTGCTGGCTGGTGTGGCTATTGTCATGACGGTGGGCGTATACGGGCTGGTGGCCGGCATTGTGAAGATCGACGATCTGGGCCTGCATCTGAGCCGCCTGCCGGTCAAGGGCAGCCGCTGGAAACAGACCCTGGGCATGTGGTTGCTGGACATGGCGCCCTGGTTGATGAAGGCGCTGTCGGTGGTGGGCACGGCGGCCATGTTTCTGGTGGGCGGCGGCATTCTGTCGCATGGCTTGCCCTTTTTGCACCACGCCGTGTGGGCCCTGACGCAAGGGTTTGTCACTGGTGCGGGCGCTGCCGGTGCTGTGCTGGGGCCGGTGGTGGGCCTGAGTCTGGATGCGCTGGTGGGGCTGGCTGCCGGTGCGATCGTGTTGCTGCTGGTGACTGCGGTGCAAAGGCTGGTGGGCCTGTTCCAGCGCGCCTGAGATCGCAGGCGTGGAAGTCAAGCAGAGCGTCGCGCCGTCGCTGGCCACCGGGCTGACGCTGGCGGTGGTGGGCGCGATTGCCTTCAGTGCCAAGGCCATCATCGTCAAACTGGCTTACCGGCACGGCGTGGACGCCATCACCCTGATCATGTTGCGCATGCTGTTTGCGCTGCCTTTTTTTCTGGCTATTGCCTGGTGGACCAGCCGGTCGCGCAACGGTGTTGCGCCGGTAGCCCTCACGCGAGGCGACACGCTGGGCGTGCTGGGTCTGGGCTTCACCGGCTACTACCTGGCGAGTTTTCTGGACTTTGCCGGCCTGGCCTCTATCAGCGCCTCGCTGGAGCGCCTCATCCTTTACCTGAACCCGACGCTGGTGCTGCTGCTGGGGCGTGCCCTGTACGGCAAGGCCATTGGCCGCAACCAGCTGCTGGGCATGGCTATCAGTTATGGCGGTGTGCTGCTGGTGTTCGGCCATGAGATCCAATTGGCAGGTGGCGACGTGGCGCTGGGCGCGCTGCTGGTGTTTCTGAGTGCGGTGAGCTATGCCATTTACCTCTCGTACAGCGGTGAACTGGTCATGCGCCTGGGTTCGCTGCGCCTGGTGGGGCTGGCCACCAGCGTGGCCTGCGTCTGCTGCATCCTGCAGTTTGTCCTGATGCGGCCCCTCAGCGTGGCCTTTGCGATAGCGCCGGAAGTGGTCTGGCTGTCGCTGCTCAATGCCATAGGTTGCACCGTGATTCCTGTGCTGCTGGTGATGATGGCGATTGAGCGCATCGGTTCGGGGCTGGCTGCGCAGGTGGGTATGGTGGGGCCCATGTCCACCATCACCATGGGCGTGGTGCTGCTGGGTGAGCCGTTCACGGCCTGGGTGGTGGCAGGCACGGTGTGCGTGCTGCTGGGCGTTTTTGTATGCAGCCGGGCCAGGCGTTCCCCGGACCGGTAATAGGAGGCGTAGCAATGGATTTGGGTATCAAGGGCAAGTGGGCATTGGTGTGCGGCGCCAGCAAGGGCCTGGGCTTTGGCTGTGCGCAGGCGCTGGTGCAGGAGGGTGTGAACGTGCTGATCGTGGCGCGCGGCAACCTGGTGCTGGAGCAGGCTGCGGCCCGTCTGGCAATAGACGCGCAGCACAGTGGTTCCACCGTCTTGTACTGCGCGCAGGACATCACGACCGAGGCCGGGCGCAGCGCCGTGTTTGCCTTGCTGCGCGACTTTGACATCGTGGTCACCAATGCCGGCGGTCCACCGCCGGGCGACTTCCATGACTGGGAGCGCGCAGACTGGATCAAGGCGCTGGACAGCAATATGCTCACGCCGTTTGAACTGATCAAGGCCACGGTGGACGGCATGGCGGAGCGGGGTTTCGGGCGCATCATCAACATCACCTCCAGTGCGGTCAAGGCGCCCATCGATGCGCTGGGTCTGTCCAGTGGCGCACGCTGCGGACTGACCGGCTTTGTGGCCGGCGCGGCGCGCAGCAAACTCGCATCCCGTGGCGTCACCATGAACAACCTGCTACCCGGCGCGTTTGATACCGATCGCTTGAAGGCCAATTACCAGGCTGCGGCGCAGCGTTCTGGCGAGCCGGTGGAGTTGCTGACCCGGCGTGCACGCCAGAACATACCGGCACAGCGCTTTGGTACCGCAGCTGAATTCGGCGCCATCTGTGCCTTCTTGTGCAGCCAGCAGGCCGGCTATATCAACGGACAAAACATACTGGCCGATGGCGGCGCCTTCCCCGGGGTTTTCTAGCCGGCTTTTGGAGACCAGCCCGCCGCCTGTGCTGTTATGACCATGCCTTGGAGCATGTCGCCCACTGTACAAGGCAATGCCCCACAAGCAGTACGCCAAGCGGCATTTCGTGGCACCATGGCCTCCCGTAAGCCCTGAGGGTCTCAGGCTTAACAGGCAAAATTTACAGTGACTTTTGACGAGACAATCCATGACGCACATCAGCTCCAAAGCCATCCACATCAGCCAGCAAGGCGGCCCCGAACAACTCACCCTGGTGAACGTCACGGTGGGCGAGCCCGGCCCCGGCGAAATCCGCATCCGCCACAAGGCCGTGGGCCTGAACTTCATTGACGTCTACCAGCGCAGCGGCCTGTACCCCATGAACCTGCCGGTTCAGCTGGGCATGGAAGCCTCCGGCGTGATTGAAGCCGTGGGCGAGGGCGTGACCCACCTGCAGGCGGGCGACCGCGCAGCCTATGCCAGCCAGCCCCCCGGCAGTTACTGCGAAGTGCGGGTGATGCCGGCCAAGTGCGTGTGCAAACTGCCCGACGGCATCGACTTTGATACCGGCGCGGCCATGATGCTCAAGGGCCTGACCGCCCAGTACCTGCTCAAGCGCACCCTGCCCCAGGGCGGGCTGCAAGCCGGCGACTTCGTGCTGTTCCATGCCGCCGCCGGTGGCGTGGGCCTGATTGCCTGCCAATGGGCCAAGGCATTGGGGCTGCAGCTGATCGGCACGGCCGGTTCGGACGCCAAATGCGCCCTGGCCAAGGAGCACGGTGCGGCCCATGTGATCAACTACGCCACCGAAGACTTCCAGGCGCGCGTCAAGGAAATCACCGGCGGCAAGGGTGTGAAGGTGGTGTACGACTCGGTGGGCAAAGACACCTGGGACAAGTCGCTGGACTGCCTGGCCCCGTTTGGTCTGATGGCCAGCTTTGGCAATGCCTCCGGCCCGGTGGCACCGTTCTCGCCTGCGATGCTCGGCCCCAAGGGTTCGATCTACGTGACGCGCCAGACCCTCTTTACCCACATTGCCACGCGCGAAAGCACGCAGGCGATGGCGGATGATTTGTTTACGGTGGTGTTGTCGGGCGCGGTGAAGATTCGCATTGACCAGCGGTTTGCGCTGGAAGATGTGCAGGCGGCGCATCGGGCTTTGGAAGCGCGGCAGACTACGGGCTGCACGATTCTGACTTTGTAGGTTTTTTTTGCGGGGGGGCTTGTTTACTCCCCTACCTTTTAACTCCCCCATCCCCCCCGCCCCTTACCCCCCGTCGGGGTAAGGGGTGCCGGGAGCGGACAGCCCATTTGGTGACGTCGCTTCGGCCAGGGCCTTACTGGGGTCGATTCTTTGCTGTTGGCGCTTAGCCTGCGTTGTGGTCGGCGTTCGGCACTCCGGGCATGGATTCGGGCGAAAAAACGGTGACACCGCCCCGTTCATGATTCCGTATTCGGCGCGCAAAGGTCAAATGGGCTGTCCGATTTAGGCACCCCTTACCCCGGCGGGGGGTAAGGGGCGGGGGGGATGGGGGAGTTAAAACCCCTAGGAAATCTACAAAAAAAATCGGAAGTAATCAGAACAAAAATCCGGTAGACAACACCTGCTCACTCATCCAAATCGTCTGATCGGCAGTCCCTTGGTAAACCGGCACGCTCCGCAGCGAACCATAAGCCACCTTCTGCGTCAGCTCCAGATAAATCGATTTGTAAACCGTATAACGCACACCCACTTCCACACCGGCCGTCCAGCCGTTGATTTGCCACCAGTCGTTGCTGGCGAAGCAGCAAATGTTTTGATTCTTGGGGCCAACCTGGTTCTCGTTGCCAAAAATGGTGTTGTCGGCATGGGGCAACAAAATGCCCGCGCCGACACGGCTGATCAGCTGCAAATCGCCTGGCTTGTGTACCGGCCCGGCCAAGTGGTTCAGCCAGACCGCATTGACCATGAGGTGGTTCAGACCATTGTGCAGGGCGTAATTGAAATTCTGCTTGTCCAGCACCAGGTTCTGGTTGTAGGGCTGGCCGGCCTTGGTCCCCGTAACCGATACGGTTTGACCGAAGTCGGTGTTGTATTTGCTGTGGTCCAGGGAAAACTCGATGGCGAAGGTTTTCTCCGGATTCATGAACTTGCCAACCCGCACATTCTCTTGGGGGTTGGTGAAATCCAGATTGAACAAAGAGTTAATCGTGTCTGACGGGCTGGAGGGGAAATCACTGGCGGCCGCTTGGTGCACCGTGAAGTCGTTACCCAAGCCCGGTTGGGACACGTGGATGTCGGAGGGGGCGTATTGCTGGCGGCTATAGCCCCAGGAGAAGTACCAGTTGTTTTTTTCGTTCAGCGCGCGATCGAAAGTCGCCTGGGTCGTATCTTCCAGGGCGGCCGATTGCGCGTAGACGCTGCTGCAGGCAAGCGTGCCCACTAGAGCCAGTGCGGTACTGGACAGTGCATGAAGAAATTGTTTTTTCATTCTCGTGACGAAGTAAGAGTTAAGCGCTGCAAATGCCGGCCGTTGATTCGACTTCCGGACATTATCCCCATGCGGTGTAAGCCGGGACTGACCCACATCAACGCGCGCGCCGCACCCGCAAAAACTCGTCCAGGATCAGACAGGCGGCACCTACGCTGATGGCGCTGTCGGCCACGTTAAAGGCCGGGAAGTGATAACCGTGGGTGTGGAAGTCCAGAAAGTCCACCACATAGCCATGCACCATGCGGTCAATGACATTGCCGATGGCGCCGCCCAGCACACAGGCCAGGGCAAAGCCGAACAGACGCTGGCCGGCATGGGATTTCAGCATCCAGATGATCACGCCCGCTGCGACCACACCCAGGCCGGTGAAGAACCAGCGCTGCCAACCGGAGGCATCGGCAAGGAAGGAAAAGGCTGCGCCCTGGTTGTGTGCGCGCACCACGTTGAAGAAGCTGGTGACGTACGTGCTGTCGCCCAGGCGGTAGTAGCCGACGATCAGCACCTTGGTGAACTGGTCCACCAGGATGACGATGAAGGCCAGGCCCAACCAGTGCAGCATGCCGGGTCCACTGGAGCGTTGCAGCCCTGTACCGCCGGATTTTTTTGCGCCGCGGGCCATCAGGCAAATGCTCTGGTTTCACCCGCACCGTAGAGGTTGCTGGCGCAGCGCCCGCACAGGGTGGGGTGCTCGGCTACCGTACCCACATCCAGGCAGTAATGCCAGCAGCGCTCGCACTTGGTGGCGTCGGAAGCCTTCACTGCAATCGCCAGTGCGTCGCCCGCCACCAGTTGAATAGCGGAGGTAATGAACACGTACTTCAGGTCAGCCCCCAGACTGGATAGTAGGGCGTAGTCGGCGGCGTTGACCGCCAGTGTGACTTCGGCTTGCAGGGACGCACCCACCTGGCCGGTGGCACGCAGGACTTCGATGTCCTTGTTTACCGCCTCGCGAATTTCGCGGATGCGGGCCCACTTGGCCAGCAGCGCTTCTTCGGCGGCTGGCAGCTTGGAATAGGTTTCCAGGAAGATGGTCTGGCCGGCGGCGACCTTGCCTGCCGCACCCAGCACTGTCCAGGCTTCTTCGGCGGTGAAGCTCAGGAAAGGCGCCATCCAGCGCAGCATGGCCTGGGTGATCTGCCACAGCGCGGTTTGGGCCGAGCGGCGGGCCAGTGAGCCGGTGGCGGTGGTGTAAAGGCGGTCCTTCAGGATGTCGAGGTAGAAGGCACCCAGGTCTTCGCTGCAATACACCTGCAGCTTGGAGACCACGGGGTGGAACTCGTAGACGTTGTAGTGCTTGAGGATGTCATCCTGCAATTGCGAGAGGCGGCTCAGCGCATAGCGGTCGATTTCCAGCAGTTGGTCAGCAGGCACGGTGTCGGTGGCCGGATCAAAGTCGCTGACGTTGGCCATCAGAAACTTCAAGGTGTTGCGCACGCGGCGGTAGGTGTCGACCACGCGGGCCAGGATCTTGTCGTCGATGTTCAGGTCGCCCGAGTAGTCGGTCGAGGCCACCCACAGGCGCACGATTTCGGCGCCCATCTTGTCGCTCACGGTTTGCGGCTCGATGGTGTTGCCCAGCGACTTGCTCATCTTGCGGCCCTGGCCGTCGGTGGCAAAGCCGTGCGTCAGCAGTCCCTTGTAGGGCGCGCGGTCGTACAGGGCGCAGCCCAGTAGCAGCGAGCTGTGGAACCAGCCGCGGTGCTGGTCATGGCCTTCGAGGTACAGGTCCGCCTCGGGGCCTTCGGCGTGGAAGGGCGGGCGTCCATAGGCATCCTTGTGGCTGCCGCGTAGCACATGCTGGAAGGTGGAGCCGGAGTCAAACCAGACTTCCAGAATGTCGGTGCTCTTGGTGTAGTGGGGTGCGTCGGTGGCGCCCAGGATTTCTTCGGTGCTGACCCGGCTCCAGGCCTCGATGCCGCCCTGTTCGACGATGTCGGCCGCCTGGTCCAGGATGGCCATGGTGCGCGGATGCAGCTCGCCCGAATCCTTGTGCAGGAAGAAGGGAACCGGCACGCCCCAGCTGCGCTGCCTGGAGATGCACCAGTCGGGCCGGTTGGCGATCATGTCGCGCAGGCGGGTCTTGCCGTTCTCGGGGTAGAAGCGGGTCTGCTCGATGGCGTCCAGGGCCAGCTGGCGCAGGGTCTTGGGCGCCTTGTCGCTGGTGAACACGCCTTCGCCCTCGTCCATGCGGACGAACCACTGGGCAGCGGCGCGGTAGATCACCGGCGTCTTGTGGCGCCAGCAATGCGGGTAGCTGTGGGTGATGGGGCTGGTGGCCATCAAACGGTCGCTTTGCGCCAGCACTTCGAGGATGCGGGCGCAGGCCTTCCAGATGTGCATGCCGCCAAACAGCGGCAACTCGGCGGCATAGGCGCCATTGCCCTGCACCGGGTTGAGGATGTCGTCATAGGCCATGCCGTGGGCCACGCAGCTGTTGAAGTCGTCCACGCCATAGGCAGGGGCCGAGTGCACGATGCCGGTACCGTCGGTGTCGCTGACGTAGTCGGCCAGGTACAGGGGCGACAGGCGCTTGTAGCTGTATTCGCCTTCCCCGCTGTCCACGTCGTAGAGCGGGTGGCGGAACACCAGGCCGCGCAGGGCTTCGCCCTTGGCGGTGGCGATGATGTTGCCTTCAAGCTGGTAACGCTCCAGGGCTTTTTCCACCAGGTTGGCACCCAGCAGTAGCACGCCACGCGGCGTGTCCACCAGGGCGTATTCCAGCTCCGGGTGCGCATTCAAAGCCTGGTTGGCGGGGATGGTCCAGGCGGTGGTGGTCCAGATCACGGCAAAGGCTTTTTTGTTGCCGTCGCCCGGAAGGGACGAGAGGCCAAAGGCCGCTGCCAGGGCCGCGGCATCGTTGGCTTCAAAGGCCACGTCCAATGTGTCGCTCTTCTTGTCGGCGTATTCGATCTCGAATTCGGCCAGGGACGAGCCGCAGTCAAAGCACCAGTACACGGGCTTCAGGCCACGGTAGACAAAGCCGCGCTCGATCACGCGCTTGAAGGCGCGCAGTTGGCCGCCTTCGTTGGCCGGGTCCATGGTGCGGTAGGGGCGCTCCCAGTCGCCCAACACGCCCAGGCGCTTGAAGTCCTCGCGCTGCTGGTTGATCTGCTCGGTGGCGAAGGCGCGGCTCTTGGCCTGCATGTCGTCACGGCTCAGGTTGCGGCCATGCAGTTTTTCGATGGCGTTTTCGATCGGCAGGCCGTGGCAGTCCCAGCCGGGGATGTATTGCGCGTCAAAGCCAGCGAGCTGCTTGGACTTGACGATCATGTCTTTGAGCACCTTGTTCAGGGCGTGGCCGATGTGCAGCTTGCCGTTGGCGTACGGTGGGCCGTCGTGCAGCACAAACAGGGGCGCACCCAGACGGGCATCGCGCAGCTTTTTGTAGATGCCCTGGTCGCTCCAGGCCTTGGCCCAGGCCGGCTCGCGCTTGGGCAGGTCGCCGCGCATGGGGAAGGCGGTATCGGGCAGGTTCAAGGTGCTGCGGTAATCAACTTTTTCGGACATGGCGAATTCTCGGGTAGGGGCGCTAAAGGCTGGGGTGGGGCAGGGCGCAATACGGGCTGCCACCGGGCTGGTTCAGGAGACGCGGGGCCAGGTGCGTCAGGGTGGCCCCGTCAAATTCGGCGCTCTAACCAGGCACGTGCGTCGTCACAGTCCTTGTGTATGCCTTGGGTCAAGGCGTCCAGACCGTCGTATTTGAGCTCGTCGTGCAGTTTGTGCAAAAGTTCCACCCGGATGATTTTACCGTAGGCACCTTCGGCTCCCAGCGTGTCGGGCCAGTCCAGGCAATGGGTCTCCAGCAGCACACGGCCGCCGTTGACGTCATTCGGGTCAATCGAGGGGCGCACGCCCAGGTTGGCGACACCACGCAGGGGTTGCTCGGACATGCCATGCACCAGCACCACAAAGATGCCGCTGGCAGCCGGCTTCCAGTGGGCAAAGCGCATGTTCAGGGTTTTGAAGCCAAGCGTGCGGCCCAGTTTGCGACCATGCACCACATGGCCGGAGATGCAGTAGGGGCGGCCCAGCAGGCGGGCGGCGTCCTGCATGCGGCCCTCGCCCAGAGCCTGGCGCACGGCGGAACTGGACACACGCAGGCCGTGCGCAGTATCCGTGGCGCGCCGGGTGGCGGGTTCTGTGGTGATGGCGGCGGCTGGCGGGTTGGCGGCGCCAGGGCGCCCGGCTGCGTCGGGCTGCGGGGCAGCCGCTGCATGGCGGTAGGAGATTTCGTAGCTGTTCATGCGCGCCACGTCAAAGCCCAGGGCGTCACCGGCGGCGTCGAGGGTGGCGTAGTCCCCGGCGCGCTTGGCACCAAAACGGAAGTCATCCCCCACCAGCACATAGCGCGTGCCCAGCCCGTTGACCAGCACCGTCTGGATAAAGGCCTCGGGCGTGAGGCCTGCCAGCCGTGCATCAAAGGGCAGGACCACGGTCTGGTCTACGCCGCAGCGGGACAGGTCTTCGAGCTTGTCGCGCAGCGTGCCTACGCGGGCCGGGGCCAGCTCGGGTTGGTGTTGCGCGGCGGCGAAGAAGTCGCGTGGATGGGGCTCAAAGGTCAGCACGCAGCTGGGCACGCCGCGCTGGGCTGCCTCGCCGCGCAGGAGTGCCAGCATGGCCTGGTGGCCGCGGTGCACGCCGTCAAAGTTGCCAATCGTGAGGGCGCAGGCGCTTGCGACGCCGGGGTGCTTGAAGCCGCGAAAAACTTGCATGAATGGGGTATCTTTTTGATAGCGGGCGGCGCCTGTGCGCCTTTCCTGTGAAGCCAGGTTGTCATTGAAACCCTGTATATTGTCACCGAGCGCCGCACCCACTCTGTTGGGGGGCTTGGCGCGTCAGACGTTTGCAGTCCGTGTTGGTGGTTTTTAACCGTTGATGGAGGTCTTGAGTGAAAGTCTTGAAGTTGTCGGCCCAGGGGCTACCCCAGTCCTGGATCACGCTGGAGCAGGCGGTGATCCACTATGCCTCGGACGAGGTGCGCTGGGAGTCGGGTGGCGAAGTCGCGGTGTTCCATGGCGGTTACAACGCGCGCACCGGGCTGCAATCCATCATCCGCGTCAACAGCATCATTGGCACGCGTGGTGTGCCCAATATCAATCCATTCAACCTGCGCCCGGGCCTGACCAACAGCAAGCTGTTTGTGCGCGACCGCAATGTCTGCGCCTACTGCGGCAGCCACTTTCACGAGACGGACCTGACGCGCGAGCACATCATCCCGTTTGCGCAACACGGCATCGATACGTGGATGAATGTCGTCACCGCCTGCCGCCCCTGCAACCACCGCAAGAGCAGCCGCACGCCCGAGCAGGCCCATATGCCGCTGCTCTACACGCCCTATGTGCCCAGCCTGTGGGAAGACTTCATTCTGCGCAACCGCCGCATACTGGCGGACCAGATGGAGTTTTTGATGGCCCATGTGCCCAAGTCGTCCCGGCTTTTGGAATAAGCTTTTCGCAGATCGCAGCCGGGACCGCACGGGGCTCGGGCTGTTCGCCTTCAGGGAGGTACTCTTTTTGTGATGGAGTGCATTTCCCATGTCCTTTGCAGTGCCTGTCAATCGCCAACGTCGCTCGCTGCTAAGCGTTGCGGCCTTGGGTGTCTGGTCTTTTTTGCCTGGCGGGGGGCTGGCCGCAAGCAGCGCGCGCACCTCCGATGGCAGGGCCCCGGGTGTGATGCTTGCGAAGGCGTGGCAGGCTTCACTGAACCCGGCCGATTATCTGGTGAGTGAAAAGCTCGATGGCGTGCGCGCGTTGTGGGATGGCGGCATGTTGCGCTTTCGCAGCGGCCGGCCGATTGCCGCGCCGCCCTGGTTTTTGGCGGGCTTGCCCGCGGCGGCCCTGGATGGCGAGTTGTGGATGGGGCGGCATAGCTTTGATCCACTGTCCGCGATTGTGCGCAAGGGCTTGCCGGTGGACGCTGAATGGCAGGCTGTGCGTTACATGTTGTTTGATCTGCCGCGCGAGTCGGCTCCTTTTGCGCAGCGGGCTGCCCGCCTCCGCGACCTGGTGGAGTCTGCCGCACAGCCTTGGCTTGAACCCGTTGCGCAAACCAGGGTTGCCGATGCCGCAAGCCTGCGGGTGCGTTTGAACGAGGTGGTGGCCGCTGGTGGCGAAGGGCTGGTATTGCACCGCACCGATGCCCTCTGGGCGCCGGGGCGCAGCGACGCACTGCGCAAGCTCAAGCCGGTGCCGGATGAAGAAGGTGTGGTGCTGGCACACACCGCCGGCGCCGGCAAATACCAGGGCCGTATGGGCGCGCTGCTGCTGCAAACCCCGGACGGACGGCAGTTTGCCTTGGGCAGCGGCTTTAGCGATGCGCTGCGCACCAGCCCACCGCCGGTGGGGGCAGTGGTCACCTACCGCTACCGGGATCGCACCGCAACCGGTCTGCCCCGGTTCGCCAGCTTCCTGCGCGTCAGGGATACGGAGTAGGCCGTGACCGTAGCGTGACAAAATCGGCGCCACATGAAAAACATTGTCATTCTGATTTCCGGTGGCGGCTCCAACATGGCGGCTTTGGTGCGTGTTGCCGAGCGCGAGAACTGGGCCAAGCGCTATGGCACGAAGATCGCTGCGGTCATGAGCAACAAGGCCGATGCCAAGGGCCTGGAGTTTGCGCGGTCCCAAGGCATTGCCGCCGAAGTGCTGGACCACAAGACCTACCCCAGTCGCGAAGCCTTTGATGCGGCGTTGGCAGAGCGCATCAGCGCCTATGACACGCAGGAGCATCCCGCGCTGGTGGTGCTGGCCGGTTTCATGCGCATCCTCACGCCTGCCTTTGTGGATCGCTTTGCCGGGCGCCTGACCAACATCCACCCGTCCCTGCTGCCGGCCTTCACCGGGCTGCATACGCACCTGCGCGCCATTGAGGCGGGTTGCAAGTTCGCCGGTGCCACGGTGCATTGGGTGACAGCCGAACTGGACCACGGCCCGATCCTGGAGCAGGCCGTGGTACCGGTGTTGCCGGACGATACCGAGGCTACCCTGGCCGCCCGGGTGCTCACCCAGGAGCACCTGATCTACCCGCGTGCCATTGCGCGCCTGCTGCAGGGCAGTTGACCTTAGGAACTCAGGAGGCGGTGTCGTCAGGCACTTTGGCAAAGCGCGGCTGGCGTATGCCCTGGAACGCAATGTCTTCCTGAAACATGGCCGCTGGGCGCACCCACAGGCCGCGTTCGCCATAAAGCGCGCGGTACAGGGTCATGGGTTCACAGGTTTCACTGTGGCGCACGGTGTCCACCACTTCATACAAATTGCCCTTGTAATGCCGGTACAAACCGGGTGCTGTGGTGATCAGTGGCGGGAGGTTTTCTTCAGTCATGGGACAATACTCGGTTATGCACCCAAAAGCCTTGTTGGATGCCTGCGCCGAACTGGTCAGGCTGTCTCTTAAATTCGATCATCCGGCGGACGCTATTGTGGCCCGCTTTTTCCGCGACAACCGCGGTCTGGGGCCACGCGAGCGTGCCACCATGGCCGAAACCGTATACACCGTGCTGCGCAAAAAGCAGTTGTTTGACCACCTCGCCCCCTCGGGGAGTGGCCCTAAGGAACGCCGCATGGCGATTCTGGGCTTTTATGGTCCCGGTGACTTTTTGCGCAGTGCGCTGACCGACCAGGAAACCCGCTGGATCGACGATTGCGAAAAAGTCGACCCAGCCGACCTCATGGAGCGCCATCGACACAACCTGCCCGAGTGGCTGGTGCAGCCCCTCAAAGACCAACTGGGTGCCGGTTTCTGGCCCCTGGTGGAAAGCCTGAACAAAGGCGCCGGCCTGGATCTGCGCGTCAATGACTTCAAAGCCAAGCGCGCTGACATCCAGAAGGAACTGGCCAAGGCCGGCATCAAGGCCGTGCCCACGCCGTATTCCCCTTGGGGTCTGCGTATTTCCGGACGCCCGGCCTTGAACAAGATGGAAGCCTTTACACGGGGCGACTTCGAGGTGCAGGACGAAGGCTCACAGCTGCTGGCCATGCTGGTGGATGCCAAGCGCAGCGAAATGGTGGTGGACTTTTGTGCCGGTGCCGGTGGCAAGACCCTGGCCCTGGGTGCTGCCATGCGCAGCACCGGACGTCTGTACGCCTTTGATACCTCGGCGCACCGCCTCGACTCGTTCAAGCCGCGCCAGGCGCGAAGCGGCTTGTCGAATGTGCACCCCGCAGCCATCGCCCACGAACGGGACGAGCGCGTCAAGCGCCTGGCCGGCAAGATCGACCGTGTGCTGGTGGATGCACCCTGCAGCGGCCTGGGGACGCTGCGGCGCAACCCCGATCTGAAATGGCGCCAGACCCTGCAGACCGTGGAAGAGATGACGGTCAAGCAGACTTCGATTTTGCAAAGTGCTGCGCGCTTGCTGAAGTCCGGCGGTCGACTGGTCTACGCCACCTGCAGCGTGCTGCCGCAGGAGAACGAGGCCATTGCCGAAGCCTTCAGCCTTGCCAACCCGGACTTCACCCCCATGTCAGTGAGAGAGGTGTTGACCGGGCTGAAAGTGGCGGACGCTGCAAGCCTGTGCAGCGGCGGCGAGGACGGGCAACTTTACTTGCGCCTGTGGCCGCATCTGCACCAGACCGACGGGTTCTTTGCGGCCGTCTGGCAAAAGAAGTAGGGCAGGGAAAACGCGGCTTGGCAGGCCCGCCCTGCGTCCTAAAATGGCGCGGCGCCTCGTTGGATGGGGCGCCGGCCGAATGCGCATTACTCTTATATAAATTGGTGAATGTATGTTGTTTCCTGACTGGGCTGTGCTGAACGCAGCAATCGAGTGGCTGGCGCATGGTGCCCTGGCTTGGACCTGGTGGCAGATTGTGCTGGCGGCTCTGGGCATGACGCATATCACCATGATCAGCGTGACCGTGTTTTTGCACCGGCATCAGGCCCACCGCGCACTCGATCTGCACCCCCTTGCATCGCACTTCTTTCGCTTCTGGCTGTGGCTGACCACCGGTCAGGTGACCAAGGAGTGGGCTTCCATCCACCGCAAGCACCACGCCAAGTGCGAGCAACCCGAAGACCCGCACAGCCCGCATGTGTATGGCATCAAGACCGTACTGCTGCAAGGCGCCGAGCTGTACCGTGCCGAATCCAGAAACCTGGAAACCCTGGCCCGCTACGGCCACGGCACGCCGAATGACTGGCTGGAGCGCAATCTGTACACGCGCTTCTCCTGGCAGGGTGTGGGGCTCATGATGATCATTGATCTGGCTCTGTTCGGTGCTGCCGGTGTGGCCGTGTGGGCCCTGCAAATGGCCTGGACGCCCATCATGGCGGCCGGCATTATCAATGGCGCCGGGCACTACTGGGGTTACCGCAATTTCGAGGCGCCCGATGCCAGCACCAATATCTCCCCCTGGGGCATTCTGATTGCCGGTGAGGAGTTGCATAACAACCACCACACCTATCCGACCTCTGCCAAGTTGTCGGTCAAGCCCTACGAGTTCGATATCGGCTGGATGTATATCAGCCTGATGCAGATGGTTGGCCTGGCCAGGGTGAAGAAGACACCGCCCAAGGCTGCCTACGGTGACATTCGTCCGGTGGCCGATGAAAAGACGCTGGAAGCGCTGATTGCCAACCGCTACGAGATCATGGCAAGTTACGCCAAGGGTGTGCGCCAGGCGGCGCGTGATGAGTTTGAAGCCATGAAGTCCCGCAGCGCCGATGCGGCCGTTTGCAAGGCCGCCAAGCGTTGGATGCACCGCGATCAGGAGAAGGTGCCTGCTGCTGTGATGCCTGTATTGGTAAGGGCTCTGGCCGCTTCGCCGGTGCTGGACAAGATGGTGACGATGCGCGAGGAGTTGCGTCAGATGTGGCTGAACACGCATGTGTCGCGTGACCAACTGGCGCTTGAGTTGCAGGCCTGGTGTCACCGGGCGGAAGCCAGCGGTATTGCTGCGCTGTGCGAGTTCTCTATGCGCTTGCGGGCTGCGCGGGTTTAGTGTTTTAGGTCGTTCGGGGGAGCATACGCTGCGTTACTCCGGTCGGGCGGGCGATGGGGTATCGGCGCCGGCCTCATAGTGGGGTACCACAAATCGGCCAGCGCCGACACCCCATCCCCCGCCAGTGATTGGCTCGGGTTGCATTGCAATACCAAATACCGTGGCGCCGAGTGCTGGACGTATAACGCCAAACGCCACCTGCTTGACGTTCAACGTCACGCGCACAGACCCAAGCGCCAAGCACGTTCCGGACTCCCTCTTTCGCAAGAAGTTGTTCGACCGAAGCGCGTGTCTGAATGCGCTGGATCTCCCAAATGTCGCGGGATGGATGGCATGGGCTGCTGACGATTTGTGTTACTCCACCATGAGGAAGTTGCCCATGCCATCCATCCCGCAGCGCCAGAAGAAACGTCTCTCCGACTGCAGTGCCTAGAAGTCACGTCACTCTGTCGGACACGCGCGCACAGACAAAACAAGCAGACGCAAAAAAGCCCGCCTAAGCGGGCCTTCTTGTAGAGCAAAGCGAAGAATTACTTCAGCTTCATTTCCTTGTAGTCCACATGCTTGCGAGCCTTGGGATCAAATTTCTTGATCAGCATCTTCTCGGGCATGGTTTTCTTGTTCTTGCTGGTGGTGTAGAAGTGACCGGTGCCAGCTGTAGATTCAAGCTTGATTTTTTCGCGTCCGCCTTTGGTTGCCATGGTGCTACTCCTTAAGCTTGGCCACGTGCGCGCAGATCTGCGAGCACAACATCAATACCGTTTTTGTCGATCAAACGCAGACCCGCGTTCGAAATCCGCAAACGGATCCAACGGTTTTCTGACTCGACCCAGAAACGGCGGTATTGCAGGTTCGGCAGGAACCGGCGTTTGGTTTTGTTATTGGCGTGGGAAACATTGTTTCCGACCATCGGGCCTTTACCCGTTACTTCGCATACGCGTGCCATGAGGACACTCCGATATTTACGGCTATTACTGGCGATCAAAACAATTTGCGGTGTGCAAAATTGCCTGATCTCGCTGTAGCCTCACCTCGCCAAGAAAAAGGGTGGCGGTAACCCTGATGCTGTTTCCAGCAAAGCCTGAGATTATAGCCTGAAGGCGCAGCGGGCCTCTTACAGCCCGCTGGCGTCTTACTCTTGCTCGAGAAAACGTTGGGCGTCCAGTGCAGCCATGCAACCGGTGCCGGCACTGGTGATGGCCTGGCGGTAGACATGGTCGGCCACGTCGCCGGCGGCAAACACGCCGGGTACGCTGGTCATGGTGGCAAAGCCGTTGAGGCCGCCCTTGGTCACCAGGTAGCCGCCGTTCATTTCCAGCTGGCCGTTGAAGATTTCGGAATTGGGTGCGTGGCCGATGGCGATGAAGCAGCCCTTGAGCGTCAGGTCTTCGGTGGAGCCGTCCACCGTGCTCTTGAGGCGAATGCCGGTCACGCCGGTGGCGTCGCCCAGCACCTCGTCCAGGGTGACAAAGGTCTTGAGCTCGATCTTGCCGGCAGCGACCTTGTCCATCAGCTTGTCGATCAGGATGGCTTCGGCCTTGAACTTGTCGCGGCGGTGCACCAGGTAGACCTTTTTTGCGATGTTGGACAGATACAGCGCTTCTTCGACAGCGGTGTTGCCGCCGCCGACCACGCAGCAGACCTCCTCGCGGTAGAAAAAGCCGTCGCAGGTGGCGCAGCCGGAGACGCCGCGGCCCATGAAAGCGGTCTCGGAGGGCAGCCCCAGGTATTTGGCAGACGCGCCGGTGGCCAGGATCAGGCTGTCACAGGTGTAAGTGTCTGTATCACCCTTGAGGGTGAACGGGCGCTTGCTCAGGTCCACCGCGTTGATGTGGTCAAACAGGATTTCGGTCTTGAAGCGCTCAGCGTGCTCCAGGAAGCGCTGCATCAGTTCGGGGCCTTGCACGCCATGGACGTCGGCAGGCCAGTTGTCCACCTCGGTGGTGGTCATGAGCTGTCCGCCCTGGGCAATACCGGTGACCAGCATGGGGCTGAGGTTGGCGCGTGCCGCGTAAATGGCGGCGGTATAGCCGGCGGGGCCGGAGCCCAGGATCAGGACCTTGGCGTGTTTGGATACGGACATGGAATACTTTCAGAGATTGGTGACAAAGGGTCGGGCAAGTGCGCTTGCCGCCCGTGTCTTGGATTGTAAATAAGTGGGACTTGACCCCCTTCGGGTCAGGTTATGCGAGTTTTTGGCTTGGGTTAAGCTTACAGGCACTGGTTTTTCAAATGACATATTCGCTCCATACGCCCCAATCTTCCGCGTCACGTGCGGCTGAGCCGCCTACGGGCTTTGCACGTTTCGCCCATGAAACGGCCCTGGTCGCAGGCTTTGTGCTGATTGCCATCTGGCTGATCGCCATGTTGAGCTATTCGCCGCAGGACGCGGCATGGACGACTTCGGGTGCCGTGGCCGGTGTGTTCAACCGCGCCGGGCGCCTGGGTGCGTGGATTGCGGATATGAGCTACTTCTTGCTCGGCTTCTCCGCCTGGTGGTGCCTGGCCGTGGCGTTGCGCCAATGGCTTGCCCTGTTGGCACAACGCCTGCGCGGTGATGAGTTACAGCCCCAGGAGTCGCCGGTACCCGGAGGGCGGACGCCCTTGCTCTCGCAACGCTGGACCTTCTGGCTGGGTTTGGGCCTGCTGCTCTATAGCAGTGCGACCCTGGAGTGGACCCGTATGTTCCGTTTTGAGTCCCTCTTGCCCGGGCACAGCGGTGGCGTGCTGGGCTATGCCTTGGGCGCCTGGAGTGCACGCTGGCTGGGCTTTTCCGGCTCCGCGCTGGTGGCCATTGTGCTGGGCCTGGTGGGTTGCGCGCTGGTGTTCCGTTTTTCCTGGATGCAGGTGGCCGAGCGTCTGGGGGCCTGGGCCTACTCCTTTATCGAGCAGCAACGTGAGAAGCGCGAGATGGCGCAGGATATAGAAATCGGGCTGCAGGCCATGCGCGAACGCGAGGAAATCGTGTTGGACGAGCGCGAAGTGATCGTTCAACACCACCACGCCGCACCGGTCATCATGGAACCGCCGATGCAGGTTGAAGTGCCTCAGAGCCAGCGTGTCGCCAAGGAGCGTCAGAAGCCCTTGTTTACCGAAATGCCAGACAGCAAGCTGCCGCAGGTGGCTTTGCTGGATGAGGCCTTGATGCGCCAGGAAACCGTCTCGCCGGACACGCTGGAGATGACCAGCCGCATGATCGAAAAGCGGCTGAAGGACTTTGGCGTGGAAGCCCGCGTGGTGCTGGCCCAGCCCGGCCCGGTGATTACCCGTTACGAAATTGAGCCTGCCACCGGCGTCAAGGGCGCGCAAATTGTGGGCCTGGCCAAGGACCTGGCGCGTTCACTGAGTCTGGTGTCTATCCGTGTGGTGGAAACCATTCCGGGCAAGAATTACATGGCCCTGGAGTTGCCCAATGCCAAGCGCCAGAGCATCCGGTTGGCGGAGATTCTGGGCTCGCAAATCTATAACGAAGCCAAGTCCATGCTCACCATGGGCTTGGGCAAAGACATCATCGGCAACCCTATCGTGGCCGATCTGGCCAAGATGCCGCACGTGCTGGTGGCCGGCACCACCGGCTCCGGCAAATCGGTGGGTATCAATGCGATGATTTTGAGCCTGCTCTACAAGGCCGAAGCGCGCGATGTGCGCCTCTTGATGATCGACCCCAAGATGCTGGAAATGTCGATCTACGAAGGCATCCCGCATTTGCTCTGCCCGGTGGTCACCGACATGAAGCAGGCTGCCAACGGGCTGAACTGGTGCGTGATGGAAATGGAGCGGCGCTACAAACTGCTGAGCAAAATGGGCGTGCGCAACCTGGCCGGCTACAACACCAAGATGGACGAGGCCAAGGCCCGTGGCGAGTTGATCGGCAACCCCTTCAGCCTGACGCCCGAGGCGCCTGAGCCGCTGGAGCGCCTGCCGCACATCGTGGTGGTGATCGATGAGCTGGCCGATCTGATGATGGTGGTGGGCAAGAAGATTGAAGAGTTGATCGCCCGCCTGGCGCAAAAGGCACGTGCCGCCGGCATCCACTTGATTCTGGCCACACAACGTCCCAGCGTGGACGTGATTACCGGGCTGATCAAGGCCAATATCCCGACTCGCATTGCCTTCCAGGTTTCCAGCAAGATCGACAGCCGCACCATTCTGGACCAGATGGGTGCCGAGGCGCTGTTGGGTATGGGTGACATGCTCTACATGCCCAGTGGAACCGGACTGCCGATCCGGGTGCACGGCGCCTTTGTCAGCGACGAGGAAGTGCACCGGGTGGTGGATTACCTCAAAGCCCAGGGCGAGCCCAATTACATCGAGGGCATCCTCGAAGGCGGTACCGTGGACAACGAAGACGGGAGTGGCGGCGCGGGCGATGCGACGGGCGAAAAAGACCCGATGTATGACCAGGCTGTCGAAATCGTTCTCAAGAATCGCAAGGCCAGCATTTCGCTGGTGCAACGCCACCTCAAGATCGGCTACAACCGCGCCGCACGTCTGGTGGAAGACATGGAGAAGGCCGGTCTGGTCAGTTCCATGAGCAGCAGCGGTCAGCGCGACATTCTTGTGCCCGTGCGCAACGAGTAATCCATGTTCATCCAAAAAATCGCAGTGTGTTTTCTGTTCTCTTCTATGGCGCTTGCCAGCGCCTCGGGTCTGGACAGTCTGGAAGCCTTTGTCAAAACCGCAAAGACCGGTCGCGCCGACTTCACACAGGTCGTGACGGCACCTGCTAAGGAGGGCCAGGCGGCGCGCAGCAAGAGTTCCAGCGGAACGTTCGAGTTTTCGAGGCCTAGCCGTTTCAAGTTCGTCTACCGCAAGCCCTTCGAGCAAACCATCGTCGCCGACGGTCAGACCTTGTGGCTGTACGACCTGGACCTGAACCAGGTGACCGCGCGCAAGCAGTCTTCTGTACTGGCCTCCAGCCCGGCAGCCTTGATTGCCTCGGCCGCAGATGTCAAGGCCTTGCAAGCAGACTTCACCCTGAGTGCGGCACCTGACAAGGAGGGCCTGGAATGGGTGCTGGCGAGCCCGAAGGCCAAAGAGGGCATGCTGCAGTCGGTGCGTGTCGGCTTCAAGGGCGCGGATCTGGCGGTGCTGGAAATCGTGGACAGTTTTGGACAGCGCTCGGTCATGTCGTTTAGCGCCCTGCGCACCAACATGCCGCTGGAGCCCGCTACGTTCCAGTTCAAACCGCCTGCTGGCGCCGACCTGATTCAGCAATAGCGCCAGCGTTTTCCGAATGGCCCAAGCCCCGCGCAAGCACGTCCCCACGCACCAGCCCTTGGCGGAACGCCTGCGTCCCAAAAGCCTGGGCGAGGTCATAGGCCAGCAGCATTTGCTGGGCGAGGGCATGGCCTTGCGGCTGGCCTTTGAGTCCGGTCAGCCGCATAGCTGCATTCTTTGGGGCCCGCCCGGCACCGGTAAGACCACGATCGCGCGGCTGATGGCCGATGCCTTTGATGCCCAGTTCATCACCATCAGTGCGGTGCTCGGTGGCGTGAAAGACATCCGCGAGGCGGTCGAGCAGGCGCAGATTGCGCGCGACGGCCTGGAGCAGCGCCACACCATCGTGTTCGTAGACGAGTGCCACCGCTTCAACAAAAGCCAGCAGGACGCCTTTTTGCCGCATGTGGAGAGCGGGCTTTTCACCTTTATTGGCGCGACTACCGAGAATCCTTCTTTTGAGGTGAACTCGGCACTGTTGTCACGGGCAGCGGTTTATGTGCTGCAGCCGCTCACTGCCCAAGACCTGCAGCAAATCGTGGACCGTGCCTTGACACAAAGTGCCATACCGCCCGTGGAAGCGGCGGCCGTGGATCGCCTGATTGCCTATGCCGATGGCGATGCCAGACGGCTGCTCAACACGCTGGAGACGCTGGCGATTGCCTCCATGCAGGAAAAGACGGAACAGATCACCGATGTCTGGCTGCTCAAAGTGCTGGGCGAACGCATGCGCCGCTATGACAAGGGGGGCGAGCAGTTTTACGACACGATCTCTGCACTGCACAAAAGCGTGCGTGGTTCCGACCCCGACGCATCTCTGTACTGGTTTGTGCGCATGCTCGATGGCGGTGCCGATCCCCGCTATATGGCGCGTCGACTCGTCCGCATGGCTAGCGAGGATATCGGCCTGGCCGACCCGCGTGCCCTGCGCCTGGCGCTGGATGCGGCCGAAGTCTATGAGCGCCTGGGCACGCCTGAAGGTGAGTTGGCATTGGCCGAATGCGTGGTTTATCTCGCCATCGCGCCCAAGTCGAATGCGGTCTACAAGGCCTACAACGCGGCCAAGGCGCTCATCAAGAAGGACAGCACCCGACCGGTGCCCATGCACCTGCGCAATGCGCCCACCCAGTTGATGAAAGAGCTGGACTATGGCAAGGGCTACCGCTACGCGCATGACGAAGAAGACGGTTTCGCGGCGGGTGAGCAGTACATGCCCGATGGCCTGCAGGGACTCAGTCTGTACCAACCGGTGGAGCGCGGACTGGAAATCCGCATTGCCGAAAAAATGCGGACTTTGCATGCGCTCAACCAAAAGAAACATAAGAGCGACTAATGCTTCATGATTCACGCCAGCGCGAGGGTAAACCCCCGCCGGTGCTGCCATTGACCTGTCCCCCCGTTCGTTACAATCCGTCCCACTCAAGCGCCACGCAATCTTAAGTGGCGAGTTTCTTGCTTAGGAACAGGTAGAGCCCACAAGGCCGAGCCGCTTGTCAACAAATTGCGAACACAGCTTGTTGCTTCAGGCGCCGGCCACAAATCGGAGATAAGTTTTATGGATATTTTGTTGCAGCAGATCATCAACGGTCTGGTGTTGGGTAGCATGTATGCGCTCATTGCGCTGGGCTACACCATGGTGTACGGCATCATCAACCTGATCAATTTCGCCCACGGCGAAGTGATGATGGTTGGGGCCCTCACCAGTTGGACCATCATCGGCTGGATGCAATCGGCCATGCCCGGTACACCCGCTGCCATCATTCTCATCATCGCGCTGATCATTGCCTGCATAGTGGCCGCGTCTCTGAACTTCATCATCGAAAAAGTCGCCTACCGTCCGCTGCGCAACAGCCCCAAGCTGGCCCCGCTGATCACCGCCATCGGCATGTCCATCCTGCTGCAGACCCTGGCCATGATCATCTGGAAGCCCAACTACAAGTCGTACCCGACGCTGCTGCCCAACACGCCGTTTGAAATCGGTGGTGCGGTGATCACACCGACCCAGGTGATGATTCTGGGTGTGACTGCGGTCTCACTGGCCCTGCTGATGTGGGTGGTGAACTACACCAAGCTCGGTCGCGCCATGCGCGCCACGGCAGAAAACCCCCGCGTGGCCGGCCTGATGGGTGTGAAGCCCGACATGGTGATTTCCGCCACCTTCATCATCGGCGCCATTCTGGCGGCCATCGCCGGCGTGATGTATGCCTCCAACTACGGCACGGCCCAACATGCCATGGGCTTTCTGCCTGGCCTGAAGGCCTTTACCGCGGCCGTGTTCGGCGGCATCGGCAACCTGGCCGGCGCCGTGGTCGGTGCCATTCTGCTGGGCCTGATCGAGTCGATTGGTGCTGGTTATATCGGTGACCTGACCGGTGGTGTACTGGGCAGCAACTACTCTGACATCTTTGCCTTCATCGTGCTTATCGTCGTGCTGACCCTGCGTCCCTCGGGTCTGCTGGGTGAGCGTGTTGCTGACCGTGCCTGAGGAGAACTCCCCCATGACACAACAAAAGAAAATCCTCGCCTTCATTGCCACCGGCATCGCACTGCTGGTGCTGCCCCTGCTGCTGCAAACCTTTGGCAATGCCTGGGTACGCATTGCTGATGTGGCCCTGCTCTACGTGCTGCTCTCGCTGGGCCTGAACATCGTGGTCGGCTATGCCGGTCTGCTGGACTTGGGCTATGTGGCCTTCTTTGCCATCGGCGCGTATATGTACGGGCTTATGTCTTCGCCGCAGCTGACCGAGTCCTTCCCCGCGATTGCAGCCGCATTCCCGGACGGGCTGCACACGCCACTGTGGGTGATCATTCCGGCTGGGGCCGGTCTGGCTGGTCTGTTCGGCGTGCTGCTGGGCGCGCCCACGCTGCGCCTGCGCGGTGACTACCTGGCCATCGTGACCCTGGGCTTTGGTGAAATCATCCGCGTGTTCCTGAACAATCTGGACGCGCCCATCAACATTACCAACGGACCCAAGGGCATCAACCAGATTGACTCCCTGCACTTCTTCGGCCTGGATCTGGGGAAGAAGGTGGTAGTGGGCGGCATCGAGCTGGCTTCGGTCTCGCTTTACTACTACCTGTTCCTGGCCCTGGTGCTGGTCAGCATTGTGATCTGCCACCGCCTGGAACTGTCCCGCGTGGGCCGTGCCTGGATGGCCATTCGTGAAGATGAAATTGCCGCCAAGGCCATGGGCATCAACACCCGCAACATGAAGCTGCTGGCCTTCGGCATGGGCGCTACCTTCGGCGGTGTTTCTGGTGTGATGTTCGGAGCCTTCCAGGGCTTTATCTCGCCCGAGTCCTTCACGCTGATGGAGTCGGTGATGATTGTGGCCATGGTGGTGTTGGGCGGTGTGGGTCACCTTCCCGGCGTGATTCTGGGCGCGGTGCTTTTGTCTGCCTTGCCTGAGGTGCTGCGCTATGTGGCAGGCCCCTTGCAAGCTGCCACCGGCGGCCGCCTGGATGCGTCCATCCTGCGCCAATTGTTGATCGCCCTGGCCATGATCTCCATCATGCTGATGCGTCCGCGCGGCCTCTGGCCCTCACCCGAGCATGGCAAGTCCTTGCAGACGGCCAAATCCTAAGCAGTGGGAACGAATATGACAGATACCGTATTGAACGTCTCCGGCGTTTCCAAGCGCTTTGGTGGCCTGCAAGCCCTGAGCGATGTGGGCATCCAAATCAAACGTGGCCAGGTCTATGGCCTGATCGGGCCGAATGGCGCCGGCAAGACCACTTTTTTCAACGTGCTGACCGGCCTCTACACGCCGGACAGTGGCAGCTTCGAGCTGGCCGGCAAGGCCTACCAGCCCACAGCCGTGCACCTGGTTGCCAAGGCTGGCATTGCCCGCACCTTCCAGAACATCCGCTTGTTCTCTGAAATGACGGCGCTGGAAAATGTGATGGTGGGCCGCCACATCCGCACCCACAGCGGTTTGTTCGGCGCCATGCTGCGTACCAAGAACTTCAAAAAGGAAGAGGCCGAAATCGCCCAGCGTGCACAAGAGTTGCTGGACTATGTGGGCATTGGTAAGTTCACCGACTACAAGGCGCGCACGCTGAGCTACGGCGATCAGCGCCGACTCGAAATCGCCCGCGCCCTGGCCACCGACCCGCAGCTGATTGCGCTGGATGAGCCCGCCGCCGGCATGAACGCCACCGAGAAGGTCATGCTGCGCGAGCTGATTGACCGCATCCGCAAGGACAACCGCACCATTCTGCTGATCGAGCACGATGTGAAGCTGGTGATGGGCCTGTGTGACCGCGTCACCGTGCTGGACTACGGCAAGCAGATTGCCGAGGGCACGCCAGCCGATGTGCAGCGCAACGAAAAAGTGATTGAGGCCTATCTGGGCACCAGCGGGCACTAAGGATAGATATGACAACAAAAGTATTACTCAAGGTTACCGGGCTGCAGGTCGCATACGGCGGAATCCAGGCCGTCAAGGGTGTGGATTTCGAGGTGCGCGAGGGCGAGCTGGTGTCCCTGATCGGCTCCAACGGCGCCGGCAAGACCACCACCATGAAAGCCATTACCGGCACGCTGCCCATCAAGGCCGGCGACATCGAGTACCTGGGCAAGAGCATCAAGGGCCAGGGTCCCTGGGATCTGGTCAAGCAGGGCCTAGCCATGGTGCCGGAAGGCCGCGGTGTGTTTACCCGCATGACCATCCTCGAAAACCTGCAGATGGGCGCCTACATCCGTGACGACAAGGCCGACATCCTGGCCGACATCGACAAGGTGTTCACCATTTTTCCGCGCCTCAAAGAGCGGCGCGACCAGCTGGCTGGCACCATGTCGGGCGGCGAGCAGCAAATGCTGGCCATGGGCCGAGCGCTGATGAGCCGCCCCAAGGTGCTGCTGCTGGATGAGCCCTCCATGGGCCTGTCGCCCATTATGGTCGACAAGATTTTTGAGGTGGTGAAAGACGTGTACGCGCAGGGCGTGACCGTGCTGTTGGTGGAACAAAACGCCAGCCGTGCCTTGGGCATTGCCAACCGTGGCTATGTGATGGAGTCGGGCATTGTGACCATGAGCGGTGATGCCAAGGAAATGCTGAACGACCCGAAAGTACGCGCCGCGTATCTGGGCGAATAAGCCCGCCCTTGCGTTCCTGCAAAGCCACACGGCGCATAACCGTGTGGCTTTGCTGTTTTAAAAGCCTCCCATGAATATTTCCGTTCTGTCCCTGTTGTTTGTCACCGTGGTGTGGGGCGCGACCTTCCCCGTGCTCAAGATCGCTACGGCTCAGCTCAGCGGGGTCGAGACGTCTGCGCTGCGCTTTCTGTTGGCAGCCCTGTGCATGTTGCCCTGGGCGCTGCGGGCGCCACGCCGGGCTTGGATAGACGGCGCGCTGCTGGGCGCGCTGGTGTTGTTTTCTTATGTGGCACAGGCTTTTGGCTTGCAATTCATCTCCTCCAACCGCAGCGCTTTTCTGACCAGCCTGAATGTGTTGATGGTGCCGCTGCTGGGCCTGGTGTTTGGCCGCACCCTGTCGTGGCGTGTCGTTATTGCCGCTGTGATGGCATGTGCCGGAATAGGCCTGATGTCTTGGGATGGCGGTGCCCACTTCCTCGCGGATGCCGCCACGGTGGCCGGTGCGCTGGGCTACGCCCTGTATGTGATTGTGTTGTCGGCCCGTGCCGGTCGTCACGAGGCGCGCAACCTGGCCGCTACGCAAATTGTCTGGATGGCCGTGCTGGGTGGCTTGTGGATGCTGGCTGATGCGCAGGGTACCGATAAGCTGCAGACCCTGGGCAGCCGACTGAACGTCGAAATTCTCTGGGGCCTGGCCTATCTGGGTGTGATCGCCACATCCGGCATGCTGTTCTTGCAGGCGCGCGCGCAGCGCCATGTGGCGGCCGAAAAAGCCGCGCTGATCTATGCCATGGAGCCGGTGTTTGCCGCGCTGTTTGCCTAGGTCTGGCTGTCCGAAGGGCTGACCCTGCGGGCCGCCCTGGGCGGCGCGGTGGTGGTGTTTGCCGTGGTGTTCAGCGAGTGGACGTCTGCGTCATGAGAGTGACAAGAAACAAGGCCCGCTCGGGCCTTGCCTGTGACCGAATCAGGCCTGCGCCTTGTCCGCTTCGCTGGTAAACGAGTCGGCAAAGAAGTTTTCTTCCGACAGTCCGGCCATAAAGCAAAAGTCCCGCTGGGCGGAGTCCACCACGATGGGGGCGCCACAGGCATAGACCTGGTAGGCCGAAAGATCGGGCAGGTCGTCGAGCACCGCCTGGTGCACAAAGCCGGTACGGCCGCTCCAGCTATCTTGTGGCAGGGCGTTGGACACAACGGGCACGTAGGTCAGCCAGGCATGCGTTGCGGCAAACTCGCGCACCCAAGCATCCAGGTACAGGTCCGACGGCCGGCGTCCACCCCAGTACAGGGTGCTGGCGCGCGTAATGCCCTTTTGCTGCATGTTCTCCAGCAGCGCCTTGATCGGTGCAAAACCGGTGCCGGAAGCCAGCATCACGACAGGGGCGCGGGAATCCTCGCGCAGGAAGAAGGAGCCGAAGGGTCCTTCAATGCGCAGAATGTCTTTCTCTTTCATGGAGCCGAACACCAGGTCGGTGAACTTGCCGCCCGGCATGTGGCGAATGTGCAGTTCCATTTGCACACCTTCGGCGGGTGCATTGGCCATGGAGTAACTGCGCCGCGCGCCATCGCGCAGCAAAAATTCAATGTACTGGCCGGGGTGGTACTGGAAGGTGTCGTTGGCTGGCAGTTGCAGCTTCATGACGATCACATCGTCCGATTTTTTTTCCATGCTGGCGACACGCACCGGCATTTTCTTGATCGGCAGGGCGCCGGCTTCGGTCACCTGGCGTGATTCGAGCAGCAGGTCACTCTGCGGAACAGCGCAGCAGGTGAGGATCAGGCCGGCAGCTTCCTCGTCCTGGGTGAGCGCCTTTTCCTGGTGCGCGCCATGCGTCACCTTGCCGCTGATCATTTTGCATTTGCAACTGCCGCAAGCGCCGTCCTTGCAGCCATAGGGAAGGTTGATGCCCTGGCGTATGCCGGCGGGCAACACCGCTTCGCCGCTTTCAACTGAAAAGGTGCGGCCGCTAGGCTGCACTGTGACCGAGAAGTTGGCTGCGCCGGCTCCGTTTGTCGTCATCTTTTTGGGTATCCTGTGATCTGTATTTTCAAGCAGCCTGAATTGTGCCTTCAAACCAAACTCCCCTCGGTGCGCTACCCGCGCGCTTTCGACGCCAGCGTGTCCTGATCGTGGGGTGCGGTGACATCGGCACCCGTGTAGCACGCAGCCTGGTTGCAGGTACCAAGGTAATGGCCTTGACCTCGTCTGATGCGCGTGTGCCCGATTTGCGCAGCCAAGGCATGGTGCCTTTGTTGGGCAATCTGGATCGGACCAAAACCTTGTCACGGCTGGCGGGCCTGGCGCAGCGCGTGGTCTATCTGGCGCCGCCGCCCAGCGAGGGCTGGCGCGACCCGCGCGTGCTGGCACTGTTGCGCGCCTTGCGCAGGCGCAGTGCACCGGTTCAGCTGGTCTATGGATCCACCAGCGGTGTATACGGCGACTGTGACGGTGCCTGGGTCCATGAAACGCGCACCGTCAACGCCGGGACGCCGCGCGCCATGCGCCGTGTGGATGCCGAAAATCAGGTGCGTTTCTTCGGCCGTTCGGCGGGCGTCAGCGCCCAGATTCTGCGCATCCCCGGTATTTACGCGCCGGATCGCGAGGGTGGCACGCCACGCGAACGACTTCTCAAGGGCACACCGGTATTGCGCTCGGAAGACGACGTCTATACCAACCACATCCATTCGGATGACTTGGCACGCGCCTGCCTGGTAGCCCTGTGGAAGGGCCGGCCGCAGCGCATTTACAACGTCAGTGACGACACCCAAATGAAGATGGGCGACTACTTTGATCTGGCCGCCGATCTGTACCAGTTGCCCAGGCCGCCGCGCGTGGCACGCGACGGTGCGCAGCAACAGTTGCCGGTGATGCTGCTGAGCTTTATGAGCGAGTCACGCCGCTTGGAGAACGTGCGCCTCAAGCAGGAGTTGGGCCTGCGCTTGCGCTACCCGACGGTAGGCGAGGGTTTGCGGTAAAGCAGCAACAGAGCCTTCCAGACCAGCCAGCTGCTCAGCAGCGTGATGGGGAAGGCCCACAGCACATCGCTCAACCAATGCGCCACGTCGGCCATGCGGGCAAAGCCAATGACCAGGCCGGACACGACACCCGACGCTGCCCAGATGCGCTGGCGTCGGCGGTGTACCAGGCCCAGCGAAATCAAAAACACGCCACAGGCCACATGACCACTGACAAACGAGCAGTTGTTGTTGCATTGGTCGGTCATCACAGCGGCACGGCTGAACTTCTGTGTGCCCCCGAAGTTTTCCACCTGGTAGGGGCGCGCGCGTTGCCAGTTTTCCTTGAAGCCCCAGTTGACCACCATGCCCGGCCCCAGCATGCCGGCCGCCACCACAAAGGCCAAGGGCAGGCGCCAGGCCTGCCAGCGGGCGCGGACATGGGACGCTACCCAGCCCACCAAGGCGATCACCAGGCCGGTTCGGAATGCAGCGGGAACCCATCCATTGATCAGCTCCACCCACCACCAGTTGAGAACCTTCAGAGGGGCTTGCGGGCCCGCAAAAACTGCAGCGGCCTGCAGGTCCAGCGTGGTCCACAGCGTAGGTACCAACGCCACCAGAATCGATAGCGCAAGAATCCACACATACAGGCCGGGTGTCGCGTTGGCCTGCTGTTCAGGCGGGGTGGGGGAGGTCATGTGCGCGGTGCGGCCAGTCAATGCATGTTTGCGGGAAGGGGGTATGCTAACCTGCCCCGGTTATTTCATCGGTCTGTTCCCACTGTGATACCTGCCTGGCTTGCCCATTACCGTCGAGAAAACCTCTCCAGCGATGCGCTGGCCGGCGTTATCGTGTCTGTGCTGGTGATTCCACAAAGTCTGGCCTACGCTTTGCTGGCAGGCTTGCCCCCACAAGCCGGTTTGTATGCCAGCATCTTTCCCGTCATGGCCTACGCCTGGCTCGGCAGCAGTGCGCTGCAGGCCGTCGGCCCGGTGGCCATTACCGCCATCATGACTTTTTCGGTCCTCAGTCCACTGGCCGCACCGGGCAGCCCGCAGTACATCGCGCTGGCAGCCGGCCTGGCCTTGTGTTCCGGCCTGCTGACGCTGGCCTTTGGTGCCCTGCGTCTGGGATTTTTGTCGCAATTGCTCAGCCGTCCGGTCGTCAGCGGATTTATCTCCGGGTCAGCGGTGTTGATCATCATCAGCCAGCTCAAGCTCTTGCTGGGCGTGCAGGCCGTTGGTTCCACCAGCTGGCAGGCGCTGCAGTCGACGTTGTTCCATCTGGGGCAAGCCAATCCAGCGACGCTGACTTTGTCGGCTATCGCCATGCTGTGCTTGTTGCTTTCGCGTTACGGCCTGATCAAAGTCGCCCTACGCCAGGGCTTGGCGGCAAAAAAGGCAGAGGTCTGGGTGCGCGTGATGCCCTTGCTTGTGCTGGGCGTAGCGAGCGCTGCGGTGGTGACCCTGGATTTGGATACCCAGCACCATGTGGCTGTGGTGGGTGCTGTGCAGGAAGGGCTGGGTACGGTCAACCTTTTCTTTCCCGGTCTGGATGCCTTGCGCGTACTGCTGATCCCGGCACTCACCATGGCCTTTATCGGCACGGTGCAAAACATCACCATGGGTCAGGCGCTGGCAGCCAAGCGGCGCGAGCGACTGGATCCGAACCGCGAACTGGTGGGCCTGGGTGCGGCCAATGTGGTGTCGGCGTTCTACGGCGGAATGCCGGTGGGTGGCGGTTTGTCGCGTTCTGCCATCAATCTCGCTGCGGGGGCGCAAACGCCCATGGCGAGCTTGGTTGCCGCCCTCAGTATGTTGTTCATCGTATTGGCTGGCACCCATTGGTTTGCGCGCCTGCCGCTGGCGGTGCTGGCGGCCAGCATTGTGGTGGCCGCCATCAGCATGGTGGATGTAAAAGCCTTTTGCCAAGCATGGAGCTATGACCGCGCCGATGCCTTCGCTCTGCTGGGCACTGCCGCCGGTGTGTTGATGCTGGGCCTGGAACTGGGCATTGCGGCCGGCATTTTGCTGTCTTTGATCACGCTGCTGGTGCGCGCCAGCACACCGCATATTGCCGTCATCGGGCGCATTGTGGGTACGGAACACTTTCGCAATATCGAACGCCACGGTGTGGAGACCATCCCCGGCGTGCTGTTCCTGCGCATCGACGAGAGCCTGTTCTTCGGCAACCTGAACGCGATCGAGGCGCGGTTGGCGGCAGAGCTAACGAAGGATGCGCGAGTCGAAAACGTGGTGCTGATCATGAGCGCAGTGAACCGGGTGGACACCACCGCGATGGAGGTGCTGACGGATCTGAACCGCGATCTGGACGGGCGTGGCATCCGTTTGCACCTGGCCGAGGTCAAGGGGCCGGTGCAGGACCGACTGATGAGTTCACCGCTTTGGAAAGCCCTGTCGGGCAAGGTCCACCTATCCGTCAACAGTGCCTTCGAAGCGCTGGCTGCAGAACGAATGGTCGAGACCGGCCTCTATGTGATTTAGCCTTGCCTCAGGCCAGCGCACTGGCCTTGCGAAGGATGGCGTGAAGCTGATCCTTCAGGTGAAGTTTTTCCTTTTTGTGTAGCTCGATTTGCTCATGGCTGGCCGGTTCTAGGCCGTTTTCCATATTTTTGATTTTCTGATCCAGTGAATTGTGCTGCTCAAAGAGACGGCCAAAATGGTGGTCAGTGGTTTTGAGCTTGGAAATGAGGTCGCGATATTCTGGAAACATGAGGACTCCTGTGGCTGTTTTGGGGCTTTTTATTTGAAGTGTGTACCCTGAAGCGGCGATGCAAACCATGGCGTGAGTGCCTTGGTTCCGGGGTTGGAGCGGGCCGACGCACAGTGCTGCTGGGATTTTTGGGTCCCGGTATTATTCTAAGCCGGTCGTGGCTTGTGCGCCCATTACTTCAGCACCAACCAGCGACCACACATTCCGGCGTCGAAATCCAATCGGAAGGGCTGCGCTGCCCTGCAAATTCAGGTAGGCTATAGGGGCGGTATGTTCTATGCCTTCGCGCTTGTGCACATGCCAAGGAAGTCCAAGCAATGTGCATCTTGCGGGCTGGAAACAGCGTCCGGCACGCTTGAAATTGAAGGCCCGGCGGACCGTGTAACCAACGCACGGCGTATTAACAAAATAAATGTTCACATTATGAAACCTGTCATCGCAGCCCTTTTTTCTGTTCTTACCTTCGCGTCAAGCGCTTCCGATGCGCAAACCATTGCCTCGAGTTTCAACGGACTCAGTGCAGCCATCAACCTCAACTTCCCCACGCTGAGCGTGAACACTTCGGATGCGCTCGGCAACAGCGCCGGCAACGTCAGTACCGCGGGCCAGAACCTGGTTGTTCAAGTGGCAAATGGCGTGGCGTTTGGCAGCAACGGCGTGGCAAACTTTGGATTTTCCGTCAACCTAGGCGATATGAAGTCGGCCTCCATTGGTCCGATGGAATTGACGTCAATGAGCACCTATGCCCTGTACTCCGAGCTTGGTTATGCACTCGACACAAAGTCCATGGCCTATGGCAAGGTCTCGTTGAACAAGTTGACGGCCACGGTCACTGGCGGCGGTGCCGGCATTGATGGCGCTCTCAGAGCAAACGGTTTGGGATATGGTGTGGGATACCGACGTGCCCTGTGGCGTGGCACCTATGTCCAGGGAGAGTTAAGCCAAGTGAATTACGGTGACGTGGTTTCCGATGCAGGTCTGGTGTTCAAGCCAACCAGCACGAACGCCATGCTGGGCATAGGCGTCAAGTTTTAGCGCGCTCTGCCGGCAAATTGTGAATCGAGGGCTGCGCCGGCTTGCGGCGCGGCGATACTACGTTCCATGCAACTGCAGGAAATACTTTATACCCAAGGCTTTGGTACACGGCGTGTTTGCGCGGGTCTGGTACAGCAAGGCCATGTGCAGGTCTTTGCAAAGGGTGCCGACGGCGCCCCCTTGCCATGCACCGACGCCGCTTCCGAATTTGACACTACCGATCTGCGCTTCAGGGTGCAGGGCGTGGACTGGCCTTACGCGGACAGAGCCTATCTGGTGCTCAACAAGCCGACCGCTACCGAGTGCTCGCAAAAGCCCTCGACCTATCCCAGCATCTATACCTTGCTGCCTTCGCCTTTGCGCACCCGGCCGCAAAAAGCATCCGTGCAAGGCGTGCAAGCAGTGGGCCGCCTGGATCAGGACACCACCGGCATGCTCTTGCTGACCGATGACGGCAAGTTCATCCATCGCATGAGCTCACCGCGCCACCATGTGCCCAAGGTGTATGCGGTGCGGGTCAAGCATGCGCTGGACGCGCGGCAGGTGCAAAAACTGTTGGACGGCGTGGTGCTGGACGACGACCCCAAGCCGGTGCGGGCCGCAGCCTGCGAAGCAGTGGGCGAGTTCGATTTACGCCTGACCTTGACCGAAGGCAAGTACCACCAGGTCAAGCGCATGGTGGCTGCGGTTAGCAATCGGGTGGAGGGGCTGCATCGCTCGCAAATTGGCGGCCTGGTGCTGCCTGCGGATCTGGCGCCGGGCCAATGGCGTTGGCTGAGTGCCCAGGACCTGGCCCGCATAGCGGGCACAGCAACCTAGCGCAGGCTGGCCGTTGGTCTCTGGCGTCACAGGTCAGCGCGGTATGCTCGGCGCATGAACCTGTTTTTGGACTCTTTTTGGCGTGCAGCGGCCCACTGTGTGCATCCGCGCGTGATCGTGCTGTCCCTGCTGCCGCTCATCCTGATGGTCGGGCTGAGCCTTGGCGCAGGGTATTTTTTCTGGGATGCGGCGCTCGATCAGGTGCGCAGTTGGATGGACACATTCCCCTACATCAGCATCGTCTGGCAGTGGCTGGAGAGCGTCGGTGCAGGGAAGTTCAAAGCCGTGCTGGTGCCCTTGCTGGTGGTGCTTGGTGTCACGCCCCTGATTGTTGTCATGTCCCTGCTGGCAGTGGCTTTGTTGATGACCCCCGCACTGGTTGGCCTGGTGGCACAGAAGCGCTTTGCCGCGCTGGAGGCCAAGCGGGGAGGGGGCTTTGTGGCGAGCCTGTGGTGGTCCCTGTCGTCCTCGCTGTTGGCTGCCATTGCACTGCTGCTGTCGGTACCACTGTGGCTGGTGCCACCGCTGGTGCTGGTGTTGCCACCGCTGATCTGGGGTTGGCTGACCTATCGGGTGATGGCTTTTGACGCTTTGTCCCAGCATGCCAGCCGCGAGGAGCGCAAAGTGCTGTTCCAGCGCCATGGCGGATGGCTGTTGCTGATCGGTGTGGTCTGCGGCTATCTGGGTGCCTCACCGAATCTGATTTGGGCCATGGGCGCCGGTTTTGCCCCGGCCTTTGTGCTGCTGGTGCCGGTGGCGATCTGGATTTACACCCTGGTATTCGCCTTCGCCTCGCTCTGGTTCAGCCATTACTGCCTTGCAGCCCTGCAGGGTTTGCGTTACGAGGCCAGTTCGGTGCAGAGCGCACCGGTGCCAGATGCCATCCCCATTACCTGGAAAGACGCGCAATGAACTTTGGAATCATCATCATCGGCGACGAGATCCTGTCGGGTCGGCGCGAAGACAAGCACCTGGCCAAGACGATTGCCTTGTTCGGCGCGCGTGGCCTGCAACTGGCGTACGCCGACTATGTGGGTGATTCACCCGCGCGCATTACCGCCACCCTGAAGCGTGCCTTTGCTTCGGGCGACGTGGTGTTTTCGTTTGGTGGCATTGGTGCCACGCCGGATGACCACACCCGCCAGTGTGCCGCTGCTGCCTTGCAGTGCCCGTTGCGGCTGCATCCCCAAGCCAAGGCACTGATACGTGAGCGCATGCAGGATCTGGCGCTTGAAAAGGGCCTTCCCTACGAGCCCGAGCGCGACGACAACCTGCACCGTCTCAACATGGGCATGTTCCCCGAGGGCGCGCGCATCATTCCCAACCCTTACAACAAAATTCCCGGCTTCAGCTGTGCGGGCGCTGGTGCCGGCGCCGTCCATTTCGTGCCCGGCTTTCCGGTCATGGCCTGGCCCATGGTGGAGTCGGTGCTGGACACGCAGTACCCGGCGCATTTCCGTCGCGATGCCTGGCAGGAAAATTCCGTCATTGTGTTCGGCGCCATGGAGGCCTCACTCACCCCCCTGATGGAGCGCATCGAGGCGGCCCATGATGTCAAGGTCTTTAGCTTGCCCAGCGTGGACCATCCTGAATACGGCCGCCACATCGAGTTGGGTGTTAAAGGTGCGCCTGGTGTCGTGGATGCTGCCTACCAAGACCTGGTTGCGTCGCTCCAAGCCATGGCAATTCCATTGGGCCCTGAAATGGTGCGCAAATAGCACTGCACCAGATGAATGCAAGTGCATTGCGCCTTACTTTGGTGCAAATTGGGCGTGTGATCGCAACTTGAATCCATGATGTCCCGGAAAGCATGCAATCTCGAGGCAAAATGGAGCGCTTTCTCAAAATGGTTTGCCGGATGCTTCTGGCACAAATACTGCATTGAGAGTTCGGCAACCTTTTTTAACAGTGCAATAGGAGTAATTGATGGCCAAGACCGTCGCAGACGTGATGAAGATGGTGAAAGAGAACGAAGTCAAGTTTGTTGACTTCCGCTTCACCGATACCCGTGGCAAGCAGCAGCACACCACCGTGCCTGTTTCGCATTTTGACGAAGACAAGTTCACCTCCGGTCACGCGTTTGACGGTTCCTCCATCGCCGGCTGGAAGGGCATTGAAGCTTCCGATATGCTGTTGATGCCTGATCCCAACACGGCCAACATCGACCCCTTCTTCGAAGAAACCACCATCATCATGACCTGTGATGTGGTGGAGCCTGCCGACGGCAAGGCTTACGACCGCGACCCCCGCTCCATCGCCAAGCGCGCTGAAGCCTACCTCAAGGCTTCCGGCAACGGCGACACGGCCTTCTTCGGTCCCGAGCCAGAATTCTTTATCTTCGACGGCGTGCGTTGGAGCACCGAACCCAACAACACCTTCTACGAAATCGACGAGTACGAAGCCCCCTGGAACACCGGCACCAAGCTCGAAGGCGGCAACCGCGGCCACCGTCCCACGGTCAAGGGCGGTTACTTCCCCGTGCCTCCCGTTGACAGCACGCAAGACATGCGCGCTGAAATGTCCCTGATCCTCGAATCCGTGGGCATCCCGGTCGAAGTGTTCCACCATGAAGTGGCTGGCGCCGGTCAAAACGAAATCGGCACCCGCTTCTCCACCCTGGTGGAGCGCGCTGACTGGACACAGCTGCAAAAGTACGTGATCCACAACGTGGCCAATGCCTACGGCAAGACTGCCACCTTCATGCCCAAGCCCTACCACGGCGACAACGGTTCCGGCATGCACGTGCACCAGTCGGTCTGGAAAGACGGCAAGAACCTGTTCGCTGGTGACGGCTATGCCGGCCTGTCGGACTTCGCGCTGTACTACATCGGCGGCATCATCAAGCACGCACGTGCCCTGAACGCCATCACCAACCCCGGCACCAACAGCTACAAGCGCCTGGTTCCGCATTTCGAAGCACCGGTCAAGCTGGCGTACTCCGCCAAGAACCGTTCCGCCTCGATCCGTATCCCGTTCGTGGCCAACCCCAAGGGCCGTCGCGTGGAAGCACGTTTCCCCGATCCTCTGATGAACCCTTACCTGGGCTTTGCGGCCCTGCTGATGGCGGGCCTGGACGGCGTGGAAAACAAGATCCATCCCGGCGAAGCAGCCACCAAGGACCTGTACCATCTGCCTCCCGAGGAAGATGCTTTGGTGCCAACCGTCTGCCACAGCCTGGATCAGGCCCTTGAGCACCTGGACAAGGACCGTGCCTTCCTGACCAAGGGCGGCGTGTTCACTGACTCCATGATCGATGCCTACATCGAACTGAAGATGCAGGAAGTAACCCGCTACCGCATGTCGGTGCACCCTGTCGAATTCGACATGTACTTCTCGCTGTAATTGGCGGGTTGAACAGCACCTCCTGCGAGGGAGGTGCAACAAAAAGGGACTGCTTTGGCAGTCCTTTTTTTATGGGGCTTGTTAGGGTTTGAAGAGCGTGCATTGCAGCGGTCCCGGGCAAATTCCGGTCGGCGGCAGTTTTGACGCATACTTCTGGAATGACCCGGCATTCGCCAGGGTTGGACTGAAAATGAAATCTGTTTTTATCCTTTGTTTGACGGCTATGGGTGTTTCTGGCGCGCAGGCGGCAGACGACCGCGTTTACCGTTGCGGCAACGAATACACCAACACCGTGTCCGAGGCCCAGGCCAAGACCTGCAAGTTGATTTCCGGTGGCAATGTGACCGTGATCCAGGCGGTCAAGCCACCGCCGGGCAAGGCGGTGGTGTCCGGACAGCGGGCCGACGCGCCGGATCAGCGCGCCAAGGATTCGGATGCCCGGCTGATCCTGGAAGCTGAACTCAAGAAGGCCATCGCCCGGCAGACCGAGCTGCAGAAGGAATACAACAGCGGCGAACCCGAGCGCATGGGGCCCGAGACGCGTAACAACCAAAAATACCTGGACCGGGTGGCTGAAATGAAGGCAGCCCTTGGCCGCAGCGAGGCCGATATTGCCGGCATCAAGCGTGAGCTCTCGCGCCTGCCGACGCAAGCCGGGGGCAGTTTATTCAGCGCCTCCAGTGCAAGGTAGGCAACTTGTCCAAACACAGTCAACTGCCGCTATCGGCTGACCCCAAGGACGCTGCTGCATCCAACTACCACCCCTTTGACCTGTTGGCCACCCTGGTCACCGTGGTGGACCGCAGGGGTCGGGTGCTGTTTGCCAATGCGGCACTGGAAGATATGCTGGGCATTTCGCGTCGCAGCATTGTCGGTTCGTCCTTTACAGAAGCCTTTACCGATCCCGGTCAGTTGCAAAACGCCTTGGAAGGCGCCGTCGAAAATGAATTTGGCGCCCTGCGATATGACGCCTGGCTCAAGCGCGTGGGCTACGAGGCCCTGCCGGTACACGTCATCATCACCCGCACCGACCCGGCGGAAGACATCATTGTGGAACTGGTGCCGCTGGAGCAGCAAACCCGCCAGGACCGCGAAGAGCGCATCCTGGAGCAGGCCCAAACCAACAAGGAGTTGATCCGCAATCTGGCGCATGAAATCAAGAACCCGTTGGGCGGCATTCGCGGTGCAGCCCAGTTGCTGGAGCTGGAGATGGATTCGCCGGACCTGACCGAGTACACCCAGGTCATCATCCACGAGGCGGACCGCTTGCAAAGCCTTGTGGATCGCCTGCTGGCACCGCACCGGCGGCCACACATGGTGAGTGATGTCAATATCCATGAGGTTTGCGAGCGGGTGCGCTCGCTGATCGTGGCCGAGTTTCCCAAGGGCCTGAAGGTGGTGCGGGACTACGACACCTCCATTCCCGAGTTCCGTGGCGACCACGAGCAACTGATTCAAACCGTGCTCAATATCGCGCACAACGCCGCGCAGGCCTTGAACGAGCGCATTGCTGCCGGGGACGCGGAGCTGACCTTCAAGACCCGCGTCATGCGCCAAATTACTTTCGGCAAGAAGCGTTACCGGTTGGCATTGGAATTGCATGTCATAGACAACGGACCTGGCGTGCCAGATTCGATCAGAGACCGCATTTTCTACCCGCTGGTGTCGGGCAGGGACGGTGGTTCGGGCCTGGGGCTGACATTGGCGCAAACCTTTGTTCAGCAGCACCAGGGAATGATCGAGGTCGATAGCGTGCCCGGCCGTACGGATTTCAAAATTCTGATTCCGTTACCGTAATGCCTGATACGAGGAATGAGAAGACCATGAAGCCGATTTGGATCGTTGACGATGACCAGTCCATACGCTTCGTGCTGGAGAAGGCACTGCTGCGCGAGCATTTACCCACCCGCAGCTTTTCCAATTCACGCGATGTACTGGCGGCCCTGAGCACCGCCGCAGACGACGAAGGCCCGCAGATTCTGGTCAGCGACATCCGCATGCCCGGTGGCTCGGGGCTGGACCTGCTGGAAAAAATCAAGGCCAAGCATCCCGGTTTGCCGGTGATCATCATGACGGCTTTCTCGGACTTGGACAGTGCTGTGTCAGCTTTCCAAAATGGCGCGTTTGAGTATTTGCCCAAGCCCTTTGATTTGCCCAAA
>CANCER010000018.1 GCA_947375135.1 Comamonadaceae bacterium | reverse complement strand
ATGCCATCCTGGCCAATCAAGTCTTCAGGCTTCTTGTAGTTCGCCAGCAGCGCGTCTATGAGTTCTGTGGGTAACGGATTCTTCTCTACGGTCATCATTGCTCCATGCAAGACAGCAGTTTCCTGCCAAAAGACCGTTTACACAAAACTACTTACACCCCCTCGTTTAGTCGCAATTCTGTGGGTGCAACATTGTGTGTGCCGCTGCCAGCGGGGTAGATGGTTCCGTCCGTGTCCCCCGCCCGCTGCGCGGGCTCCTCCTTTACCTACCGGAACCATCCACCCCACTGGCATCGGCAACCTGCACGGTTGGTGTGCATTGACTCAACAGCCCCAGCCAATGCCTTATACCCATCCGCTACATCAGCCTGGTTCCCGAAGCACATGCCGGAATGCGGTGACTGAATGCCGCATCGCACGCCCACCAAGCTGGCCGACGCAGGACGGCGTGGCGCTCCGCTTCGGTAGGTAAAGGAGGAGCCCACGCAGTGGGCGGGGGACACGGACGAAGCGGAGTGCCATGGCGGCCTGAGGCTTGCGTGTCTGCGTGCCTGAGCGTTCACCCCGCATCCTTCAACTCCGCCAAAAACCGCTGCACCGCCTCATCCTGCGACCAGGCCACGTTGAAGCGCAGCCAGGGGCTGGGCTCCAGGTCGACCGAGAACAGATGGCCGGGCCCCAGCAGAATGTCCTGCTCGGCCGCCTTGTAGGCCAGCTCGGCGGCGTTTTGCACGGCGGGATGGCGCGCCCACAGAAACATGCCGGCCTTGGGCTCGCAGAACAGCTCGAAGCCTGCGGCGAGTAGTTGGGTGGCCAGCAACTGCTGGGCCTGGGCCAGCCGGTCTTTCAGGGTCTTGATGTGCTTGCGCCAGCGCCCGTCGATCAGCGCGCCATAGGCCAGGCGCTCGGTGAACTCGGAACTGGTCAGGCCCGACAGCATCTTCAGGCGCGTCAGTTCGTCCAGCAGCAGCGGCCCGGCCGCCAGGTAGCCGACGCGGATATTGGGCGAGATGGTTTTGGAAAAACTGCCGATATAGATCACCCGCTTGAGCTGGTCCAGGCTGGCCAGGGACGGGCGGGACTCGGGGTCCAGGTCGGCGTAGATATCGTTCTCCACCACCACAAAGTCGTACTTTTCAGCCAGCTGCAGCACCCGGTGCAGTTGCGAGAGCGACGCGGTCGAGCCCGTGGGGCTTTGCAGGCGCGGCTGGGTGAAGAACACCTTGGGGCGGTGATTGATGATGCGTTCTTCCAGCACATCCAGGTCGTAGCCATTCGGTGTGCGCGGCGCGCCCACCAGCTTGGCGCCCAGAAAGCGTAGCGAGAACAGCAGGTTGGCATAGCCCGGCTCGTCCACCAGCACCGTGTCGCCAGAGCGCACCAGGTTGCGCGCGGCCAAGTCCATGGCCTGGCTGGAGCCCTGGGTCAGCAGCACCTGGTCGGCGCTGAGCAGGATTTCGCGGGCGGCCAGGTTGTCGCGCACCAATTGGCGCAGCGGCAAAAAGCCCTTGGGCTCGCCGTAGCCACCCATGTCCACATCGGCGGCCAGCAGCGCGCGCTGGCTGCGCTTGATGCCGTCGCCAAACAACCAGTCACCGGGCAGCCAGCCGCAGCCGGGTTTGTTGTGCAACTTGCGGTTCTCGAAGATGCGCGACAGGTACCACATCGAATCAAAGCTGTACTGGGCCCCCGCACCCACCGCAATGGTGCCTGGTGCACCACGGCTGCGCACAAAAAAACCGGAATGCGCCTGCGACTGCAAATAACCCAGGGCCACCAGCCGGTCGTAGGCATCCACCACGGTGTAGACACTCACGCCATTGGCATGGGCGAACTGGCGTATCGAGGGCGCTTTCGCCCCGGCGCGCAGGGAACCGTCGTCCACCATCTGGCGAAAACCGCTCACGATTTGGGTCACCAAAGGGGTGCTGGATTTTGGGTCAATAACGAACATGGGGAGGGTAGGAACGCAAGAAGAATGCCGGGGTTATGCGGGTTGGACTGTACTGGACTTGCGGCCTGCACAGTGCATCCGAAACAGGCTGTCATCTGTATATGTTAGCCCTTTAAACACGGCCCTAAAGTCGCGCCTTCACCGCAGCCCGGCCCCGGACTGCAGCACCGATTAGCCACCAGGAGTTTTCCCCATGCAACGCGACGCCCATTTCACCAACGCAGCCTTGTTCGCCCGCCGTGAGGCCGCCATTCCGCGCGGCGTGGGACACAGCCACCAGGTCTTCATCGCCAAGGGCCTGAACGCCGAGGTCTGGGACGTGGAAGGCCGCCGCTACATTGACTTTGCCGGTGGCATTGCCGTGCTCAACACCGGCCACTGCAACCCCGCCATCATTGCCGCCGTCAAGGCCCAGCTCGACCAGTACACCCACACCTGCTTCCAGGTGCTGGCCTATGAGCCCTATGTGGAACTGGCCGAGCGCATCAACGCCAAGGTGCCCGGCGACTTTGCCAAGAAGACCTTGTTTCTGACCACCGGCTCCGAAGCGCTGGAAAACGCCGTCAAGATTGCCCGCGCCCACACCGGCCGCTCCGGCATCATCTGCTTTGGCGGCGGCTACCACGGCCGCACCATGATGACCCTGGCCATGACCGGCAAGGTCGCGCCCTACAAGACCGGCTTTGGACCCTTCCCCTCTGAAGTCTTCCATGCCGTGTTTCCCAATGCCCTGCATGGCGTGACGGTGGACGACTCGATGGCTTCCATCGAAGCCATCTTCAAGAACGACATTGAAGCCAAGCGCGTGGCCGCCATCGTGATCGAGCCGGTGCAAGGCGAAGGCGGCTTCCACGTCGCCCCCAAGGAACTGCTGCAGCGCCTGCGCGCCCTGTGCGATGCGCACGGCATTCTGCTGGTCTGCGACGAGGTGCAAACCGGCGCAGGACGCACCGGCACCTGGTTTGCCGTGGAGCAAAGCGGCGTGGCGCCGGACCTGATTACCATGGCCAAGTCCATGGCCGGTGGCTTCCCGATTTCGGCCGTGGCCGGACGCGCCGAGGTGATGGATGCCGCCGGCCCCGGCGGCCTGGGCGGCACCTATGCCGGCAGCCCGATTGCCTGCGCCGCGGCCCTGGCCGTGCTGGATATTTTTGAGAAAGAAAACCTGCTGCAACGCAGTGTGGAAGTGGGCCAGCGCCTCACCGCCGGCCTAAAAGCCATGGCCGTGAAGCACAAGGCCATTGGCGATGTGCGCGGCCTGGGCGCCATGGTGGCCATGGAAGTCTTCAAGAACGGCGACATCAAGCAACCCGACGCTGACCTGGCCAAGCGCATCTCGGCCGAAGCCAGCAAGCGCGGCCTGATCCTGCTGACCTGCGGCACCTACGGCAACGTGATCCGCGTGCTGGTGCCCCTGACCGCCAGCGATGCCATCCTGGACGAAGGCCTGGCGATCATCGCGGCCAGCCTTGACGCAGTCGCCTGATAGACCGGACCCCATGAGCGCCCCCAAAACCCTCGTCAGCTTTACCGGCGTTGAGAAAACCTACGATGGCAAGAACTTGGTGGTTCGCGATCTGAACCTGAACATCCAGCAGGGCGAGTTCCTCTCGCTGCTGGGGCCTTCGGGCTCGGGCAAGACCACCACCTTGATGATGCTGGCCGGCTTTGAATCGCCCACCGCCGGTGAGATCAGCCTCAGCGGCGTGCCCATCACCCGCACGCCGCCGCACAAGCGCAACTTCGGCATGGTGTTTCAGGACTACGCCCTGTTCCCGCACATGACGGTGGCCGACAACATTGCCTACCCGCTGACGGTGCGCAAGGTGCCCGCCTCCGAGCAGGCGACCAAGGTCAAGCGCGCGCTCGACATGGTGCAGCTGGGCGCCATGGGCGACCGCTTCCCCGGTCAGCTCTCCGGCGGCCAGCGCCAGCGCGTGGCCCTGGCCCGGGCGCTGGTGTTTGATCCGCAACTGGTGCTGATGGACGAGCCCCTGGGCGCGCTGGACAAGCAGCTGCGCGAGCACATGCAGATCGAATTGAAGGAACTGCACCGCCGCCTGGGCGTGACCTTTGTCTATGTGACGCACGACCAGTCCGAAGCGCTCACCATGTCCGACCGCGTGGCCGTGTTCCATGACGGCCTGATCCAGCAGATCGATGGCGTCGAGACCCTGTATGAGACACCGGCGAACCGCTTTGTCGCCGGCTTTGTCGGCGACAGCACGGTGCTGGACGGCCAGATCGAAGCGGTGAATGGCAATGCCTGCACGCTGCGCCTGCCTAACGGCGTGCAGCTGCAAGGTGTGAACGTCAACCAGGCCAAGGTCGGCGAGACGGTGCAATGCGGCGTGCGGCCCGAGCGGCTGCAGGTGGCTGAAAGCCCTGGTGCCAACACCTTTGAAGCCCGCATGCTGGACCTGATTTATTTTGGCGACCACCTGCGTGTGCGCTGCGAGGTGGCCGGCCAGGAGCCCGCCACCATCAAGATGGCGCTGGCCCATGCCGCCCTGCCCCAACCCGGCCAGACCTTCCAGGTCTATGCCCCCCCCGAACACCTGCGTGTGTACCGCTGAACCCCAGCATTTCAACTCTTAGTCCCTTGAAGGAAACATCGATGAAACTGAAGCCCTTGTTGATCGCCATTGCCGGCGTTATCGCCCTGCCCGTACTGGCCCAAAGCACGCTGACCGTGGTGAACTTTGGCGGTGCCAATGGCGCCGCGCAAAAGAAAGCCTATTTCGAACCGTTTGAAAAGACCGGCGCCAAAATTGTGCAAGTCGAATACAACGGCGAGCAGGCCAAGATCAAGGCCATGGTCGAAGCCAAGAAGATTTCCTGGGACGTGGTCGAAGTGGAAAGCCCCGACGTGAACCGCGGCTGCGACGAAGGCCTGTTTGAAAAGCTGGACTGGTCCAAGCTGCCTCCCAAGTCCGACTTCCAGCCCGCTGCCGTGAACGACTGCGGCGTTGGCGCCTTTGTCTGGTCCACCGTCATGGCCTACAACGCCGACAAGCTCAAGACCGCTCCTGTGACCTGGGGTGATTTCTGGGACACCAAGAAGTTCCCCGGCAAGCGCGGCATGCGCAAGGGCCCGCGTTACAACCTGGAATTCGCCTTGATGGCCGACGGTGTGGCTCCCGCTGATGTCTACAAGGTGCTGGCCACCAAAGACGGTGCCGACCGCGCCTTCAAGAAGATGACCGAACTCAAGCCCAGCATCCAGTTCTGGGAAGCCGGTGCGCAGCCGCCCCAGTTCCTGGTCGCCGGTGACGTGGTCATGACCACGGCCTACAACGGCCGCATCGACGCAGCCCAGCGCGAAGGCAAAAACCTGGCCATCACCTGGACCGGTGGCATTTATGACCTGGACTACTGGGTCATGCCCAAGGGCACGCCCAACAAGGACCTGGCCATGAAGTTCATCGCCATGGCCACCAGCGCCACCGAGCAGGCCGAGTACACCAAGCACATCTCCTACGGCCCGACCAACAACAAGGCCCTGGCCAAGATCGACCCCAAGATTCTGGCCATGCTGCCCACCTCGGCTGCCAACAGCAAGACCGCGCTGCAATTCAACATCACGTTCTGGGCCGACCAGGGCGAGGCGTTGGAAAAGCGCTTTGCCGCATGGGCTGCACAGTAATCGCATAGCAAGAACAGGGACTGACCATGAGCGCAACGCTTGATATGACTTCACTGGCCGCCCGACTGGGGCGGGTGGAGCGGCGCAAGCGCGTGCGCGCCATGGCCCTGACCCTGCCTCTGCTGGTGTTCCTGGCGCTCACCTTCCTGGTGCCGCTGGGTGCCCTGCTGGTGCGCGCCGTCGAAAACCCCGAGGTGGCCGACACGCTGGTGCATACCGGCAAGGCCTTGTCCGGTTGGGACCGCAAAACGGCCCCACCGGACGCGGCCTTCCAGGCCCTGGTGCAGGACCTGGCGGCCATTCCTGAAACCGCGCAAGCCGGCGTGCTGGCGCGCAGGCTCAATTCCGAAGTCAGCGGCGCCCGCTCGCTGATCATGAGCACCTACCGCGCCAAGCTGGACACCAGCGCCATGAGCCCGGCCCAGGTGAAGGAAGCGTTGCTGGCGCAGGACCCGCGCTGGGGCGAACTGCCCTACTGGTGGGCCATTGCCAAAAACAGCTCGCGCTGGACGCCCGACTACCTGCTGACATCCCTCGATTTGAAGCGCGATGCCCAGGGCGACATCGTCAAGGTCGGCCCCGAAGAGGCGGCGTTTAGCGCCATCCTGGTTCGCACCTTTTCCATCAGCGCCATCGTGACCCTGGTCAGCATCCTGATCGGCTATCCGCTGGCCTACTGGCTCTCCACCTTGAGTGCGCGCAAGGCCAATCTGATGATGATTCTGGTGCTGCTGCCCTTCTGGACCTCGGTGCTGGTGCGCATTGCGGCCTGGATCGTGCTGCTGCAGACCAATGGCCTGGTCAATCGCTTTCTGATGTTCACGGGCCTGACCGACAGCCCGGTGCCGCTCCTGTTCAACCGCCTGGGCGTGGTGATTGCCATGGTGCACATCCTCTTGCCCTTCATGATCCTGCCGCTGTACAGCGTAATGAAGTCGGTGCCGCACAACTATGTGCGCGCGGCCGTGTCGCTGGGCAGCTCGCCGCTGGCGGCCTTCTTTCGCATCTATGTGCCGCAGACCTATCCCGGCATTGCAGCCGGTGGCCTGCTGGTGTTCATCACCTCGATTGGCTACTACGTCACACCTGCCCTGCTGGGCGGCGCTGGCGACCAGATGCTGAGCTACTACGTGGCGCAGTACACCAATGTGGAAGTCAACTGGGGCATGGCCTGCGCCTTGGGCTCGGTGCTGCTGATCACCACCCTGGCCCTGTATTCCGTGTACCGCCGTTTTGGCAAAGCTGAACTCTCTTTAGGCTAAACCGATGCGCCCCTCTCAATTCCCCGCCTACTTCAACCTCGCCGACAAGCTCGGCTGGTACGGCCTGCGCGCGCTCTCCGGCGCCGTGCTCCTGTTCTTGCTGATGCCGATTCTGGTCATCATCCCGCTGTCCTTCAGCAACTCGTCCTTTCTGTCCTACCCGATTCCGGGCTGGTCGCTGCGCTGGTACCAGGAGCTCTTTGCCTCCAGCGACTGGGCGCGCGCCACCAAGAACAGCTTTATCGTCGCCCCGCTGGCCACGCTGATCGCCACCGCGCTGGGCACGCTGGCCGCAGTAGGCCTGGCCCGCGTGCAGTTCTTCGCCAAGGGCCTGATCACCGGCCTCTTGATTGCACCCATGGTGGTGCCCATCGTGGTGGTGGGTGTGAGTACCTATCTGTTCTTCGCCAAGATCGGCCTGTCGGATTCCTACACCGGCCTGGTGCTGGTGCATGCGGCATTGGGCGCACCCTTTGTGCTAACCACCGTGCTGGCCACGCTGCAAAGCTTTAACCAAAACCTGGTCAAGGCCAGCCTGAGCCTGGGTGCCGGACCGCTGCAAACCTTTTTCCGCGTCACGCTGCCGGTCATTGCGCCGGGCGTGATCTCGGGTGCGCTGTTTGCCTTTGCCACCTCGTTTGACGAAGTGGTGGTAACCCTGTTCCTGGCCGGCCCGGAGCAGACCACGCTGCCGCGCCAGATGTTCACCGGCATCCGCGAAAACATCTCGCCCACCATTGCGGCGGTGGCCACGCTGCTGATTCTGTTCACGGCCTCGCTGATGGGCGCGCTGGAATGGCTGCGAGGCCGCGTTAAATGAGCTTCAACCAACCCCTGGGCGGCAACGCCATGCCGCGCTTTGGCGGCCTGGCCAGCATGATGCGTCTGCCTGTGGCGGATTCGCCCCTTGGCCTGGATGTGGGCTTTATCGGCGTGCCACTGGACATAGGCACCAGCCACCGCCCCGGCACGCGCTTTGGGCCGCGCCAGATCCGCGCCGAGTCCGCGCTGATACGCCCCTACAACATGGCGACCGGCGCCGCACCGTTTGACGCGCTGCAAGTGGCCGACTTGGGCGATGTGGCCATCAACACCTACAACCTGCAAAAGTCGGTCGAGATCATCGAGCGCCACTATCAGCCCATCGTGGACAGCGGCTGCAAACCGCTGACCCTGGGCGGCGACCACACCATCGTGCTGCCGATTCTGCGGGCCCTGGCACACAAGCACGGCCCGGTGGCGCTGGTGCATGTGGACGCCCATGCCGACGTCAACGACGACATGTTTGGCGAGCGCATCGCCCACGGCACGCCCTTCCGGCGCGCGGTGGAGGAAGGCCTGCTGCAATGCGACAAGGTCTGGCAGATCGGCCTGCGCGGCAGCGGCTATGCCGCCGAAGACTTCGACTGGCCGCGCCAGCAGGGCTTTACCGTGGTGCAGGCGCATGAGGTCTGGTACCAGTCACTCGCACCCCTGATGCAGCGCGTGCGCGCATCCATAGGCAACGTGCCCTGCTACCTCAGCTTTGACATCGACGGCATAGACCCCAGCTTTGCCGGTGGCACGGGCACCCCGGAAATCGGCGGCCTGACGGTGCCGCAGGCGCTGGAAATCATCCGCGGCTGCCGCGGCCTGAATCTGGTGGGTGGCGATCTGGTGGAGGTCTCTCCGCCCTATGACACCTCCGGCAACACCGCGCTGCTGGGTGCCAACCTGCTGTACGAGATGCTGTGTGTGCTGCCCGGCGTGGCCTACCGCTAAGCCCCGGCACCCAAGTGGCACCCGCAGGACACTGACATCCGGTGCGGTGCCCTTCACAAAAAGTCGTTACCCTTCACCCTCTAACGCCCCGCCAAAGGGCATTCGCTCAACACCAGGAAGACACGCCATGGACATGAAAACCTCTCCCCTTTCCCTGCTCAAAGACCCCAGCCTGCTCAAGACCGATGCCCTGATCAACGGGCAGTGGGTGGGCGGCGCTACCGACGGGGCATCTAAGCCCGCGCGCTTTGATGTGCTGGACCCGTCCAACGGCCGCAAGCTGGTCGATGTGGCCAACCTCGGCCCGGCCGATGCCGACTTGGCCATCGCCGCCGCCAACGCCGCCTGGCCGGCCTGGAAAGCCAAGACCGCCAAGGAGCGCAGCATCATCCTGCGCAAATGGTTTGACCTGCTGATGGCGAACCAGGAGGACCTGGGCCGCATCATGACGGCCGAACAGGGCAAGCCCTTTAATGAGGCCAAGGGCGAAGTGGCCTATGGCGCCAGCTTTGTGGAATGGTTTGCCGAGGAGGCCAAGCGCGTCAACGGCGAGACCCTGCCCCAGTTCGACAACAACCGCCGCCTGATGGTGATCAAGCAGCCCATCGGAGTGTGCGCTGCCATCACACCCTGGAACTTCCCCCTGGCCATGATCACCCGCAAGGTGGCCCCGGCCCTGGCTGCCGGTTGCACCGTCATCATCAAGCCGGCCGAACTCACGCCCCTCACGGCCCTGGCCGCTGCCGAGTTGGCGATGCGCGCCGGCATTCCGGCCGGTGTGCTCAATATGCTCAGCGCCGACGCCGACAACTCGATTGCCATCGGCAAGGTCATCTGCGCAAGCGACGTAGTGCGCCACCTAAGCTTCACCGGCTCCACCGAAGTGGGCCGCATCCTGATCAAGCAATGCGCCGACACCGTGAAGAAGCTGTCGCTGGAACTGGGCGGCAACGCGCCCTTTATCGTGTTTGACGATGCCGACATCGACTCGGCCGTGGAAGGCGCATTAGCCAGCAAGTACCGCAACGCCGGCCAGACCTGCGTCTGCGCCAATCGCTTCTATGTGCAGGAAGGCGTGTACGACGCTTTTGTTGCCAAGTTCACCGCCAAGGTCAAGGCCATGAAGGTCGGCAACGGCTTTGAAGACGGCGTGATGCAGGGCCCGCTGATTGAGGACGCCGCCATCGTCAAGGTCAAGCGCCATGTGGCCGACGCCATTGCCAAGGGCGGCAAGGTGGAAACCGGTGGCAACGCGCTCACCGGCCAATTCTTCGAGCCCACCGTGGTGTCCGGCGCCACCGCCGACATGCTCTGTGCCAAGGAAGAAACCTTCGGCCCCTTCGCCCCGGTGTTCAAGTTCAAGACCGAGCAGGAAGCCATTGATGCGGCCAACAACACCGAGTTCGGTCTGGCCAGCTACTTTTACAGCCGCGATATCGGCCGCATCCACCGCGTGGGTGAGGCGCTGGAATACGGCATGGTCGGCATCAACGTCGGCATTTTGGCGACCGAGCATGTGCCCTTTGGCGGTGTGAAGCAGTCGGGCCTGGGCCGCGAGGGTTCGCACTTTGGCATGGACGACTATGTGGAAGTGAAGTACCTCTGCATTGGTGACATCCTGAAGTAAGCCCAGCGAGCCCACGTGGCGCCCAACGCAAAGCCCCGCAAGGGGCTTTGTGCTTTTGGAATACCCCTGCGCGGCGAACCCCATTGAATTACCCGCCCAGACAATATTTGTCTAGGCATGCAATAATTGCCGCATGCCAAAAATCCTGCCCCCATGCACCTTTTACCGGGCTGAAAGCTACAACCCGGAGGACAGCGTGGGCTATCTGATGCGGCAGATTCTGGGCATGGTCAGCCAGGACATTGAGCGGCAACTGGCCCACACCGACCTGACCAACGCCCAGTGGATTCCCCTGTACAAGCTGTATAGCGGCCAGGCCTCGACCGTGGCCGAACTGGCGCGGGTGTGCAACCTGGACGCCGGCGCCATGACGCGCACGCTGGACCGGCTGGAGGCCAAAGGCCTGTGCAAGCGGGTGCGCTCGGAAACCGATCGCCGCGTGGTGAACATCGAGCTCACACCCGCCGGCACCCAGGCTGCCAGCGACATCCCTGAAATTTTGAGTGGCGTGCAAAACGCCCACCTGGCCGGCTTCAGCGCCGAAGAATTTGAAACCCTGCGCACCTACCTGCGCCGCATCATGCACAACGCCCAATCCATTGCAGACCTTGCCCATGACACCCCTTCCCCCAAAGCAGACCCGCACGATGCCATCTGAACCCATGCCGTCCACCCTCCGTGCCACACGGCTCGCCACACACCTGCTGTTGGGCAGCGTGGTGCTTGCCGCACTGGCCGGCTGCGCCAATTTTTCCGGTATCGAACCCACCGCCAAGCCCCTGGACGCCGCCAGACTGGGCCTGAAAAACCTGGACGCCAGCCAAGACGCCGAGCGCGTAAGCACCGACAGCGATTGGTGGCAGGCCTTTGGCGACGCCCAACTCAACTCCCTGGTGGCCACCGCTTTGCACAGCAACCCGGGCCTGAAGGTGGCCCAGGCGCGGCTGGCCCGCGCGCAAGCCGCCAGTGCGGCCGTACAGGCGGTAGACGGCCCGCAGGTGAATGCCTCGCTGGACCTGAGCCGCCAGCTCTACTCGGCCAACAACATTTACCCGCCCCCGATCGGTGGCTCGGTGCTGGACAGCGGCAGCCTGCAGGCCACCGCCAGCTGGGAGTTGGACTTTTTTGGCAAGAACCGTGCAGCGCTGGATGCAGCGCTAGGCCAGATCAAGGCCACCGAGGCCGATATGCGCGCCGCACGCGGCCTGTTGGCTGCCAATGTGGCACGCAGCTATTTCCAGCTGGTGCGCCTGCAAGCCCAGCGGGCGCTGGCGCAGCGCACGCTGGAGCAACGCGAGCACATCCAAACCCTGGTGCAAAGCCGCGTCAACGCCGGTCTGGACACCGCGCTGGAGCTGCAACAGGCCGCCAGCGCCCTGCCGGATGCGCGCTTGCAGATCGAAGTGCTGAACGAACAAAAGGCCTTGACGCTCAACGCCCTGGCGGCGCTGACAGCGCAGCCGGTGTCGGCACTGAAGCTGGACCTGCCGGCGCTGGACCAGATTCCCGGCGTGCGCGTGGCGCAAGCCCTGCCGCTGGACTTGCTGGGCCGCCGCTCCGACATTGCCGCTGCGCGCTGGCGTGTGGAGGCAGCCACCAGCGACGTGGCCTCGGCCAAATCGCAGTTTTACCCCAACATCAACCTGGTGGGCTTTGCGGGGCTGTCGAGCATTGGCTTTGACAAGCTCCTTAAAAGCGAAAGCGAGCAATGGGGCGTGGGCCCGGCCATTCGCCTGCCCCTGTTTGACGGCGGGCGCCTGCGCGCCAACCTGCGCGGCAAAACCGCTGAGCTGGACGCGGCAATCGAAAGCTACAACAGCCAGGTGCTGGAAGCCGTGCACGAGGTGGCAGACCGCATCACCTCCAACCAGGCCGTGCGCCGCCAACAGACCGAGCAGCATGCCGCGCAGGCTTCTGCCGAAACAGCCTACGCCATTGCCCTGCAACGCTACCAGGCCGGCCTGGGCAATTACCTGAACGTGCTGAGCGCCGAAGCCCCCGTGCTCGCGCAGCGCCGCCTGGGCGCAGACCTGGCCGCCCGCGCGCTGGACACGCAGGTGCAAATCCTGCACGCCATCGGCGGGGACATTGCCCCCACGCTTGCCGCTGCGCGTGCTGCGCTGCCCCCCGAGGGGGCTCTCGCGCCTTGGGGCGGCCCGGCGGCGCTCGTCACCCCCACGCTTGCCGCTGCGCGTGCTGCGCTGCCCCCCGAGGGGGCCACAAGTCAGCTTGGGGCGGCCCTGCGCTGACTTCGCACGCTCACAGCATCTGCCTTCGCCCAACCCGACAAATACCTAAAAGCATCGACCCCATGAACGCATCCACCACACCCTCCACCCCCGTCGCTCCGCAGCCCACTGGGGCAAACAGCAAACGTGCCAAGGCACTCAAGGGCGTGTCCCTGGTCGTCCTGCTCGGCCTGGCCTATGGCGGCTACGAGTGGTACCTGGGCCGCCACGAAGAGGCTACCGACAACGCCTACGTGCAAGGCAATGTGGTGCAGATCACGCCCCAGGTAGGCGGCACCGTCACGGCCATCTTTGCCGACGACACCGACTTCGTGAAAGCCGGCCAGCCCCTGGTGCAACTCGACCCCGCAGACGCGAAGGTCGCCATGGACCAGGCCGAGGCCAATCTGGCCCAGGCCGTGCGCCAGGTGCGCACTCTGTATGCCAACAACACCACCCTGAACGCGCAGATCGCTGTGCGCGAGGCTGACATTGCCCGCGCCAAGACCGATCTGGCCCGCGCCACCGATGACCTCAACCGTCGCCAGTCCCTGGTAGGCAACGGCGCCGTGTCCAAAGAAGAACTGGGCCACACCCAATCGCAGGTAGCCGCGGCACAAAACGCCCTGTCTGCCGCCCAGGCCGGCGTCACCGCAGCGCGTGAACAACTCAACAGCAACCAGACCCTGACCGAGGGCACGCAGATCGCCTCCTACCCCACCGTGTTGGCCGCTGCCGCCAAAGTACGCGAAGCCTATCTGGCGGTGCACCGCGCCGCCCTGCCCGCCCCGGTGGATGGCTACGTGGCCAAACGCACGGTGCAGCTCGGCCAGCGCGTGGCTGCAGGCGCGCCGTTGATGTCCCTGATCCCGCTCAACCAACTGTGGGTGGATGCCAACTTCAAGGAAGTGCAACTGCGCAATATCCGCATCGGCCAGCCCGTGCTGATGACGGCCGACGTGTACGGTAAAAAGATGGAATACAAGGGCACCGTGGCCGGACTGGGTGCGGGCACCGGCGCGGCCTTTGCGCTGCTGCCGGCGCAAAACGCCACCGGCAACTGGATCAAGGTGGTGCAGCGCGTGCCGGTGCGCATTGCCCTGGACGCGCAACAACTCGTCAGCAACCCGCTGCGTGTAGGCCTGTCGATGGAAGCCACCGTGGACATCAGCGACCAGAGCGGCAAGTCGCTGTCTGAAGCGCCCCACCCCACATCGGCCGTGCAGACCGCGGTCTATGCCGCCATGGACAAGGGCGCTAGCGACGCGGTGCAAAAAATCATTGCCGCCAACGCGGGCCATTCCAGCAAACCCGGCAAGGGCAGCAAGTAAGCCAACCCATGTCTGCACCCGCCCATATTGCCCACCCGCCGCTGCAAGGTTCGGCCCGTTTGTGGGGCACGATTGCGCTCTCGGCGGCCACCTTCATGAACGTGCTGGATTCAAGCATTGCCAACGTCTCGCTGCCGGCCATCGCCGGTGACCTGGGCGTCAGCCCCAACCAGGGCACCTGGGTCATCACCAGCTTCGGCGTGGCCAATGCCATTGCCCTGCCGCTTACGGGTTGGTTGTCGCAGCGCTTCGGCCAGGTGCGCCTGTTCACGATGAGCGTACTGCTGTTTGTGATCTCCAGCTGGCTGTGCGGCCTGGCGCCCAACATGGGTACGCTGATCGGGATGCGCGCGCTGCAGGGCTTTGTGGCCGGCCCGATGATGCCGCTGGCCCAGACCCTGCTGCTGTCGAGCTACCCGCCTGCCCTGGCCGGCATGGCCATGGCGCTCTGGGCCATGACCACGCTGGTAGCCCCGGTAATGGGGCCGGTGCTGGGGGGCTGGATTACGGACCACACGCACTGGGGCTGGATCTTCTTTATCAACATCCCCGTAGGTATCGCCGCAGCCGGCCTGACCTGGACGCTGTTCCACAAGCGCGAAACCCAAATCCGCAAACTGCCCATTGACAGCACCGGCCTGGCCCTGCTGGTGGTGGCGGTGAGCACCCTGCAAATCATGCTCGACAAAGGCAAGGAGCTGGACTGGTTCCACTCCCCCGAGGTCACCGCGCTGGCCATTGTGTCGGCCATCGGCTTTGCCTTTCTGATTGCCTGGGAGCTCACCGACGACCACCCGGTGGTAGAGCTGCGCCTGCTCAAAATCCGCAACTTCTGGACCGGCACCCTGTCCATGACCGTGGCCTACAGCCTGTTTATGGGCAACCTGGTGTTGCTGCCGCTGTGGCTGCAGCAGTTCATGGGCTACACCTCTACCCAGGCCGGCATGCTGATGGCGCCCGTGGGCCTGTTTGCCATCATCCTCTCACCCGTGATTGGCAAGAACATGAACCGCCTGGACCCACGCATGCTGGCCAGCTTCGCCTTTGTCGTGTTCTCGCTGGTGCTGTGGATGCGGTCCAACTTCAACACCCAGGCCGACTTCGGCACGCTGATGGTGCCCACCATCATTCAGGGCATCGCGCTGGCCTGCTTCTTCATCCCGCTGACCACCATCATCCTGGGTGGCGTGGCGCCGGCGCAGATTGCCTCGGCTTCGGGCCTGTCCAGCTTTGCGCGGATTGTGGGCGGCTCCTTCGGCACCTCGATTGCTGTGAGCGTCTGGCAGGACCGCGCCGCCATGCACCACGCGCAGTTGGCGGAGCTGATCAACCGCGGCAGTGTGGCGACCAATGCCGTATTGGCCAATTTTGATGCAGCGGGCATGGACACACAGCAGGCCCTGTCGCAAATCAACCGCATGATTGACCAGCAGGCCTTCATGCTCGCAGCCAATGACGTGTTCTACGGTTCTGCCTTTATTTTCCTGCTGCTGATCCCTCTGGTGTGGCTGTCCCACCCGCCCAAAAAGAATGGTGGACGCGCATCCGCTGACTCTGCTGCCGGCGCGCATTGAATTTGGAGGCTGCACAGTGCCATCGGGTCAAGGTGACGCTGTGCGGACGAGGCAAGGTTTTCCAAAGAAAAAGGCCGCTAAGTGGTGATCCTTAGCGGCCTTTGTCAGGGGGTATGGTGGGCTGGGGTCTATTGCAGGATGCCATGAAACCCGCATGGGTCCTAGGTTTCAGCTTACACCTCGACTTTCTGTTCCCCCATTTGTTCCCCCGCTTTGCATGGGCTACCTCAAATTCAAAATCCCAAGTGTCACAGGCGGAGTGTTTGAATTTCTGTGTGCGAGGCGGGAGTACTAGCCCACGGTAATGGGCAAGTAACGCAATCACCTTGTCCCAGGCCCGTCACCAGGCCGCCGCCACTGTCGGAAACTTCTTGCCCCATGGGACATTCTCAAACGCATCCAACTCGGCCAATGCGCCCTCCGCACTGGGTGCTGTGTAGACCGGCTTGATGGCTGCCGCTCGGGCCTTGCGGTCCTTCCATGGCGCATAGTCCAGGCTGTCATTCACACCGCGGGTCTTGAGGTCGTGGAACACCTTCATCCAGAGTTTGGCGCCCTCGGCGTTCTCGATCCACAGGCCCAGAATGTCACGCATGCCATCCGGAAGCACGCGCAGCGCCAAGTAGATGGCCCTGTTGCGCACCACGGCGTCCTCGCGAATCTTGACCCGCAAGGCAGCGACGGAGACCACCGGGTACATCGGCTCCAGTCCGGCGACACCTCGGTGCCATACTGCCCGACCAGAAAGCCCGGGATCGCGCGCACCGTCATCGGTCAGGACAGTCTTGCCGGAGGCGCCGTTGCGGTGGTTCTTGGCATGAAGGGGCTTATCTGTCCCAGCAGCACAGCACAGGTGGTGGGTTAGTTCAGCGCCCAAGGCGCGCTCAATGAGCGCTTTCTTAAATGCCATTGATGCCTCAAGCACAAAATTTCTGACAGGCTCACGCAGAGACTCATCGAAGACACGCAGGTGTACTTTTCAGTGCACAATCACGTGCTTACACAGCTGCAGCACAACACAGAAATTCGCGCGCAAATTTCATAGTCCGCCATTAAATAAATCTCGACAGAGTTAAGCGACTGAGGAGGGAGTAACCCTATGAGAATGCAAAGCCTGAGGGGTCAATCCCTCAAAGGCCGGATGTCTTTGTACACTTTGACAATATTTCTTGTCAGCATGTGGGCACTTTCCTGCTACGCCCGTTTCACTTTACGGCAGGACATGGAAAAAATATCGGGTGCGCAGCAATTCGCAACCGTCTTTATGCTGGCCACCCAAATCGACAACGCGTTGAATGAGCGCATACAAGCGCTCACAGAGCTAGCCAACGAAGTCGCGCCGCTTATTATTTTTAACGGATTAGGTCTGCATTCTCATCTGCAGGAACACCCGTTGCTAAATACCATTTTTAATGGTGGAGTCTTCATTGTCGGGATGGATGGGTCGGTAGTTGTCGACCTGCCGCGCTCGTCCGGGCGCATCGGTTCCAATTACCTCGATAGGGCATGGTTTTCCACCGCTTTGCGCGAGGGTATGACGGTGGTGGGACAGCCGGAAATGGGCAAGATAGAGCGCGCCCCGGTCTTCGTCATCGCGACCCCCATTCGAGACCAAAGCGGCAAAGTCCTCGGCGTGCTGGTGGGGAGCACCGATCTGAGCATGCCCAGCTTTCTCGACGGTGTATTGAACAGCACCTACGGAAAGTCTGGCGGCTATTTATTGGTGTCACGCGATTCGCAGCTCGTCGTTGCAGCAACGGAAAAGTCCCGAACCCTTCAGCCGGTAGGCTCCGCCGCTATGGTCAGCCGCTACATCGAAGGCCATGAAGGCACTGATGTCCATACAAATGGCCATGGCGTCGAAATGCTTGTCTCGGTCAAAGGCATACCTTTGGCGCATTGGTATCTCGCCGCGATGTTGCCTACCGCAGAGGCTTTCGCCCCTATTGATGGAATGCAACAGCGTTTGCTCTGGTTAACCCTCGTACTCAGCACGCTGGCCTGCATCTCCACTTGGTGGATGATGAGGCGCCAGTTGTCCCCGCTTCTGGCTACTGTCGATAGGCTCGCTCTGCTGGCGGATGAAAGTGCGCCGCTGGTGCCGCTACCGTTGCCGCAGGGCTCCGAGATAGCCGCATTGGTCACCGGAGTCAATCGTGTCTTCCACACCTTGAAATCGCGGGAAGCGGCTTTGGCAGACAGAGATACCTTCCGCCGGTCAATCATTGACTCGGTGCCTGCCCACATCGCAGTACTGGATCGCCATGGGATCATAGTGGTGGTGAACAAGCCCTGGCTGCGTTTCTTACAGGAAAACCGCGCGACCTCCGATGATGCAGCCGCACTTCATGTTGGCACAGGTTCCCAAATTGGCGTTAATTATCTAAGTGCCCTTCGAAACGCCATTGAATCAACCGGCGATCCATATGCTTCGAAGGCTGTGAGCGGCATCCAGGCAGTGCTGGACCGAGCCCTGCCGGTCTTTGAGATGGAATACCCCTGCGACAGCCCGATGGAGAAGCGTTGGTTCAAGCTGGCCGCAACGCCGCTTGAATCCAATTCCGGGGGGGCTGTGGTGAGCCACAGCGACATCACCGCAAGAAAACAAGCTGAGGAAAAATTACGGTTGAGCGAGCAGCGCTTCGCCGCAATGCAGCGTGGCTCCAATGATGGTTTCTGGGACATGAATCTGCAGACCAACCAGTTTTACTTCTCGCCAAGATGGTGGTCCATGCTCGGCTACGCAAACAATGAACTTGCCAACGACCCGGATCTCTGGCGCAAGTTGATTCACCCCGATGCGTTGGAGCGCACTAGCCAGTTATTCAGCGCATCACTCGCAAGCGACAGGAGCACCCATTTGGCGGAGTTAAGTCTGCGGCACAAGGACGGGCACTATGTACCGGTTGACTCCCGCAGCTTCATAGAGCGCGACCAGGATGGAACTGCCATTCGCGTCTCCGGCTCCAATCAGGACCTTACGGCAAACAGGGAGGCCGAAGCGGCCCTGCTGGCGGCCAAAGCAGAAGCAGAAGCGGCCAACCAGGCCAAATCACGCTTTCTGGCGGCGGTCAGCCACGACTTGCGCCAACCGCTGGCGGCGCTGACTATTTATGTCGACATACTCAAGAGGGACAGTGGGGTGCAAGACACCAGTTTGGTTGCCAACATTGATGCCTGTTGTACCAATCTAAGCGGGTTGCTCACCGATTTACTGGATGTCAGCAAGCTGGATGCCGGCGTCATCGCAGGTACAGTGTCTGACTTTGCTATTGACGACTTCTTGAGGCCGCTCATCGCGGTGCACGAGGCCAAGGCGAGCAGCAAGGGGCTGCAACTGCGGCTGCGGCCGAGCCCCGGCGTCAACGGCCGCACCGATCCCGTCTTGCTGTCCCGCATCGTCGGCAATTTGATTTCCAACGCAGTGCGCTTTACCCACCAAGGTGGCGTGTTGGTGGCTTGCAGGCGGCGCGCCGGTGCACTCTCTCTGGAGGTCTGGGATACCGGTATCGGAATTCCAGCCGACAAAACCGAGCACGTTTTCCAGGAATTCTCCAAGGCGTCGGAAGGGCCGGGCAGTGCAGGCAGCGGCCTGGGCCTGGCCATCGTTAAAAAGATGGCAGCGTTGCTGGCGCTCCCCCTTAGCCTGCGCACAAAGGTAGGACGGGGCTCCCTGTTTAGCATTGAACTGCCTATGGGTCAGGCCGTTGCGCTGAGCGAATCCGCACCACCCTTACACGAGAGCCGCCCGCTTCGCATTGGACTGGTCGAAGACTACGCGCAGGTCAGGGATGCCCTGGTGCAGATGCTGGATCGCGCCGGCTATCAAGTGATTGCGGCGGGTAACGGGAATGAACTTCTGACCCGCCTGGGCCAACAGGCGCCGGATCTGGTGATCTCGGACTACCGACTGCTGGCAGGCGAAACCGGTTTTGATGTGGTGCGGGCGGTCCGGGCAGTCTTTGGCAACACCCTGCCGGCATTCATCATTACCGGCGACACGGATCCCAACCTGATTCGCAGAATGGCACAGCACGGAATTGCGATCCACTACAAGCCTTTGCGCATCGACAAATTAATGCATTGGATCGGTGAGGCTACGAAACGCGGGTTACCAAAGCGCTGACGCACGCCAATACCCGGTGTTGCTGCAGTCCCGCCGACCAAACCACCGCCGCCTTTGATTCGGGTGTGCGCACAAAAACAGCAGACCGTGCAGGAACTCCCGACGGCGCAGCCCATTGCCCGTTGCGTAGCCCCTTCCCCAGGTAACTTTGGACACCGGGCTCCAGCCTTTGACTATTCTCAAACGCCCTGTGCTGCTTGCAGTCAAGCTTGGCTATATTGCGGCCAGATTACTGGCCAAAAAGGACGCAAATGCAAAAAACTTACATCATGGCGACTGCACTGGTGAGCGCAATTCTGACCGTCGTCACCCCGGCTATCGAGGCGCAGACTTTGGAAAAAATCTCCGAAAGCAACAAGATTACAGTCTCATACCGCGAATCATCGGTACCCTTCAGTTACTTGATAAGCCCCACGAAGGCGGTAGGGTTTGCCGTGGATTTAACGGAAGCTATTGTGGACGATGTGCGTGCCAAGTTGCACAGGCCGAATCTGGAGGTAGCCTACATCCCAGTGACATCGCAGACGCGCATCCCACTGTTGGTCAACGGAACCTACGACCTTGAGTGTGGCTCTACCACCAATAACGTGGCCCGAGGGAAGGAAGTGTCCTTCGCCATAAGCCATTTCTTCGCGGGAACGCGGCTCTTGTCTAAAAAATCCTCTGGCATCAGGAATTATTCTGACCTTGCGAAGAAGACCGTCGCCAGCACTGCTGGCAGCACCAACGAAAAGGTCTTACGACGCCATGACGCTGAAAACCACTTGGGAATGCAAATCGTTTTAGGCAAAGATTACGACGATTCATTTCGGTTGGTGGAAGACGATCAGGCTGTAGCGTTTGCCATGGATGACATCCTGCTATTTGGGCTCGTGGCCAACTCCAGGAATCCGGGGTCACTGGAGGTGGTTGGCGACACGCTTCAAGTAGAGCCCTACGGGTGCATGCTTCGCAAGGATGACCCTGAGTTCAAGACTCTGGTAGATGGCACCATATCGCGCCTGATGAAGTCAGGTGAGTTTTCCCGGCTCTACACCAAATGGTTTGAGTCACCCATTGCGCCCAATGGAATGAACTTAAATATGCCGATGAGCGAGCGACTCACAACAAACTTGAAAGAACTCAGCGATAAGCCTGCGCTGTAGTCGCCACCGCGTGGTCGCGACGCGATGGTTTGCACCGGACAGGCTGGTTGCAGCCCTTAAATTGCCAACGCTCCCATCGGTTTGCTCTTTCGCAATGCAAATTTCAGCTTGCGTCGCACACTGTGACCATGTGCGCACATACCAACCAGTCACTGCCCGGGGGCACCGCAGAGGGTGGGCTGAACGGTAATCGGATCGGTCAAACTCCAGCCACAAGCCTTGCAAGCACCTTTCCTATCGTGGGCATAGGCGCATCTGCTGGCGGCCTTTCTGCGTTTGAAGCGTTCTTCTCGGGTATGCCCGCGCAAAAGGACCCCGGCATGGCCTTTGTCCTTGTGCAACACCTGGCGCCAGACCACAAAAGCATTCTGAGTGAGCTGATTCGGCGCTACACCCGCATGCAAGTTTTCGAAGTGGAAGACGGCATGGTGGTGCAAGCAAACTGCGCCTACATCATTCCGCCCAATTGCGACATGGCCTTGATGCGAGGCGTGTTGCACTTGATGGAGCCGGCGGCGCCGCACGGCATGCGATTTCCGATTGACTACTTTTTCCAGTCCATGGCTGCAGACCAGCATGAGAAGGCCATTGGCATTGTCCTATCCGGAACCGGAAGCGATGGCACGCTTGGCGTGCGCGCTATCAAGGAAGCGGGAGGCATGGTGATGGCACAAAGCATTGCTTCCTGTGAGTTTGACGGAATGCCACGCAGCGCAATAGACACCGGGCTGGTGGACTACCAAATGCTACCTGCCGAAATGCCTTTGCAGCTGATAGCGTATGTGGCGCATGGCGCTAACGGATTGCCGCGCTCAAACAGTTTGCTCAAACCTAAAGCTGAGGCGGCGCTCAATAAGGTTTTCATTCTGTTACGTGACCAAGTCGGCCATGACTTTTCCCAGTACAAGTCCAGCACCATCCACCGGCGCATTGACAGGCGCATGTCGGAACTGCAGATCGCAACCTTTGACAGCTACGTCACTTACTTGCAGAAAACCCCGAATGAAGTCGAGGCCCTGTTTCACGATCTTCTGATTGGGGTCACGTCTTACTTCCGTGACAAGGAGGCCTTCTTTGTGCTTGAGGAGAAAGCCATACCCAAGCTGTTTGAAGGCCGGCCAACGGGGTCGACCGTGCGGGTATGGTCTGTAGGTTGCGCCACGGGGGAAGAGGCCTATTCGCTGGCGATATTGCTGGTTGAGCACATGGAGGTCCTCAAGGCTAATTACCAATTGCAGGTTTTTGCCACCGACATTGACGCACGCGCCATTGCGGTTGCCCGGGCCGGGCAGTATCCCGCGAGCATTGCTGCCGACATAAGCCCGGCACGCTTGTCCCGTTTCTTCACACTGGAGTCTGGCGGAAAAACCTACCGCATTCACAAGCGCATTCGCGACTTGCTGGTGTTCTCCGAGCAGGATGTCATCCGTGATCCACCATTCTCAAAAATTGACCTTATCAGCTGCCGCAACCTGCTGATCTACCTTAACGCGGGCTTGCAAAAGCGGCTGATTCCCCTGTTTCACTATGTATTGAGACCTGGCGGTGTTCTGTTCCTGGGAACCTCGGAAACGGTGGGTTGGTTTGGATCACTTTTCGATGTGCTTGATCGAAAAGCCAAGCTGTATACACGCCGTGCAGATGGGCAAGACGCCCGCCGCATATCGTCCGGTGCATTTTCAACACATTTCAATGCATCGATCGATACACAACTGCATGCAGGAGTGGCTCTCGGTTCTGAGCGCACCCTGAAACCTCCGCTGCGGGAAATTGCGGAGCAGGCAATACTGCGACAAATCGCCCCGGCCTGTGCCTTGGTCAATGCTGCGGGCGACCTGTTGTACCTGCATGGCCGCACCAGCCTCTATCTGGAGACCAGCGCCGGCGAGGTCGGTGTTCAGAATATTCTCAGAATGGCCCGCGAGGGACTGCGTTCCGGCTTGAATAGCGCGCTTCAACATGCCGTCACCACGCAACGCCCTGCAACCGGGATCAAGCTCAGTGTCAGAACCAATAGCCACTTTACCCGGGTCAACCTCAGCGTGCATCCGGTGTTGCATGCGGCCAGCACAGTCAGCGATACACCGCTGTACTTAGTGATGTTGGAAGAGGCACCGGAATTTCCCGCTGCACAAGGCAGCACGACCGAGGAGGCACAAAACACCCTGCCATCTGAGGCGAAGTCCATTATTCAATCGCTGACATCAGACCTGCGTGCCAAGGATGAGTACCTGCATAGTCTGGAGGAACTGGTGAAGAGTTCCAATGAGGAACTCAAATCCTCGAACGAGGAAATGCAGTCCATTAACGAAGAGCTGCAGTCCAGCAACGAAGAGCTGGAAACGTCCAAGGAAGAGCTGCAATCAGTCAATGAAGAGCTGGTCACTGTAAACGCCGAACTGCAAATCAAAGTGGTCGAGCTGTCGCACGCCAACGACGACATGAACAACATGCTGGCAGGCACTGGCGTGGGGACCTTGTTTGTAAATCAGCAACTGCGTATCTTGCGCTTCACTCCGGCAATCGGTGAGGTCATCAGCTTGATTGCTTCCGACATTGGTCGCCCGGTGAACAACTTCGTGGCCAACTTCGTTGGCTACACCAGCCTTGTGGCGGACTTGCAGAAGGTACTGTCTACTCTTGCGCCCTTGCGCCATGTGGTGCAAGCCCAGAACGGGCATTGGTACAGCCTGCTTATCCAGCCCTACCGCACGCTCAACAATGCGGTAGAAGGTGTAGTAGTTTCACTTGCTGACATCACGGAGTTGAAGCAGTCTGAAGAAGCGTTGCGCATTGCAACCATCGCATTGCAGCGCATGGCCGTTGTGGTCCGTGACGCGTCAGACGCCATTACCCTGCAGGATATGGACGGAAACACGCTGGCCTGGAACCCGGGCGCAGTGCGCATGTATGGATGGAGTGAAGCGCAAGCACTGCAAATGAATGTGCGGGTCCGCATTCCCGAGTCCCAGCGTGAAAATGAATTGGCGAGATTGGCTGACCTTTGCAAGGCGAATGTTCTGCAGCCCTATCTTACGCAGCGGATCACGCAATCGGGTGCAGTCGTGCACGTATCGATCATTTCCACCGCCTTGCTGAACGAAGCCGGACAGGTGTATGCCATTGCTACAACGGAACGGCTCAATCCGGGACCGACGCTATGACAGAACCCACGGCACTTGGCGCGCCCTATGGAACACAACAGCCGGAGGACAAGTTGCGGGCGCGGGCAGAACAAGAGATAGCCTTGGGCGAGATGAAGGATGCATCGCAAAAGCCGTCTACGCTATTGATCGATAACCTGCGTGCAGTGTTGCACGAACTGCAGGTGCACAAGATAGAACTGGAGCTTCAAAACGAGGAGCTGCGCCGTGTCAAAAATGAGGTCGAGATCTCCAGGGCACGTTATTTTGAGCTGTATGACCTGGCCCCGGTCGGTTACTGCGTTGTCAACGAAACAGGCAGCGTGGTGGAGGCCAACCTCACACTGGCCACATTGCTTGGCGTCACCCACGTCTTGTTGGTCCATCAGCCCCTGTCCCGCTACATTGCACCGCAAGACCAGGACGTCTATTACCAGATGCGTCAAAGGTTGCTGGCAGAGCCTTCTGCGCCCCCCCATTCTGGCAGCCCCGTGTCGTTAGAAATACGCATGTTGAAGGGAAGCGGGGAGCAATTCTGGGTACTGGTCACGGCCATTGCTGCGGCAAGTCAGGATGAATCCACAGGCGCAAAGACGATGCAGTTGCGACTGACGCTGAGCGACATCACCAAGCGAAAAGACGCCGATGCCAAAATCCAGTTGGCGGCCAGCGTATTTACCTATGCGCGTGAGGGCATCGTGGTCGCAGATATCAATGGAATCATTATTGAAGTGAACGACGCATTTACCCGCATCACGGGGTATAGCCGTGATGAAGCAATTGGCAAAAACCCGAGTTTTCTCAGTTCCGGGCGCCAGGCTCCCGCGTTCTATGCAGACATGTGGCGCAGCTTGACCCAGCATGGACACTGGAGTGGAGAACTCTGGAATCGCCACAAGAACGGTTCGATATACGCCGAGTTGCTCACGATTGGTACCGTGGTCGATGAGCGGGGCGTCGTCCAGCAATATGCGGGACTCTTCTCCGACATCACCGCCATCAAGGAGCACCAGGCCCAGATGGAGCAGATTGCGCATTTTGATTCGCTGACCCAACTGCCCAATCGCGTGCTTCTGACGGATCGTCTAGCGCAGGGCTTGGCGCATGCCGCACGTCGTGGGAATATCCTGGCGGTGGCCTACCTGGATTTAGATGGCTTCAAGAGCATCAACGACTGCTACGGGCATGATGTGGGCGATCAGTTGCTGATTGCATTGGCCAAACACATGAAAGACTCTTTGCGGGAAGGCGACACGCTGGCACGCATGGGAGGCGATGAGTTCGTTGCGGTTCTGACGGATTTGACCGACACCCAGGATTGCATGCCGCTGCTCATGCGCCTCATCGATTCCGCAGCACAAAAAATCACCATAGGGGGAGTCGAATTGCAGGTGGCTGCCAGTTTAGGTGTTACCTTTTTTCCGCAAGCCGTGGCCATCGAATCCGAACAGTTACTGCGCCAGGCAGACCTCGCCATGTACCATGCCAAACTTGCGGGAGGCAACCGCTACCATGTTTTCGACGCCGCACATGACAGTGACATGCGCGTACACCATGAAGACTTGCAGCACATCCAGGAAGCCCTGGAGCGCCACGAGTTCAAGTTGTATTACCAGCCGAAAGTAAACATGCGCACGGGGAAAATTCTGGGCGTGGAGGCACTGATCCGTTGGCAGCATCCCGAGAAGGGACTGCTGACACCGGACAGCTTCCTGCCAGTGGTTGAGGATCACCCACTGTGCGTTTCAATCGGTGAATGGGTGATCGATACCGTACTGGACCAAATTGAACAATGGCGCACTGTCGGGTTGATTCTGTCCGTCAGTCTCAACATTGGCGCACGCCAATTGCAGCAAGTGGATTTTGTAGAGCGCCTGCAAGCGGCCCTTGCAAAGCACCCGAAACTCTCTCCATCCTGTCTGGAGCTGGAGATATTGGAGACCCATGCACTCAGCGACATGGTTCAGGTGTCAAGGGTTATTGATGACTGCGAGCGCATCGGAATTCAGTTTGCACTGGATGACTTTGGCACCGGCTACTCATCACTGACTTACCTCAAGCGCTTACACGCTGCGACATTGAAGATTGACCAGAGCTTTGTGCGGGACATGCTGCAGAACCCGGATGATCAGGCCATATTGCAAGGTGTCATCGGGCTAGCCCTCGCATTCAAACGGGTGGTGATAGCCGAAGGCGTAGAAACTATTGCCCACGGAACAGCGCTGCTAGAGCTGGGCTGCGAACTGGCGCAGGGCTACTGCATCGCCCATCCGATGCCTGGCGAGGCCGTGCCCGCCTGGGCTGCGCATTGGCGGCCTGATGCGGCCTGGAGTTTGACGCGAGGCAGTTGCAGCGCCACTGCGTAAACGTACGCAGACCTCACCGCACAGGGGGAGCAGATGTACGTCACGCAGCGAGCCTGTGCAATGTACTCCTAGAGGCATGCTTGTGCAATGCGCTTCCCGCCGCAAGTTCGGGATCTATTCGACGATGCTTCTTGATAGAGACAGGTGCAACACTCACCTTCTCGCAAGCCATTTCACTGGCCCGTGATGACGCAAACGACTTACCCCGTCCAACGCACTTGGATCGATAAATTGCATCCTCCACGTCTGAATTGTTGAGCAACCTGATCATTGAACCGTTCACTCTGTAATAGTCGCCGTTATCTGACACCGCAAGCACCCCGAACTCCATTCCGGATTGGACGATTCCAATCGCATGAAAATGCTTGGGTGCAAAGACAAATGCCTTAATGGTGAGCGCTCCAAGAACAACTTTCATGCCGTTGTTGAACTGCGAATCTGTCTCGTTTGAGAATTCGAATTTGATAATCATAAAAAGGCACTCCATTGGTTGACGCGTAAGCCGTGCAGAAATTGCAGACCCGGATGTTCAAATTGATAGCTACGACTTTTGAGCGGTTGCCGGGAGAAAGAACTCCGACGACCTCCCATGAAGCGTAAGACGTTTGGTCATACTTGCATTGCGTATTCGCAATCGGAGCAGAGGCGATACGCGAGTTCGCTGATCCCACGCACAGGGGCAGGTCGACGTCCGTGTCTCGAACAAATCAGACTTTGAAAACGTTTCACGCGCAACGACATGGCGAATTGATAAGCCAACGCTACTCACCACCAGAGAGACGCTGGAAATACCCAATTTTGGGTACCCGATTTATAGAAAACGGGTATGGTGAAAATCTTACCTTTTGTGCACTATAGGTACTCCAACGAGTATCTCAACATATGACAAAGAAGGAAGAAAATGAACGCTCAGCACTATCAACTTGACACGGCTGAAAGGACACTGGAGATGGTCGTTGCGCCAACCCAGACGTTGCCGTTGCCGTTGCCGTTGCCGTTGCAGCTGCCTATGCCTAATCTTTCCAGCGAAATAGAGATTCACAAGCACCCGCCCGGCGATGGATGCTCCGATGTCCGCCTTTCTTCTAACAGGCATTGGCGCAAGGCCATGGATCTGGTCGAAGGACAGGTCCATTTCACGCGAAAAAAGTGCGTTCCCAAGCAAGTCCTTTACACCTGTGGCAAGGCGCTGGAATCCATGTACCTGATCTACGCAGGATCTTTCAAGATGGAGTACCTCTCGAGTGAAGGTCGCACGTACAACGCGGAGATATTGCTCGATGGGGATTGGCTGGGATTTGATGCCATTCACAGCGGGAACCACACCTGCACCGCCACCGCTCTGGACTATAGTGAAGTGTGGGTCGTCAACTACGAATCGTTGCTTCGTGCGAGCGCAAAGTGCCAGGCATTGCTGGTGCACCTTGTCGGATCCATCAGCAAAAGTCTTGCACACAATCGCGATCAGAGTTTGTCGAATGCCTCTCTGAATTCCAATGGACGGGTCGCTGACTTTCTCTTGAGGTTAGCACTGGATTTCTCCAACCACGGTCGGCGATCCGATGTGATTATGGTGCCCTTGACTCGGGCTGAAATTGGCGACTTTCTGGGCCTGCGGATCGAGACCGTTAGCCGGGCCATTTGTTGGCTCGAAGGCCAAGGCCTGATTCAGTTGGATCGTCGGGATCGGCGACAGATCTCGATTCCGAACCTCGATGGTCTTCGAAGGTTAGTTCGGTATGACTGCGGAATGCAATCCGCCCACAACCAAGATAGGACTGAATGACCTACTTCAACTATCTAATGGCCGCATTCCAAAGCGCGATGCAATCGCTGGTATCAGGCGTGGGCGTCATGCCCGGACTTTTCACTACCCATTAGGACTCACTTCATCATGCACACCAAGTCAGCCGGTTCTCACGCAAAGTCAATGCCAATCGAGGGGGATATTCTTGCATGGTCAATCTGGATAGCCGAGAGTCTTGCCCGCGCCGGCGTCGAAGAAGCAAAGGCACACCGCATTGCAGTGGCCACGGCGCGGCATTGCTTCAAGGCCGGAGGTGTCCCCAAGTCCAGCTTCGGTGAATAAGCACTTGGGATCCGGATTTCGCCAACCAACGCAAAGCATCGTTCTTCAAGGGAAGGGCTGAGATTACCAATGATCACTATACCGATGGCATACGAAGGGCATAACTACGCAGTGCGCATACACCAGGCAATGAACCAGAACCGGCTCATGGAGCAGGACCGGGTCACTGTCGAATCGCAATTCAGAAATCTCGCCGATCAAATTCCCTGCGTGCTCTACCAATGTTGCCTGCGACCAGATGGCAGCTCCTATTTTCCCTACGCCGGCGAGGGTATGCAGGCAATGTATGGCGTCAGCCCACAGCAGGCCTTGTTGGATGGTGGCAGTGTATTTGCTGCGGTTCACACCGACGATTACCACGGATGCATGGACTCGCTCCAGCAGTCTGCCAACGATCTGAGCGATTGGACCCAGGAGTACCGCGTGGTAGCTGCCGACGGTACAACCCGCTGGATATGGGCCAACGCAAAGGCGCAGCGTCAGGCCGGTGGAGGAACCGTATGGCATGGCTTTATGTGCGATGTCACCGGGCGCAAACGGGCGGAGCTCAGAGCACTTCGCCACCAAACCAGACTACAGGAAATGGTGGCGCAAGCCATGACACAGGTGCATGCCTTGTCGATGGAGCTTCTGACCTCCGAGGCAAGAGAGCGACGCCAGATATCAGAAGACCTGCACGACAACCTGGGGCAAAGCCTGGCCATGGTCCGGTTCAAGCTTCGATCTCTGACGGCACTGGACAATGGCAGTGACGAAGGAGAGACAGGGCAACAGCTCCGGGAAATTGGCATAGCGATTGAACGTGCCATCCAATCGGTGCGTTCCCTGACTGCGCAACTGTGGCCACCGGTGCTTTATAAATTCGGTCTGGGTGCAGCGCTAGAGTGGCTGGTTGGAGAGATGGAAATCAACAACGGAATGACCGTTAGCTTGCAGTTAGGTACGCTGTTGACTCTGGATGAAGTTACCAGCATCTTTATATTCCGCACTGCACGCGAACTGCTGAATAACGTCTGGAAGCATGCACAGGTCAGTCGTGCAGAAATGAGCGTTTCAACAGATTCCAGTTGTCAAATGCTGGTGCTGCGCGTTGCGGATTCTGGCCTCGGTTTCGACATCGAACAAATACACAACCCGCAATCCTCCAGCGGATTTGGACTCTTCAGCGTCAATGAGCGCGTCAAGCTGTTCGGCGGAACTCTGCATATCGATAGTAAAACGGGAGGTGGAACGGTGGTCACCATCAGGTTCCCCCTACCCGCCCGCACGTCTTGAGTTCGGGAGAACACTATGTCTTCGGCCATTAGGCTGCTGCTGGTGGATGACCATGCGGTGGTGCGTGAATCGCTGCGCGACTCCCTCGTACGTGAGCCCGATATCCAAGTCGTTGGTGAGGCGGGTGACGGGGAACCAGCGCTGCATCTGGTGCGCGAACTGAATCCAGACATTGTGGTCACCGACATCTCCATGCCGGTAGTCGACGGATTCGAACTCACCCTGCAGATCGTGCGCGACTTCCCCCGTGTCAGGGTGGTTGTGTTGTCGACGCACCTGGAGCGCAGCTTCATCCGTCGCATGCTGCAAGCTGGTGCGCTAGGCTATGTCAACAAATCTGCGGGACGCATGGAACTGCTCCAGGGTATCCGCTCCGCCAAGCTTGGACGGAGTTATCTCTGCCAGGAGTGCGCGTTGACGCTGGCAATGACTTCCGGTGATGCAGATGGCGTGCGGCTGGGCAAGCGCGAGGTACAGGTGCTGAAGATGATTGCGCAGGGCCATAGCTCAGCAGATATTGCCAGACAACTTTTCATCGCTACCGGAACAGCCGAGGTTCATAGAAAAAATATCCTGCGCAAGCTCGACCTGCATGATGTCGCCGGGCTGACGCGCTATGCCATTCGTGAAGGGCTTGTCCCCTCTTCTTTCTGACGCATGAGCGTTTGGCCTGCGTAGAAGCGAAGTTCAGGCATTCCGATCGACACCACTATCCTGTTCACGGTAGAAAAAAATATAGTGTGCGGGATATATTCAATATGCCTCAAACGATTAACACTTTGACTCACAGACGGCGCCAACGCAACGTGGCTTTGTCGGACACAGGGTTGACCCGAAAACACCCAACGCGGGTGCTAAATGCAAGGCCAGGTGATCGATGAGACATGCGGCCGCTGTGGGTGGCTTGCCTTTCCAGAGGTGGCCGGTTTATCTAATTGAATGGAGTTTCATCATGGAAAAATTTGCAATTGCGTTTCGCAAGTTCGTCAGAGAAGAAGAAGGTGTAACAGCCGTGGAATACGGCCTAATTGCGGCGCTGATCGCTGTAGCGGTTATCGTTACCGTCGCCTCTATTGGGACGCAGTTGAACACAGTCTTCACAAGGATTCTGCATTGCCTGCAGACCCCGACGGCCGCTGGTTGTGTGTAATTCTTCTTCTATTACATAAATGTCCTTGCATCGGCGTTATCCGAACCGCAACGTCGATGCAGGTTCATCCAAATATTTGACAACCCATAGGCCTAACAAATCATGAACTACATTGTTTCTTCGATTCGAAGTTTTCTGCACGATGAGGCAGGCGTCACTGCGGTTGAATATGGGCTGATCGCAGCGCTGATCGCAGTTGCTGTCGTTGCCACCGTCTTCTTGGTGGGGAGCTCGTTGAACGACGCTTTCCAAAGGCTGAGCAACTGCATCACAACGCCTGCGACCTGTAACGGCTGAACTTATCCCTGGCAACCAGAAGCCCTTCATGCACCTGAACCTCACGCCCGCAAGCTGGCAAGCTTGGTGCTATGTTGCACTCGTCCTGAGCCTGGCGGTCGCCGTCCAGACCGATTTACATGAACGCCGTGTTCCCAATGTGCTGGTATGGACGAGCATGGGAACCGGCCTCGTGCTCAATGGTCTGGGTCCGGTTAATTCGGGTGGCGGAGCGTTAGCCTATTTTCCAGGCGCCATCGGCGTTGGCGGTGCGCTGCTGGGCGCCGCCGTTGGTCTGGGGCTGTTTCTTCCACTCTATGCCGTGCGGGCCATGGGCGCCGGCGACGTCAAGCTCATGGCTGCCCTGGGCAGCTTCGTCGGGCCAGTGGACGCCCTCAATCTGGGGCTGGTCATTTTGGTCATGGGCGGCGTGTTGGCATCTGCCCGCATGCTGTGGAGGGGCAATTCTCGGCTGGTCCTGTCCAATATGGGGCTTGCGCTGGGCAGCCTCACCGACAGTTCCAAGCCGCGCTTCGATCCCGCCACCCAGTCTGCCGACCGCATGCCCTATACCTTGGCGTTTGCCGGGGGCGTGGCCGCCTACGCCTGGTGGCGCAGCGTCGGCGGTGGGCCTTTCATCCATTTCTGATGCAACAGCGACAGATACCAGATGCCTTCCATGAACAACCCCAATATTCCTCTGCACACGGTCGTTTCCGGGTTTGCAGGGGTTGATGCTGCGGCACCGCACCAGGTGCCGGACACCTTTGTGCTTGAGTTGATGCTAAAGCATCTGTTCCAGATGGGAGAGCTCAAGCTGGTTGCCATAGCGCAGCGCTTGGCTCTGGGAACCCAGCGTGTGCAATCCCTGCTCGATCAACTGCGTTCCCGCAATCTGGTCGAGGTACCACGCCGCGGCGATGTGTCGGGCGACATCAGTTTTGCACTGACCGAGGCCGGCGACAACCAGGCAAGGATTGCGCTTGCCAAGTCGCACTATGCCGGCGTTTCGCCAGTCACATTGGATGAATACACCTTGCAGGTGGGTCTGCAGAGCCGTCGCCCCTTCCCGACAACGGTTGCGGTGCTCCAGGAGGCCCTTGGCGACCTTGCATTGGATCCTTCTCTGTTCCCCATCCTGGGCAGTGCCCTGAACTCCGGCAAAGCCATCTATCTCTATGGGCCCAGCGGCAGTGGAAAAACCTACTTGGCTGAGCACCTTGTCAAATCGCTGCACGGTCAGATATGGGTGCCACATTCCGTTTACATCGATGGCGAGGCGATCCAGGTGTACGACCCGATGGTGCACCAGGTGGTGGACACGCCCGTGGATACCGAGCGCGGCTTGACCCTGGACACGGCCACTGACGGGCGTTGGCTGCGCTGCTCCCGCCCGGTCGTCATCACGGGTGGCGAGCTGACGCTAGAGATGCTGGAGTTGGACTTTGATGTCGTGAACCGCATTTACACGGCGCCACCGCAGATGAAGGCCAACAACGGAATATTTGTGGTGGATGACTTGGGCCGTCAGCGCATCAGTGCGCGTGAATTATTGAACCGCTGGATCACACCGCTGGATCGCCATGTCGACTATCTCGGTCTGCATACCGGCTTGAAGTTCCAGGTGCCGTTTGACGTCACGGCCATCTTCTCTTCCAACTTTTCGTCAGATGAATTAACCGATGCGGCATTTTCCCGCCGCTTTGGCTACAAGATTGGCATCTCCGCACTGGACAAGGCGATGTACAGCACGGTCGTCGACCAGGCCTGCCAAAAAGCGGGCGTCACCTTCGACAAGGAGTCTATGGACTTCATGCTCGATCAGTTGCATCCGGGCAGCGCCCAGCCCTATCTGCCCTGCATTCCGTATGACGTGATCAGCAAAATTCGCGACCGCGCGCTCTATCTTGGAGAGCCGGCGCGGATGACACCGGATCTGATCGCCTGGGCCTGGAATGTGTACTTTGGTCTGGGTGCTGTTTCACCGGAAAAAAGCATATCGCTTCACGGATCTGAGAAAGTCTGACATGAAAAACACACGCGCCATCATCATGATCTTGCTGTCCTTGGTGGCAGGTACAGTTGCCGTCCTCTTGGCTGCACGCTGGGTAGGCCAGCAGGCTGCCCAAAACACGTCCTTGGTCGTGGTCGCAACACAGGATCTGGATCTTGGGTCACCTTTGACTACCGCCATGATGCAGGATGCACCCTGGCCCTCGGGCGCAATTCCTGCAGGATCGTTCAAGGATGCCAAGAAGCTGGAAGGCCGCGTGGTGCGATCCCCGGTATTCAAGGGCGAACCCATTCTGGAACCCAAACTGGCGCCCGAAGGAACCAAGGGCGGGCTGCCCTCGGTCATTCAGTCCGGCAAACGCGCTATCAGTGTCAAGGTCAATGAAGTCGTGGGCGTCGCAGGATTTGCGCTACCCGGTAGCTTTGTGGACGTCATGGTCAGCACCACCGATGGCAAAGAGAAAGCAGTATCCAAGATAGTCCTGCAGCGGATTCTCGTGCTGGCCGTGGCGCAGGAAGCCAACCGCGACGAAACCAAACCCAAGGTGGTCAATGCCGTCACGCTGGAGGTGACTCCGGAAGAGGCGGAAAAGATCGACCTCGCACGCAGCATTGGCAACCTGTCACTGGTGCTGCGCAATCCCTTTGATCGCAAGGACGAAGAGACCTTGGGGGTGCGTCGGGATGACTTGTTAGCCAGGGAGGTTTTGCCTCACGCCGCAAGCGCCTCTGCACCAGCGCCGGTGTCCACTCCCCGCCCGGTTGCCATCGCCCGTGCCCCGGTCGTCACACGCCCCCGCCCTCCAGTCACCAGCCCGGTCGTTAACAACCCGGTGTCCGTTGAGGTCATCCGGGGCGTACAAAAAGCCAACGCCGAATTCTGACTTTCAAGGGAATCACCATGAACACGACAAAACGAACCTTACGCTTCAGCGGTATCCCCACTGAAATTCTGATGTCTGTGCTGACACTCGCCTCTGCCTTGGCGATGCCAGGCGCGGCCCTGGCGCAGAAAACGACCCTGATCAAGGGCAACGTGGCTGCGACCAGTGCGGTACCAGCCGCCAGCATCCATGCGGACTTTTCCACCATCGGTGATGCGATGGAACTTACGGTGGGCAAGTCCACACTCATTCGCATGCCATCGGCCGTGGAGCGCATATCCGTGGGCAACCCGAACATCGCCGACATCACACTCATCAGCCCGCAGGAACTCTACCTGCTGGGCAAGAACTACGGCTCCACCAACCTCGTGGTGTGGCGCAAAGCGGGTGCGGCCACGGCAATCGATGTGAACGTGAATATCGACTCCGCGCGCATGGAGAAAAAGATCAGGGAACTGCTACCGTTGGAGACCGGCATCCATGTCAGTCCGGCCGCAGACTCGGTGATTCTGAGCGGTACGGTATCCGGGGCCATGCAGGCCAAGTATGCCGAGGACATTGCCAACGCCTTTGTGCGCGACATCAACAAGAGCCTGGTGCTTCCGGTCATCGCCGGCGACGCCAAAGCAAAGGCAGGAACATCGATCTCCGTGGGCGGTGGTGAGAGCGCCGGGGGCTCCGTGCGCGAGGCCGGCGCCAAGGTGGTCAACCTGCTGCACGTCGCGCAGGCGCAGCAGGTCATGCTGGAAGTGAAAGTCGCGGAAGTCTCGAAGACACTGCTGGACAAGATGGGTGCGAACCTGAGCCTGTCCAGCGGCGGTGACATTGCCTACAGCATCTTGAGCAATTTTTTAAGCCAAGGCGCTGGCAAGTTCAGCATCAAGGCCTCCAATGGCAATATCCTGACCCTGGATGCACAAAAGAGTGATGGTCTCATCAAGGTGCTTGCCGAGCCCAATATCGTTTCCATCAGCGGCCAGGAAGCCAGCTTCTTGGCAGGTGGCAAGATCTTTATTCCGGTGTCTCAAACCAGTGCGCTGACTGGCACCACGATCACGCTGGACGAAAAAGAATACGGCGTCGGACTCAAGTTCACGCCTACGGTGCTCGAGGGTGGACGCATCAACCTGCGAGTGGCGCCGGAAGTGTCTGAGTTGTCGCAGACCGGCTCGCCCTTTACTTCCAGCAATGGTGCAACGGCCATCCTGCCCAGCCTGACCACACGGCGGGTGCAGACCACGGTGCAGTTGATGGACGGCCAGACACTGGCCATCGCCGGCCTGATCAAGAACAACGTCTCCGAGACCGTCAAAGCCGTGCCGCTGCTGGGTGAAATCCCGATTCTGGGCGCACTGTTTCGCAGCAGTGAGTTCCAGAATGACCGGACCGAGCTGATGTTCCTGATCACACCGCGACTGGTGAAGCCGCTGGATGGCAATTACATCCTTCCCACCGATAACTTCACGCCACCAAGCCGCTCGGAATTCTTCCTGGAAAACAAATTGGAAGGTGCTGCCAAGGACGCTACTCCAGTAGAAAAGCGCAGTCCCCAGCAAGCACCGGCCGATGGCTTCGAACTCAACCAATAAGGAGCACACCATGTCACGCAACTCTGCTTATCCATATTTCCTGATCGCTGGCTTTGTTGGCTTATCGGCATTGCTACTGGGCTGCACCAACACGCTCACGCCGAACCTGGATGCCAGCTTTGGCAACGCCGTGCGGGCGTCCAGGCAATCGCAGACCTTGAACCCGGAGGCTGGTACCAACCGGGATCCAGTGCTTGGTTTGGATGGCAAGTCGGCCGTCACGGCCATCACAAACTACCAGAGTCAGGAAAAGGCGGCGGCGCAATCTGGATTCATTGTCAATCTCGGATCTTCGTCGGGCCAATGACAGGTTACGCCTCGCGCCACAGGGGAAAAGTTCATGATCATTTCACCATTGCGACCCACCCGGTCACGCCAGCGCGGCGCTGTGGCGCTCATCTTTGGCTTGACGCTGGTGATGATGATTGCCTTTGCCGGCCTTGCGCTGGATCTCGGGCGCTTTTTTGTCGTCAAAAGTGAGCTGCAAAACGCCATGGATGCCTGTGCACTCTCTGCTGCCTCGCAATTGCGTCCGGGGCAAAACAATCCCGCAGCACTGACCAAAGCGGTGGCCTACGGCCAGGTATTTTCCAAAGGGGGGACGGGCCCTCTTTTCGTGATCAGGAATCGCGCAAATTTTCAAAGTGAAGTGGTCGACATCGCGGATGCAGACATTACTTTTTCCAATGAAATCAACGGCAACTACCAGGACAAAGACACTGCCAACTACAACACCGCCCAGTATGCCAAGTGCAGCTACACGATGTCGGGCTTGCCTGTGCTGTTCATGCACGTGTTAAGGCTTCAGGGCGAGGATACCGGGCCGACGACCCAGCGTATTTACGCCATGGCAGCGGCGACCTTGGGTGCTTCAAGCAAGACATGCGCCATTCCGGTTGGAGTTTGCATGGGTGCAGGCGGCTCCGAAGCGAATAACTTTCTCCTGACGGCAGGCCAATGGCTGAGCGCAAAGTCCGGCAGCAGCTACGGTACTGGAAATTTTGGCTGGATCGACTTTTCGCCCCCCAATGGCGGCGCCTCCGAGATTGCAGATCTTCTCACGGGCAGTGGCCAGTGTGATTTGAAGGTGGGCGCTCCTGTCGGTCAGCAAGGTCAAAAGACCAGCCTGGACGTCGCCTGGAATTCCCGTTTTGGTTGGTACAAGGGCGGCAGCGGAAATCCGCAGTTGAGCACCGCGCCTCCGGATTTCACAGGATATGCCTATTCGGTCGGAACCAACTGGCCGAGCGGGGCAAATGCCTACAAAGGAACTTCAGTGGTTTCCGGGGCACTCAACTACGAGGATGCCACCAACGCCTACACCCCCTATCAGGGCGACACGCCAAAGGGCATCAAGAGTGGGAGCTATTCAGCATCCACCGTAGCGCAGCATATGACCGGCAGAAAAAACCGACGCATTGCGGTGGCTCCGGTAATTGATTGCGCAGTCTGGAATACGCCACCTGGAAACCAGAATCCACCCATCCAGGGCTGGGCCTGTGTTCTCATGCTCAATCCCTTCGCTATTGGTAACCCCAAGGCCGGAGATGAAGCCTGGGATACCGCAATGGTGGAGTTCCTGGGCTTGGCCGGCAAGCCTGGAAGCCCCTGCGCCACCACGGGTGAAGTCGGCACAGGCGGAGCCTTGGTTCCACAACTGGTTCAGTGAGCACTAGCATGACCTTACGCAAACAACGGGGAATAGCGGCTGTGGAATTGGCCTTCATTCTGGTGCCGATGTTGATGGTGTGCTTCGGCATCACGGAATTGGGCCGCGGCCTGTACTACTACAACGGTCTGGTGAAGGCTACGCGCGGCGCAACCCGCTTTCTGACGGAGCGGGACCCGGCGAGCCCACCAACGGGCGAGACGGCGGACTCCATACGGCTCAAAGCACGCTCTCTGGCTGTCTGCGGTGCGCAGGTCTGTGCGGAGAATTACGTGCCCTTGGTGCCAGGGCTCACGCTGGCGCAGGTGTCGGTCTGCGACAAGCTGAACTGCCCCGGCACACACGCCAACATCCCCACAGGACAAGGGAGCGTGGATTTGGTATCGGTCACGATTGGCGGCAGTGGAAGCGCTGCTTTCAGCTTTACATCGCTGGCGTCTTGGGTGATTCCCCATTTCACCTTCGCCCCTGTCACCACGACGATGGCGTCGCAATTCTTTTAAGGGTAGCGGCTATGCACAGATATCCTATTTCAACCGTGTGCACGTTGGCACCCAAACGCCGGCAGCGCGGCATGGCCATCGTTGAGTTCGCCATCGTGGCGCTGTTATTTTTTACGTTATTGCTGGGCGTGATGGAGTTTGGTCGCTGGATGTTCACCCTGAATGCAGCGAACGAGGCCACGCGCTGGGGCGCGCGCCTGGCAGCGGTCTGTGACAAGGATGACATTCACATCAGGCAAAAAATGCGTGTCATTTTGGGTGACGTAGTGGATGCGCAAATTTCCATCCAGTACGAACCTGCCGGATGTGATGACACGAATTGCCGTACGGTTGAGGTATCGCTGATCAATGCCACGTTCACTCCCTTGATTCCGTTTATGGGCGTGGCCGTGCCCTTGCCAGCCTTTACCACCAGCCTGCCGCGCGAATCAATGAAGAGTGCGCAAAACCCGGTGTGCTCTTAGCACCGCTGAATGCAGCCAATCCACAAGAAACTCGAGATATCCCGCTATGTCTATTCATGTATCCGTCATTTGCAGCGCTGAGGCTGAATGCTTGGCGCTGTCTAACCCCGACGTGCTGGAGCGCGATATGGTGATTACTGCGCAAGCCGGTAATGCAGATTCATTGGCAGATGTGTTGCTGCGCGATCAACCCGATGTGGTCTTGCTGGAGCTGGCTGACGACGACGGCCACGCCCTGGAGACGATTGCACAGACTTTGTGCCAGGCGCCAGCAACCCATTTGGTACTGGTGAGTGAGGAGCATTCGGAAGCCTTTCTGTTGCGCGCCATGCGGGCCGGAGTACGCGAGGTGATGTCTGGACCCCTGAGCCCTGTGACGGTTCAACTGGCCGTGAAGCATGCACGTTTGAACACCACCGTTTCCAATCGCCGTGTCAGGAACCGGGGCAAGGTGATCGCGTTTATACCGGCTAAGGGGGGAGCCGGCGCGACGTTCCTGGCGACCAATCTGGCCTATACCCTCTCAAAAATGGACAAGCGCCTGCTCGTTCTCGATTTGAATATGTACTTTGGCGATGCCTCGGTATTTCTCGGCGACAAGGCGGCTGTCTCCAATGTGGTCGAGCTCGCCAGCCAGGTGCAGCGACTCGATGCAATCCTTCTGCGTTCTGCCATCATCCCGCTGAGTGAGAACCTGCACATTCTCCCCGCACCTGAGTTGCCAGGGGGTTTCTCCAATGTATCCATCCAGGGCATAGAAAAAATCATAGAAATAGCCCGTAATCAATACGACTTTGTGATCATTGACATCAGCAGCAACCTGGATGAAGTGGCACTCAGAGCGCTGGATCTGGCGGACGTCATTTATATAGCGTTGCAATTGAGCCTGACCTTCATACGCGCGGCAAAGCATATGGTCAGAGTTTTTCAGAGCCGCGGCTATCCGCGCGACAAATTGGCGTTGCTTGTGAACCGGTATGAGAGTGGTGGAATCATCGATCTGGGGGATGTGGAAAGCGCCACCATGCGCAAGGTTACCTTGACTATCCCCAATAGCCACTTCGCAGTAACGGAGTCGATCAATCAAGGTATTCCTTTACTGGCATTGGCACCACGTGACCGCGTAGCACGCGCGATGCGTGATTGGGCGGCTGTGTTGGCACCCACCGCAAGCACGCCGCAGCCCAAGGGCTGGCTGCATAAATTGATCAGGACAGCCTAGCGCATCGAACCCTTTTACAAGTGAGAACTACACCATGAAGCTACAAGACGGGGACACCATTATCGAATCAGGTCCGAAGCCGGTGCAGGCTGGCGCTCAGTCGCCCAAGCAAGCCGCTCCCGACTACCGTGAGCTCAAGGCCAAACTGCACAGCCAGTTGCTGGGTCGCATCGATCTTGAAGTTCTGAGCAACATGGCGCCTGAGCGGCTGCGTGCGGAGTTGGGTATCCTGGTGGAACGCCTGTTGACCGAGTCGGGGTTCGCATTGAACGCAGCGGAACGCAGGATCCTCGTTCGCGATATTCAGGATGAAGTCATGGGCCTGGGCCCGATAGAGCCCTTGCTTGCCGATCCAACGGTGTCAGATATTCTGGTCAACGGTCCGAACCAGGTGTATGTGGAACGGCACGGGCGTTTGGAATTGACCGATATTGTATTTTTCGATACCAATCATTTAATGAAGATCATCGACAAGATCGTATCGCGCATAGGGCGGCGCATCGATGAATCCAGTCCGATGGTGGACGCAAGACTGCCGGACGGTTCGCGTGTGAATGCCATCATCCCGCCGCTGGCACTGGATGGTCCGCTACTGTCCATTCGCCGATTTTCGGTCGTGCCCCTCAAAGCGGACGATCTCATCAACAACAAGTCGCTCACGCCCGACCTCGCAAAATTACTGGCAGGCATGGTGCGCGCCAAGATGAATATCCTGATATCTGGCGGCACGGGCTCGGGCAAAACCACACTGCTCAACGTTCTTTCGCATGCCATTCCACCGACTGAGCGGATCGTCACCATCGAGGACGCAGCCGAACTGCAATTGCAGCAGCCCCACGTAGTCCGCCTAGAAACCAGGCCACCCAACATAGAGGGTCGGGGCGAAGTGAACCAACGGGCGCTGGTACGCAACAGCCTGCGCATGCGGCCTGATCGCATCATCGTGGGCGAGGTGCGCGGTGTCGAGGTGGTTGACATGTTGCAAGCCATGAATACCGGCCACGAAGGTTCCATGGCGACGGTGCACGCCAACACCCCGCGGGATGCCCTCACACGGCTTGAAAACATGGCGGGTATGGGAGGCATGGCCATTCCACCCAAGACCATGCGTCAACAAATAAGCTCGGCCATCATGGCGATCATCCAGGTCAGCCGCCTGACCGATGGCCAGCGCAAGATCGTCAGTTTGCAGGAGGTAGTCGGCATGGAAGGTGACATCATCACCATGCAGGAGATCTATGGCTATACGCAGACAGGCATTGCTGCCAATGGAACCGTGCAGGGGCATTTTGGTGCCACAGGCGTCCGGCCCAAATTCATGAGTCGCCTGAAGGCCTATGGCATCAGCCTGCCATCAGAAACGTTTGACCAAACAAGAACCTTCGAGTAATGCCATGAGCATCAGCTTTTCCCTGTTCGTCATTTCCGGCTTCTTAGGCGTCGTACTGCTTCTGGAGGGCGCTTATCTTCTATGGACCGAAACCATGAACCCGGAGGTGAAACGGGTGCAGCGACGACTGCGTCTGATGTCTATCGGTGAGCATGGCGCGTCCGATGTGACGCTGCTCAAGCAGCGTGTGATGAGCCATTCCCCCTTCGTGAACAAGCACCTCTTGAAATGGCCCGTTCTGCACCAGTTGGACCGTCTGCTGCTGCAGTCCGGCTCCTCAATGACGGTGGCGCATCTGCTGATCGTGTGCTTTCTCTGCGGATTCGGCGGGTTCCTGCTCAGTGAAGTGTGGCGTCTGCCCCATACGGGGGCGCTCATCGTCGGTGCCGTCCTCGCGGTGCTGCCCCTTGTGCGCCTGCCCTGGATGCGTTCGCGCCGTCTGAACCAAATCGGTATGCAACTTCCCGATGCGCTCGATCTGATCAGCCGCGCACTGCGCGCGGGCCATGGGTTCTCGGCTGCTCTGGCCATGGTGGGCAATGAGGCAAAGGAACCCATTGCCACAGAGTTCAGGACCACCTTCGATGAAATCAACTTTGGCATCTCGACCCAGAACGCGCTGGGCAATCTCGCAACCCGCGTTCCCTTTGCGGACTTGCGCTACTTTGTTGTGGCGGTGCTCATTCAACTGGAAACGGGTGGCAATCTGGCACAGCTTTTAAGTATGCTGGCCAACCTGATCCGGGACAGGTTCAAGCTGTTCGGCAGGATTCGTGTGCTGGCAGCAGAAGGAAAACTGTCCGCCTACATTCTCACGGCCTTGCCATTCTTGCTAGCCTTCGCCATCCATGTGGTTAATCCTGGCTATCTGGCGGTCATGCTGATCGACCCCCTGGGAATCCGCCTGGTCATAGGCGCATTGTGTTTGATGGTGCTCGGTGGCTTCGTCATGTGGCGAATCATCGATATTCAGGTTTAAGGAGATGCCATCATGACCATGCAAAACGTGATGTACGCACTGATCTTTCTGTCCGTGGCAGGAGTCGTTATGGGCTTGTATCTGTGGCTGGGCCGCAGCATGGTGCTGGGGCGCAGGCTTGCCGCGCTCGGTCAAGCGACTTCGCCCCCGGATACGACCGCCGTGCCTGGCCCGGTATGGCAGGCAAAGATCGTCCATATTGCAAAGCCCATGGCCTGGCTCTCGACACCCAAGGAGGGCTGGGAGTCGTCCACTTTTCGAGCCCGCTTTATGCAGGCAGGTCTGCGCGGTGCTGGTTGGCCCGTGATCTTTTTCGGTGCAAAGACCTTTCTGACCTTGGCCTTGCCCGCCACCCTTCTGCTGCTGGGTGGTGTGGCAACCGTGAGCGCTTCGCTCACCAGCGCGGTGTCAAGCCTTTTGCCCCTGGCAACCCTTGGTTATTACATTCCCAATCTTGCGCTGGCCATGCTGAGCCACCGGAGACGGCGTGAAATCCGAGAGGCTTTGCCGGATGCCGTTGACTTGATGACGGTCTGTGTGGAAGCAGGGCTGGGCCTTGACGCGGCCATGAACCGAAGCGGTGAGGAAATGACTTTGCGCAGCCAGGCACTGGCAGATGAATTCAATCTCGTCGCGCTGGAGCGACGGGTCGGGTCAACGCGGGAGAACGCGCTGCGCAACCTGGTTTTGCGCACCGGGGTAGAGGACGTGGCAACCTTCGTCACGATCTTGTTGCAGACAGAGCACTTTGGCACCAATGTGGCGGACTCCCTGCGAATCTTGTCTGAAACAGTGCGGGAACAACGCAAAACGCGGGCCGAAGAAACCGCAGCGAAGATCCCGCTCAAGCTTCTCTTTCCGCTTATTTTCTTCATGTTCCCTTCGCTGTTTCTGGTCTTGTTAGGGCCTGCAATGATCAGTGTCTATAGGGTTCTGCTACCGACACTTAGCGGCGGGAATGGATAACCATTGGAGTCTTGCATGAAAAATCACTTCTCACTATTTGCAACGCTGTGCGCGAGCGCACTCATGGGTTGTTCACCGATCGCGCTCGTGAGCGCAACATCGTCCCCGCAGGTAGACGCACCGTCGGGATCGAAGTCAGAGGTGGAAGCGCTTTTCACACAGGCGCGCGCCGCCCAGGAAGCCGGCCAGATGCAGCAGGCAGAAGTACAGTACGGTCACGTTCTGAAAAAGCAACCTGCGCATGTTGGCGCTATCAATTCGATGGCCGTTATTTACGCGCAGACAGCACGTGTGGAGCAGGCTATCGCCCTGTTCCACCGGGCCCTCGACATCGACCCCAAGGCTGCCTACGTGCACAACAATCTGGGATACACCCTGTTGTGCCTGGGGGACTTCGAGCAGGCGTACGCGCAATTGGCGTTGGCATTCGCATTGAACCCGGCGAGTCCCCAAACACGCAAGAACATCCAGCGCCTCGCCCAGGACTTTGGTCGTGTTACCGGAATGGAGTCTTCCAATGCGGACACAGCGGCGCAAGCGCCGGATCGCAGCAAATCGGTATTGACAGCCATCGCCCCGAATGTCTTTGTTCTGCAAAGCTGGCCTGCAGCTTCGATGGAGCCGATGTCCGTAGCCCGCCTTGAGGGTGCACTCGACGGTGTCAGGATCGAGGTTACCAACGGTGCGGGTATCCGGTATCTGGCCAAGCTCACGGCCACCCGATTGTCTGCATTGGGTGCAATCCCGGCACGGTTGACCAATCAGACGCATTTTCGGCAAGCCAGAACGGAAATACAGTTCAGCCCCGGCCAGGAGGACAAGGCGGTAACGCTGTCGGCCAGCTTGCCGCTCGCCGTCAGCTATGCGGCATCGAACGGTCTCCGGCGTGACATTCAGGTGCGCTTGATACTCGGACACGACATGGTGGGCAGGGTGATCACCTCATGGCTGGAGTCGAGCGCTGGAGCGTCCGTTGCACGGATGGAGTCTGAGGGCTGGCGCTGGAGTTGACATGCCGTTTGGTGGAACTTCCAGCCAGCGCCATTGACACGCACAGCGCTTAAGTGTCCATCAGTCCGGATTTTGTGGCGTATGTCGTAAGTTCCGCTATGGTGCGAATCTGGAGCTTTTCCTTGATATTGCGCCGGTGCACGCCGACGGTGCTGGCTGCAATATGCAATTTGTTGCCAATTTCAGGTGATGACAAGCCTTGTGCCAGTAGTCGCAAAACCTCGCATTCCCGGCTCGACAAATGGTTGACGGTATCGGCGCCATTGTGGCCATTACCTCGGTTAATCAGTTGCTTTGTGGCTTCCGCACACAAGTAGATTTCGCCGGCCATGACCGCTGAGATGGCTTGAATTAATTCGCTGCTTGCTGCAGATTTGACAATGTATGCCGAAGCGCCTGAATCCATAGATTCCATGATGAAGTTACGGGAACCGTAAGCGGATAGGGCGATGACTTTTGTTTCTGGGCGCATTGACAGCACCCGCCTCGTGGCAAGCACACCATTCACCTGATCCATACTGCCATCCATAAGGATGACGTCAGGTTTCAAGCTTTCCACTGCCTCTTCAATATGAAGCGCATCGCCTAGTTCTCCAACCACTTCCATGGAGGACTCTCTCCCCAAAAGGGAGCGGAGCGCCTCACGAAATATGGTGTGGTCATCGACCAATAAAACTTTGATTGTCATGTTGAAATGTTCTTGTGTAAAAGTGACATCCAACGTTCTTCCTTTTAACCTGCCGAAACAATATCTCTTCGATGTTCAGACTTCTTCACTTGATATTATTTTTTGTCTGATTTTATACCCAAGATAGTCATTTGGCCAATATATATATTTGGTCGGCCTTGACAAACCCTTCAAACCTGCTTGGACTCCGGAGATTTTATGCTTTTTTGCGGTTTTGTATCGGTTTTTTTGGCTTTTTGTGATATGCATAATTCTAACCATCGTTAACGGGAGTGTTGAAAACTGCAAGTTTTGCTATTTCTTTCCTGCGCCTTCCCCCTCGTTAGCATGCCCATTACTGCCTTGAATACCCTTCGCTGTTTCACCACTCTTCCGCTTGTCACGGGTGGTTTCGCTATGCCTTCTTGTCGCTCGTAGACTCATCTGACGGTGTCTATCTTCACTCACCACTTTGCCCCAGTTGAGTCCCCTGTTTTGGGCAATCTCCCCCCATCCAAGTCCCGCACTTCGCTGTTCACGAATCTCTTTGACGGCAGCACTCAATGCAATCCTGTAGTCGGTTTTTCTGGTGTTGTTTGGGGTGATGCCTTGCTTGGCTAACTCGGCTCTTGCCATTATCACGGCGAAGTCCTGTTGTTGCCGGCTTGCTAAAGTTGACTGGGACGCCACCTGCTTTGTTTGGGCGTTTACGCCAAAAAACAAATTCGCTATTGCGAGAAGCGGAACCATTATTTTTCGTGAGATGTGCATTTTATAAATCAATAAAAAAATAAACTTTTGTGCCACCTAAGTCGGCTTAAAGGCTACCCCAACCTTTCACCGGAGGAAGCAGCGTTAAGAAATTTCATCCTGTGAGGTCGCTCCCTCAACTGGGCCAGAACAACAATCCAAAAAGTCGACCTGACTTGAAGCAGTTTATCGAGATGTAAAAAAATGCCATTGCGAATTCGCAATGGAAAATAGCATTTTTAAATAAATATTTTTGGCGTGCGAAACAGTGAGATTATTTTTCACATTCGCCCCACGCCACCGCCGTAGCCACCTCAACCGCGCGAGGCACGGGCAGTCTTGCGATTTCGCAACAGCTCCGGAAAGTGACAGCCTAAGATGAATGTCGGCATTGCGGTAATGCCATAGACCTTGCAGCAACCCATCCAATAGGAGACACCAATGAATCAGAAAGAAATTCAACATTACGCCAAGACGCTCAATATCAGCGCGGGCAAATTGCCAAAGGATGAGTTGATTAGACAAATTCAGCGCGCCGAAGGTAATTTTGACTGCTACGGCACCGCGACCTTGGGCCTCTGTAATCAAACCGGCTGCGCGTGGCGTGATGACTGTCTGACCACCTCAGTGATCACAGACGCTGTGACACCCTGATTCCAATGCGCGCCGCCACTGTCCTACACAGCCGACTTTTCACACGTCACCTGCCCGGGTTCTGGCGGCACCGCGCTTTACTTAAAACGTCCGCATGCCTGGATGGATTGCGTGTCTTGAATGGATCCGACGTCCTGGGCTGCGTTGTCCTCGGCCACAGCGATTCGGGGGTGTGCTAGCCGGTGGCCAATCAAAGGGAACCATGAACAACACGGTTGACATGAAGGGAATCGTTCCAGTGCCATCAAAGCCACTGGCTTCGGTGCGCACATTCCTATCTCGGATGGTGTTGGTCTTGTTTTTGCCAGGCCTCGCGATTGGAACATTGTTGATGGTGCGTGAATACCAGAATGGACATGCGCAGCAGGCAACCGATACGATTCAAACCGCACGAGCCTTGGTCCAGGCCGTTGACGCCCAAATCGGCCAGGGAAAATTACTGGCAGAAAAATTGGCAGGCTCCGATGCGCTGGCACATCGCGACTTTGCGGCGTTCCACGAACGCGCCCTGAGACTGGTCAACGAAACGTCCTTCGTACAAAGCGTCTATATTCTTGACCGGAATGGGACTCCGATGGTGAACACACGGGTCCCCTTGGGTCAGGCATTACACCGGCAAACCAACCCGCAGCAAATTTTGAACGTTGTTGCAAGCGGTAAGGCGGCGAAACCTGAAGTCATCGTCAACCCATTGACCCATCTGCCTGTGATTAGCCTCGCAGTTCCGGTCCATTTTGGCGCCAATGTGGAATTTGTCCTGGCCATGGAAATCGCTCCAGATGTCATCAGAAAAATTCTGACTGCACAAAATCTCTCACCCAATTGGGTCACCGCAATTTTGGATGAAAGTGGAACGATTGTGGCCCGCACCCATGCTCCCGAGAAATTTATCGGCGAAAAGGCGTTGCCGGAAATACGGCGACAACTCGCGATAGCCGCTGAGGGTAGCTACGAGGGCCCAACACAGGAAGGCATTCAGACGGAGGCGTCCTTCAGTCGTTCGGCGCAGACTGGCTGGAGCGTTGTCATTGGCATTCCGCGCAATGCACTGGAAGCAAAACTCAGGCAGAGCATTCTGCTGTTTGCAATTGGCGCAACCTTGATGCTTGGCATAAGCATGTGCGTGGCGCGGCTATTCGGTAAACGCATTGCTACATCCATTCTTGCCTTACGTGCGTTAGCGAGGTCATTGGGCAATCGCTCGCGCCTGGTTATGCCGCAGTTACAGGTTAGGGAGGCTCAAGAAGTGGCGCAAGCCATGGACAGCGCCGCGCAGACCTTGGCTGAACAAGATGATTCGCTCGCAGCGTCACACGAACTGTTGGTGTCCAGAGAGGCTGAGCTGACGGAGGCACAACGCCAAGCGCACATTGGCAGTTGGACCTGGAATGTAAAAACGGATGAAATCGTAGCGTCTAAACCATTGCTTGAAATGCTGGGGTTGGATGTCTTCCCTCCGTTCTCTGAACAAGGTCGTGTTGTGTATCCCATAGAAGCATGGCGGCACCTGAACGCGGCTGTGCAGGATACGATTGAGACTGGCGCTAGTTTCGACCTGGAACTGCCAGCACTGCACGCGGACGGAACCTCACTGTGGGTAAAGACACGTGGTGTGGCCGTGCGTGACGACGACGGTCAGATCACCTTGTTGCGCGTCACAGTACAGGATATTACCGAACCCAAGCTGATTGAAGTTGAACTCAACCAGCATCGGATGCATCTCGAACAGCTTGTTCGCTCAAGAACTTCCGAGCTTCAAGTTGCCAAGGATGCAGCCCAAGCCGCGAACAGCGCCAAATCCCGCTTTCTGGCGGCAGCCAGTCACGACCTACGCCAACCACTGGCAGCACTCAGCTTGTATACAGGAATGCTCAATAGCGCGCAATTTGCCTCAGAGAGCAAGATAGTCGGAAAGATGCAGAGTTGTGTTGACAGCCTGAATGAATTGCTCACTGAATTGCTGGACCTCAGCAAACTCGAGGCCGGTGTGGTGGTCCCATGCATCTGTGACTTTCCAATCACCGACCTGTTCGACCGCTTAGCTTCAACCTATGCACCCGCAGCAGAAGCAAAAGGGATTCGACTGCGCATAAGGCGGTCAACACTGGTCGCTCGAACAGACCCGGTGCTATTTCTGCGAATACTAAGCAATCTCATGGACAACGCCATTCGCTATACCGAGCACGGCGGCCTGTTAGTGACTTGCCGCCGACGCAGGGGCAAGGACTGGGTGGAAGTCTGGGACAGCGGCATCGGCATTCCGTCCGAGCATCAAGCTGAAATTTTTGAGGCGTTCAAGCAACTCGGTGATGGTGCGTGCAATAAGGGTAGCGGACTGGGTCTGGCCATCGTAGACAAGACCGCAGTTCTTCTGGGTCTGGAATACGGCGTTCGTTCAAGGCTCGGGCGTGGCTCGGTTTTCTCCATTGAATTGCCACCTGGGACATTGAACGGGACCAACGTAAAGGTACCGGAACCCCCGCCTTCCCGCACCCTGCGCATTGCCTTGGTGGAAGACAATGCCATGGTGCTTGAAGCATTGACAATTACTTTGCGGAGTCTTGGACATCAGGTGCTGGCCGTTTCCAACCTGGAGGCGCTTTTGGCAGAACTCGACAATTTCCAGCCGCATGTCGTTCTATCCGACTACAGGTTGGCCGATGGCGAAACCGGCCTTGACGTTGTTACAGGCGTCAGAAACCGATTGGGGGCTGACTTTCCAATGATCATCATGACCGGTGACACCGCCCCTGTCCCACTCCGTCGCATGGCCGATGGTGGCGTTGTCGTCCTTCATAAGCCACTGGACCTGAAAGCCTTGCAGACCTGCTTGCAAGAATTGACGGTATGACCTGGCGGATTCAATGTTGAAGTGCAACACCTGCAACCGGACGGATCCTTGAAAACCGTTGTGAGAAAACACATCTTGCGTCGTTGGCTCAATATGATTGCAGCTCAACAGCCGTTAAGTCGCATTGCACTGGACGCTAATATGCATGCGGCAGCGGAAATGATCGACTTGCTGCCTCAGATGAAAAGGCGCATGGGCAACTGCAGATTGATTGAAGACATCGATTATGGGAGTCATGGCGGTGCAATACTGCGTCTGGATATCCTGAAACCAAGAAGTCATGGGCCGCATCCTGTTTTGATTTATCTGCACGGTGGAGCATTTGCGATAGGCTCTAAGCGCACACATCGTGCCATGGCGGTTGGATACGCCTCGCAGGGCTATCTGGTTTGCATAATTGACTACCGTTTATCACCAGAATTTCCGTTTCCCGCCGGGCTTGAAGATGCCTGCACCGCTTGGCTATGGGTGATAGACCATGTTGGAGAATATGGCGGCGACCACCAGTGCATAGGACTTGCGGGTGATACTGTATTACGGTTTTTTACAGACCAGCATCCCCGAGCGATACCTTCGCACTGGAGTGTCACCGTTAGCCGCGAGCATCGCCATGGCCGCGGCACATTCGTATCTGGGAGGATTCGCAAACCACCCAGCTCGGCAACATGCGTTAGCTAATCCACTTTGCGTAATAGAAGCAATGGGGGTTGCGCCAGGATTCCCCCCAGTATTTATCGCTGCGGGGCTTGATGACCCTGTTGTTTCTAACTCCGAGCGACTAGAACTCGCCTTACAGGGACTACAGTCGCCCTGCAGTGCACATTACTACGCTGGCGAAACCCATGGTTTCAACGCTATGTTCTGGCGCAAGCAGGCGATTCTTTGCTGGCGTGATACTTATGATTTTCTTCACAAGAATCTCCCGCTCAAGCCACAGGCAACGCCTTTCTGAGCGTATCGGTTGCACTGGAAACGCGAGACGGTGGACCGTCGAGAGCAGCCGCTAGCAGCCCTAGGTGACAGCACGTTCTATCAAATACTGTGACAGCTCATTACCCAAATTTGTCCCGGATCCCCTCTGAATTTTTGACCGCTGTACAGGGGTTTTGTCGATCTGCACGGCACCCCTATTCAGGTTGGCAGTCCGTGCATCCAATCGGTTCGGGCCGTCCTGGGTCAGTGACCCCGCGTAAGCGGACTTGCGCTGCAGCTTTTTAACGCTTGGCGCCGCAGACTGCTCAGTAATTCTTCTTTGCATACCGCTCACAGGCTGAGGTAATTTTTTGGCATCGGACGTTCGCCCGTGCTTGCGATTTTTCGATTGCGATTTCGCAACGTGGCGAAAGACCTCATGTTCGAAACTACAGGCCTTATTTGAATGAAGGCGAAAAGATGCGAAAGCGGGATTTTCATGCCGCGGTTTCGACGCCACTTTGGTCGGGCGTTGCTCTTCGCAGTGTTGCTGCCCCTGATTTCAAATCGTTAAGCAAGCCGCCGAGCGTGTCCGTCCCTGCGCGCAAATGGAAATGCCCAGCAGAAAACGCCAACGGAATCTGCAATGTGGTTTCTGAGCAAGGGAACGGCTCGTTGCTGCAGAGAAACCCATGGAATAGCTCACCCGAAGCCCGTTCAGGCCTGGCATACATATGTCATGCACCTGGATTTTCTCGGTATGTGATAACAAAGGATATTTGATGTCGATTCGTGTCTATGTGATCAGCAATTACTACCTTCTTCGCGAGGGACTCTCGGCCGTCATTAGCTCTCGCCCGGAGCAATTTCAATTGGTAGGGTCTGCTCCCTCACTGGAGGCCGCCAGTCCTGCGCTAGCCGACAGCGGACTGCACGTGATCCTGCTTGATGTGGGCGACGGACGGGGCCACATCCCGGCGCTGATTGAAAATATAAGAGCTCAGTGCGACGCAAAGATACTGCTTATTTCGGGTCATAACGACGATATTTTTCCAGCAAGGGTTGGGGCGCTAGGTGCCAATGGCGTGATTGATCGAGGGACAACACCTGAATTACTGCTCCGTGCAATAGAGAAGGTCCATGAGGGACAAGTCTGGATCAGTCGTGCCAATGGTGCACGCCTCATCAATGCTCAAACCCATGCGGTAAGCGGTTCTGATAAATCACCCAGTTCCGTTCTGGCATTGCTTACCGTCCGGGAGCGCAAGGTCCTTGCTGCCGTTGTGCAACACGGGGGAGACTCTGGTAAGACCATTGCCCGCAGGCTTTACATCAGCGAGAGCACCTTGCGTAATCACCTGACATCGATATACGGAAAGTTTGATGTGACCAGCCGCATTGGACTGCTCGCGTATGTGATGGAAGCAGATCTGCCTGAACGTCTTGCGAAGCTATTTGAGTAACTTATGAAAAAGAACAATGCGACTGGCCGAGTACTGATTCAAAAAATGGGTAGGTCAGAGCAGGATTGCAAAGGTGTGGCGGTGCTTTCTATCCGGTTAGCAAAGCTGTTTTCAGCCGGTTGATGATGGAGGCTATACATTGAATCCACAGAGAAAAAGTTCCGAGTTGCACGAGGCCGTGACCGAACTCATGCCGTATTGCAGAACTGCCGCAGGGTTCACACTCGTTTCGGGCCTGCTCGTGCTGGCACCTTCGGCCTACATGCTCCAAGTCTACGATCGGGTGGTCAACAGTCGCAACTACATGACGCTCGCCATGCTGACACTGGCTGTGCTCTTCCTCTACGCGGTGATGGAAGTACTTGAGTGGGCGCGTGGCCAACTTTTGCACGAAGCCTCGCTGGTGTTTGACAAGCGTGTCAGCACACGCATTTTCAATGCGATTTTTGAAGCCAATCTGAGACGGCAAGCGGGCGGAACGGTGCAGCCCATGAATGACTTCCGTACGCTTCGTGAGTTTCTCAATACGCCTGCGCTGATCGCTGCCATGGAGTCCCCGGTCGCTTTTCTGTTCTTGATTCTGATTTTTGCGATGAACCCGATGCTTGGCTGGTCGACGGTGGTGGCCGCGATTCTTCAGACCCTCATTGCCTGGCTGAATCAGCGCGGAACGCAGCCTCCGCTGCTCGCTGCGAACCGCAGCGCCATCCAGGCGCAGCAGTATGCGGACGGTTCGCTGCGCAACGCGCAGGTCATCGAGTCCATGGGTATGGTTCGCGATATCCATCGCCGCTGGATCGACAAGCAGCGCGATTTCCTCAAGTTGCAGGCCCGGGCATCGGACGCGGCCGGCGGATTTCAAGCAACATCCAAATTCTTGCAAAACGTCACCAGTTCGTTGCTGCTGGGGCTGGGCGCTTGGCTGCTGTTGCACAAGGAACTCAACGGCGGCTCCGGCATGTTGATCGTTGCATCCGTGTTGGGAGGCCGTGTTCTGGCCCCCTTGGTGCAGGTTGTCGCGCAATGGCAGACCGTCGTGAACGTACGTGAGGCGTGGAAGCGGCTCGACAGCCTGCTCGCAGCCAACCCAATCCGTCCACAGAGCATGGTCATGCCTGTACCGCGCGGACACATCGTGGTGGAGGGTCTGATAGCAGGCGCACCCGGATCACAACAACCGATTCTCAGGGGAGTCGCCTTTGAACTGCAGCCAGGAGAAGTATTGGTCGTGGCGGGTCCTTCGGCGTCGGGGAAAACGACGCTGGCACGTCTGCTGGTGGGCTTGTGGCCTGCGATATCCGGCAAGGTGCGGCTTGACGGCGTGGATATGTTCACCTGGGACAAGTCGGAGCTTGGCACGCACATTGGCTATCTGCCGCAGGGCGTCGAATTGTTTGAGGGTACGGTTGCGGAAAACATCTCGCGTTTTGGCGAATCCTCTGCGGAAAAAGTTGAGGCTGCGGCGCGCGCCGTGGGGCTGCACGAAGCCATCGTGGCGCTGCCCCAGGGCTACGACACACCCATTGGACGCGACGGGGCCAACCTTTCCGGAGGCCAGCGGCAGCGCGTCGGTCTTGCTCGCGCGCTGTACGGCGATCCGGTCTTTGTCGTGCTCGATGAGCCCAATTCCAGCCTGGATGATGCCGGAGATGCGGCACTCGCAAGCGTTATCTCCGAACGCAAGCAGCGCGGCACCACCTTCGTCGTGATGACGCACCGCACCAGCGTGCTGGGCGTTGCGGACAAGATGCTGATTTTGCAAAACGGTCAAATCCGGGCCTTTGGTCCACGCGACGAAGTGCTCGCTGGGTTGGCCAAGAGCACTGCGGACTCGCCGCCGCCCGCCCAGGGCAGCGTGCAGTCTTCCGCCTGAACGCCCCACACCATGACTACTCCATGAAAAAAACTGATCTATTTCAGCGCAACGAACTTACTGCAACGCTGTGGACTTTTCGCCATGAATTCCTCATGGTCGGCGCTTTCAGCATGGTCGCCAATGTGCTCATGCTCACGCCCACGCTCTACATGCTTCAGGTCTACGACCGCGTGATCACCAGTCAGAGTGAGCTCACGCTGCTGGCTATGTCGCTTCTGACCTTGGCGCTATTCGGCGTCATGGCTTTTGCCGAATGGATGCGCTCGCGGGTGCTCGTACGCGCGGGACTGCGCCTTGACGATCGCCTGGGCTCCCAGGTGTTCCACGCAAGCTTCGATGCGAACTTGAATCAGGCCAGCAAAGCGCCGGCGCGGGCGTTCTCGGATCTGCTCCAACTGCGCCAATTTCTGACTGGCAACGGCATCTTTGCCTTTTTCGATGCACCCTGGGCGCCCATTTACATGGCGGTATTGTTCATGCTCCATCCCTTGCTGGGAATGCTCGGCATTTTCTTTGCGCTGCTTCAGATCGCCCTTGGGTGGTTTGGCCACCGCCACACGCTCGCACCCTCGGAGGCCGCCGCCGCGGCCAGCGCGGAGGCTGGAAATTTCCTGCAAAGCAAGCTGCGCAATGCCGAGGTCATCGAGTCCATGGGCATGCTGGGCGCTCTGCGCCAGCGATGGGCCGACCGCCACAGCGCATCGCTGGAGCAGTCCACCAGAGCGCAGGCGTTGACGCTGCGAATAGTGGCCTGGAGCAAGTTCATTCGCTACAGCCAGCAATCCCTGGCCTTGGGAGCAGGCGCCCTTCTGGCGATTAACGGCCAGCTATCCCCGGGCGGCATGATCGCTGCCAACGTTCTGATGACGCGTGCCCTGGCACCGATGGACATGATCGTCAGCGGTTGGCGCGGTTTTATCTCTGCGGTGTCCGCATTCCGCCGGTTGGGGAAGCTTCTGGTCGAGTTCCCGGCACGCAATGAGGCGCTTTCCCGCGCCGCGCCAACGGGTCAAGTTCAATTGCGCAATGTGTCGGCCCTTGCCAGCGGCCGCAGCAGCCCGATCTTGTCCGAGATCAACTTGACCCTGCCCGTTGGCACCGTCCTGGTGGTCATGGGGCCATCAGGTTCAGGGAAGTCGACACTCGCGCGCGTACTCATGGGAATCTGGCCGCAGGTATGCGGCGAGGTACGGCTCGACGGGTTGCCCATCAGCACTTGGGATCGGGTTGAACTCGGTGGCAGCCTCGGTTACATGCCCCAGGACATTGAGTTGTTCGACGGCACGCTGGCGGAAAACATTGCGCGCTTTGGACAGATCGATTCGGTGAAAGTGATTGATGCTGCCAAGTCAGCCGGCATGCACGAGGTGATCCTGCGCTTTCCCAAGGGCTACGACACCGCAATCGGCGAAGCCGGCTCCCTGTTGTCCGGTGGGCTACGCCAGCGGGTGGGATTGGCCCGTGCCATCTACGGCAACCCCTCGCTGATTGTGCTGGACGAGCCCAATGCCCATCTGGACGATGTGGGCGAAGCGGCACTCGTGAAGACCGTTGAGGAAGCCAAAGCGAGGGGAAAGACAGTGGTTCTCATCACACACCGCCCCGCTGTCCTGGCCGTGGCAGACCGGATCCTGCTCCTGCGCGACGGGCGCATCCAGAAGGAAGATTCGCTTGAAGGCTTCACTTCCAGTCTGCGGGCTGCCGCGAACCACGCTCAGGCTGGCCAGCAACGCACTGCTGCGTCCACCGCTGCTGCGGCTTGAACCCATTCTTTCCGACTCCTATTTTCTGAGGAACTTCGCATGCGAAAGTCAAAACTACCGCAACTTTCGGCCAGCCGTCTGGTGGGCAAATCCCGCCAAATCGTCTCCGACGCCGAGATCAAGACCACTGAACGCCCGGGGCCGACTGGACGCATGGGTCTGTTGGCTCTTGGGGTGGGCTTTGGTGGCTTCCTGTTGTGGGCCGGCATAGCCCCACTGGATGAAGGTGTCCCGGCCCAGGGTCTGGTAGCTATCGACACCAAGCGCAAGGCTGTGCAGCATCTGACCGGAGGCATCCTGAAGGAAGTTCTGGTGCGCGAGGGAAGCTGGGTCAAGGAAGGGCAGTTGCTCATTCGGCTGGACGACGCTTCCACCCGGGCAAACTATGAGGTGGTTCGCCAGCATTATCTGGGGCTTCGTGCAATGGAGGGTCGCCTGCAATCGGAGCTAGGGGGGAAATCAAAAATTGATTTCCATCCCGATGTCATGAATGAGCTCGGCGACCCTCAGGTTCGGCAGATGGTCTCCACTCAGGAGCAGCTGTTTGAGTCACGTCGCGCCGGCCTGCGCGCCGACCTGGCGGCGTTTGACGAGAATATCCATGGGCAGCTGAGCCAGATTCAGGGCTATCAGGACATGGCCTTGAACCGCAGGAACCAGCTTGCGCTGCTCTCAGAAGAACTCGCCAACACCCGCGATCTGGTGGCCGATGGCTACGCGCCACGCAACCGGCAACTGGAGCTTGAGCGCATGGCGTCCGAGGTCTATGCGGTTCTCGCGGAACTACAGGCCAACACGATGCGGGCCAAACACACGGTAGACGAGCTCAAACAGCGCGCCATTTCGCGCAGGCAGGAGTACCGCAAGGAGGTCGAAGGCCAGCTGTCTGACACCGGTCGCGAGGTACAGGGCGATGCCGAGAAATTCCATGCAGTCCAGGGCGATCTCGGGCGTGTCGAAATCAAGGCACCAGTGGACGGGCAGATTGTCGGCCTGGCGGTGCAGTCGGTAGGTGCGGTCATAGCACCTGGACAGAAATTGATGGACGTCGTTCCCGTGGACCAGAACCTGTTGCTGGAGGCGCGCGTTGCGCCCCACATGATCGACCGTGTACACGAGGGCCTGCCGGTAGACGTGCGTTTTTCATCCTTCGCCCATTCACCCCAGCTCGTTGTGGATGGCAGCGTGGTATCCATCTCCTCTGATCTGCTGACGGATCAGCAAAGCGGTCAAGCCTACTACTTGGCACGCGTTGGCATCACGGCGCCGGGCAAGGTCAAGCTGGGCAGTCGACAGCTACAACCCGGCATGCCTGTGGAAGTGATTTTCAGGACCGGTGAGCGCTCTATGCTGACCTACTTGCTGAGCCCCTTGACCAAGCGGTTCGCAGCATCCATGAAAGAGGAATAAGCGCCATGCGCAAAATATATCTTCTGATGCGGCAAGTTGCTCCTGCCAAACCCACGGTGCTGATGGCCGCCCTACTCTGCAGCTCCATCACGGCTTGGTCCATGGATTTGCTGCAGGCTTACGAAGCGGCGAAGCGGCAGGACGCCACCATCCTGGCTGCGCGCGCAAGTGCCACAGCAGCCAAGGAGCGATTGCCCCAGGCACGCGCGCAGTTGCTGCCCGGCATCACCCTGAGCCTATCCCAGAACAACAACAATCTGACGAGCACCGCGCTGAATTCGCTGGGATCATCACAAGTCAGCCGCAACGACTACCTCAGTAGCAATCGGACCTTATCGATACGCCAACCCTTGTTCAGGCCCTACCTTCTGGCCCAGCTCCGCCAGGCCGGGGCACAGGTCACCGACTCCGATTCGAACCTCGAAACCGGCGAACAAGACCTCGCCGTGCGCGTGTGCAGTGCCTACTTTGAGGCCGTACTGACCTATGAGCAAATAGCACTCGTGCGGGCGCAGGTTGATGCCTATGCAACGCAACTGGACGCAGCGCGCAAGGCCCTTGCAGCAGGGTCTGGTACACGAACTGACGTGGACGAGGCCCAATCCCGCCTGGACATCGCCCTCGCCCAGGAATTTGAGTCAAGGCAGAACATCGAATACACCGTGCGGCAATTGCAGGTGATGGTGAACGAGCCCATTGGCGAACTGAGCCCGCTCGATGTGAGCAAGCTGGATCTGCAACTCCCGGAATCACCGTTTGTGGAAGACTGGATTGAGCAGGCCGAGAAGAACAGCCCTGAACTGCGGATGCTGAAGGCAAGGTTGGAGTCGGCACGGGAGGAAGTCAACAAGGCCCAGTGGGGCCACTATCCAACGCTGGATGCATTGGTTCAATGGTCGCATAGCACGAGTGAAAATGTCACCAACATCAACACGGAATACATCAACACCTCTGTTGGTCTACAGCTCAACATCCCCTTGTATGGCGGCGGATACGTTAGCTCCCAAGTGCGTCAGGCACTGGCTGGTCAGGAGTTCGCTGTGCAGACGCTGGAATCCGACCGGCGTGACCTGTCCATGCGGGTTCAGAAGGAATTCCGTGGCATGACGGAAAACATTCCCAAGGTGCGCGCACTGGAGCAGGCAGTCAAGTCGAGTGAACAGACGGTCTTTTCCAGCACGAAGTCCCTGGCGGCAGGCAGTCGCACCGTGATGGACGTCTTCAATGCAGTACAGCAAACCATGGGTGTGCGCCGTGACTTGGCACAGGCGCGCTTCATGTACCTGATTTCGAAAATCAAATTACTTGCGCTGGTGGGGAAGGCAGATACAACAGCCGTATCGGAAATCAACAAGGTGCTTCAACACTGACAGCGATGCCTGCGCCGGGCGCAGTCCCGGACGTTTTCTTTCACCTCCGTGAGCCAGACAGATCGGTGATCAGATATGCCTATACCGATATCTGAAAGCGACCGCTTTTCTCAAAGAAACGGAGAAGTTGCGATGCCCACACCCGAATAGAGAAACCTCCATAAATATCAGGATAAACCTGCAATTAAATAAGGATGTTTCTCATCTTCCTGAAGCTACATTTCGCGCCCAAAATGATCGATAGGAAATTCTGCGTAGGTGGAATTTTCTAATGTGAAATCCCGTTGAAAGTGGATCCACATCACGTTCCGGTGGGCGCCTATTGCCTGTTGCAAGCTAGCTTTTTACTCAAGGAGAAGTTCAAATGTCTGTTATTCAATTCACCAAGGAAAAGTCCAAAATTAGTTCTTTGAAATCACTTTCAGAAAGTGATTCACCGTCGGAAAATAGCCCACATCATCTCGACAAAGAGATGCCGGAAGACACTTGGAGCCTTGTGGCCGCGCAAAGTTTGAGCAGCACCTCGAGCACGGCGAACCTGGCTCCCTCCACGAACACAGGCAGCGTCAGCAAGGTCTACAACCACTGGGCCGACGGTGACGCTGCGAAGGGCACCAGTGCCGAATGGAACAACAACATTCTTTCAGCAAACAAGTCTGATTACTTCGAAGGTCAGGTCATTCCCCATGTCTTTATTTACAAGGCCAGCAACAATGCACCCTTGGTAGCGGGACAAACTTACAGCTTCAACATCACCTACAACCACTACCAGGCCAATACCAAGGCTGGCGGATTCGCGTTTATGACGGATTACAACGTGAGCCGGGATCCGAGTCCAGGCCATGATCCAGACCTGTCTATTTATTCGGGTAAGGACATCGTCAAAGACACCACCATGGACAACGGTGCCAACGGAATACAGGGAAGCTTCTACACGGTCGGCGCAGACATCACCAAGGTCTCCGGTGTGAGCTACACCGGCACAGGTACGCAGGACGCCCACGTCACAGTGACCTTCAAATACACCGGCGGTACGACCAGCAACGGTTTTGCCGAAATCTATTACGGCCTGTCGATCGCCAAACCCGGCGAAGTGGGCGCGTCAAGCAATGGAGCAAGCGCCTGGACCGGTGGCTCCCTGCAGACGACCGTTGATATCGGTGGCTCAGGTGCCACATCGCTGCAGCTCAGCCCTGATGCCATCATCCATGGCGAGATCAGTGGCATGAAGTTCAATGACCTCAATGGCGACGGTGTGCGGGAAGCAAACGAACCCGGTCTAGCCGGTTGGACCATATTTCTCGACACAAACCACAACGGGCAACTGGATTCTGGCGAGACGTCGGTTGTCACCAGGGCGGATGACCTGGCGACTGCGGCGAATGAGCTCGGAACCTATAGCTTCTCTGTGACACCGGATGCCAATCCCGCCACCCCGGCCAATGACGCCTACTCGGTTCGTGAAGTGCAGCAGCCCGGCTGGACGCAGACCACGGCCAACCCTGGGCCCATCACAATCACCCCCATCAACCCTACTGCAAAAGATGTCAACTTCGGCAACCTGCAAGAGCAACCTAGCCTTGCTATCGCCAAGTCTGCCCTCCCGGTCACCGGTGGTAACGGCGATACCTTGGCCAATGCGGCGGGAGACGTGTTGAACTACACCATCACGGTCACCAACACCGGCAATGTCGCGTTGACCGGTGTCAGCGTGACCGACAGCCTTACCGGTAATCTCCTGGTCGGGGGGACGCTGGCACCCGGCGCACACCAGGACTTCAACACCAGCTACACACTCACGCAGGCCGACCTGGACAGCCAGGGTGGCGGCGATGGCGACGTGGACAACACCGCGACCGCCGACTCCAACGAGACAGGTCCGTCCGACGCATCCGCCGCAGTGCCGCTGGGTTACAGCCCCGCCATGACCCTCCAGAAGGTGTTCCTCAACGTCACAGGCGGCAACGGCGATACCTTGGCCAATGCGGTAGGGGATGTGCTGAACTACACCGTCACGGTCACCAACACCGGCAATATCACGCTGACCGGTATCACCGTGATTGACCCCTTAACCGGCCAGAGCGTCAGCGGCGCAACGCTGGCACCCGGCGCACACCAGGACTTCAACACCAGCTACACCCTGACACAGGCCGACCTGGACCACGCGGGCAACGCCGGATCTGATGGAAACATTGACAACACAGCAACGGCCGACTCCAACGAGACGGGTTCTCTCGACGCATCTGCCACAGTGCCGCTGGTCTATGACCCGATGTTGACCGTGGCCAAGACCTTTGACAACGTCACCGGTGGTAATGGCGACGCATTGGCTAATGCGGTGGGCGACGTGTTGAACTACACCGTCACGGTCACCAACACTGGCAATGTCACGCTGACCGGTGTCAGTGTGACCGACCCGCTCACGGGCCAGAACGTCAGCGGCGCAACGCTGGCACCCGGCGCACACCAGGACTTCAACACCAGCTACACCCTGACACAGGCCGACCTGGACAGCCAGGGTGGCGGCGATGGCGACATGGACAACACCGCGACCGCCGACTCCAACGAGACTGGTCCGTCCGACGCATCCGCCGCAGTGCCGCTGGGTTACAGCCCCGCCATGACCCTCCAGAAGGTCTTCCTCAACGTCACAGGCGGCAACGGCGATACCTTGGCCAATGCCGTAGGGGATGTGCTGAACTACACCGTCACAGTCACCAACACCGGCAATATCACGCTGACCGGTATCACCGTGATTGACCCCTTGACCGGTCAAAACGTCAGCGGCGCAACGCTGGCACCCGGCGCACACCAAGACTTCAACACCAGCTATATCCTGACGCAGGCCGACCTCGACAGCAAGGGGGGAGGCGATAGCGACATTGACAATACAGCGATGGCCGACTCCAACGAGACAGGTCCATCGGACGCATCCGCCGCAGTGCCACTGGGCTACAGCCCTGCCATGACCGTGCAGAAGGTGTTCCTCAACGTTACCGGCGGGGATGGCAACGCACTTGCCGACGCCCAAGGTGACATCCTGAACTACGAAGTGTTTGTGAAAAACACGGGCAATATCACCCTGACCGGTGTCAGTGTGGATGATCCCTTGACCAACCAACATATCAGCGCAGTGACGCTGGCACCGGGCGAGGTCAAGTCTTACGTCAGCCACTACACGCTGACACAGGCCGACCTGGATAACAACGGCGGTGGCGATTCTGATATCGACAACACCGCTACAGCCGACAGCGACCAAACGACGGCCATCGAGGCTTCCGCGCGGGCACCTATCGTCGCGCGCAACTACCTGACCCTGAACAAGGTTTACACAGGATCCACCGGCCCTGACGGAAACACAGTTGCTGACAGCGCAGGTGATGTTCTGCACTACACGATCCAGGTCGCCAATAACGGTAACACCACGCTCACGAATGTACATGTATTGGATACCCAAAGCGGTCTGGATGAGACCCTTGCCGAACTCGCCGTGGGTGCTCAGCATACCTACGATGCCACCTACATATTGCAACAGTCGGATCTGGACACCAATGGTGGCGGCGACGGTAGCATCGAAAATACCGCTACTGCGGTAAGCAAGCAAACCGCTACCATCAGCGACACCGAGAGCGCCACGCTGGTGAGCGCCCCGGGAATCGGTGTGGACAAGTACTTCATCGATGTCACGGGTGGGAATGGCAACGGCAAAGCCGATTTGGCTGGTGAATCCATTAACTATGGCACCCTGGTGTTCAACGCGGGCAATGTCACGCTGACCGACGTGAGCGTGATGGATGAGATCGCTGGTTTGAGTGTGACTGGACTTACACTGGCACCTGGAGAAAGCAAGACTTACCTTAGCAGCTATATCCTGACCCAGCAGGTCATTGACAGCCATGGCAATGACGCAGCGTCCCCTTATTACATCCACAACAGCGTCACCGTTGACAGCCTCCAGACCGCAGCGGCCACCGACGACGAATTGGTGCCACTTCTTGTCACTCCGGCACTGCTGGTCGACAAGAAATTTCTTTACGTTGATGGCGGCGATGGCGACGGAACCGCTAATGCTGCAGGTGATGTCCTGCACTACACGGTCACCGTGTCTAACGTGGGTAACGAGGATCTGACCCATGTAACCATCAAGGATCCGCTGCTCGGGATTGACATGGACTTAGGGTCGCTTTCTGTAAATAGTGCACCAGTGACTCAGGCCGAAACATATACGCTGACACAGGCAGACCTGGACAATTACGGCAACCCTGCGTCTTCCGGTTTCCTCACCAACACCGTGACCGCCGCCAGCGACCAGTCGCCTAGTGTGTCAGACTCCGAAAGCGTGCCGGTGATTACCAAAGTGGCCATGCAGTACGACGAGAGTTACCTCGGAGCTGACGGTGGCAACGGCAATGCCATCGCCGATTTCGCAGGAGATATTCTGCACTACCGATTCACGGCAACCAACCTCGGCAACGTCACACTGACGCATGTGGTGATAAAGGATAACCTCACCGGGGTTAATGTGGATGTCGGCTCGATTGCCCCGGGCCAACATCAGGATGTCTATGACTCGTATACGCTGACACAAGCGGATCTGGACAACAACGCGAAGGACGGCTTCTTATTCAACGACTCGACAGCCACAAGCCCGCAGGGCGGGACCAAGACGGACAGCGAGAACGCCTACTTGTACATCGCCCCTTCTGTAGACTTGACAAAGTATGTGTCGGTTGACAACGGAGCAAACTGGTTCGATGCCAACACGTTAGAGACAGGTCCGACGTTATCGGCCGCAGCGGGCATAGCGCCGATGTTCCGCTTTGTGGTTCAAAACACAGGCAATGTCACGCTAACCAATGTGGTCCTGTCCGACCCGGGATTCGACTTGAACGGCAGTGACTCTGGCGCGGACCTGGTGATTGGAAGCCTGGCACCCAGCAGCGTTCCGGGCTTTTCGATGGACGTTACAGGTAGCTACGCAACAGGAGCGAACGTCAATGTAGCCACTGTTACGGCAACGGTTGTGGGGATACCCACACCGCTTCAGGACGTCGATGCTGCACATTACTTGGGCGTCGCTGCATAGAAGACGGGAGTGCCAGAAAGTGCGACGCAGCCCGGTGGTGAGTCTGGACCTGTTCAAGGTCGATACGACACCGCTTGGAACGTCGTGCTTTCTGCTTCCTAGTTTCGCTCAATAACTGATAGTGAGCGTTCGTGTTGCCGACGAGGTGCAGCTTGCCAAACTGCATGTACCGGATTGGCCCGAAGCCATGGAGCCGTTAATGGATGCGCTTTGAGCTCCGCCTGTCCCGGTTTGCGTACCGGTCTTGTTAAGGGAAAGTGAATAGTCCAAACCAAGCAAGGTACCGGAACTGGCATCTAGTGCCATCGTGTAGGGCACGCCGGAAATGCAGGTTACGGCAAACGCGGTGTTCACTGTAGCCGCCGCTCTCTGAAACGACGTGTAATTGAACATGAGATTACCAGGGGGTGAACTCAAGGTGCATTGGGCAATCACCGAAACCGCAATGCTGGCAGGGGCTGATGTAAAACCCGTGGGCATGGTACTTGTCGCACTTTGGTATAGCTTCACTGTTTGGGTATCGGTGTAGTTTCCCACTGCGGAGTTCTGCAGGGCTGAGAACACAAAATAATAGTTGAGGGTGATGGAGGTGGTGGATGTCCCGGTGATCGATCCCTTGATCCTTTGGCTGGAAAGGTCGGTCCAGGGCAGAGTGCGTGCACTGTCCTTCCAAAGCCCGTAGCTAATGCTGTCGGCTGAGCCGCTCACCACCCGACTTTGTGTGCCATTCAGATTGATGCCCCCGTCGGTCCCCAACTCGTAGTACACCGTATCTGAGTTAGCACCTGACTTTGCACAGTTGATCGTGACCGATCCCGTCGCAGTGAGGGCTGTCGCTGAAAACGGGGCATAGATCAAGGTGACGCCTGGGGCTGATGCAATGGAACAAGAATAGGTACCCGCTTGCGCCCTGGTTGGCAGTACCAGCGCAACCACGGAACAAATAGCCCCCAGTAACCGTAAGTCCAGGCGGGGCAGGCAAATTTCAGTCATCTGACAACTCCTTTGCAGAGCAGGGGTCCCAGGCGTGGAATATCGTCTGCTTGATTCGGTGGCAGCGTGACGTTAAAGCTGCAACTTTGGTCTTTCCATTTGAGCTGCAGGGTGTTTTCCGATTGCAGTCCGGTGACATACGCTTCACCGCGTCGGGCCACAAAGAACGCCTTGTTGTCGCCGACGAGTTCAATGCGAGCCCCTGCCGGAGCAGCCACCCCATCATCGAATAGCAGGCGAATCAAAGCACCTCGCCCGGAGCGCACGGGGAACGTGACCTTGACCCCACTGCGCCAGGCAGGCACTGCAACTTGTTCAATGCTGTCAAGCTCGGCGCTAAATGGAAGGTCATTGGGGTCTAGCCGGATATTGTTGCGCTGATAGGCTGCTAGCCTGGGCAGTAACGCCTGCCCTTTTGAATCGGTGCGGGTTAACGCCTCACCCTGAAAGCCAACACCGACATCCGGATAACCAGCCACCTCCACCAGGGCAAAACTCTCATCCAGTCGCCTTGCAGCGAAAACCGCACCGGCCATTGCGACCAGCGCACCCTGTGCGTTCAGGCGCAAGGTCTGGGCTGAACCGGCAACACTCAGGTCCGCTCCCAGATAAGCCTTGCCACCCTGGTAGTAAATGCCGCCCTCGGTCAGACTGTTGTCGGCTCGGCCCCCGGCCAGGGCACGCCATCCGATGCCCACTTCGCTGCTGAGGGGGCTGGTGACCGCGATGTAACCGTCATGCGTGCTCTCGCTCCGGGTGGCACTGGCAGTGACGGTCTTATTGCTTTCAAGAGGCAACACCAGCGAAACACCGACCATGTAACCGGTGTTGTTGCCGCTGACTTGGGTGCCACTGAATACCAACGCGCCGCGCGCTCCTACGCGTAGCGAGTAGCTGGCTGACAGCACATTGCTGACAACGCTCTTATAGCTCTCGAGCCGCGCTGCGCCTAGGCTGATGGATGCCTGGTCACCAAAGGAGTAGCGATAGTTAATGGACTGCTCCCGCTGGTAAGGCAACTCGGTCGGGCCAAAACCCAACTCCCGGAAGTCACTGTCAGCCAGCACCACGCGCGCACTGAAGCCGCTGCGCAGCGACTGCTGGTCCACGCCGAACAGCAACTTGGAGCCAGCGCCGAAGGTGCCATCCTGGCTGTGCGCGAAAGCCATCTGGCCCAGCGCCTGAAAAGGCAGAGCTATGTTGACTCCCAGACCCAGGTCTTGCCGTGTTTGGGACCCGTTGGCCTGGCCCTCCAGCGTGAAGCTATCAGTGATGCCACTGCGGAACATTGCAGAGGTGAATGCGTCGCGGTAGTCTGCGCTTTCCGTGCCGAGGTTATAACGCTCGCGCCCCAGGCTCACGCTCCAGTCCGTGAGCCCCGGTTTCAACAGGTTGCTGTTGACAAAGAATTGCTTCACCAGCAAGGACTCCCGGCCCAGCAGATCGCGCACTACCACGCGGGCCTCACCGGCCCCCGTGAGTTGGGTCAGGTTCTCAATCGTGAATGGCCCGGCGGGCACATTGGAAGTCTGGCGCAGCGCGTTATTGACGTAAAGCTCAACAGTGCTGGCGCTGTTGGCGGTTCCGCTGACGTTAGGGATTGGCTGGCTTAAAAATCCAGGCGTCAGGCCAAAGTTACTGCCAAATTGCAGACCACCAAAATAGAGCGAACGCCCCCACATGGAAGGACGTGAGCTGGTGTCGCCCACGCGCAAGGTGTGGTTTTTGTCTTGAAAGTCCTGGGTCCAGGTGGTCTCCAGGCGTTGCCACTGCGGGGCTTGACCGGCACGGCTATTTCCTAAATTGGTACCGACTGCGCTGGAGATCAAGGTACCCATGCCAAGCGCCAGTCCGAACTCGGTCAGGGCCCCGGTGTCCTGCTGGAAGGCGGAACCCGCACTGTTCGATGCCGTATGCGAGACATCGTAGTTAAGAAAGAACGCCGGTGCTGCAGGTGACAAGGCAGGTGGGCCCTCTGTTTCGTTTGCCAGGCGCGTGCCAACGAAGGCAGTAGACGCGAACTCCAGGTCCACCGATTGGCTGCTGAAGTCAAAACGTGCCCGGTAACCCGGTAGGGCAAACAGTGGCAGCCACGCGTTGCCACGGTAGTTCACGGAAGGTGTGCCTTTCGGAGCCATCAGTCGCCACTCTTGCAGGGTGTCCGGGCTTGCGTACAGCGCCCCGTCTCGCTCCAGCAGTGTCCATTGGCCCATTGGCGCCTGATTGAGGAGTACGTCTAAGGGCCGCAATACGCTCTTGACGGCGCCTTCAGCGGAGGCAGCAACCGGGCCCGGGTTTGGTGGCGCGCTGACTTGGGCTTGAACGGTTGCCGCAGCGAACAGCAAACTGACCAGCACACGCCTTTTCACCGCAGGTTCACATTGAAGCTGAGGGGCTTGCGGTCATCGCAAGTGATGGTCAGTTCTGCAGCGCCGGGAGCCATGGTCGCATCCTCTTCGGGCTTGAGCTGCAAGGTTTTCTTCACATCCGGCAACAGGTACAAGCCACCCTCAAAACGCGCCAGCGTTTTTCCGTTTTGGTTCAGTTCAACGGAGCGGAGTTGCGCGTAAGCGTTGCCGGTGTTTTCGCAGGTGACGCCCACGGCCTGGGCCAGCCCTGGGCTCAGCTCGCACCGCACCGCGTGTTTGGCACCCTTCGGCGTGACGAAGACCGGCATATTGAGTACCAGGGCGATCGGCAACTGCACACCCGATTCCACCGGGACTAATACTTCTGGCACTTCGCGCACGACCAGACGGTAGGTCATTTGGCGGCTGAGGTCGCGCGGCACCAGGAGCGCCAAACGAACCACCTGTTTGCTATGCGGTGCGAGCCTGAGACTTGGTGGGGACACGATCAGATCTTCGGTCAGTTCAAGTTTGTCCGTGCCGGCTGAGTCCTGCGTCCAGGTGTTGATGTCGGCTTGCAGTGCGATTTCGGCATCGCCTTCATTGACCAGGGTGACCGCCACAGCCCGGTCTCGCGGCTCGAAGTACAGCCGGACCGGCGACACGGAGAATGCACCGGCCGAGCACTCTGCGCTTAGCGCAAAAAGACATGCTGACAGGATCAGGGGGAACTTCAAAATGACACCTCGATCTCTTCTGGTGGTGGGGTGTTAGCTGGGGCTATCAGGCGCGCGGCATCAAAGGCTCGCGCGTCTGTATCCGTTGTTTCGGGGCCCGCAGCAGTCGGCTCGAGCCGGTTAAGGTGGACATCGCTGGGAACCTGGCCTTCGGTCTCCTGCGCATTTTTGGCCGTGTTTATAACGAGCACATCGGGGCGCCCTGGTACGCTGAAGCTCGGCACTTCGCTAGTTCGGCAGGCGATACGCGCATTGTCACTGCGGGCCTTACCTGCCCGGGTGACACAGACGGTAGGCAAAACGGTCGCTGTGATGCGCACCTGAAATGGGGCTTGCAGCTTGTGGGAAGCAACATCTGAAGCCAATGTGGCAGACACCCCCGAGCCCAGGGTAAAAAGCACCAACAGGACGCGGGCGGTGTGCATCACTAGCCGGACCTTCTCAATAGCTCACGGTCAATGTACGGGTCGAATTGGGTGTCCCTGTGGTCAGAACCGTGCCATCCTGTCCTGCCGCCATGTTGGCATTCACAAAATAGGATTTTGGTGTCAGGCCAACGCCCACCTGTCCAGTCACCGCCGCGTTGGCTGTTGCAGATGGGGAATTCGCAGTAGAAAGATTCAATGTGTAAGCGAGTCCGGTTACACCGTCGGTGACGTCGGCATTGTCGAGCGCCAGGCTATACGCCTGGTCTTTGGTGCAGCGAACATTGAACGTGGTTGAACCAGTCGAAGCCGTAGTCTGAAAAGATGTGTAGGCGATGGGTAGCGCTGAAATCGTTGCACCAGTCGCACCGTTGGTAGAGTTGATTTCGCATTTGGATGTCAACGTGACACCGACAGAAAATGTACCGGTAGCAGTGCTAACAGCCCAGACGGGTGCAGCCACTGCGCAGCAAGCCAAAGCCAAGGCGACAGACGTTTTTCTAACCATGATGTGATTTCCTAAAGTAAATGAGTCTCCGACAACCGGCCACTCTGCTGGAAATCATAATTTTTAGCCAATTGCGATTTGTCAAGTTCATGTATAGATAACGTCACTAAAGTCGACGCAATGTCACAAAATCTTATCGATCTATCTTCAGTACTTCGAGAAATCGCATATACGAATGATGAGAGCAGACCCATGCCCCATATTTTTATCGCTTCAGCCGATTTGCATTTCCTGGATCAGGCTGTCAGTTTTTTTAGCGCTAGAGGTCACCAGGTGGATTCCGAATCCGATGGATTGCTGGTTACGGCGCGCATCTGTCAGAAGCCACCTGCGCTGCTTATTTTGGACGTTTATCTGACGAATAAAGACGGGGGCGAAATTTGCCAAGAGTTAAGGCCTTTGTATTCGGGCAAAATTTTTATAGTGTCGCGACGTCGGTCTGACAAAGAACTTTTACTGGGAGCGCCATTCCTCGCCGATGCCCATTCGCGCAAGCCGATCGATCTCTATGTGCTGGAGCGCCAAGTTCATATTTGTCTGGAACACAGAGGCATCGGAGGTCAGCCTGGAAAAATGCACAAGACCCTCCGCTTTGGAAACTTCACCATCAACCAGAGCGACCGGACCGTGAAAATTGATGACACAGCGATCGACTTTGGCGACTCTGATTTCGACGTGCTTTGGATACTGGCGCAACAGGCGGGGAATGTGCTTTCGCGCGAAAAAATCCTGGTTGCCCTGCGAGGTTACGCGCCCGATGGTGTTGACCGTTCCATTGACATGCGCATTAGCCGCTTGCGCAAGTCACTGGGTGACTTCCCAAACCCGCAAGTTCAAATCAAGACCATACGTAACAAGGGCTATCTGTTCAGAAATGCCGGGCCCGTTTAGCCATCATTTGTGATGGCGCTTGCTTTCGATCTGAAATTTTTGCAACCTGCGGGGGGTGGTTGCAGGGCGGGGCCTTTCGCAGGCCTGCCGGAAGTTTTGCAAGGTTCTTTGGACTCGCCCAAGCACTGTCTGGCTCGGGTACTCGTATGCATTTAATTCTCCAATAGGAACGCCGGTCAGGAGCTCCATCCCCTGGCCGACCAGGTCTGCTGCGTAGATATGAAAACGCCCCTGGGCCACCGCCTCCACCACGCTGGCATGGAGCATCAAATGGCGGCGGTTGCGCGCTGGAATCAAAACGCCCTGCTGTCCGTCCAGCCCCAGAAGTGTGCAGCTGCGGAAATAGCCTTCAATCTTTTCGTTGATCCCCCCCACCGGCAGCATCTCACCATGTTGATTGACCGCACCTGTCACGGCAATGCCCTGCTTAAGTGGCAAATCGGACAAGCTCGACAACAGTGCATACAGCTCTGCACAAGAGGCTGAATCCCCCTCGACCCCACTGTATTCCTGCTCAAAAACGACCGCCGCATTGAGCGCAAGAGGCGCAATGTGGGCAAACAAGGCGACGAGGTAGCTGTGCAAAATCATCACCCCCTTGTCGTGAATCGGGCCGGAGAGCTTTGCCTCGCGCTCGATGTTGAGCAAGCCCCCGTTCCCGGCATGTGTGCGCGCCGTGACCCGCATGGGCAAGCCAAATGCATAGTCGCCCAACTCCACCACGGTGAGGCCATTGAGCTGCCCTACCCGCTCGCCATGCACATCAAGCAGTCGCTCACCGGCCACAATAGCTTCCTGCATCCGGTCTTCGGGGTAGCTGTGGCGGTGCACGCGCGCCTGAATCGCAGCAAGAACGTCCTGCGCGTCCACTACCGACAAACTCCGCTGCCTTGCAAACGTGCTGCTTTCTATGACCAGCGCCTCAGACCGCTCGAACAGCGCGCTCTGGCGGGTCTGGTCTTGTGCTTCGCGGTGAGAGGTCTCTATGACCACCGCCACGGCATCTGCAGAAAAATGGATAAGCCCCATGCGCCGGCAAGTGTGCGCCACAAAAATGGCCGTCGCGTTGAAGGATTCGGGCGTCGCCGGAAAGCTCTCTGCAAAATCGACCTTGCTGCGAAAGCGGCGGGCAAATTCCGGATCGCCCTCCTGCACGGCGTAATAGTCTTCCACGGAGGTAATCAGCACGATCTTTACGTCCACATCGACCGGCTCCGGCTGCAGGGATACCGCAGCAATGGGTGCATACATCATGCCGGGCTCTTCGATCTGCAGGCGGCCGCTGCGTAAGAACCGTCTAAGCTTCTCCCACACCGGCTCGTCCGCCAGCAGGTCACGCAGGTGCAGCATCAAGAAGCCACCATGCGCCTTGAGCAGACTCCCAGCCCGTATGCGGGAGAAGTCGGTGACCAGCATGTCGTCTTCGGACTCGTATTCAATGCTGCCAAATAGCTTGCGAAACAGCGGATTGTCCTCGGTGATAACGGGGGCACCTTGCAGACCGAAGTTGTCCACCACCACGTTGACGCGCAAGCGGGACACCACTTCCAACAATGCATCCAGACGGGCTTGCTCGTCATCGCAGGGTTCAAACACTTCGATATTTTCCAAAATGTCATGGCATACCTGGTCGAGGTAACTCCCTATCTTGACCGTGTCCTTGATCTGCTTGCGCATTTCATTGCGGATGGTCTGCAGAGCATGGTCCAGCAGGGGCTTGACCCTTTGTCGCCGCAGGGAAGCCAGGCCCTCGTTGAGCACGCGCTCCATGGCGCGGGTCTTCTCCTGATAGCGTCCTATTTCTGCACGCAGGGCCTCTTCTGCGCCATCAATTTTTGCGCGCTCTTCGCGGCTCAACGCCAGTGCCCTGTCGGCTGTCAGCGGCTTGCCTTGGGAATCTCTGAGCGTGAAGACCATATTGCCCTGCTCGCGCAGCAACGCAAAGTCGCGGGCATCCGCATAGGTGCTGAGCTCCAGATAGGCGCGCTCCTGTTCTACCTTGTTGGCACTGGTAAGTCGCCCGCTCTCGGCCTTAAAGTCAGCCTCCATAAACCGTTTGGGTATGTCAGACTGCAAGGTCTTGGCAAACTGACCCATGAGTTGGCGCATGAGACGGCCCTCGCCTGCCGGCAGGCGCAGGGCGTGCGGACGCTCAGGCGCATCGAAGTTGTGCAGATAACACAGATCCGGCGGAGCCGCTCTTTTCGCGGCTTCATTACGCATCATCTGGGTCATCAAGGTACTGCGCCCGCTACCCACCTCGCCCAATACAAACAGGTTGTAGCCAGGCTGGTCAATCGTCAAGCCAAAACGGGCAGCCTGCTCGGCACGTTCCTGGCCAATCCAGGGCAACTGCAGGTGCAACAATTCTGCGGTGTTAGCAAAGCCCAGTGAGACGGCATCGACCGTGCGACGCAACTCGGAAGGGAGTAGTTTCAATATAGTCATATCACTTCTCGAAGGGGCTGCAGCAGCGCACGCTGATGAGCTTGATTTGCAACTTCTGTTCAGTATCGCACTTTGCCTGGTACGCGTGGCTTCGCGGTCTGGCTTGATTGATCTGTAATAACTAACTGTTCAGTGGAGATGCAAGCCATCTTTCATTTGATATTTCGCAACAAAAAAACCTCGTACTGGCGCATTGTGAAAGCGAAGGTGTGCGTGGCTGCGATGGGGCTTTTATCAAGCCATTCCAGCTTCAGGGCTCATGCAAAAGGCGATTCCCGCCGGAGAGCTTGCGCCTTCTGATTGAAAAGGGACAACAATGTCAGCAAAGCAAATAGTTTTTCATGAGGCTGCCCGCGACAAGATTCGCTGCGGAGTGGATGCCTTGGCCGAAGCGGTAAAAGTGACGCTGGGACCACGCGGCAGAACTGTCATTTTGGAGCGCGAGTTTGGCTCACCCCAGATCGTCAACTCCGGCGTGCTGGTAGCCAAATCCATCGAACTGGAAGACCGCTTTGAAAACATGGGTGCGCAACTGCTGCGTGAAGTGTCCGTTCGCACCAGCGAGATGGCGGGTGACGGCACAACCACAGCAACCGTTCTGGCCCACAGCATGATCCATGAAGGTCTACGCTATCTGGCCGGAGGCATGAACCCGATGGATCTCAAGCGCGGCATTGAGCGCGCGATTGAAGCTGTAGTGAAAGAACTAAAGGCCATGTCCCGCCCTTGCGTCACTTCGCAAGAAATTGCGCACGTTGCCGCGATCTCTGCCAACAACGACCGATCGATTGGTGAGCTTCTGGCTAGCGCCATCGACCAAGTAGGACGTGCCGGCGCCATTTCAATTGAGGATGGCTCGGGCCTGGTCAGCGTGCTGGAGGTGGTGGAGGGGCTGCAGTTTGACCGTGGATTCCTATCGCCTTACTTCATCAACAATACGGAGCGGCAGAGCGCGGTGCTTGAAAATGTTGCCATCCTGCTGTGCGACAGCCGGATGGCATCTCTCAACGATCTGTTGCCCCTGCTTGAGGAAGTGGTCAAGGCCAATGTTCCATTGCTGGTGATTGCAGAAGATATTGAAAATGACACATTGGCGGCGCTGGTGATCAACACCATGCGTGGCGCTCTCAAGACCTGCGCTGTCAAGGCGCCCGGATTTGGCGATAGACGCAAGGCCATGCTGCAGGACATTGCCATTCTTACCGGCGCCAAGGTGGCCAGCGAGGAAGTCGGACTGCCACTTTCCAAAATAACATTTTCCGACCTGGGGCGCGCCACGCGCGCCGAGATCGACAAGGAAAACACCACGATCATAGGAGGTGCCGGCGATCCGAAGGCGATCCGGGAGCGCATAGCCGTGATCCGCAAGGAGCGAGATGCCGCCAGCAGCGATTACGACCGCGAGAAGCTGGAGGAACGCGCGGCCAAACTCTCAGGCGGCGTTGCACTGATCAAGGTTGGCGCTGCCACCGAAACCGAACTCAAGGAGCGCAAGGTGCGCGTGGAAGACGCGCTGCATGCCACGCGGGCTGCAGTGGAAGAAGGAATCGTGCCTGGTGGGGGCGTCGCCTTGTTGCGTGCCCGGCGCGTGCTACTGACGCTGGAAGGCGAGACGCTTGATGAAACGTCGGGCATTCGCTTGGTCGCGCGTGCGCTCGAAGAGCCGCTTCGCCAAATCGTCAAAAATGCCGGGGAGGAGCCGTCAGTTGTCTTGAACAAGATTGATGAATCGAGCCTGACCGCATGGGGTTATAACGCGGCGACGCGCAACTACGGTGACTTGCTGCAGATGGGCGTCATCGACCCGGCCAAGGTAACGCGTCTGGCGCTGCAGAACGCGGCCTCGATTGCCAGCTTGGTCCTCACCACGGATTGCATGATCGCCTCTATTCCCCAGCAGCGTGTTGGCAATCCCGTTGCAGGTATCGGAGCGGAGCCCTCAATGCTGTGAGCAACCCAGAAAACTGGAATGCACGGACGTCTTGCCTTTGAGGTTTCCATGTTGTCGTCGCTTCCGACTTCACAGGCAATACTCCTGCGTCAGGGCTGGGCATGAATCAGCGCAGATCGGTGGGGACATCGATGCGAGCCCCGTTGCGCCAGATCAGCAGTGACACAGCCTTGGGCTTTTTGTCCAGCAGGCATTGGTGCCAGTGATCACATTCCGCTGGCACTGATGAAGCCCGAGCCCTGGTTGCGATACGGCACCTTGGCATTCAGCGCTTGCGGAATGCGCAGCCAGACCACGGTCGCCCACCACCGCCGACGCGCCCATTTGCGCAATAGCCCGGTAATTGGGCTTGGCGCCGGGCGACTACTGCCGAGGCTTGATGTGGATCTTCAGCGCCCTGATGCCGGGAACCCTGCGCGCCGCGCGTTCCACCTGGAAGCGCGTCTGGTGGGTGTCCACCTGTCCGTTCAGGGTCACCATACCGTCCTTCACATGGATATCAATATCCGAGGCGTCTACGTCTGGAATGGTGTTGAAGCGTTCCATTAAGGTGATCTTGAGGTCGGAGTCGGTCATCATCTTTTTCTCCTAGTTGCTGCCACGGTCTGCGTACTCAGAATGAGGGCCGGGTCTGCAATGCACTCTAAGCATCGCAGGCATAGCGGCCGTTGCGATTACGCAAATCCGCATGCCCGCCGCGGCAAAACCTTTTTCAGTACAACCTGGCAGCGCAATCAGTTGCCAAGGTCCGAGCTCGGGAACGCCACGGTCCGGATGGCCAGAACAAGCAACGGCACAAAGCAGCAATGGTGCACGCTGCGCAGGGATCGCGCCCCATAAAGGCACTGACAAAGGCATCTCCCAGGCGGTGGCGCAGCTCCGGCTGGATCTATATCCATGCGACTCTGCGGTAGGTCAAAGAAGCTGCGAAGCGGATCAAGTCAACTGACATATGGAGCCTGCTGCTGCGGTAGGTGAGCGACAAGATAGCCATCCATGATGGAACGGCTTAACCCTCTATCTGCGGAAACTGGAACCGGTTAACTGCGGTTTTTAGGGTCAAAAAAATGGCCGTAACAAAGTGCGGACGTGCATGTTCGTCTTGAAGTTGGTCCTGGCTGACGCACGTGAGGTCAGCCTGCAGGCTGTGCCGCCTTCGAATTCCCCACGGACCTGTCTATCCAGCGCTGACTCATGGCTAGCCATTCGTCCTGCGCATTGAGCCAGGACGCGCGCGCAACGTCTTTCTGTCGCTGATTGGTTCCTTCCTGCAACGACGGCAGAGACGCCATTTCTTCCAACCAGTGAAACCAAAGCATTTGCATGTCGAACAGCTGTTCCATCGCTGATGCAATGGGTTTTACACATTCATCCAACTGATGACTGACTACCTCGTTATAGGCCGCAAAAAATGCCACGGGATCAGCTGCCCGACCGAGATCGCTCATACCTTTGACGAGGGCTGCAGAGAGGGTGGAGGGGATTAGAAAAATTTGATCACCGGATGGTTGCTTGTATTGGGTTGGTGACAGGGGTGTGGATTGGGCAAAACGCATCCAGTCGCCAAAGAAGGCGGGTACTGAAAAAGGAGCCTCAGCTTGCCCGCCATTTGAACGGCCGTTTGCCCGATCAAGAATTTCGCCCTTCTTTGAAGTGCTCTTGCTGTATGTCATAGGTTTCTCCAGTTAAGGTAAATATTTTCAGTCGTTGATAGAAAGTGTTCTGCCGGTGATGCAAGCGTCAGAGTGATGTAAACCCCAATGCCGGACGCACCCGCTCTGATCAGGGTCAGCCCTGGGCGTGCTTCAGAATTCATAGGTACTCCCCCGAAAACTCCGATCACGGTATCCCATGCGTTGGTTTTCACAATTGCGAAAAGTCAACGCAAATTGCCCATCCGGATGTGTCAAGGAATCACGGCTACTTTTTCTTACTCCAACGGGCCTCGCGCTCTCCAAGAGACCGTGTCTCTATGCGTGGGCAATGCATACGATGTCAGTTATTGGTAGCCAAAGCGATTGACTATTCGCAATGCCACGCAAAGAGTCCTATGCACAATAGGCCGACAAAGCCTCCGTTTGGCTTGTGGTCGTTCTTCCAATAACACGTGGGGAATTTGATGATGAAATTGGTCGTACTAGCGCTTAGTGCATGTGCACTGTTTCCGGTTCTCGCACAAACCAGAGTTGGGATATCTGACCTTGCCCCTGGAATCCGTATCCCATAACCGAGATCATGAGTTGGCTTGCTTGGGCTGATTGGCAAGCCAGTTCTGCTCGAACTGCACCGGGCTGACATAGGCCAGCGTCGAATGCAGTCGAGTCCGGTTATACCAAAGCAGCCAG